>JODU01000002.1 GCA_000720845.1 Kitasatospora aureofaciens | reverse complement strand
GCTCCCGCCCTTCTTCAAGTCACCGCTGCGCGACGGCGGCTACGACGTCTCCGACTACACCGCCGTCCTGCCCGAGTTCGGCGACCTCGCCGACTTCGTCGAGTTCATCGACGCCGCCCACCAGCGCGGCATGCGCGTGATCATCGACTTCGTCATGAACCACACCAGCGACCAGCACCCGTGGTTCCAGGAGTCCCGCAAGAACCCCGACGGCCCCTACGGCGACTACTACGTCTGGGCCGACGACGACACCCGGTACGCCGACGCCCGCATCATCTTCGTCGACACCGAGGCGTCCAACTGGACCTACGACCCGGTCCGCGGCCAGTACTACTGGCACCGCTTCTTCTCCCACCAGCCGGACCTCAACTACGAGAACCCGGCCGTGCAGGAGGAGATGCTGGCCGCCCTCAAGTTCTGGCTGGACCTCGGGGTCGACGGCTACCGTCTCGACGCCGTGCCCTACCTGTACGCCGAGGAGGGCACCAACTGCGAGAACCTGCCCGCCAGCCACGCGTTCCTCAAGCGGGTGCGCCGCGAGATCGACGCGCACTACCCGGACACCGTGCTGCTGGCCGAGGCCAACCAGTGGCCGGAGGACGTCGTCGACTACTTCGGCGACTACGCCACCGGCGGCGACGAGTGCCACATGGCCTTCCACTTCGAGCTGACCCTGGAGATGGTCACCGACGAGGAACGCGACTACATGTACGCGGAGTACGCCAAGGACCCGCGCATGCGCGCCAACATCGGCATCCGCCGCGGCGACGAGATCGGCATGGGCGACAACATCTGGCTCGGCGACCGCGACGCGGTGCGCACCCCCATGCAGTGGACGCCCGACCGCAACGCCGGCTTCTCGACCTGCGACCCGGGCCGTCTCTACCTGCCCACGATCATGGACCCGGTCTACGGCTACCAGGTGACCAACGTCGAGGCGTCCATGGCCTCGCCGTCGTCCCTGCTGCACTGGACCCGCCGCATGATCGAGATCCGCAAGCAGAACCCGGCCTTCGGCCTGGGCACCTACACCGAGCTGCCCTCCTCCAACCCCGCGGTGCTGGCCTTCCTGCGCGAGTACGAGGACGACCTGGTGCTGTGCGTGAACAACTTCGCGCGGTTCGCCCAGCCCACCGAGCTGGACCTGCGCGAGTTCGCCGGACGGCATCCGGTCGAACTGTTCGGCGGGGTCCGCTTCCCCGCCATCGGCGACCTGCCGTACCTGCTGACCCTCGGGGGCCACGGCTTCTACTGGTTCCGGCTCACCCGAGTCGCATCCCGCATCGGCCGCCGCGCTTGAGCGTGGGCCGAGGAAAGGACGCGTCACCATGCCGAAGACCGCACCCCTGCGCACGAGACGCGGGCAGCTCGCCGAGCCGATGGCGTCGCTCGGCGAGTTGCTGCGCCAGTGGCTGCCGCGCCAGCGCTGGTTCGCGGGCAAGGACCGGCCCGTGGCCGAGCTGGGTCTGCTGTCGATGACCGAGCTGTTCCCGGGCTGTCTGCACCTCCTGGTGCACACCGGGCAGGGCTCCGTGCCCTTCCCGGGCGGCACTCCCCCGGCCGGGGACTGCTACCAGCTGCTGCTCGGCGTGCGCGAGCAGCCGTCCCCGCGGCTGGGCCGGGCCATCATCGGGCAGGTGCAGGACGGGCCGCTGGCGGGACGGACGGTCTACGACGCGCTGCACGACCCCCGGACCGCCCAGCTGCTCCTCGAACGGCTCCGGCACCCGGGCAAGGCCGGCCCCCTGCGTTTCGAGGCCGACCCCGCGCGGCCGGTGCCCGGCGGTCTCGCGCCGCGGCTGCTGGACGCCGAGCAGTCCAACTCCTCGCTGGTCTACGGCGACGAGTTCATCCTGAAGCTCTTCCGGCGCGTCCAGCCCGGCGTCAACCCGGACCTGGAGGTGCCCGACGCGCTCGCCCGCCAGGGCTGCGGACGGGTGCCCGCGCCGGTGGCGTGGATGCGCACGACCTATCCGTACCAGGCGACGCTGGGCGTGCTCCAGCCCTTCCTGCACGGCGCCTCCGACGGCTGGACCCTCTCCTTGAACGCGCTCGCCGGCGGGGACGAGTTCACCGTGCAGGCCCACGAGCTGGGGCAGGCGATGGGCGACGTGCACCTCGCCCTGGCCTCCGCCTTCCCGGTCGGCGCACCCGGCGAGAACGGCCGTACGGCGGCGGCGATGACCGAGCGGCTGACCGCGGCGGCACACTGCGTACCGGCGCTGCAGCCGTTCGTCCCGGGCCTGCGGACGGCGTTCGCGGCCCTGTCGACCTGCGACTCGGGGCCGCCCGCCCAGCGCATCCACGGCGACCTCCACCTGGGTCAGGTGCTGCGGGCCGGCCGGGACTGGTTCGTCATCGACTTCGAGGGCGAACCCTCCCGCCCGCTGGCCGAGCGGCGCAGCGCCCACTCCCCCGTGCGGGACATCGCGGGCATGCTGCGTTCCTTCGACTACGCCGCCCGGCAGCGCCGCCCGTGGCGCCCGGAGTGGGCGCGCCGCTGCCGTGAGGCGTTCTGCGCGGGCTACGCCGCTCGCGCCGGATGGGACCCCCGCAAGAAGCACGGCCTGCTGCGCGCCTACGAGACGGACCGCGCCGTGTATGAGGTGCTGTACGAGGCCCGGCACCGCCCCGACTGGCTTCCCGTACCCATGGCGGCGATCGAACGACTCGCCGTGAGAGGAGACTGACCCGTGGCCCTCCGCGACACCTCGATCCCCGAGCCCTCCGGTCCCACCGCGCACGCACCCGGTGCGTGCGCGACCGCGCCGCCCCTGGACCCCCACGACCGGGGGCGCCTGCTGGCGGGCGCCCACCACGACCCGCACGCCCTGCTGGGCGCCCACCCGGTGCCCGGCGGCGTCGCCTTCCGGGCACTGCGCCCCTTCGCCCGCGAGGTGAGCGTGGTCGTGGACGGCGAGCGCCACGCGCTCGTCTCGGAGGAGGACGGCCTGTTCTCCGGCGTGCTGCCGCTGGCCGAGATCCCGGCGTACACCCTTGTGGTGGTGTACGAGGACGGCGAAGCGCGGGAGACGCACGATCCGTACCGCTTCCTGCCCGCGCTCGGCGAGCTGGACCTGCACCTGATCGGCGAGGGACGGCACGAGCAGCTGTGGCAGGCCCTCGGCGCGGAGCCGATGACGCACGAGGGGGTCGCCGGCACCCGGTTCACCGTGTGGGCGCCGAACGCCCAGGGCGTGCGGGTCGCCACCGACTTCACCCACTGGGACGGCACGGCCTTCCCCATGCGTTCGCTGGGCTCGTCCGGGGTGTGGGAGCTGTTCCTGCCGGGCGTCGGGGAGGGCACCCGGTACAAGTTCCAGATCCACTCCCGCTACGGGCACCGGTTTCTCAAGGCCGACCCGATGGCCCGCGCGGCCGAGGAGCCGCCGAACACCGCGTCCGTGGTGACCGCCTCGCACTACCAGTGGGGCGACGCCCAGTGGATGCGGACCCGTGCCGACCGGCCCGTGCACGAGGCGCCGTTCTCGGTGTACGAGGTGCACCTGGCGTCCTGGCGGCCCGGTCTGACCTACCGCGAGCTGGCCGAGGAGCTGCCCGCGTACGTGAAGGACCTGGGCTTCACCCACGTCGAGCTGATGCCGGTCGCCGAACACCCCTACGGGCCGTCCTGGGGCTACCAGGTCACCGGGTTCTACGCGCCGACCGCGCGCCTGGGCTCCCCCGACGACTTCCGGTACCTGGTCGACGCGCTGCACCGGGCCGGGATCGGCGTGATCATGGACTGGGTGCCGCCTGGTGGCCAACGCCGTGTACTGGTGCGAGGAGTTCCACATCGACGGGCTGCGCGTGGACGCGGTGGCCTCGATGCTGTACCTGGACTACTCGCGCGACTCCGGCCAGTGGGAGCCCAACCAGTACGGCGGCCGGGAGGACCTGGCGGCCATGGCCTTCCTCCAGGAGATGAACGCGACCGTCTACCGGCGCTGCCCCGGCGTGGTCACCATCGCCGAGGAGTCGACCGCGTGGGGCGGGGTGACCCGGCCGACCGACACCGGCGGGCTCGGCTTCGGCCTGAAGTGGAACATGGGCTGGATGCACGACTCTCTGGAGTACGTCGCCCACGAGCCGGTGCACCGCAAGTACCACCACCACGAGATGACGTTCTCGATGGTGTACGCGTACAGCGAGAACTACGTGCTGCCGATCTCCCACGACGAGGTGGTGCACGGCAAGCAGGCGCTGGTGTCGAAGATGCCCGGCGACTGGTGGCAGCGACGCGCGAACGTGCGTGCCTACCTGGGCTTCATGTGGGCCCACCCCGGCAAGCAGCTGCTGTTCATGGGCCAGGAGTTCGCGCAGGGCGCCGAGTGGTCGGAGAAGCAGGGGCCGGAGTGGTGGCTCCTCGACGAGGGGTACCACTCGGCGGCCGACCACCGCGGTGTCCAGGACCTGGTCCGCGAGCTCAACACCCGCTACGCGCGCACGCCCGCCCTGTGGCAGCGCGACACCGACCCGGCCGGCTTCCGCTGGGTGTCGGTGGACGCGGCCGAGGACAACGTCTTCGCGTTCCTGCGGTACGGCGCGGACGGCACTCCGCTGCTGGCGGTGTCGAACTTCTCGCCGGTCGTGCGGCACGCCTACGGGCTCGCCGTCGGCGACGAGGCCGTCGCCTGGCAGGAGGTGCTCAACACCGACGCCGAGGCCTACGGCGGCAGCGGCGTGGCCAACCCGGACCCGGTGAAGCCGGAGGACGGGAGCATCCGGATCACGCTGCCTCCGCTGGCGACGGTGTGGCTGGTGCCGTACGCCCTGTGAGCCGGCCAGGTGTCCGACCGGCTGTCCGGGGCAGTCGTTCGGTGGCAGCGGCCCACAGAAAGGCGGCACCACGTGCGCACCGTCGGAGTGGAGGAGGAGCTCCTCCTGGTCGATCCCGCGACCGGTGAGCCGCGGGCGCTGTCCGCCGCCGTGCTCGCCCGGGCCTCGCAGCACGACGTGAGGCAGGAGGTCTTCGAGAAGGAGTTGCACGAGCAGATGCTCGAGTTCGCCACGCATCCGCAGGCGGACATGGAGCGGCTGCACGCGGAGATCGTCCGCTGCCGTGCGCAGGCCGGCCGGCACGCCGGTGGGATCGGCTGCGCCGTGGCCGCGCTCGCCACCTCACCGCTGCCGGTGGCACCCTCCGTCGGCGTGAACCGCCGCTACGAGTGGATGGCCGAGCAGTACGGCGTCGTGGTCCAGGAGCAGCTGGTCCTCGGCTGCCACGTGCACGTCTCGGTCGACTCCGACGAGGAGGGCGTCGCGGTGATCGACCGGGTGCGGCCCTGGCTGCCGGTGCTGGCGGCGCTGAGCGCGAACTCCCCGTTCTGGCAGGGCCGGGACTCCTGTTACAGCAGCTACCGCAGCCGGGTCTGGCAGCGCTGGCCGTCGGCCGGCCCCACGGAGCTGTTCGGCTCGGCGGAGGGCTACCACCGCCGGGTCTCGGACATGCTCGCCACCGGGACGATCCTCGACGACGGCATGGTCTACTTCGACGTACGGCTCTCCCCCAGGTACCCGACGGTCGAGTTCCGGGTCGCGGACGTCTGTCTGGACGCCTCGACGGCCGTGGTCCTGGCCGCGCTCGCCCGCGCGCTGGTCGACACGGCCGCCCAGGAGTGGCGCCGGGGCGCGGGGCCGGCCGAGGACAGTGTGAGCCTGCTCCGCCTCGCGGCCTGGCGGGCCGCCCGGTCCGGGCTGACGGAGGAGCTGCTGCACCCGGCGACGATGCGGCGGATGCCGGCCGAGACGGTCGTGCGGGCCCTGCTGGAGCATGCCGAGGAGGCCCTCGCCGCTGCGGGCGACCTGGAGCGGGTGCGCGAGGGTGTGGACGCGCTGCTGCGGCACGGCAACGGCGCCCGCGTGCAGCGCGAGCTGCTGGAGCGCACGGGCAGCCTGCGGCAGGTCGTCGCCGCGTGCGTGCGCCGCACCCAGGCGGCGTGAGGCATCAGTAGATGAGGGCCAGGGCGTAGCCCAGCAGGCCCACCGCGAAGATCAGCACGACCGCGAGGATCAGGGCCATCGGCCCCTTGCTCCAGCCCTTGGCCGGATTGCTGAGCAGGTCCTGGGGGCCTGCCTCGGGCATGCTGCTCTCCGCCGGCGGGGTCTCCCCGGGCGGCACGCCGCCGCCCGGCTCCAGTCCGGTGCTGATTCGGGGTTCGGGGTCGGGATTCACGTACGTCATGTCCTCCCGGGTCCCCCGATCCGGCCGGATCACCGGGTGGGAACACTTCTGCGTTCCCGGCCCCCGCCGCCTGCGGCTGAGCTAGCCTCCGAGCACCGTCGACCACGGTGTTCGTCGGCGGCGTCACCGTCCGTACACGTCAGGAGCCGGCGCATGCGCGAGACCGCACTCGCTCCCCGGACCGTCCCGCCGCTGACCGGCGGTCTGGCCGACAGCCTCTTCGAGACGGCCGCCCGCACACCGACCCTGCCGATGCTCGCCAGGCGCCGCGGCCCCGGCTCGGCGGTCTGGGACGAGGTGACGGCCGTGGAGTTCCGCGACGAGGTGGTCGACCTGGCGAAGGGCCTGATCGCGAGCGGGATCTCGCCGGGCGACCGGGTGGCGGTCCTGGCCCGCACCCGGTACGAGTGGACGGTCTTCAGCTACGCCCTGTGGACGGTGGGCGCCGAGGTCGTGCCGATCTATCCGACCTCCTCGCGCGACCAGGTCGAGTGGATCCTGCGGGACGCCGGCTGCGTGGGTGTGCTGGTCGAGGACGAGCAGAGCGTGATGACCGTCGGTTCGGTGTGCGCGTCGCTGCCGGCGCTGCGGCACGTCTGGCAGGTGGACGCGGGCGCGCTGGACGCACTGGTGGCGCGCGGCGCGTTCCTCCCGTTCGCCACGGTCGACTCCATGCGCCGCATCGTGCTGCCGGACTCCACCGCGGTGGTGGCCTACACCTCCGGCACCTCCGGCCGTGCCCTGGGCTGCGCGCTGAGCCACCGCGGTCTGGCCGCCCCGTGCGACACGCTGCTCGCGGGCTGGGGCCACACGGTGGCGCCGCCGGGAGAACAGGGCGCGGTCCTCGCCTACCTCCCCTTCTCGCACGTGTACGGGCTGATGATCCAGACCCTGTGCGTCCGGGGCGGGCTGCTGATGGCGCACGAGCCCGTGATGACCGCGGAGGCGCTCTCCAACGCCCTGCGTTCCTTCCGGCCGACGTATCTGTACGCCGTCCCGTCGGTCCTGGAGAAGATCTACAAGAACTTCCTGCGCACGGCCCAGCAGGCGGGGCGCGGTGCCCTGTTCGAGCGGGCCGCGGACACGGCGCGCGACTTCGCCGCCGCGCTGGAGCGCCGGCGCCTCGGCCGGGGCGCCGGGCCCGGCTTCGACCTGCGCCTCCAGCACGCCCTGTACGAGCGGACGGTGTACCGGCGGCTGCGCACGGCGCTGGGCGGCCGGGTGAACCGGGCGACGTCCGGCGGTTCGCCGCTCAGCCGCGAACTTGCCCTCTTCTACGAGGGCATCGGCGTCTACGTGCACGACGGCTACGGTCTGACGGAGACCAGCGGCGGACTGACGATGCAGCCTTTGGGCCGGGAGAAGTCGGGCACCGTCGGGCAGCCGCTGCCCGGCATGGAGATCCGGGTGGCCGACGACGGGGAGATCCTGGTGCGCGGGCCGTCGCTGTTCCAGGGGTACGTCGGCGACGAGGCCGCCACCCGCGAGGTGCTGCGCGGCGGCTGGCTGGCCACCGGCGACCTCGGGCACCTGGACGACGAGAACTACCTGGCGATCACCGGCCGCAAGAAGGACGTCATCATCACCAGCGGCGGCAAGAGCGTGGCCCCGGCGGCTCTGGAGCAGCGGCTGCGGATGCACCCGCTGGTCCACCAGGCGGTGCTGGTCGGCGACAACCGGCCCTGCGTCGGGGCGCTGATCACGCTCGATCCGGAGTTCCTGACGCACTGGCGGGCATCCCTGGCCCTGCCGGGCGACGCCCCGGCCCGGGAGGCACGGGAGGAGAACGCGCTGCGGGAGGAGATCGCGCGGGCCGTGGCGGCGGCCAACAGCGCGGTGTCGCGCTCGGAGTCCATCAGGGTCTTCCGGGTCCTGCCCGCCCCCTTCGACGTGGCGGGCGGACTGCTCACCCCGTCGATGAAGCTCCGCCGCGACGAGATCGTACGGACCTACGCGCTGGAGATCGACGGGATGTACGCGGCGCGCTCGCACCGCCAAACCGCGCAGCCCCCGCTGGAGGAGCCGGCCGGCTGGGAGGACGCGGACAACGTGTTCCTGCGCTGACAGCCGGGGTCCGCGTCCCGGCGCCGGACCGGCACACCGGCGCGACTAGGTTGAGCCGGCACGGGAACTTACCAACGGAAGGGATCCGCAGGAGAAGGGACGATGCCCGGCCGGTGCCGGGCCGGGAAGGCGCAATGGCAGCCGAGTCGCGTTGGGACAGGACACTGGCTTCCGAGGAGATCACGAATCGCACCGCCAGCTTCACCGGGGAGCTGCACAACGTGACCGGTGCGCGGCTGGTCGCGGAGGAATTCCTCTACGACGTCGCCCGGGCGGCGCCGCCCGCGGCACCCGAGCACTGGGACGACATCCTCCTCGTCGTCACGGAGCTGGCGGCCAACGCCGTGCAGTACGCCCCGGGGCCGTTCCAGTTGCGGCTGCGCCGTACGTTCGACGGTGTGCACGTGGTGATGCACGACACCAGCACGACGGAGCCCGCACCGCGCCCCTTCCATCCGAGCAAGGGCGGCGGCGGCATCGGCTGGCATCTGATCCACACCCTGTCCGACCAGGTGAGCGTCGTCACCGGGGAGCAGGGCAAGGACATCCACGTGTTCCTGCCCTGGTGACCGGCGCGGATCAGGGGCGCGCGACGCGCAGGGGCACCAGGGCGCTGATCGTCTTGCCGCCCCCCGGGCGCGGCTCGACGGCGATGTCCCGGGCGAGGCGGGCGACGAGCGGCCAGCCGTAACCGCCGCCGGGGTGGGTGATGGGAAACGCGTACGCGGCCCGGGGCACCGCCGCGCTGTTGTCGTGGACGGCGATCCACAGCCCCTGTGCGGTGGGCCGGACCTCGAAGCCGGCCAGTCCCTCGCCGTGCCGGATCGCGTTGGTCACCAGCTCCGAGACCACGAGCAGCAGGTCGACGACGTCCTCCTCGCGCACCTCCCGCCCGGGGCCGCCCCAGACCGTCCGCGCCACCGACTCGGCGTACGCCCGTGCGGCCGCCGCGCCGCCCCGGGCGCCCGGCGCGGGTCCGGCGGCCGGCGCGAGCGGGGCCGGTGCCGTGGTGACGGCGGGCGTGCTGGTCCGGTCGGCTCGTTCCATGTCAGTACTGTCCCCGTCCTGCGCGATTCGTCGTCCGGTCCGGTCGGGCCGCGGGGCTCCCCCGCGGCGACCACCGGGCCGGGCGGACGCGACGGGCCGGACCGGCTCCACCGCACCGCTTACCCGCCCCTTGCCGCCGCATTCGGCCCGGCGGGTCCTCCGGCGGCAGCGGGACGCCGGCAGGGCGCGCCGCCGGCAGGGCGCGCCGCCGGTGCCGTTCCGTCCGGCTCGACCCGTCCGTGGGTACGCGTTCGGCCGGGTGACACATCGCTTTGTCGGTGCCGGGGACCTGGGTTAGCCTCTGGCGTATTTTTCTCCCGGGGGCCGAGTCCGTGAACTGCGCGAACGCGGGCACGGGAGGCCGGGCCGCACGAACGGTCCGGGCAGGGGGTGGTGGGTCCTCGCCGAGGACCCCCGGGGAGCGGAACGAGGGTGCGCATGACCAGCGACAGCACGGGATCCGTGGACACGGCTCCGGGCGATCAGGAGTTGCGCCGTCTCCTGGCGGGCCTGACGGCCGTGCGGGACGGCGACTTCGGGACCCGCCTGCCGGACGACGCGGACGGGCTGATGGGCGACATCGCCAAGGTCTTCAACGGCATGGTGGACCAGTTGTCCGTGTTCACCTCCGAGGTGACGCGGGTCTCCCGCGAGGTCGGCACGGAGGGCGGCGAGATCCTGGAGCTGAAGAACACCATCAACACGATGGTCGACCAGCTCTCCGCCTTCGCCGACGAGGTCACCCGGGTGGCCCGCGAGGTCGGCACCGACGGCCGGCTCGGCGGCCAGGCCGACGTCCAGGGCGTCAAGGGCACCTGGCGCGACCTCACCGACTCGGTGAACTTCATGGCGGGCAACCTGACCAACCCGGCGAGATCCTGGAGCTGAAGAACACCATCAACACGATGGTCGACCAGCTCTCCGCCTTCGCCGACGAGGTCACCCGGGTGGCCCGCGAGGTCGGCACGGCCGGGAACCTGGGCGGGCAGGCCCGGGTGCGCGGGGTGTCGGGCACCTGGAAGGACCTGACCGACAACGTCAACGTGATGGCGTCGAACCTGACCGGTCAGGTGCGCTCCATCGCCCAGGTGGCCACCGCGGTGGCCCGCGGCGACCTGTCGCAGCGGATCACCGTCGACGCCGAGGGCGAGGTCGCGGCGCTGGCCGACGTGATCAACACCATGGTCGACACGCTGTCGGCGTTCGCCGACGAGGTCACCCGCGTCGCCCGCGAGGTCGGCACCGACGGGCGCCTGGGCGGCCAGGCGCACGTGCCGAACGTCGCCGGCACCTGGAAAGACCTCACCGACAACGTCAACTCGATGGCCAACAACCTCACCAACCAGGTGCGCAACATCGCCCTGGTGACGACCGCAGTGGCCCGGGGCGACC
The DNA here is from genome assembly GCA_000720845.1 of Kitasatospora aureofaciens. Taxonomy (GTDB): domain Bacteria; phylum Actinomycetota; class Actinomycetes; order Streptomycetales; family Streptomycetaceae; genus Streptomyces. The sequence continues at coordinate 457,993 of JODU01000002.1, read as the reverse complement.
TGTCGAAGAAGATCGACGTCGACGCCCGCGGCGAGATCCTCGAACTCAAGACGACGATCAACACGATGGTCGACCAGCTCTCCGCCTTCGCCGACGAGGTCACCCGGGTGGCCCGCGAGGTCGGCACCGAGGGCCGGCTCGGCGGCCAGGCCGAGGTGGAGGGCGTCTCCGGCACCTGGAAGCGCCTCACGGAGAACGTCAACGAGCTGGCGGGCAACCTCACCCGCCAGGTCCGCGCGATCGCCGAGGTCACCTCCGCCGTCGCCGAGGGCGACCTGACCCGCTCGGTCAACGTGGAGGCGTCCGGAGAGGTCGCCGAGCTCAAGGACAACATCAACGCCATGGTGGAGTCCCTGCGCGAGACCACGCGGGCCAACCAGGAGCAGGACTGGCTCAAGACCAACCTCGCCCGCATCTCCGGTCTGATGCAGGGACACCGGGACCTGCCGGTCGTCGCCGAGCTGATCATGGACGAGCTGGTGCCGCTGGTGTCGGCCCAGTACGGCGCCTTCTACCTGGCCGAGGACGGCGACAGCGGTCCCGAGCTGCGGCTCGTCGGCTCCTACGGCTACCCGGAGGACACCGGCAGACCCACCCGCATCGCCTTCGGCCGCACCCTGGTCGGCCAGGCCGCGCGCAGCCGGCGCACCATCATGGTGAACGAACTGCCGCCGGGCTACCTGACCATCTCCTCCGGGCTCGGCGAGGTGGTGCCGGCCGCGCTGGTGCTGCTGCCCATCGTGGTGGAGGGGCAGGTCCTCGGCGTCATCGAGCTCGCCTCGGTCGCTCCGTTCACCCAGATCCACCAGGACTTCCTGGAACTGCTGATGGAGACCATCGGCGTGAACGTCAACACGATCGTGGCCAACGCCCGTACCGACGAACTGCTCGCCGAGTCGCAGCGGCTGACCGCCGAGCTCCAGGCCCGCTCCGCGGAGCTGCAGTCGCAGCAGGAGGAGCTGCAGCACTCCAACGCCGAGCTGGAAGACAAGGCATCCCTGCTCGCGGCGCAGAACCGGGACATCGAGGCGAAGAACCTGCAGATCGAGCAGGCCCGGCAGGAGCTGGAGGCACGCGCTCAGCAGCTGTCGCTGGCCTCGAAGTACAAGTCGGAGTTCCTGGCCAACATGAGCCACGAGCTGCGCACCCCGCTCAACAGCCTGCTCATCCTGGCCCAGTTGCTGGCGCAGAACCCCTCGCGCAACCTCACCCCCAAGCAGGTCGAGTACGCGGGCATCATCCACTCGGCCGGCTCGGACCTGCTCCAGCTGATCAACGACATCCTGGACCTGTCGAAGGTCGAGGCGGGGAAGATGGACGTGTCCCCCGAGCGGGTGACGCTGCGCCAGCTCATCGAGTACGTCGAGGCCACCTTCCGGCCCATGACGAGCCAGAAGGGCCTGGAGTTCAGGGTCGCGACGGCCGCCGGGGCGCCGGCGGACCTGCTGACCGACGACTCCAGGCTGCGGCAGGTGCTGCGCAACCTGCTGTCCAACGCGGTGAAGTTCACCGAGCGGGGCAGCGTCGAGCTGGCCGTCGAACCGGCACCGGACGACGAGGTGCCCAGGGGAGTGATCCGGGGCGGGGCGGTGGTGGCCTTCCGGGTGAAGGACACGGGCATCGGCATCCCCGAGCAGAACCTGGAGTCGATCTTCGGCGCCTTCCAGCAGGCGGACGGCACGACGAGCCGCAAGTACGGCGGCACCGGGCTCGGCCTGTCCATCACGCGGGAGATCGCGCAGCTCCTCGGCGGCGCCGTCACGGTGGACAGCACGCCCGACCGGGGCAGCACCTTCACGCTGTACCTGCCGGTGGCCCGGCCCGACTTCGAGGACCTGCTGGGCCGGGGCCCCGAGTACATCCCGGCCGACCTGTCCGCAGACGTCCTCGACCGTCCGGCGCCGGTGGCCGAGCTGACCGGCGGCCACCGGCAGCGGCCGCGGCGCCTGCTGGTGGTGGAGGAGCGTCCGCGCGGTCTGCTGACCCTCGTGGCGGAGAGCGTGGTCGCCGATCTGACGCACGGCCGCGACGACGCGGGAGACCGGCCCCCGCTCGACGTCATCACGGCCGTGGGGGCCGAGGAGGCCGCCGGCGCGCTGGCGGCCGAGCCGTGCCACTGCGTCGTGCTGGAGCTGGGCATGCCCGACGACGAGGCGTCCCGCTTCCTGCACGCCCTGCGCGGCGACTCGGCGCTGGCGAGCGTGCCGGTGCTCGTGCACAGCGGTCACCGCGCGGACGCCGCCGTGGAGGAGGAGCTGCGCTCGCGCTCGGCCGGCGGGACCCTGGAGTTCCTGGCCGGCCTCGACGAGCTGCGCGAGCGCATCGCCCTGCACCTGGCCGCCGAGGAACCCGGGGACGTGCTGTCCCTGGTGCGGCCGGAGGAGCCACCGCGTCCGGACCCGCGGGCCGGTCAGGACCCGCCCGCCGGGCGCACCGTCCTCGTGGTCGACGACGACGCGCGCAACCTGTTCGCGCTCAGCGGGATCCTGGAACTGCACGGGTTCCGGGTGCTGCACGCGGAGAACGGCCGCCGGGGCATCGAGACCCTCGTGGACCACCCGGAGGTGGCGCTGGTCCTGATGGACGTGATGATGCCGGAGATGGACGGCTACACGGCGACGGCCGAGATCCGCCGGATGCCGCAGTACGCCGAACTGCCGATCATCGCGGTCACGGCGAAGGCGATGCCCGGCGACCGGGAGAAGAGCCTCGCCTCGGGTGCCAGCGACTACGTCACCAAACCCGTCGACACCCAGGACCTGATCGCCTGCGTCCGCCGGTGGCTGCCCGTATGAGCGGGTCCGAGCAGTCCGGCGAGCCGGGCGGCGTCGCCCGGCGGGAGGAGTCCGAGCCGGTCGGCATGACGCCGCTGTCGCCCGTGGGCAGGCTGGCGGCCACGGTGGACCGGCTCAGCCGCGAGGTGCGGGCCGCCCAGGCGGAGGCCGAGGGGCGGGCGCTGATCGAGCTGGCCAAGGGCATCCTGGTCGCGCGGCTGGGCTGCGGTCCCGCCGAGGCCGCCCGTCAGCTCGCCGAACTGGCCGAGCAGTCCCAGGTGACGCAGCTGGAGTTCGCGGTCGACGTCATCAACCAGGCCGCGCGGGACCGCATGTCGGAGGTGACGGACGCGTTCCTCGCGGCCACCGCCGCCGTGCGCACCGCGGCCCCCGAGGACGACACGTACGACGGGGACGCGGTGGCAGCCGGGGAGGCGGTGGCCGACTCCGCCGCCGTACGCCTGCGGGCGGCCGAGAGCGGCGCACTGGCCGCGGACGACACCCAGGCGGTCGCCGACGCGCTGCTGGAGCAGGCGCTGCGCCCGCTCGGCGCGGTGGCGGTGGCCATCTGGGCGGCCGGGTACGACGGGTCGCTCACCCTGGTGGGCAGCGCCGGGTTCCCCCCGGCGGAGGCGGCCCGCTGGCGGTACGTACCGCCGGACGTGGCGACGGTGGCGCGGCGGGGGCTGACCGAGCGGGCCGGGCAGTGGATCACGTCCCTGGCCGGTACGGGGCTGCCCAGCGTGGGCCGGCACCAGTACCCGGACGGCGGCAGGGTCGCGGTGCCCGCCGGCACCGGGGGGCGCGTCCACGGTGTGCTGGAGATCGCCTGGCCGGCGCCGCTGGCCCCGCAGCCGCCCCAGGTGGTCCGTCAGGTGGAGGCCCTGGCGGAGCTGTGCGCGCACACCCTGGAGTCGTACGCGCCGCCGCACGGCCCCGGGCAGGAGCCGCGGGTCATGCCGGACGCGGTGGAGCTGATGGACCTGGCCGACGGGCTGCACGACCCCGCCCTGGTGCTGGTGCCGCACCTGGACGCGGCGGGGCAGCTGGCGGACTTCCGCATCCAGCACGTCAACAAGCGCTTCATGGATCCGGCCGGACGGCCGCGCGCCGTCGTGGGCGGTGCGCTGCTGCTGGAGGCCTACCCGATGGCCGCCGGGGACAGCGAACTGTTCCGGAACGTGGAGCGCGTGTACGCCACGGGCGAGCCGTTCCGGGCCCGGCACATGAACCTGACCGCCCTGGTGGACCAGGTGCCGCTGTCGGCTGTGGCGGACATCAGCGTGAGCAGGCACGGCAACGCGGTGCTGCTCATCTGGCGCATCGAGGACGAGACGGCCCGGCTGGCCAGCCTCCTCCAGCACGCCCAGCGGCTCGGCCGCATCGGCGGCTTCGAGGAGAACCTGCTGACCGGCGAGATCACCTGGAACGGGCAGCTGTTCGACCTGTACGGGCGCCCGCAGACCAGCACCCCGGTGCCGCTGGAGGAGCTGGCCGCCCACGCCCACCCGGACGACGCCGTCGCCATCGGGCGGTTCCTGCGCACGCTGCTGCACCACCGGCGGCCGGCGTCGGCGGCGTTCCGGCTGCGGCGGCCCGACGGGGTGACCCGGCACGTGCGGGTGGTGGCCGAGCCGGTGCTGGACACCGACGACCGGCTGCTCCTGGTGCGGGGCGCCTGCCAGGACATCTCGGCCCAGCACTGGACGGAGGTGGCGCTCGCCGCGACCCGCGACCAGCTGGCGCACACCGAGCAGCAGGCCGTCGAGCGCGCCCGGCTGACCCTGCAGTTGCAGCACGCCATCATGCCGCCCGCCCAGACCCCGCTGCGGGTGCCGGCCCTCCAGGTGGCCGTCCGCTACCGGCCCGCGGAGACGGAGCAGCTGGTGGGCGGCGACTGGTACGACGCCGTGATGCTGCCCAGCGGGCTGGTGCTGCTGTGCGTGGGGGACGTCGCCGGGCACGGGATAGAGGCGGCCACCAGCATGGTGGTGCTGCGCAACGCGCTGCGCGGTCTCGCGGTGACCGGGGCCGGTCCGGGACAGCTGCTGTCCTGGCTCAACATCGTGGCGCACCATCTGACGGGCGGGGTCACCGCCACGGCGGTCTGCGGCCTGTACGACCCGGCCCGGCGCACGCTGCGCTGGGCCAGGGCGGGCCATCTGCCGCCGGTGCTGGTGCGGGGCCCGGGGGCGGAGCCGCTGCCGCTGGTGCGGGGCATGCTGCTGGGGGCGGCGGCGGAGGCCGCGTACGAGGAGTCCGAGGCCCAGCTGGCCGCCGGGGACACCCTGCTGATGTACACCGACGGTCTGATCGAACGCCGTGACCGCCCGGTGGAGGAGGCGCTGGCCCAGCTGCTGAGCACCGTGCGGCCGACGCCGAGCACGCTGGACCAGCACCTGGACCGGCTGCTCACCTACAGCAGGTCGGACACGGACGACGACACGTGTCTGGTGGGCATCCGGGTGGGGTGACGCACGGCGGCCGCGTCCGGACCCGGACGGCAGGTGTGGAGCCTGGTTTCGGGGGTATCCGCCCGGCGCGGTGGACCACACGACGGTCCGCCGCGCCGCCGCGTTGTTGGAGGTATACGTGCCCATAGCCCACAACCCGCTGTCCGTCGAGGTGACGCTGGAGCGGGAGGAGGTCGCGCTGCTCAAGGTGGAGGGGTACCTGGACGTCGACACCGCGACCGAGTTCCAGCACCATCTGGCCAATCAGCTCCATCACGGCCGCCGGCACTTCCTGCTGGACCTGTCGGCGGTCCCGTTCATGGACTCGTCCGGCATGAACATCATCCTGCGGGTCTACCAGGAGGCGCGCGAGCTGCCGGGCAGCGTGCACATCATCTCGCCGACACCGGCGGTGCGGCGCGTCCTGGACCTGACCGGGGTGAGCATCACGGTGCCGGTCTCGGAGAGCGTCGACGAGGCCCTCTCCCGCGTCGACGCCGAGCCGGAGGGTCCGCGGCTGCCCGACGCCTGACCGCCGCGCGCCCCGCATCTCGTCCGGACCGGTCGTGCGGAAGCGGGTGACGCGCCAGGTCGGCGGGTGGTTAGAGTTGTCGACCGGCTGGGTCACGTCGCCGGCATGTCGCCCCGTGCGGGGTGACGTGCGGCGCTACGCGGATGAGGAGTGGGACAGGTGCCGGATCAGGCGGAGGGAACGGCGGGAGTGCCGACGCACGAGGTCAGGGACTTGCTGCGGCGCCGCCGTGAGCAGATCGCCCAGCGGTGGGCCGACGAGCCCCTGTTCCGCGCCGTGTTCACCGTCTCGCGCGACGAGGCGGTGGAGGCGGGCAAGGCCGTCGTGGACGCGCTGGCCCAGGTCGCGGACGCGGAGCGGGTCGAGGACCCGGACGCGGCCGGCTTCACGGCGGTGCGCGAGCAGTTGGCGCGGATGGGCGCGGCCCGCTCGCGCTCCGGGCTGAGCACCGCGCAGGTGTCGAGCGAACTGGCCGCGCTGCGCCCGCCCGTCGAGAACCTGCTGGTGTCCGACCTGCCCGAGGACGCCCCGGCCGATCACGTCCGGGACTGTGTCACCACGCTGAGCGTGCTGATGGGCACCCTGCGGGTCGTGGTGATGCAGACCGCGCTCAGCGAGGGACAGGCGCTCATCGACCGCCAGCGGTTGCAGCTGCTCGAGGTGGCCACCCCGGTCATCAGGCTGTGGGACGGGATCGTGGCGGTGCCGCTGATCGGCACGCTGGACAGCGCGCGCAGCCAGGTGGTGATGGAGACCCTGCTGGAGTCCATCGTGGAGCAGCAGGCGCGCTACGCGATCCTGGACATCACCGGTGTGCCGACGGTCGACTCGCTGGTGGCCCAGCACCTGATGAAGACGGTCGCGGCGGCCCGGCTCATGGGCGCCGAGTGCATAGTCTCCGGCATCCGTCCCGCGATCGCGCAGACCATGGTCCACCTGGGTCTGGACCTGGGCACGGTGGTCACCCGGGCGAGTCTCGCCGACGCGCTGGGGTACGTGCTGCACCAGCTCGGGGTGGGCATCGTGACGCCCGGCACGAACGGAGCGGTCGCGCGGTGAGCCAGGTATTGCCCGGACCCCACGGGGGTCCGGTGACGGGGCATGTCCCGGTGCTGCGGCTCGGTGAGGTCCTGCTGGTCACCCTCCAGGGCGACCTGCACGACAGCACGGCCCAGCAGCTCCAGGAGGACCTTGCCGAGACCATCGTGCGCAGCGGCGCCACCGGCGTGATCATCGACGTCTCCGGGGTGGAGATCGTCGACTCCTTCCTGGGCCGGATCCTGGCCGAGATCGCCGGGCAGACCGGTCTGCTGGCCGCGCGGACCGTGCTGGTCGGCATGCGCCCGGCGGTCGCCATCACCCTGGTCGAGCTGGGCCTGACGCTGCCGGGCGTGCACACCGCGCTCAGTACCGAGGTGGCCATGGAGGTCCTCGGGCAGCAGGCCCCTTCGGCCCGCTTCGGCGGCATCGGCCAGGAGCGTTTGTGATGCACACTGCCGCGGGCTCCCAGGCCCGCCTGCCGATCCGTTCGGACATGGATCTGGTGTGGGTGCGACAGCATGTGCGGCAGGCGGCCGCCCAGCTCGGCTTCGGTCTGGTGGACCAGACGAAGCTGGTCACGGCGGCCAGTGAGCTGGCCCGCAACACGCTCGTGTACGGCGGTGGCGGCACCATGGAGACGGAGTCGCTCGTCGAGGGGACCACGCACGGGCTGCGGCTGACCTTCAGCGACGAGGGGCCCGGCATCCCGGACCTGGAACAGGCCCTCAGCGACGGCTTCACGTCCGGCGAAGGGCTCGGCATGGGGCTGGGCGGCGCGCGGCGCCTGGTGCACGAGTTCGCGATCGAGAGCGCCCCGGGCTCCGGGACGACCGTACGGGTGACGTCCTGGGTGGGCAGGCCGCCACGCCCGCGTGGGGAGTCCTGATGCCGCGCGTGTGGGACGTCCCGGTGCACGACTCGACCCGGGTGCGCGACGCCCGGGTGGCCGCGGAGCACGCGGCGGCCCTGGCCGGTCTCGACGAGCAGCGGACCTCGACGGTGGCGCTGGTGGCGACCGAACTGGCCACGAACCTGCTCAAGCACGCCGGGGGCGGGCGGGTCGTCGTCGACGTGGTCGCCCCGCCCTTCCTCCCGGCCGGTTCGCGGGCGACGCCGCGGGTGCAGGTCGCCACGATCGACCACGGGCCCGGCATCGCCGACGTGTCCGCCGCGCTGCGCGACGGTTTCACCACCACGGGCTCCCTCGGCGCGGGTCTGGGCACCTGTGCGCGCCTCGCCGACGACTTCGACCTGCACAGCGTCCCCGGCCGGGGCACGGTGGTGGTCGCCCGGGTCGGTATGCCCGGGGCCCGCGTCACCGACACCGGTCCGGCGGGCCGGCTGCGGGCCGGTGCGGTGAACGTCCCGTTCGGCGGTGCGGAGTACTCGGGTGACGCCTGGGCCTGGGTCCGGGACGGCGATCTCGTCACGCTGATGCTGGCCGACGGTCTCGGCCACGGTCCCGAGGCCGCCCGTGCCTCCGACGCCGCCGTGGAGGCGCTGCGCGCCGCCGCCCACCTGCCGCCGGCCGAGGCGGTGCGGCGGCTCGACCGGGCGCTGGCCGGCACCCGCGGCGCGGCCGTCGCGGTGGCCCAGGTGGACACGCGGGCCTCGGTGCTCCGCTTCACCGGCGTCGGCAACATCGGGGCGCGGCTGTGCGAGGGCGGCACCTGGCGGCACCTGGTGTCGCGGCCCGGCATCGTCGGCACCCACCGGCCCACCACGCTGCGCGAGGAGGTGGCGCCCTGGGCGGACGACCGGGTGCTGGTCCTGCACAGCGACGGTCTGCCGAGCCGGTGGTCGCCGACGTCCGAAACGTGCCGCACGACAACCGACCCGGCGGTGACCGCCGCCGTCACGATCCGTGACGCCAGCAGCCCGGCCCGGCCCGTACGGGACGACACCGCCGTCGCCGTGCTGGCCCCGACCCCGCCGGACGGCCCATGACCCGAACCTGGCAGATCACCGACGTCACCGACGCGGCGCGGGCGCGCATCGCCACGGCGCGGCTGGCCGCCGCCTTCGGTGTGCCGCCCGTGGAGCGGGCGCGGCTGACCGCCTCGCTCGGCGCACAGCTGCGGCTGTGCCTGACCAAGGGCGGCATCTGGCGGCTCACCCTGGAGACGGGCACGGTCTCCCGCGCCCCGGCGGGGGCCGGGGAGAGCGTGCTGCACGCCGTGGTGACGCCGTCGCCCGGGGCCGCCGCCGCCGGGCAGCCGCCGTGGCGGATCACGGTGCCGTGCCCCGAGCCCGCGGCGGACGTGGACGCCGGCGCCGACGCGGCGGCGGACGACCCGGTGCTGCTGGCGGAGGTCCTGCTGGGCGCCGACGAGGACACGGCGCTGGTGCTGGAACGCCTCACCGAGCAGGAGGGCCTGGTCGAGTTCCACCGGGAGGAGCTCCAGCAGACGAACCAGGGCGTGGTGGCGCTGCACGCCGAACTGGACGCCGCCGGACGGGCCCAGCGCGAGGCGTTCGCCGCCGAGCGCAAGGCGCGTACGGAGGCGGAGAACGCCCGGCGCAGGCTGACTTTCCTGGCGGACGCGAGCGCCGTGCTGACGGCATCCCTGGACCATCACGAGATCGTGCGCCGGCTGCCGGAGCTGCTGGTGCCCGAGTACGCGTCGAGTGTCGACATCTGGCTCTTCGACCAGGACGGCGACCGGTCCGGTCCCGCCCACGCGGCCGCCGCCGTGGTCGCCGCCCGCACCGGGCGCCCGCAGTACGCCGCCACGCACCCGGGCGGACTGCCCGGCGTCGACGACCAGCCGCCCTCGGCGCTGGCCCCGGAGCGGCCCCTGCTGTGCATCCCGCTGCCGACGCGGCAGGCGCCCCTGGGGGTGGTGACCCTGTCCCCGCCCGGGGAGCGCTGGGACGCGGACGACGCCGTGATGCTGGTCGAGCTGACCCGGCGGGCCAGCATCGCGATCGACCATGCCCAGCGCTACCAGCACAACCGCGACATCGCCGAGACGCTCCAGCGGGCCCTGCTGACGGAGCTGCCGGCCCCGCCCGGGCTCGCGCTTGCCGCGCGCTATCTGCCGGCCACCCACGGGCTGAACATCGGCGGTGACTGGTACGACGCGTTCCGCCAGCCCGACGGCGGTGTCATCACCGTGGTCGGGGACGTCACCGGGCACGGGCTGCGCGCGGCGGTGATGATGAGTCAGCTGCGCACCGCCCTGCGCGCGTACGCGGTGGACGGCGGCAGTCCCGGGCAGCTGCTGACCCGGCTGCACACCTTCCTGCACCACCTCCAGCCCGACCTGTTCGCCACCGCGGTCATCGCGCGCTTCCACCCCGACGACCCGACGGTGACGTGGGCGGCCGCCGGTCATCCGCCGCCGGTGCTGCGTACCCCGGACGGGCGGGTGCGCACCCTGGACGACAAACCCGGTGCGATGCTCGGCATCCCGCTGCGGCAGGAGATCGCGGACCACACGGTGCCCATGGCGCCCGGTTCGACGCTGGCGCTGTACACGGACGGTCTGGTGGAGCGCCGGGCCCTGGGCATAGACCCGGGCATCGCGCGGCTGGCGGACGCGCTCGGGTCGTTCGGCCCGGCGGAGCTGGACACGGACCTGGAGGGCTCGGCGGACGGGATCCTGCGTCCGATGCTCAGCGACTCCGAACGGGACGACGACGTGTGCCTGCTGCTGTGTCACCTGCGCGCCGCGGCCTGATCCCGCGGGAAAAGTTCCGGCGGATCGCTCCCGCCCGGTGCGTTCCGGGTCCGGGCGGGGCATGGTGGTGATCAGGGCGTGTCGCCTGCCTGCCGCACCCGGCTGGCCGAAGCGGTCCGGGCGCGGTCGCATGGACGAGGTGCGAAGCGGCGATCCTCGGGCAGGCGAATGGCGTCCGCGGCAGACCGCCCCGGAGCCGCAGAAAGGGATGAACACCGTGACACGACCCAGGATCCTGGTGGTCGGCGCAGGTTTCGCCGGCGTGGAGTGCGTCCGTCGTCTGGAACGCAGGCTCTCGCCGAACGAGGCCGAGATCACCCTGGTGACACCGTTCTCCTACCAGCTCTACCTGCCCTTGCTGCCGCACGTCGCCGCCGGGGTGCTCACCCCCCAGTCGATCGCGCTCTCCCTGCGCCGCAGCAGCAAGTACCGGACCCGGATCATCCCGGGCGGCGCCATCGGGGTGGACCTCAAGGCGAAGGTCTGCGTGGTGCGCACCATCACCGACCGCATCGTCAACGAGCCCTACGACTACATCGTGCTGGCGCCGGGCAGCATCACCCGCACCTTCGACATCCCCGGGCTCACCGACAACGCGTTCGGCATGAAGACGCTGGCGGAGGCCGCCTACATCCGCGACCACGTCATCTCCCAGCTGGATCTCGCCGACGCCAGCCAGGACCCGGTGGAGCGCGCATCCCGGCTGCAGTTCGTGGTGGTGGGCGGCGGCTACGCGGGCACCGAGACCGCGGCCTGTCTGCAACGGCTGACGCACGCGGCCGTCAAGCGCTACACCCGGCTGGACCCGGCCCTGATCAAGTGGCATCTGATCGACATCGCGCCGAAGCTGATGCCGGAGCTGGGCGAGAAGCTCGGCCGTGACGCGCAGGAGATCCTGACGCGGCGCGGCATCGACATCTCGCTGGGTGTCTCCATCGCCAAGGCCGCGCCCGAGGAGGTCACCTTCACGGACGGCCGGGTGGTGCCCACCCGCACGCTGATCTGGACGGCGGGCGTGGTGGCGAGCCCGCTGATCGCCACGCTCGGCGCCGAGACGGTCAAGGGCCGGCTCGCGGTCACCGCGGAGATGTGCCTGCCGGACCACGACGGGGTGTTCGCGCTCGGCGACTCCGCGGCCGTGCCCGACCTGGCCAAGGGGCAGGAGGGCGCCGTCTGCCCGCCCACCGCCCAGCACGCCATGCGGCAGGGCCGGCACGTCGCCGAGAACCTCATCGCGACCCTGCGCAACCAGCCGATGCGGCCGTACGTGCACAAGGACCTCGGCCTGGTGGTCGACCTGGGCGGCTCCGACGCGGTCTCCAAGCCGCTGGGCATCGAGCTGAAGGGCCTGCCCGCGCAGGCGGTGGCGCGCGGCTACCACTGGTCGGCGCTGCGCACGGGCGTGGCCAAGGCCCGGGTGGCGGCCAACTGGGCGCTCAACGCGGTCGCGGGCGACGATTTCGTCCGCACCGGCTTCCAGGCCCGCAAGCCCGCCAAGCTGAAGGACTTCGAGTACACCGACGCCTACCTGACCCCGGAACAGGTGCGGGAGCGGGTCGCGGAGGCGGACCGCGCCGAGCGGTGACCCCCGGCCGCCCCCACGTCCGCTGACGGACCGGGGCATGACATGCTGAGAAGTGGATCTCGGCGTGAACCGGCCGGGACGTGGCGGGAACCGGCTGTGAGGGCCGGCTGTGAATCGGGAGAGTGTACGGCGGCGTGAAGGCAGCGGGACGCTCGGCGCGGACACGGCTGCGGGACCGCGTCGCCGCGTCCGATCCGGGGCTGTTGCGGCTGACGGCGGGCTTGCGGACGGTGGGCGCCATCGCGCTGACGCTGGGCGTGCTCGCCGTGTTCGGCGTGGACGTCAAGCATCTGGTGGCGGGCGCCATGGCGGCGATGGTCGCGACCTTCGCGATCCGGGAGAAGGAACCGGTCCCGCAGGCCGTCACTCTGGCGCTGGGCCTGCCCGTCGCCCTGGCGTCGGTCTCGCTGAGCCCACTGCTCACCTCGCGGGTCGTCCTCGGTGACGCCTTCTTCGTCGTCCTGATCTTCTGCGCGGTCTTCGTCCGCCGGTTCGGCGACCGGGGAACGGCGCTCGGGCTGATCGGCTTCCAGGTCTACTTCGTGTCGCTGTTCGTCGGCGCGAAGGTCTCCGGGCTGCCGGGGCTGTGGGCCGCCATCGGCGTGGCGTTCGCGTCCAGCGCGGTGGTGCGCTTCGGGGTGGTCCCGGCGACGCCGGCGCGCATCCTGGGTCTGCTGCGGCAGGCCTTCCGCGCCCGGCTGGCCCAGCTGATCGCCACGCAGCTCGACCTGCTGGACGCCGGGCCCGACGACATCGACAGGACGCTGGAGCGCCTGCGGGACGGCACCGCGCGCCTGCACGAGACCGCCCTGATGATCCAGTCCCGGCTGGAGGAGGGCACGCCCGACCCCTCCACGGCACGCCTGGTGCAGCGGCGCATCGCGGACGCCGAGATCGCCGCCGAGCGCCTCGGTCTGCTACTGCTGACCGCGCGCAGCGCCGAACGGGCGGACACCCTCACGCTGCACCTGCCGGGCGCGCCGGCCCCCGCGGTGGGCCGCTCGCCCGCGCCCGGCGAGGCCACGGAGACCCTGCGCCGCGATCTCACCGCGCTGCGCACCCTGGTGCTGCGGCCGCCCGCGGAGGCACGCGGGACGGCCCTGGCCCACCTGCGCAACCGGCTGCTCGGCTACCGCGACGAGGAGAACCTGCCCGAGGCAACCGCGGCCGTCCAGGACGTGTTCCGCGGCATCGGGGAGACGGCGCGCGCGGTCATGGGCCTCAGGATCGCGCTGGACGGGCCCCAGGACGAGTCCGACGACTCACCGGCCACCGCCCGCTCCCGGGAGGAGCTGGACGCCGAGGACGCGGCCATCGACGCCGGTGAGGAGGCGGCCGAGGAGGAGCAGACCGGGCTGCGACGGCCCACCACGCGCGCCGCGGTGCAGGTGGCCGTGGGGTCCTCGCTGGCGATCGTCGGCGGGGAGTTCCTGTCCTCGCAGCGCTGGTACTGGGCGGTGCTCACCTGCTGGATCGTCTTCATCAACACGGCGTCGACCGGCGAGATCCTGGTCAAGGGCTACCGCCGGCTGCTCGGCACGGTTCTGGGCGTGGTGGCGGGCATCGTGCTGGCCGGCCTGGTGGGAAATCACACCTGGACGGCGTTCGGGCTGGTGCTGGTGCTGATCTTCGCGATGTTCTACACCGCGCCGCTGTCGTACACGCTGATGTCGTTCTTCGTCACCGCGATGCTCGGACTGCTCTACACGCTGCTGCACACCTACAGCATGTCGGTGCTGGTGCTGCGGGTGGAGGAGACGGCGCTCGGCGCGGCCTGCGGGATCGTGGCGGCGGCACTGGTGCTGCCGATCCGTACGGACCGGCGGACGAACGAACTGCTCGGCACGGTGCTGGAACGGCTCACCGATGTGACGGAGGGCGCCGTCGACCAGCTCAGCGGCGGGCCGGAGGCCGACCTGCTGGACACCGCGCGGGAGCTGGACCAGGCGCTGGGCGACCTGCGGGCCGCCACCCAGCCGCTGACCCATCCGATCACGCCGCTGCGGGCGCGGCGGGACACGGCCCAGTACGTGGTGGCGCTGCTGGAGACCTGCGCCTATCACGCGCGGTCGCTGGCGGCGACGGCCGAGCTGCTGCCCACCCATCCGTCGATCGCGGCCGACCCCCGGCTGCGCGGCGCGGTGCGGCGCACGGTGCGCAACATCGAGGCGATCGCCGCCCACGTCGCCGACGAGGACGCCGGGGCGCAGGTGGAGACCGGGCCGAGCATCGCCTCGCTGCTGGAGCCGGACGCCGCCGGAGTGCCGCGCTACGGCCGCATCACGGGCCGGGTGCTGCGGCACCTGGAGCGGCTGGACGAGGCGGTGGTCGGCCTCGCCCGGCCGCTGGGTGTGTCCGTCAGGACGCCGCAGCGCTGACGGGGGTCACCGGGGTGGTGAGGGTCAGAAGTCGCTGGGCAGACCGCTCGCCTCGGCGATGCCGCGCAGTTCCTCGTTCTGCTGGTGGCGTTCCTTGAGATAGTCGGCTATCTCGCCGAGGCGCTCCGGGTCGGAGGCGGTGACCGCGTCGGTGACGACCCGGACCGGGCCGGTCTCGTCGGTGCTGATCTCGACGACCTCGTTGTCGAGGCGTCCGGTGACGGCGGTGGCGATGACGAGTGCGGCCTCGTCCCTGATCTCCTGGGGCAGCGCCTCGGCGTTGTCCCCGTCCAGCGAGAAGTCGATGGTCGGCATCTGCTGCTCGTCGATCGCCTGGAGGACCGGTTCCACCACGCTGAGCAGCAGCTGGTAGTCGTCGTTGGCCATGCGCACGCGCAGGAGGTCGAGGTAGACGTCCACGGGACGTCCGTCCGGCGGAGGAATCTCGTGTTCGTTCATTCGCCCCGTGTTCCCCGTCCCGGGACTCTCAGACCCTGCGCCAGCGGGCGAGGGCGAAGGAGAAGACGCCGAAGAGCACCAGGCCCGCGGCGACGAGGGCCAGCAGCCAGGGACCGAGGGAGGTGTCGGCGAAGGAGCGGAGGGTGTCGTCCAGTCCCTTCGCCCGGTCGGGCGCGTAGTCGACGGCGGCTCGTACGGCGAAGGCCCCGGCCACGGCGAACACGATGCCGCGGGCCGTCCCGCCGCCGACGCCGGTGACGTCGACCAGCAGCCGGGCCCGGGCGCTGAGCCCGCCGAGCTTCATCTTCTTGCGGTAGGTGCGGCGCAGTGCCTGTACGCCGATCACCGCCCCGGCGACGACGATCGCGGTGCCGGCGGCGCCCACGAGCCACCGGCCGGCGGGCATCTCCATCACCCTGGCCGTGACGTCCCGGGACTGCCGGTCGCTGGAGCCGCTGCCGCCCGCTCCGGCCGCGAAGGCCAGTACGGAGTAGGCGACGAACGCGTAGAAGACGCAGCGGGCGGCGGCGGGCAGTCGCTTCTTCGCCGTATGCCCGTCCTTTCCGGTGACTCCGAAGACCGCCTCGGACAGCCTCCACAGGGCCATGCCGACGAGTCCGGCGCCCAGCGCCCACAACATCACCGCGCCGAAGGGCCGGTCCGACAGCTCGGCCAGGGCGCCGCCCCGGTCGGCCTGCCTCTGCGAGCTGCCGAAGGCGATCCGCAGGGCCAGGATGCCGACCAGCAGGTAGATGACGCCGCGAGCGGTGAGTCCCGCCCGGGCGGCCCCCTCGGCCGCCGATCCGTTCGCGGCCCGCCGGGCGTGACCCCGGCCGGTACGTGCCAGGACACGTGCGTTCATGTGGACCTCCCCTCCCGGACTCCGCATGCCCCGGCATCGTCCGCGCACACCGGGGTGGTCGTGGACGGACGGCCGCCCGTACACCGACTGGTGGTGTACGGGCGGCCGTCCGTCGTGCCCCTGGCCGTTCCTGGCGTCAGTCGGCCACTCCCGCGTGCGCCGCGCCGGGTACGGGCTCCGGCGCCGGCGCGGCCGCGAGGTGGCGCCGGGCGGTCTCCAGGGCCCGGCGCACGTCACGGGTACCGGTGGACACGCACAGCGTGTACTCCAGGTCCCGGATCCGCGGGCCCGGCCGGCCCGTCACGTCGACGGGTTCGCTCGCCGCGGCGGCCTCGTACTCCGCCAGGAGTCCGCGCAGCACCGCGGGGTGTGGCATCAGCATCCGTCCTGTCCCTCCCTGTGCTTTCGGTGGTCCCGGTGTTCCCGGTCCGTCCGGTCGTCGTCCCTCGGCCCCTCAGGGCCGCGCCGGGTGCCCGGGGCGGGCCGTGTGCTGTTGTCCCAGCGCCTCGTCGCGGACGCGGGCGCAGCTGCGGCTGATGAGCCGCGAGACGTGCATCTGCGAGATGCCCAGGCAGTCGGCGATCCGGCTCTGCGTCATGTCCTCGAAGAAGCGCATGTAGAGGATGGCGCGCTCCCGTTCGGGCAGCCTGCGCAGGCCCTCCTTGGCGGACTCGCGGTCGATCACGGTGTCGTAGGAGGCGTCGGCCGCGCCGAGGGTGTCCGCGAGGCTGTAGCCGTCGTCGCCGGCCGACAGCTCGGCGTCCAGTGACAGGGTGCTGAAGCTCTCCAGCGCCTCCATCCCGGCGCCGACCTCGTCCTCGGTCAGCCCGGTGTGGGCGGCGAGGGCGGCCACGGAGGGTTCCGGGCTGCCCGGACTCTGGGCGAGTTCCCTGCGGGCGACGCGCACCTTGTTGCGCAGTTCCTGGACCCGGCGGGGCACCCTCAGGGCCCACATCCGGTCGCGGAAGTGGCGCTTGACCTCGCCGGTGATGGTGGGCACCGCGTAGCTCTCGAAGGCCCCGCGCTCCGGGTCGAAGCGGTCGATGGCCTTGACCAGGCCGAGCGCCGCGACCTGGCGCAGGTCCTCGATGGATTCCCCGCGGTCCCGGAACCGCCCGGCGATCCGGTGGGCCATGGGCAGCCAGGCCGTGACGAGCTCGTCGCGGACGGCGTCGCGCTCGGGTCCGTCCGGCAGCCCCGCCAGGCGGCCGAAGAGGGCCATGGTGTCGGGAGCGTCGTCGTGCCGACGGCGGGCGGAAGCGTTCGAGGGGTCGGCGGGCTGGGCGGACTGGGGGGTACCGGGACGGATGGTGGGCGTTTCTATGAGCATGCGGATCCGCTCCTGAACGGTGGTCTCAGGGGACTTTCCGCGGGAACGGTGCTGTCCGGACGCCCAGGCACACCCGGGGCACCGAAGCAGCCGTACCGCTCCCGCTGCTGCGCCTCCGGTCCGAAGCACGAATCTGCGACTGCCCCTGCCCCGGTGGAACAAACTCCGCTTTTCGAAAAGTCATCAGGACAGCGGAACGACCACCGTGATGCACTTGCCTCCGGAGGGAAGGTCTGCCACGCACACCTCGCGGGCCAGCCGGCAGACGATCGGCCAGCCCCGGCCGCCGAGGCGCCGGCGGCCCCGGTCGTCCGTGGACGGCACGGCCACCGGCAGGTCGTGGCTGCGGTCGCACACCGACAGGCGCACTCCCGGTTGCACGCCGGGTCCCACGACGTCGACCCGGAAGTCGGTGACGCCCCCGCCGTGCAGGATGGCGTTGGTGGTCAGTTCCGAGGCGACGAGCACGGCGTCCGACAGGGCGCCCGCGTCGCAGGACGCGCCGCCGTGGGCGCCGGGACACTCGGTGACGGCCCGTTCGACCGCCCTGCGGGCGTCGGCGGGCCTGCACGGCCGGTACCGGCGGCGGGTGTCCTTGCCGCGCTGCTCGACCCTGTGTTGAGTCGTGTCCCTGTCACGCATCCGTCAGCTCCCTGGTCGGTGGGCCGGGCCGGTCCGGCCGTGCGCGCGCCGTACGGCCTCGTCACTGTCGGCTCACCTCTGCGAGTGCGGGCAAACCTCCGGTCCGTGCGGTCCAGGGGCCGTCCGGGGGCCATCCAGGGGCCCAGCGGGGGTACGCGGAGTGCATGACGGATGTTGTGGACTCGGACGAACTGCTGCGCCGGATGCACCGGGCGAGGGCCTGCGCGCTGGAGGAGGGGAGGCACTGGCGGGCGCGCAGCGAGGAGCTGCGGTCGACCGACCCGGAGGGCTCGCGGGAGGCCGCCGTGCGGACGGTGGCCTACGAGGCCGTCCTGCGGGTGCTGGACGAGGTGCTGACCCCGGGCCGGACCACGCGGTGAGCGGCCGCGGGACGGATTGACGCGGCGCCGGACGGGAAACCGGTCGGCATGACAGCGGATCACAGCCGAGCACCGGTCCTGGAAGCCCTCGTCGAGTACCGCCGCGAGGGGCGGCTGTCGTTCACGCCGCCGGGTCACAAGCAGGCGCGCGGGGCGGACCCCGCGGTGCGCGAGGTGCTGGGTGACGCGGTGTTCTACAGTGACGTGCTGGCGACGGCCGGACTCGACGACCGGCTCACCCGGGGGCGGGTGCTCCAGCGTGCCCAGGAGCTGATGGCGGACGCCGTCCACGCGGACCACACCTTCTTCTCGACGTGCGGGAGTTCCCTCTCGGTGAAGGCGGCGATGCTGGCGGTCGCGGGCCCGCACGAGAAGCTGCTGATCGGCCGGGACGCCCACAAGTCCGTGGTCTCGGGGCTGATCCTGTCCGGCATCGAGCCGGTCTGGGTGGAACCGCGCTGGGACGCGGAGCGGCATCTGGCCCATCCGCCGTCCGCCGAGGCGTTCGAGGAGGCCTTCGCCGCCCACCCCGACGCCAAGGGCGCCCTGGTGACCAGCCCGACGCCGTACGGCGCGAGCGCCGACCTGCGGGCCGTCGCCGAGGTCTGCCACCGGCGTTCGGTGCCGCTGATCGTCGACGAGGCGTGGGGGGCTCACCTGCCTTTCCACCCCGATCTGCCGTCCTGGGCGATGGACGCGGGCGCCGACATCTGCGTGACCAGCATCCACAAGATGGGCAGCGGTCTCGAACAGGGCTCGGTCTTCCATCTGCGCGGCGACCTGGTGCCGCCCAAGCTCCTCGGCATGCGCGCCGACCTGCTGGGCAGCACCAGCCCGTCGGTGCTGATCTTCGCGGGTCTGGACGGCTGGCGCCGGCAGATGGCGCTGCGCGGGCACGAGCTGATGGGCGGCGCCCTGGAACTGGTGGCCGGTGTCCGGGCGGCCGTCGAGGAGATCGACGGCATGCACGTCAACGACCGGGACGACTTCTGCGGCCCCGGGGCGGCTCACGGCTTCGATCCGCTGCCGGTCGTCGTCGACCTCGACGGGCTCGGCATCTCGGGCTTCCAGGCGGCGGACTGGCTGCGGGAGAACCGCGGCGTGATCGCCCACATCACCGACCACCGCCGCATCGGCGCGCAGATCACCCACGGCGACGACCGGGAGACCGCCGACGAGCTGCTCACCGCGCTCAAGGACCTCGCCCGCGCCGCCCCGGGCCTGCGCCCCGCCCCGCGGGTCGAGGTCCCGTCGCCGGCCGAGCTGCGCATGCCGCAGGTGTCCCTGCCCCGGGACGCGTTCTTCGGCGCCACCGAGGACGTACCCCTGGACCGGGCCGCCGGCCGGGTCGCGGCGGAGATGATCACCCCGTATCCGCCCGGTATCCCGGCCGTGCTGCCGGGTGAGCGGCTGGCCGAGCCGGTCCTGCGGTATCTGCGCAGCGGCCTGGAGGCCGGCATGTACCTCCCCGATCCCACCGATCCGGCACTGGGGACGATCAGGGTCGTCGCGGAGCACGGCGCGTGAGACGGGTCACGTGCCCGGGGGCCGGATTCGCGGAACGCCCGGAGATGGTTTAGCGTTCATCCATACGTGGCGACGGAGTCGACCGAAACGTCCTCCGCGGTCACCGCTCACGGCCCTGGCCGGCCTCCCCCGTCCGGCCAGGGCTTTTTCATGCCCCCGCGCTCCCGTCCCCGGTTCAGGCACCGAATCCGTACGGGATCCCACCGTCCGCCGAGGTGCTCAGTCGGGCGACAGCGACTGAAATGGGCATAGGGAAAGCCCCGGAACCGAATCGCCGGCGAGGAGTCCCGTGCCATGACCAAAGCGATCAAACTCCTGACCGCCCTGCCCCTCCCCCAGCGCGAGCGGCTGATGGGACTCGCCCGGGAGGTCTCCTTCCCCGAGGACGAGCGGATCTTCGAGGCGGGGGGCAGGGCGGACCGCTTCTGGGTCATCCGCTCCGGCGCGGTCTCCCTGACCCAGCAGGTGACGTCCCTGCAGCGGGTCACGGTCGCCAGCCTCGGCGTGGGCGACCTCCTCGGCTGGTCCTGGCTGTTCCCGCCCTACGAGTGGGACTTCGGCGCCGAGGCGTTCAGTCCGGTGCGCGCCTACGAGTTCCACTCCGCCGCGGTGCTCGACCTGTGCGAGAAGGACCCGCAGCTGGGCATCGTGCTGGTGCGCTCGGTCGCGGAGATCCTCGCGCACCGGCTGGAGTCCACCCGGGGCCGGCTCATGGAGCACTACGCGCTGCACGGACGCGGCTCCCTGTGAGGCACGGTCAGACGCGGTAGCGGCGCAGCGCCGGCATCGCGACGGCCAGGCCCAGCATCACCGCCACGACGAGCAGCCCGCCGCCCGCCACGGCCTCCCGCGCGCCGAAGACGGAGCCCGCGCTTCCGTGCAGGGCGTCGGCCAGTCGCGGGCCGCCCGCCACGACGACGGTGAACACGCCCTGCATGCGCCCGCGCATCTCGTCGGTGGCGGCGGACAGCAGGATCGCCCCGCGGAACACCATGGAGACCATGTCGGCGACACCGGCCAGGGCCAGGAACGCCACCGCGAGCCACAGGCTGCCGCTCAGCCCGAAACCGGTGATGGCGGCCCCCCAGACGACGACCGCGCCGATCACCATCCAGCCGTGCCGGCGGGCCCGCGAGAAGGTGCCGGAGAACAGTCCGCCGGCCACCGCGCCGACGGGGATCGCCGCGAACAGCAGGCCGAGCGCGAGCCCCTCGCCGTACGGCGCGTACGTCTCCGCGGCGAGCTGCGGGAACAGGGCGCGGGGCATGCCGAGGACCATGGCGACGATGTCGGCCAGGAAGGACAGCAGCAGCACCTTGTGCCCGGCGATGTAGCGGAAGCCGGCCACGACCTCACGCACGCCCGCGCGCCGGACGGCCGTGCCGGCCAGCGGCGGCAGGGCGGGCAACTGGTAGACCGCCCACACGGTGACGCACAGGGCCAGGGCGTCGATCAGATACAGCTCCGGCAGGCCGATCAGCGGGATCAGCGCACCGGCGAGCAGCGGGCCCACCACCTGCCCGGTCTGCATGACGGTCGAGCCGAGGGCGTTGGCGGCGGGCAGCTCGTCCTCGGGCACCAGGCGGGCGATGGAGGCGTTGCGGGCCGGGGCGTTGAGTCCCCAGAAGGCCTGTTGCAGCGCGAGCAGCAGCATCAGCGCGGCCACCGACTCCATGCCGGTGACCGCCTGAATCCAGAACAGCAGCGAGGTCACCGCGATGCCGGTGTTGGTGATCAGCAGCAGCTTGCGGCGGTCCACGGTGTCGGCCACCGCGCCGCCCCACAGCGCGAACACGATGAGCGGCAGCAGACCGGCGAGGCTCGCGGCGCCCACCCAGGCCGAGGAGCCGGTGATGTCGTAGATCTGCTTGGGCACGGCGACCGCGGTGAGCTGGCTGCCGACGGCCGTGACGATGGTCGAGGACCACAGCCGGCGGTAGGCCGGGCGGCGCAGGGGGCGGGTGTCCATGGCCCAGCGGCGCCACCCCCGCCGCCGCTCTTCCTTTGGTGCCGGGGCCTTGGCCCCGGTCTCGGTGCCGCTCTCGCCACTGCTCTCGCCGGTGTCCACGCGCTTCCTACATGCTCGGTACATCTTTCGACTGCGGGGATCACTATCGCAGCTCCGTTCGAACCCGCCCGACCGCGCCTGGCCGGTTCCGGCCCGGCTCAGGCCCCGGCGACGAGGGAGACACCGAGGACGATCACGGTGGCGGCCACCAGTCCGTCCAGGACCCGCCAGGCCGCGGGCCGGACCAGGAAGCGGCCGAGGTAGCGGGCGCCGAAGCCGAGCGCGGCGAACCAGACCAGGCTGGCGACCGCCGCCCCGAGGCCGAAGGTCCAGCGCAGCGGACCCCGGTCGGCGGCGACGGAGCCCAGCAGGAAGACGGTGTCGAGGTAGACGTGCGGGTTGAGCCAGGTCAGCGCCAGGCAGGTGAGCACGGCCCGGCGGCGCGAGCCGGCGGCGTCGCCGTCCGCCCGCAGCGCGCCGGCCGGACGGAACACCCGCCGGGCGGCCAGGGCGCCGTAGCAGAGCAGGAAGGCACCGCCGACCCAGCCGACGGCGGTCAGCGCGCCCGGCCAGGCCACCACCACGGCACCGACCCCGCCGACGCCCAGGGCGATGAGCACCGCGTCGGACAGCGCACAGATCCCGACCACGGCGAGGACCGCGTCGCGACGGACCCCCTGACGCAGGACGAAGGCGTTCTGGGCGCCGATGGCGACGATGAGCGAGAGGCCGGTGCCGAAACCGGCGGCGGCAGCCGTGAGGGCGTTGTTCACACCCTCGACGCTAAGCGGACGATCACCGGGCGTACAGCTGAAGATTCTTACGTAACATCAGCTGGCGTGATGACGACATGATGACGCCTCTCGCGGATCTGCCGCTGGACCACGTGCGCACCCTGCTGGCCGTGGTGGACGAGGGCACGTTCGACGCGGCCGCCGCAGCCCTGCACGTGACACCGTCCGCGGTCAGCCAGCGGGTGAAGGCGCTGGAGCAGCGCACCGGCCGGGTGCTGCTGCTGCGCACCAAGCCGGTGCGGGCGACCGACTCCGGTGCCGTGCTGGTGCGGCTGGCCCGCCAGGTGGCGCGGCTGGAGCGGGACGCCTCGGCCGAGCTGGGCCTGAGGGGGGAGGGCGAGCCGACCCGGGTGTCGGTGGCGGTGAACGCGGACTCGCTTGCGACCTGGTTCCTGCCCGCCCTCACCCGCCTCCCCGAGGAGCCCGCCCTCTGCTTCGAACTGCGCCGCGAGGACGAGGGGCACACGGCGACACTGCTGCGGGAGGGCGCGGTGATGGCGGCGGTGACGTCGTCACCCGAACCGGTGCCGGGGTGCACCGTCCGGGCGCTGGGCCGGATGCGCTATCTCCCCTGCGCCACCGCGGACTTCGCCGCCCGTCATCTGGCGGGGCCGCCGCGGGAGGTCGTCGCCGCGGCTCCCGTGGTGGTCTTCGACCGGCGGGACGACTTCCAGGACGCCTTCGCGCGGCGGCTCGGTCACGACGGCGCGAGTGCCGCGCGGCACCACGTGCCGACCTCGGAGGGCTTCGTGGAGACCGTCGCCGCCGGGCTGGGCTGGGGCATGGTGCCGCAGCCGCAGGCGGACCCCCTGCTGCGCACCGGCCGGCTGGTGTGCTTCGCCCCGGACCTGGCGGTGGACGTCACGCTGTACTGGCAGCAGTGGAAGCTCGACTCCCCGGCACTTGCCGCGGTGGCGGACGCCGTGGTGACGGCGGCCGCGCGGGCACTGCGCCGGTAGGCACCCGGCACCGACGCGACGCCCGGGGGGCGGCCGAGCCGGTTTCGCACCGCTGCCGACAGGTCACCCGCAAGGGAGCAAGCCATGCCCGAAGGCGCGAACGCTACCGATCGCAGGTGACTTTGATGGACAACTGGCGAGAGCACGCCGCATGCCGGACGGAGGACCCCGACCTCTTCTTCCCGATCGGCACCACCGGCCCGGCCGCATTGCAGACCGAGCAGGCGAAGGCGGTCTGCCGGACCTGTCCGGTCCAGGAGCAGTGTCTGCGCTGGGCGCTCGACACCGGACAGACCATCGGCGTCTGGGGCGGCACCAGCGAGCTGGAACGCCGGGCGCTCAAGCGGCGCGAGGCCGTGCGCCGGAGGTCCGGCTGATCCCCGGAGGCGGGCGAACTCCTCGGCCGCGTACGGGAACCGGCCGGCGCGGGGCGACGTAACACCGCTCACCGCGGCCGGGCCCCCGGGGAGAGCCACGCCGCCGTGCTGCTCCGCCTCCTCGACGCCGTGTGAGGGGCGGAGCAGTCGGCGGGCGCGTCCGTCGTTCAGGCGGTCTGCCGTGCCGCCGCCCGGCCCGCCGCCCGGCCGGAGAACAGGCAGCCGCCCAGGAAGGTGCCCTCCAGCGCGTTGTACCCGTGCACCCCTCCCCCGCCGAAGCCGGCCACCTCGCCTGCCGCGTACAGGCCCTCGACCGGGACGCCGTCGGCGTTCAGGGCGCGGGAGTCGAGGTCGGTCTGGATGCCGCCGAGGGTCTTGCGGGTGAGGATGTGCAGCTTGACGCCGATCAGCGGCCCGGCCGCCGGATCGAGGAGGCGGTGCGGGGTGGCGACCCGGCCGAGGCGGTCGCCGATGTAGCGGCGGGCGTTGCGGATGCCCTGCACCTGGGCGTCCTTGGCGTACGGGTTGGCCATCTGGAGGTCGCGGGCCTCGATCTGGCGCCGGAGCGCGGCGGCGTCCAGGAGCGGCTTGTCGGTCAACCGGTTCATCTTCTCCACCAGTTGCTCCAGGTCCGGCGCGGTCACGAAGTCCGCCCCGGACCGCAGGAACGCGTCCACCGGACCCGGTGCTCCCTTGCCGAGCACGCGTTCTCGCAGGAAACCGGCGCGGTCCTTGGCGGTGATGTCGGGGTTCTGCTCGGAGCCGGAGAGCGCGAACTCCTTCTCGACGATCTTCTGGGTGAGGACGAACCAGGAGTGGTCGTGCTCCGCGAGGCCCTCGGCCGTGCGCAGGTGGCGCAGGGTGCCCAGGGTGTCGTAGCCGGGCAGGTACGGCTCGGGCAGCCGGCGGCCGAGCGCGTCGAACCACATGGACGACGGTCCGGGCAGGATGCGGATGCCGTGGCCGGGCCAGATCGGGTCCCAGTTGCGCACGCCCTCGGTGTAGTGCCACATCCGGTCCCGGTTGACCAGACGGGCGCCCGCCTCGGCGCTGATGCCGAGCATCCGGCCGTCGACGTAGGCGGGGACGCCGGTGACCATCTCGGCGGGCGGGGTGCCCAGGCGCTCGGGCCAGTGGCGGCGGACGACGTCGTGGTCGGCGCCGATGCCGCCGGAGGTGACGACGACGGCCCGGGCGGTGAGTTCGAACTCACCGGCCGCCGCGCGGCTGGAGGCGACGCCGCGCGGTGAGTCGTCCGGGGCGAGGACCGTGCCGCGCACCCCGCGGACGGTGCCGCCCTCGACGACGAGGTGGTCGACGCGGTGGCGGTGGTGGAAGGTGAGCAGCCCGTCGCGCACGGCCTGCTTCGCGTACCGCACGAAGGGCTCCACGACCCCCGTGCCGGTGCCCCAGGCGATGTGGAAGCGGGGCACGGAGTTGCCGTGCCCGCCCGCCCTCAGGTCGCCGCGCTCGGCCCAGCCGACGGTGGGCAGGAAGGTGATGCCGTGCCCCGCCAGCCAGGACCGCTTCTCCCCCGCCGCCCACTCGACGTACGCCCGGGCCCAGCGCACGGCCCAGGAGTCCTCGTCCTCGGTCCGGTCGAAGCCGGCGCTGCCCTGCCAGTCGCTCCAGGCCAGTTCGAGGGAGTCCTTGACGCCGAGCCGCCGCTGCTCCGGGGAGTCGACGAGGAAGAGTCCTCCGAAGGACCAGAAGGCCTGCCCGCCGAGGTTGGCCGCGTTCTCCTGGTCGACCAGGGCGACCCTCCTGCCCCGGCTGGTCAGCTCGTGGGCCGCGACCAGCCCCGCCAGACCCGCTCCGACCACGATGACGTCGGCATCCATGGCGACCGTCCCTTCCTGTTTGTCAGTGACGCGTGCTGCCGTCGGTGAGCAGCGCGGTGAGCAGCTGTCCCAGCCAGCCCCGGGCGCCCGCGACGTCCCGGTCCAGGAGCAGTCGGGTGGTGACCCCGTCGTAGGCGGCGACCACGGCGTGCGCGGCGTCCTCGGCGTCGCCGAGCGCGGCGGGCAGGGCGGTGTGTCCGCGGGCCCGGGCGAGCCGGTCGGCGATCGCCCGCCTGAGGCGGGCCCGGTGCTCCAGCAGGGTCCGGGCGACCTCCGGGTCGCGGGCGGCGTGCACCAGGAAGTCCGTCTTCACCAGGAGCCAGTCCCGGTCGAGGAGCAGCACCTCGGTGACGCGCTCCACGGCCGCGGGCACGTCCAGGTCGGGGCCGTCGGCGGCGAGGGCGGCGGACACCTGCTCGGCGATCAGGTCGGCCCGCTGCCGGTAGAGGGCGAAGAACAGTTCGTCGAGGCTGTCGAAGTTGGAGTAGAAGGCGCCCCGGCTGTACCCGGCGGCCTCGCACACCTCCTCGATCGACACCCGTCCGAAGCCCTTGGCGGCGAACACCGTGAACGCGGCGTCCAGGAGGTTCGCGCGGGTGCGCACGCGCCGCCTGGTCACCCGCCCGCTGGTCGCCTTCCCCGTCATGCCCGGCCCTTCGCTCGGTTTGATGCGTGAATGTATCGGATACACCGGCGTATCGAAAGGGAGGGACGGTCACGGAAAGGCCGCCACGGAAGGGCGGCCATGGGCAGAGCGGCCAGGAAAGGGTGGCCGCGGACCGATAGAACACATATTCGAACAAGGAGTACGCTGGTCCCATGACCACGCACCTCCAGGGCTCGCTCTTCGACCAGACCGACGAGGTCCGGCTGGGCCCGCTCGACGGACTGCGCCGCACCCGCCTCGGCTCCGGGGCCTGGATCGACCTGCTCCCCGGGTGGCTGAGCGGCGCCGACGCCCTGTTCGAGCGGCTGGCCGCCGAGGTCCCCTGGCGGGCGGAGCGGCGCGCCATGTACGAACGCGTCGTCGACGTACCCCGGCTGCTCGCCTTCTACGGCGCGGCCGACCCGCTCCCGCACCCCCTGCTGACCGAGGCGCGCGACGCGCTGTCGGCCCACTACGCCAGGGAGCTGGGCGAACCCTTCACCACCGCGGGCCTGTGCCACTACCGCGACGGCCGGGACAGCGTCGCCTGGCACGGCGACCGGATCGGACGTGGCGCGCGCCAGGACACGATGGTCGCCATCCTCTCGGTGGGCGCACCCCGGGACCTGCTGCTGCGCCCGGCGGGCGGCGGCGGGGAGACCGTGCGCCGCCCTCTGGGCCACGGCGACCTGATCGTGATGGGCGGCTCCTGCCAGCGCACCTGGGAGCACTGCATCCCCAAGAGCACCCGCGCCGCCGGGCCCCGCATCAGCGTCCAGTTCCGCCCGCACGGCGTGCGCTGAGGGCCGGGCGACCACCCGCTCCCCGTTTCTGGTTGGCTGTCCCGCGCGGGGACAACCGACCTGGAACGCGGGAGACCATGAGCGCGGACGTACGGCAAGTGGCCGACGGCACCTACCTGGTGCACGGTGACAACACCAACTGGGTCATCCTCACCGACGGCGACGCGGTGACCCTCGTCGACACCGGCTACCCGGGCGACCGCCGGGCACTGCTCGACTCCCTGGCCGCCGTCGGGAGTTCACCCGAGGCGGTGGCGGCCGTGCTGATCACCCACGCCCACAACGACCACCTGGGTTCGGCCGAGTACCTGCGCGCCACCCACGGCACCCCGGTCCTGCTGCACGAGGCCGAGGTGCCGCACGCCCGGCGTGACTTCCTCCAGCAGGTGTCGGTCGGCACGGTGCTGCGCAACGCCTGGCGCCCCGGCGTGCTGCCGTGGATGGTGCACGTGCTGCGCACCGGCGGCACCGAGCAGCACCCGGTGACCGCGCCCGCGCCCTTCCCGGCGCAGGGCGCCCTCGACCTGCCGGGCCGGCCGGTGCCGGTGCACACCCCCGGGCACACCGACGGCCACTGCGTCTACCACCTCCCCGACGCCGGGGTGGTGATCTCCGGCGACGCGCTGGTGAGCGGGCACGCCATCTCCCGGATCGACGGACCGCAGCTGCTGCCCGACCTGTTCCACCACGACCGGACGCGCGCGATCGCCTCGCTCGACGTGATCGCCGGGCTGGAGGGCGACCTGCTGCTCCCGGGGCACGGTCCCGTCCACCGCGGGCCGGTGAAGGACGCCGCGGCACAGGCCGGGGAACGGGCGCTCTAGAGTCGGGGCATGGCCTTGCAGATCAGCGCCACCAATCCGGAGCACCCCGCGCTCCTGCTCGAACTGCCCTGGCAGCTGCCGCTGGAGCAGTGGCCCGAGGAGTACCTCGTGCCGCTGCCGCGCGGCATCTCCCGGCACGTGGTCCGCTACGCGCGCGCCGGGGACGAGGTGATCGCCGTCAAGGAGCTGGCCGAACGGCCCGCGCTGCGCGAGTACCAGCTGCTGCGCGACCTGGACCGGCTCGCCATCCCGGCGGTGGACGCGCTGGCCGTGGTCACCGGTCGCTCCGACGCCGCCGGTGAGGCGCTGGAACCGGTGCTGGTCACCCGGCACCTGGGCGGCTCGCTGCCGTACCGGTCGATGTTCGAGACGACGCTGCGCCCGGCGACCATGCACCGGCTGATGGACGCCCTCGCGGTGCTGCTGGTCCGGCTGCACCTGGCCGGGTTCGCCTGGGGGGACTGCTCGCTGTCCAACACGCTCTTCCGGCGCGACGCGGGCGCCTACGCCGCCTATCTGGTCGACGCCGAGACCGGCGACCTGCACCCGCGGCTCAGCGACGGCCAGCGCGACTACGACCTCGACCTGGCCCGGGTGAACATCAGCGGGGAACTGCTCGACCTGGAGGCCTCCGGGGCGCTCCACCCCTCCGTCGACCCGGTCGAGTTCGGCACCGAGATCTGCGCCCGCTACCGGTCCCTGTGGCAGGAGCTGACCCGCACCTCCGTCTACCCGGCGGGCAAGTACCACTACATCGAGCGCCGGATCCGGCGGCTCAACGACCTCGGGTTCGACGTGGCCGAGATGCAGATCGAGCACGCCTCCAACGGCGACACCGTCACCTTCGTGCCCAAGGTCGTCGACGCCGGTCACCACCAGCGCCAGCTGCTGCGCCTGACCGGACTGGACGCCGAGGAGAACCAGGCCAGGCGGCTGCTGAACGACCTGGAGAGCTGGATGGCCACCCAGGACGACTACGCCCCGGGCGACCCCCTCGGCGCCCGCCCGGAGGTCCTCGCCCACCGCTGGGTGCGCGAGGTCTTCCGTCCCACCGTGCGCGCGGTGCCGGTGGAGCTGCGCGGCGCGATGGACCCGGCGGAGATCTACCACGAGCTGCTGGAGCACCGGTGGTACCTCTCCGAGCGGGCCCAGCACGACATCGGGCTGGACACGGCCGTCGAGGACTACCTCGTCAACATCCTGCCCAAGGCCCGGGAGACCCTGCAGCCCACGGCGGACTGAGCCGCGCGGCCGAGGCTCAGGTGTGCGGGACCACCGCCACCGGGCACCCCGCGTGGTGCAGCACGCCGTGCGCCACCGAGCCGATCCGGGCGCCGACGGCGGTACGGCGGGCGCGGCGGCCCACTACCATCAGCTGGGCGTTCGCGGACACCGACAGCAGCACCTGGCCCGCGCTGCCCATCTCCACGTGTTCGACCACCGGGACGTCGGGGAAGCGCTCGCGCCACGGTGCGAGGGCCTCGGCGAGTGCCTTGCGCTCGTACTGCTCCAGGCCCCCGGCCTCGTCGGCGAGCGCCATCGAGCCCGGGCTGTAGGTGAAGACGGTCGGCAGGGTCCAGGCCCGCACGGCGCGCACGGTGGCGCCCCGGGCGGCGGCCGCCTCGAAGGCGAACCCGATGACGTCGGCGCTGTCCTCCGGCTCGCCCTGCTGGCCCACGACGACCTCGCGGCCCGCGGCCTCGGCGGCGGCCTCGTCGCCGGCCCGGACGAGGACGACCGGCCGGGGCGCCTCGGCGATCACCTGCTGCCCGACCGAGCCGAGCAGGAAGCCGACGACGGCCCCGTGGCCGCGCGAGCCGAGGACCAGCGTCTCGGCGTCGGCCGCGGCGGCGAGCAGGGCCGCGACGGCGTCGCCCTCGCGGACGTCGGTGGTCACCGTGAGACCGGGATGCCGTTCGGTGGCCGTCGCGACCGCCTGGGCGAGGGCGTCCCGCGCCCACCCCTCCTGGGTCTCGCGGTCCACCGCGTCTGTCGTGCCCTGGCCCTGGAACCGCCAGGCGTGCACAACGTGCAGCGGGGCCCGGCGGCGGACCGCCTCCCTCGCCGCCCAGGCCAGTGCGGCCAGGCTCTCCTCCGAACCGTCCGAGCCTGCCGTGATCGGGCGCGTCATGCGGGTCCCTCCCTGGGTCGCGGGAACGTCGTTCTCGGAGCCCAGTCTTCCCCAGGCCGCCCGCACGGCCGCGCGGGGGGAGCGGTCCGACGCCGGCGCCCCGCCCCCGCCGCCCGAGCGAGGACCCGCGATCGAACATACGATGGCCGCAGGCCGGTGCGGTGACGGGGACGCCGTGCCGTGAATCCGGCCGCTCGACGTGGGGGACGTATGGCACAGGCCGACGGGGAGACACGGACCGTCATCATGACCGTGGACGACGATCCGGGGGTCTCCCGCGCCGTCGCCCGCGACCTGCGGCGGCGCTACGGCGCCACGTACCGGATCGTGCGCGCGGAGTCCGGCGAGTCGGCGCTCGACGCACTGCGGGAACTGAAGCTGCGCGGCGACCTGGTGGCCGTGATCCTCGCCGACTACCGGATGCCGCAGATGAACGGCATCGAGTTCCTCGAACAGGCCCTGGACGTGTATCCGGGCGCCCGGCGGGTGCTGCTGACGGCGTACGCGGACACCAACGCGGCGATCGACGCGATCAACGTCGTCGACCTGGACCACTACCTGCTCAAGCCCTGGGACCCGCCCGAGGAGAAGCTGTATCCGGTCCTGGACGACCTGCTCCGGGCCTGGCGCACCGGCGACCACCGTCCGGTGCCCAGCACCAAGGTCGTCGGGCACCGCTGGTCGGCGCGGTCCTCGGAGGTCCGGGAGTTCCTGGCCCGCAACCAGGTGCCCTACCGCTGGTACTCCTCGGACGAGGCGGAGGGGCGGCGGCTGCTGTCGGCGGCCGGGCAGGACGGACAGCGGCTGCCGGTGGTGATCACGCCGGACGGGACCCCGCTGGTGGAGCCGGAGGCCCCCGACCTGGCCGCGCGCGTGGGCCTGGCGACCACGCCGACCGCCGACTTCTACGACCTGGTGGTGATCGGCGGCGGCCCGGCCGGGCTCGGCGCGGCCGTGTACGGGGCCTCGGAGGGGCTGCGGACGGTGCTGGTGGAGCGGTCGGCAACGGGCGGGCAGGCGGGGCAGAGCTCGCGCATCGAGAACTACCTGGGCTTCCCCGACGGCGTCTCCGGCGGCCAGCTCACCGACCGGGCCCGGCGGCAGGCGGCGAAGTTCGGCGCCGAGATCCTCACCGCGCGCGAGGTGACCGGCCTGGAGGCGAACGGCGCGGCGCGCGTCGTCCGGTTCTCGGACGGCTCGGCGATCGCCGCGCACAGCGTCATCCTGGCGACCGGCGTGTCCTACCGGCAGCTGACCGCGCCGGGCACCGAGGACCTGGCCGGCTGCGGGGTGTTCTACGGCTCGGCGCTGACCGAGGCGGCCTCCTGCCAGGGCCACGACGTGTACATCGTCGGCGGTGCCAACTCGGCCGGGCAGGCGGCGATGTACCTGGCCCGGGGTGCCAAGTCCGTGACGCTGCTGGTGCGCGGCGACTCCCTGGCGGCGTCGATGTCGTACTACCTGATCCAGCAGATCGAGGAGATGCCCAACATCCGGGTGCGCTGCGGCACCGTCGTGGACAGTGCACACGGCGACGGCCACCTGGAGCACCTGACGCTGCGCGACGCGGTCAGCGGCGCCACCGAACTCGTCGACGCGCAGTGGCTGTTCGTGTTCATCGGCGCGGCCCCGCTGACCGACTGGCTGGACGGCACGGTGCTGCGGGACGAGCGCGGGTTCATCCTGGCCGGGCCCGACCTCACGCCCGACGGGCGGCCACCGGCCGACTGGGAGCTGGACCGGCCGCCGTACCACCTGGAGACCAGCGTCCCCGGCGTGTTCGTGGCGGGCGACGCCCGCGCGGAGTCCGCCAAGCGGGTCGCGTCCGCCGTCGGAGAGGGAGCCATGGCCGTGATGCTCGTCCACCGGTACCTGGAGCAGTCGTGAGCGGGCGGCCGATGCCGTGCAGCCCCGGGGAGATCGGGAAGCTGTTCCTGTTCGAGAAGCTGACGCCCGAGCAGCTGGGCCGGCTGTGCGCCGAGGGCCGGGTGGAGCTGTTCGACCCCGGCCCCGTGTACGCGGAGGGCGAGGACGCCACCTGCTTCTACGTGCTGCTGGAGGGGACGGTCGTGCTGACCCGCCGGGTGGGCGGGGACGAGGTGGAGACCAACCGCACCTCGCAGCGCGGGGTGTACGCGGGCGCGATGCAGGCGTACGTCGGCGACCGGGTACCGCAGGTCTACAACAACTCGATGCGGGTCACCGAGCCGACGCGGTTCTTCGTGCTCCCGGCGGACACGTTCGCGGCCGTCATGCGGGAGTGGTTCCCCATGGCCGTGCATCTGCTGGAGGGGCTGTTCTTCGGGTCCAAGAACACCCAGCGCGCCATCGGCCAGCGCGAGCGGCTGCTGGCACTGGGCTCGCTGTCCGCGGGTCTCACCCACGAGCTGAACAACCCGGCGGCGGCCGCGGTGCGGGCCACCTCGACGCTGCGGGAGCGGGTGGCGAAGATGCGGCACAAGCTCGCCGTGATCGCGGAGGGCCCGTTCTCCCGCGACGCGCTGGCGGGGCTCATCGAGATCCAGGAGCGCACGGCGGAGCGGGTGGCCAAGGCGCCCTCGCTCAGCCCGCTGGAGGCCGCCGACCGGGAGGACGCCCTCGGCGACTGGCTGGCGGACCACGGGATCGAGCAGGGCTGGCAGCTGGCGCCGACCTTCGTGCAGGCCGGTCTGGACACCGACTGGCTGGAGCAGGTCGCGGCGGCCGTGGACGCGGAGATCCTGCCGGGAGCGGTCGGCTGGCTCAACTACACGGTCGAGACCGAGCTGCTGATGAACGAGATCGCGGACTCCACCGCCCGGATCTCGCACCTGGTGGACGCGGCCAAGCAGTACGCGCAGCTCGACCGGGCGCCGCACCGCACGGTCGACGTCCACGAACTCCTCGACAGCACCCTGCTGATGCTCTCCGGGAAGATCGGCCCGCGGATCGAGGTCGTCAAGGAGTACGACCGTACGGTGCCCCGGGTCCCGGCGTATCCGGCGGAGCTGAACCAGGTGTGGACCAACCTGATCGACAACGCCGTCGCCGCGGTGAGGGACGCGGGCGGCGAGGGGACGCTGACCGTGCGGACGGCGCTCCACCACGACCGGCTGCTGGTGGAGTTCCGGGACACCGGCACCGGGATCGCCCCGGAGATCCGGGAGCGCGTCTTCGACCCGTTCTTCACCACCAAGCCGGTGGGCGAGGGCACCGGGCTCGGTCTCGACATCTCCTGGCGGATCGTGGTCGACAAGCACCACGGCAGCCTCCAGGTCGAGTCCGTGCCGGGCGACACCCGCTTCCAGGTGCTCCTGCCGCTCACCGCCGCGGAACCCGATCAATCCGATTCAGCCGATACAGCCGATACAGCCGATCCGAGCGATACAGCCGATCCAGCCGATCGGACCGATCCGACCGAGGAGCCGGTATGACCAGCGACACCGGAATCGACCCCACCGTCCCGCCGAGCGGCACCGGCTGCGCCGAGTGCGACGCGGCCGGCGGCTGGTGGTTCCACCTGCGGCGCTGCGCGAGCTGCGGCCACGTCGGCTGCTGCGACAGCTCACCGGGACAGCACGCGACCGCCCACTACCGGTCCACCGGGCATCCCGTGGTGCAGAGCTTCGAGCCGGGCGAGGACTGGTACTGGGACTACGCGACCAACGAGGTGCGCGAGTCGGGCCCCGCCCTCGCCCCGCCCGCCAGCCACCCGGACGACCAGCCGTCGCCCGGCCCGGCGGACCGGGTCCCGGCCGACTGGGCGGCCTCCCTCCACCGCTGACCCGGCCGCGGGACCGCCGGCGCCGCCCGTGCCGGGGTCGTTGTCGTACGGCCCCGGGCCGGGGCGCGGACGGGCCGCGAAACCGGCAGGACCGCTGTCCGACCCGCGTGTCAGGATGGGCGGCGTGTCGCTGACCTCTCTCACCAGCCCGCTCGTCGGCCGCGAGGACGAACTCGCGCGTCTCACCGGCGTGCTGGAACGCGCCCGCACCGGTGAGGCCCGCGCGGTCCTCGTCGCCGGGGACGCCGGGGTCGGCAAGACCCGGACCCTGGACGAGGTCGCCGGGCGGGCCGCCGCGGCCGGGACGACCGTGGTCACCGGTCACTGCGTGGACCTGGGCGACGTGGGTCTGCCGTACTTGCCGTTCACCGAGATCCTGGGCGTGCTCGCCGCCGACGAGCGGTTCACCGCCGTGCTGGCCCGGCATCCGGTGGCCGACCGGCTGCTCGGCGGCGGTCCGGACGACGGGAGCGACGCGGCTCCCTCACGGCTGCGGCTCTTCGAGGGCGTGGCCGCCCTGCTGACCGACCTGGCGGACGTCGCCCCGCTGCTGCTGGTCCTGGAGGACCTGCACTGGGCCGACCAGTCCTCCCGCGACCTGCTGAGGTTCCTGCTCAGCCGCGGCGTCCTGCAGCGCCCTGCGGGCGGCGCGCCCGGCCACCGGCTCGCGCTGTTCGCCTCGTACCGGGCCGACGACCTGCACCGACGCCATCCGCTGCGCCCGCTGCTGGCCGAGCTGGTCCGCCTGCCCGGCGTGGAGCGGCTGGAACTGCGTCCGCTGCCGGACGCCGACGTGGCCCGGCTGGTGCGCTCGCTGCGCCGGCGACGGCTGCCGGACACCACCGTGCGCCGGATCGTCGAACGGGCCGAGGGCAACGCCTTCTACGCCGAGGAGCTGGTCGCCGCCACGGACACGCCGGCCGGGGGCGTCCCCAGCGGGCTGGCCGACGTCCTGCTCATCCGGTTCGAGCAGCTGTCCGAGACCGCTCAGCAGGTGCTGCGCACCGCCGCCGTGGCGGGCCGCCGGGTGGGGCACGAGCTGCTGCGGGACGCCGTCGGGCTGCCCGAGGAGGAGCTGGAGTCGGCGCTGCGCGAGGCGGTGGAGCGGCAGTTGCTGGTCGCCGGCGACGGGGACACCTACTCCTTCCGGCACGCCCTCGCCCGGGAGGCGGTCTACGCCGACCTGCTGCCCGGTGAACGGGCCCGGCTGCACGGCGCCTTCGCCCGGCTGCTCGCCGGTCCGGACCGCCGCTCGGACCACGCCGCCGAGCGCGCGCACCACTACCGCGAGAGCCACGACCTGCCCGAGGCGCTCGCCGCGTCCCTGGAGGCCGCCGACCACGCCCAGCGGGTCGGCGCGCCCGCCGAGGAGCTGCGGCACGTCGAGGCCGCCCTCGACCTGTGGACGGCGGTCGACGCCGCCGCGCGTCCCACCGGACCCGACGCGGTGACGCTCACGCTGCGCGCCTCGGCGGCCGCCGTGCACGCCGGTGAACTGCACCGCGCGGTCTCCCTCACCCGCTCCGCGCTGGCCGGCCTCGGCCAGGACGCGGACCTGGAGCTGGCCGCCCGCGTCCGCTACACCCTGGCCGGCAATCTGCTGAGCGTCGACAACCTGGAGTCCGCGTACGCCTACAGCAGCGAGGCGCTGGGCCTGATCCCCGCCGATCCGCCCTCGTCGACGTGGGTGTGGGCGGCGGCCACGCATGTGACGGCGGCCCGCCAGGTCGGTGAGAACGAGACGGCGCTGCGGGTGGCCCGCCGGGCGCTGCGGGCCGCCGAGCAGCTGGAGGTGACCGACGCCCGCGCCGATCTGCTGATCTCCCTGACGAGCCTGGAGGGCGGCAGCCGCGCCACCCCCGAGGGCCGGGAGCGGCTCCTCGAGGCACGCGAGCTGGCGCGGCGGGCGGGCAACGCGCCCGTGGAGCTGCGCGCGCTGTTCAACCTCGCCATCGGCTGCTTCGAGTCCGGTGACCTGGAGGAGTGCCTGCCCTGGGCGTCGGAGGGGCTGGACCGGGCCCGCCGCTCCGGGCTGCTGTCCTCGCCGTACCCGCGGGAGATGCGGTATCTGCGGCTGCTGGTGCAGTACACGCTGGGCCACTGGGACGAGGTGCTGCGCGAGTCCGCCGAGGACGCCGGGGAGCGGCCGGCCCTGGACGGTCACGCCCTCGGGCCCGGGCTGTACGTGGCGCTGGCGCGCGGCGACTCGGGGGTGGCCGACCGGGCCCGCGCCCTGCTGAACGGGCCGTTCGACTGGATGGCGCGGATGGTGGCGGCGGTGGTGCTGACCGACGCGGCGGCGCTGCGCGGGGACGCGGAGGACGCCGTGCGGTGGATGCGGTCCAGCGTCGAGACGCTCACCGAGGCCGGCACGCGGCCCACCGTGACGCTCCGCCTGGCCACCCTCGCGCTGTCCGCCGTCGCCGACACCGTGACCGAGTCGCGCCGGGCCGGGGACGACGCCGGGGTGGCCCGCTGGTCGGACACGGCGGCCGAGCTGCTGGCCGACGCCCGCTGGTCCGCCGGGCACGGTTACGACGACCTCCCGCAGGGGCCGGAGGGCCAGGCCTGGCTGGCGCGCGCGGAGGCCGAGTGGTCCCGGGTCGCCGACGCCGCGCCGGACCCGGCGGCCTGGGAGCGGGCGGTGGCCGCCTTCACGTACGGCGACGCCTACGAACGCGCGCGGTGCAGACTGCGGCTGGCCCAGGCGCTGCTGGCCGCCGACCGCCGCGAGGAGGCGGCCGCCGAGGCCGGCGCCGTGCGCCGGGAGGCCGACCGGCTCGGCGCGACGGTGCTGCGCGAGCGGGTCGACGACCTGGCCCGCCGCGGCCGGCTCACGGGCACGGCACCGGCCGGGGCGGGCGCCGCGGCGCTGACCGCCCGCGAGCAGGACGTGCTGCGGCTGCTCGCGCTGGGGCACAGCAACCGCCGGATCGGGGAGGAGCTGTTCATCAGCGCCAAGACGGCCAGCGTCCACGTGTCCAACATCCTCGCCAAGCTGAACGCGGCGAGCCGCACGGAGGCGGTCGCGGTCGCCCACCGGCAGGGCCTGGTCGCCCCGGAGCCGACGTCGTCGCACTGAGCCGGGCCCCGGGAACCCACGCCCCCGGGCGGACGTTGACCCGGCACCGGTACCCGGAGCGCGCACCACGACACAGGACGGCACGATGAGCGACTTGGTCCCCGGGGGCAACGTCCCTCTGCCGGGCGGCCCCGTGAGCGTACGGGTGCCCGGCGGCTTCGACGTGTCGGCGCTCGTCACGGACGACGGCGGCAAGGTCGGCGGCGACGAGGACTTCGTCTTCTACAACCAGCCCGAGGCACCCGGCGCGCGGCTGCGGGACGACACGCTCACCGTCGATCCGGCGCGGCTGCGGCCGGGTGCCACCCGGGTGACGGTGGCGGTCAGCCCGTCGGACCCCGGCACCGCCCTGAGCGCGCTCCCCTCCCCCACCGTCCGGGTCACCGACGCCCGCGGCGGGGCCGTCACCCGGTTCACCCCCGCGCCCGCCGGACCGGAGAGCGTGCTGCTGCTCGTGGAGTTCTACCGGCGCGGCGGGGCCTGGAAGATACGCGCCCTGGGGCAGGGCTACGCGGACGGACTCGCCGGACTCGCCCGGGACTTCGGCGTGGAGGTGACCGACGAGGCGTCGCCGCCGGCCGCCGCCGCCGCACCGGAGCCTTCCCCACCCGGGGCCGCGTCCGACGACTTCCTGCACCTGGTCAACTCCGCCCGTGCCGCGGCCGGTTCACCCGCCGTGCGGGCCGACTCCCGCCTGCTCGACGCGGCCCGGGCGCACGCCGCCGCCATGGCCGCCGCGGGCACCCTGAGCGTCGAGACGCGGGACGGCGTCTCGGTCCACCAGCGCGTCGTCGCGGCCGGATTCGCCTGTCTCACCGTCGGCGAGCACCTGGTCTCGGGCCCCCGCACGCCCGCCGAGTTCGTCGCGTACTGTCTGCGCACCGAGCGCACCCGGCGCACGCTGCACGACGCCCGCTTCACACACGCCGGATGGGCGCACGTCACCGGCGGGCCGTCGGGCGACACGTACTGGACGGCGCTGTGGGCCCTGCCGCTCACTCCGGAGGGCCTGGCCCGCACGACGGCGGAGGTCGTCGGTCTCACCAACCGGGAGCGGGCCGCGGCGGGGCTGCCCGCCCTGGCCGTCGACGCCCGGCTGACCGCCGCGGCGCAGGCGCACAGCGCGGACATGGCGGCCCGCGACTTCTACTCCCACACCGATCCGGACGGCGGCAAGCCGTGGGACCGGGCCGCCGCCGCGGGCGCCGCCCGGCGCACGGTCGGCGAGAACATCGCCTGCGGCCAGCGCTCCCCCGCCGACGTGGTCGAGGGCTGGATGAACAGCCCGGGGCACCGGGCCAACATCCTCAAGGCCGACTTCACCCACATCGGTGTCGGCCTGGCCGCCGGCGGCCGGGCGGGCACGTACTGGACCCAGCTCTTCGGCGGCTGAACCCGTCCACCGGCACCCGATCTTGGCGGAACGGGACGCTCCGGGACAGGATGCCGTCATGAAGGGTGACCTCTTTTCCAGCGAGCACATGGTGCAGCCCGCCACCGCGCCGGGCATGACCGTCGAGAACTCCAAGTGCATCCGTTACGCGGTGAACGGCGAGATGCTCGCCCGGCAGGGCGCGATGATCGCCTACCGGGGCAGTCTCCAGTTCGAGCGCAAGGGCCAGGGCGTGGGCGGCATGCTCAAGCGGGCGGTCACCGGGGAGGGACTGCCGCTGATGGCGGTGCGCGGACAGGGCGAGGCCTGGTTCGCGCACGAGGCCCAGAACTGCTTCGTCGTCGAGGTGGAGCCGGGTGACGAGTTCACCGTCAACGGCCGCAACGTCCTGTGCTTCGACGCGTCGTTGTCCTACCGCATCGCCACCGTCAAGGGCTCGGGCATCGCCGGGGGCGGACTGTTCAACAGTGTCTTCACCGGGCACGGCAGGCTGGGCCTGGTGTGCGAGGGCAATCCGCTGGTCATCCCGGTCTCGCACCAGTACCCGGTCTACGTCGACACGGACGCGGTCGTCGGCTGGTCCGCGGGGCTCTCGACCTCCCTGCACCGTTCGCAGTCGATCGGCTCGATGCTGCGCGGCGGTTCGGGCGAGGCCGTCCAACTGGTGCTCCAGGGCGAGGGCTTCGTCGTCGTACGGCCGAGTGAGGCGACGCCGCAGAAGACGCAGCAGCACTGAGCCCGCCTTCCTCCCCCGGGATCCGTGTTGACCTTGGGGGCGTCGCGCGAAAGGGTGCGAAGGGGCGCGGATCACCGCCCGCGCCGGAAGGAAGACTGCCTTGATCGGGATCACGGAGATCGAAGCCGCGGCCGAGCGGATCGCCGGACATGTCGTACGCACCCCGACCGTGCCCAGCCCGGGGCTGTCCGCGCTGCTCGGCGTCCCGGTCACCGCGAAGCTGGAACTGCTCCAGCGCACCGGATCGTTCAAGGCGCGCGGCGCCACGGCGAAACTGCTGTCGCTGACCGAGGCCGAGCGGGCCGCCGGTGTCGTCGCGGTCAGCGGCGGCAACCACGGCATCGCGGTGGCGGTGATGGCCGCCGCCCTCGACGTGAAGGCCACGGTGGTCATGCCGCGCACGGCACCGGCCCGTTCCGTGGAGATCGCGGAGGAGGCGGGCGCGGTGGTGCGGCTCACCGACGGGATGGACAGCGCCTTCGCCCTCGTCGGCCGGCTCCGTGAGGAGGGGCTGACCCTGGTCCACCCCTTCGACGACCCGGTGGTGATCGCGGGCCAGGGCACCGTGGGGCTGGAGTTCGCCGAGGACTGTGCCGACCTCACCGACGTGCTGGTGAGCATCGGGGGCGGCGGGCTGATCGCGGGCGTGGCGGCGGCGCTGCGGGCGCTGCGGCCCGGGGTGCGGATCTGGGGCGTGGAGACCGAGGGGGCCGAGGCCATGTCCCGGGCGCTCGCGGCGGGCGGGCCGCTCGCGGTGCCCCTGTCCTCGGTCGTCACCACGCTCAGTGCGCCGGCCGTCTCCCAGGTGACCTACGACCATGTGTCGGAGCTGGTCACCGAGGTGCTCGTGGTGCCGGACCGGGAGGCGGTGCGGGGTTCGCTGGCGCTCGCCGAGCACGCCAAGGTATGGACCGAGCCCGCCGCCGGCTGTCTGCTTCCGGCGGCCCGGCGGGTGGTGGAGCGGGTGGGCGACGACGCCCGGATCGGGCTCGTGGTGTGCGGGGGCAATGCCACGGTGGCCGACATGGCGGTGTGGGCGGACCGCTTCGGACTGCGCTGAGGCCAAACGGGGCGCGGACCCGGCGCGCCGCTCTTTTGAAGAAGGGTCAGAAACGGGGCGGCCGGGCGCGTTCGCTGAACGCTCCCCCGCCCCCTCGACGTACCTCTGGTCGAGCAGAGAGCCGACGGTGCGAGCGAGGGATGGCCATGGGCAGGGCGCACGTCTCCACACACGAGCTGGTCGCCGGACGCTACCGCCTGTTCGAGGTCGTCCAGCGCGAGACGAACCGGGTCTGCTGGTCCGGGGAGGACGCCACGACGGGCCGGCCGTGCCTGGTCACGCGGATCGCGCTGCCGCAGGACCGGGCCGGTGAGGCCGCCCGCCGGGCCCCGGGCCGGGTGATCCGCACCGGCGAGACCATGGCGTCGCTGTGCCCCGGGCGGGTCGCCGTGGTGCTGGACGCGGTGGTCGCGGACGGCGTGCTGTGGACGGTGACCGAATGGGTCGCCGGTGTCCCGCTCGGTGACCTCCTCGACCGCCGGGGCGCGTTCAGCTACGCCCGGACGGCCCGCGTCGGCCTGGAGCTGCTGGCGGTGCTGGAGGCGGCCCACACCCACGGCGTGACGCACGGCGAGCTGAGCCCGGGACAGGTGTTCGTGCGCGAGGAGGGCTCCGTCGTCGTCACCGGCTTCGGGCTGGCCGGCGCCACCCTCGCCCCACGGCTGACCGCGCCCGCGTACGCCTCTCCCGAACAGGCCCGCGACGAGCGGATCGGGCCCGCGGCCGACCTGTGGACGCTGGGCGCGATCCTCTACACGATGGTCGAGGGCCGGCCGCCGTTCCGTGACCGGGGCCGGCCCGAGGCCACGCTGAAGGGGGTGGACCGGCTGCCGCTGCGCACGCCGGTGCGCGCCGGTCCGCTCGCCCGGGCCGTGCAGGGGCTGCTGCGCAAGAACTCCCGGGAGCGGCTGACCCGCCCGGTGGTGCGCGCGGCCCTCGTCCGGGCGCTGACGGAGGAACCCGGCACCGCCATGGCCGAGGTGACCACGCGGCCGGGGCTGCGCGGCGTCTGTGCCGCCGCACGGCAGGCGGGCCGCGGCCGGTCGCGGCGGACCGTGGCCGCCGGGACGGCCCTGGCGCTCGTGACGGTCACGGCCGCCGTCCTCTCGGTCCTCGCGGTCACCGACGGACTCCCCGGCACGGGCGAGGGGGCCGCCACGGGCGCCCGGCCGCGCCCCTCGGCGCCCGCCGACCCTCCCACCGGCCCCGGCCCCGCCTCCTCCGCCCCGGGGCGGTCGCCCTCCTCCTCCGCCTCGCCCTCCTCCCCAGCAGGCGGGCCGGGCCCGAGTGCCACCCCGTCGCAGCCGGGTGCCCCCACCCCGGCCGGGTTCCGCCGCTACGACGCGCCGGAAGGCTTCTCCGTCGTCCTTCCCGGCAACTGGCGGCGACTGGACACCGCGCGGGTGGCGGGTGGCGCGTACCGGGTGGTCTTCGGCGCGTCCGGCGACCCGCGCACCCTCGCCATCACCTACAGCAGGAGCGCGGGCCCGGACCCGGTGGCCGTCTGGCGCGACGACGTCGAGCCGGGCCTCGCCCGCTCGGACGGCTACCGCCGGATCGGCGAGATCCGCGCCACCACCTACCGGGGGCGTGCGGCGGCCGACATGGAGTGGCTGGCCGGGGACGGCGGCACCCGGGTCCGCACCTTCGGCCGCGGCTTCCTGCTCGGCGGCGGACGCAGCTTCTCGCTGCGCTGGACGACTCCGGCCGGCGACTGGGACGACACCGCGAACGAGCGGGCGCTCGCCGCCTTCCTCGGAACCTTCCAAGAGGACGGGCCCTGACCCCTTCCGCCCCGTTTCCACCTGTTTTCCCTCCGGCCGAGCGGGGACTCGGCCGCCATGGCACACATCGGATACACGATGATGACGGAGCAGGCAGGCCCGCGTGAACTCGTCGGCCATCTGGTGCGGGCCGAGGAGGTGGGGTTCGACTTCTCGGTGACCTCGGACCACTACTTCCCCTGGCTGCGCACGCAGGGCCACTCGCCCTACGCCTGGAGCGTGCTGGGGGCCGCGGCGCAGGCAACCTCCCGCATCCCGCTGATGACGTACGTGACGTGTCCGACGTTCCGGTACCACCCGGCGGTGGTGGCGCAGAAGGCGGCGACGCTGCAGCTGCTGTCCGAGGGGCGGTTCCGGCTGGGTCTCGGCTCGGGCGAGAACCTCAACGAGCACGTGGTCGGCGGCGGCTGGCCGTCCGTCGACGTACGGCACGAGATGCTCCAGGAGGCCGTGGAGATCATCCGGGGGCTCTTCGCGGGCGGCCACGTCAACCACCGCGGCACGCACTTCGACGTGGAGTCGGCCAAGCTGTGGGACCTGCCGCAGAGCGCTCCCCTCATCGGCATCGCCGTCTCCGGCGAGCGTTCCTGCAAGCTGGCGGGCGAGTTCGCCGACCTGGTGATCGCCACCGAGCCGAAGGCGGGGCTGCTGGAGTCCTTCGACCGGCACGGCGGAACGGGCAAGCCGCGCGTGGGCCAACTGCCCGTTTCCTACGACCCCGACCGCGACACGGCGATCAAGCGGGCCCACGCGCAGTTCCGCTGGTTCGGCAGCGGCTGGAAGGTCAACTCCGAACTGCCGCACCCGGACTCCTTCGACGCGGCCACCCAGTTCGTGACGCCCGACGACGTCGCCGAGTCCATTCCCTGCGGTGACGACCCGGACGCCTTCGTGGCGGCCGTGCGCCCGTACGTGGAGGCCGGGTTCACCGAGATCGCCCTGGTGCAGATCGGCGGGGAGTCGCAGCCGGCCTTCCTGGACTGGTCGGAGAAGACCCTGCTGCCCGCGCTGCGTGAGGAGTTCGGCCGCGACTGAAACCCCCGGGGCCGGCGAATCACCCGGACGGCTGAGCATCTCGCCGGTGTTCGGGGTACTAGGGGGCTCTACGTCCGTCCTCCTGGAGGTCCCCGTGAACACCGCCGTGCACAAGACCGTGGTCGTGCAGCTCCAGGCGGGCGACACCGCCGAACGGTTCCCCGTGCTCGCCCACCTCGGGTACGAGGCGGCGGACCCGTTCGCCCTCACCATGGTCTTCAGCCACGACGGCCGGGTGCTCGCCCGCTGGGCGCTGGACCGAGAGATGGTCGCCGAGGGGCTCACCCGGGCGGTGGGCGTGGGCGACGTGCGGCTGCGGCCGGAGTCCCGGGGCATGTGGGACGAGCTGCGCATCGAGCTGCTGGGCGACGACCGGGGCGACGGGGGCCGCCACCGTGCCGTGGTGTTCGTGTGGGCCACGGCCGTCGAGGCGTTCCTGCGCGAGACGTACGCGGTGGTCCGGCCGGGGCGGGAACGGGTAAGCGTCGACGACTTCCTCGCCGAGCTGACGGCGGAGGGGTGACGGCGGAGGGGTGACGGCGAGGGCTCACCGCCGAGGGCCGGGGGACCGCGGGCCGCGGGACCTCAGCGGGCCGTGTGGCGGTGCCGGGTCCACAGCGGGATCCCGAACCAGCACAGCAGGTACCAGAGCACCACGCCGGTGACGAGGTAGGGCACGAAGCCGTCGTGGGTCGCGACGCGCAGGATCAGCAGCAGTGAGCAGGCCGTCGTGGCGAGCAGCAGCACCAGCCCGAGCACGGTCAGCCGGGACGCCCACCGCACCGCCTGGGGCTTCACCCGCCGTCCGGAGACGAGGCGGTGCAGGGACACCGGGCCGATCAGGGCGCCGGTCGTCACGGCGCCGAGAACCACCGTGATCAGGTAGATCGTCTGGTCGGTGTCCGAGAGGTTCTCGTACTTCGGCTGGAACACGACCGTGAGCAGGAAGCCGAACAGGATCTGCACGCCCATCTGCGCGACGCGGACCTCCTGGATCAGCTCCGTCCACATCCGGTCCGCCCGCTCCTCCTCGGTCTCGTTGCGGCCCCTGCGCCGGCCCGAGCCCTCAGCGGCTTCCGAGTCCCTCACATCGTCCTC
The DNA here is from genome assembly GCA_000720845.1 of Kitasatospora aureofaciens. GTDB lineage: Bacteria > Actinomycetota > Actinomycetes > Streptomycetales > Streptomycetaceae > Streptomyces. The sequence continues at coordinate 414,013 of JODU01000002.1, read as the reverse complement.
CCGATGGCCGTCGCTGCGTCCTCTTCCCTGTTCCCGGGATCCCCGTACTCAGGCGCCGGGCCGGGGCGGCGGCCGCCGGTTTGGGTGACCGGGAGGCGGTTACACGGGCCGGGACCGACCGACGCGCGGCAAGGAAGGCGAAGGATGTCCGACACTCAGCTCACCGTGACGCTCGACGGCGGCGGCATCGACGACGCGCGGGCGATCGTCCGCGCCCTGGAGGGCGTCTTCGGGACTCCCGACGCCCCGCCCGCCGACGAGGGGGCGACGGTGCGTACCGCGACCTTCGACTCCCCGGGCGCCCCGCGGTCGGACTCCGCCCCGGCAGCGGGCGGGACACTGTCCGCGCCGGTGACGGTCACCGTCCAGGGCACTCCGCAGGCCGTGGAGGCGGCGAGCGAGACGCTGTCCCGCGCCTTCACCGCGCAGGACGACGGAGCGGCCTCGGGCGACCAGGAGCGGGAACGGCAGCTGCTCCTGGTGCCGTGAGGCCGCTCGGCACCGTCCGCCGGCCGCCTACCAGCGGCCCTCGACCTGGTCCTTGATACGGCGGTCGTAGAGGTCGCGGATCGCGGCGAGGGTGGCGTCGGACAGCTCCGGCAGCCGGGCGGCGTCCGTGTTGGCGCGCGCCTGCTCGGGTGAACGGGCGCCCGGGATCACGGTCGTCACGCCGGGCTGCTGGACGATCCAGCGCAGCGCCAGCTGGGCCGGGGTGTACCCCTCGGGGGCGAGCGCGGCGAACTCGGCGGCGGCCTGCACTCCGGTGGCGAAGTCGACGCCGGAGAAGGTCTCGCCCTGGTCGAAGGCCTCGCCGTGCCGGTTGAAGTTCCGGTGGTCGTTCGCGGCGAAGACGGTGTCCTCGGTGTACTTGCCGGTCAGCAGACCGGACGCCAGCGGCACCCGGGCGATGATGCCGACGCCCGCCTCGCGGGCCGCGGGCAGGACCTCGCGCAGGGGCTTCATACGGAACGGGTTGAGGATGATCTGGACGCTCGCCACGTTCGGCCGGGCGATCGCGGTGAGCGCCTCCTCGCAGGTCTCGACGCTGACGCCGTACGCGGCGACGCGCTCCTCCTCGACCAGGGTGTCCAGGGCGTCGAACACCTCGTCGCTGGAGTAGACGGCCGTCGGGGGGCAGTGCAGCTGCACCAGGTCGACGCGGTCGACGCCGAGGTTGCGGCGGGAGCGGTCGTTCCACTCCCGGAAGTTGTCCAGGACGTAGTTCTGCGGGATCTGGTCGACCCGGCGGCCCATCTTGGTGGCGACCAGCACGTGCAGGTCGGGCCTGCTGGCGAGGAAGGTCGCGATGGTCTGCTCGCTGCGGCCGTCGCCGTAGACGTCGGCCGTGTCGAAGAAGGTCACCCCCGACTCGGCCGCCGCCTCCAGTACCGCGAGGGCTTCCTTGTCGTCGACGTCTCCCCAGTCGGCGCCCAGTTGCCAGGTGCCGAGGCCGACCACCGACGCGTGCTGATCCGACCTGCCGAAAGTGCGCTCGTCCATGGCGTCAGTCTGTCATCCGCGGTCCGCGGGCACCGCGTCGGGACGCCCGGAGCGGCCCGGCCCACCGCCGGTGGGGAACCTGCGTGCCTGGCCCGTGCGCGCGAGCACGGGCCCCAGCCGGCGCTTGAGCCGCCGCAGTGTCTCCAGCCGGCCGGCCGCCCGGTCGATCCGGTAGTACAGGCGGGGCGGGAGGTACGGCAGCAGCGGCGAGTGGCGCTGGCCGAGCAGGGCGAACATCTCCTGGGGCGGCAGGTGGATGTAGCGGGGCAGGTTCTCGTACCACTGGGCGCTGAGCCGGGCCGCGCTCTGCACCGGCAGCAGGGCCGCACGGCGTTCGCGTTCGTAGTGGGCGAGGGCCTCCGGGAGGGTCTCCCGCTCGTGCAGCGCCGCCGACAGCGTCATGGCGTCCTCCAGGGCGAGCGTGGTGCCCGCGCCGATGGAGTAGTGCGTGGTGTGGGCGGCGTCGCCGAGCAGGACGAGGTTGCCCCGGGACCAGGTGCGGTTGGCGAGGGTGCGGAAGGTGCGCCAGGGGGTGCCGGCCCGGCCGTTCGACCGCGCGGTGAGCGGGTGTCCGTCCAGTACGTCCGCGAAGAGCTTTTCCAGCAGGACCAGTCCCTCGCCCTCGTCCGCCCGGTCCAGGCCCAGGCCGGTCCAGGTCGCGGGCGCGCACTCGACGACGCAGGTGCTGCCCTCGGGGCCGAAGCCGTAGCCGTACGCCCAGATCCAGCCGTGGCCGGTCTCCACGAAGGCGAAGGTGAAGGCGTCGAAGACCTTGGTGGTGCCGAGCCACACGTAGGGGTTGCGGCCGCCGGTGATCTCGGTGCCGAAGTGGTCGGCGTGCCGGGTGCGCAGGGCGCTGCCCGCCCCGTCGGCCGCCACCACCAGGTCGGCGGCGGGCGGGTTCGCGCCGTCGACCGGGTGCTCGTGCTCCAGGCGTACGCCCAGTTCGCGGGCGCGGGCGGCGAGGATCGCGAGGAGCCGGTGGCGGCCGATGCCGAAGCCCTCGTCGCCTTGGTGCCGGGTGGCCAGGTCGCCCACGTGGGCGACGCCGTCGCGCCAGCGCACCGAGTGCTCCTCGACGGCGCGCGCGGACTCGGGGTCGTGCTCCTGGAGCCGGTCGAGCAGTCCGCGCCAGTAGGTGACGCCCCAGCCGTAGGTGGAGCCCTCCGGGTCGCGCTCGTGGACGGTGACGTCGTGGGACGGGTCCCGCCGCTTCAGCAGGATCGACAGATACAGTCCGGCGGGCCCACCGCCGACGCAGGCGACCTTCACACACACCCCTGGTATGCACTCATAACGGTCATTCGGGACCGCAGAGTAACAAGGGAGGGGCCGTGGTCCGCCGCCGCGCGGCCGGGGGCGGGCGCGGTTTATCCGGCGGCCACCGTGCGGCACTCCGGGTGGCCCCAGCCCTGGTCGTTCTTGGCGATGGACTCTCCGGCCGCGTAGGAGCGGCCGCACAGGCAGCGCCCGGCGAATTTCGCCTTGATGGTGCGCGCCGGGGAACCGCCGCCCTTGCGGGCCGCGCCCGGCGCCCGGCGCGGCGCCTTGCGGGCCGCCGGCACGTCCGGCGCGGGCGGCGGCTCCGGCGAACCGAGGGCGGTACCCGCGGCTTCCTGGACCACGGCCGCCTGGCTGGCGGCCCGGTCGGCGAAGTCGTTGAGCCGGTCGCCGTCGACCTGGTGGGCGGGCACGTAGCGGAACTCGACCGAGCGGCCGTCGAGCAGCTCGTCGATGCGCACGACCAGCTCCTGGTTGGCGACGGGCTTGCCCGCGGCGGTCTTCCAGCCGTTGCGCTTCCAGCCGGGCAGCCAGGTGGTGACGGCCTTCATGGCGTACTGCGAGTCCATGCGGACCTCGAGCGGTACGCCCGGGTCGGTCGACGCCAGCAGGCGCTCCAGAGCCGTGAGTTCGGCGACGTTGTTGGTGGTCCTGCCGAGCGGGCCGGCCTCCCAGCGGACCGGATTCTCCGACGCGTCGGCCAGCACCCAGGCCCAGCCGGCCGGACCCGGGTTTCCCTTCGAAGCCCCGTCGCACGCGGCCACTGCTCGTTCACGCATGCGTCCGATCATGCCATGGCCCGGCGGGGTGTCCGGACAGGGTCAGGAGACGTCCGTGAGCGTGGGCATCTCCCCCTCCGTGGTCGTGGTGTCGATCACGGAGAAGTTCGCGCCCTGCGGGTCGCTGAGCGCCGCGAACCGGCCGAACGGGGTCGTGACCGGACCGAACCGCAGGACGCCGCCGAGCTTCGTGGCGCGCGCCACGGCGTCGTCGCAGTCGGCGACGGCGAAGTAGACGTTGATGTAGGGCGGGACCTCGGGCGGGAACTCCTCCGTCATGGCCATCCGGCCCAGGACGGTGCGGTCACCGAGGTCGAAGATGCGGAAGTCCACCTGGTCGTCCCGCATCTGCTTGGCCCGGTAGGAGAAGACCGCGGGGAAGAAGGCGTCCGACTTCGCGGGCTCGCGGGTGAAGACCTCCGCCCAGCAGTACGCGCCGGGCACGGCCGTCGCCTCGAAGCCCTCGTGGGCGTCGCCCTGCCAGACGCCGAAGACGACGCCGCTCGGGTCCCGGGCCAGGCACATGGTGCCGTAGTCGCCGACCCGCATCGGCTCGAGGAGCAGTTCCCCGCCGGCCTCGCGGATCCGGCCGGCGGTCGCCGCCGCGTCCGGGGAGGCGAAGTAGAGGCACCACTGGGACTGGTCCTCGTGACCGGGCGGGGGCGGGACGACGGCGGCCACGGCCTTGCCGTCCGCGTAGCACTGGGTGTAGTTGCCGAACTCCGACGACGACTCGCCGAAGGTCCAGCCGAGGACGTCGCCGTAGAAGGTCTTGGCTCCCTCGACATCGCTGAACATCGCGTCGGCCCAGCAAGGGGCCCCTTCGGGTTGCACGGCCATGACTGCCGCCTCCTGTGCGGGCGAATGGTTTCGAACTGTGCGGGACGAGATGACCGGATACGGTCCGGTTCCTCACGCTAGTCATCCCGTCCACGCCCCGCGCGCCGACGGCGCGTCACTGACCGGCGTACGCCTGCTCCAGTGCGGCGATGTCGAGCTTGCGCATCGACATCATGGCCTTGTTGGCGCGCGCCACCTTGGCGGGGTCGGGGTCGCGGAACATCTCCTCGAGCCGGCGCGGGACGACCTGCCACGAGACGCCGAACCGGTCCTTGAGCCAGCCGCAGGGCCCGTCCTCGCCGCCGCCCTCGGTGAGCCTGGTCCAGTAGTGGTCGACCTCGTCCTGGTTCTCGCAGGTGATCTGGAAGGAGATCGCCTCGTTGAACGTGAACTGCGGGCCGCCGTTGAGGCCCACGAACTTCTGGCCGTTGGCGGTGAACTCGACGGTGAGCACGGAGCCGGCGGGCTGGGGTGCTCCCTCGGGGTAGCGCGTGACGGCGTCGATGCCGGAGTTCTTGAACACGGAGACGTAGAAGTGGGCGGCCTCCTCGGCGTCGCCGTCGAACCACAGGCAGGTGGTGAATCCGTCGGTGCTCATGAGTACCTCCAGGGAGCGGAACACGGTCACCACTGTCGACCGGCGCGGTCCGCGGAACTCATCGCTCTGCCGGTGGCGAATCTGCCGCGGGCAGAGAAAGCACCGGCAGGGGCCGTGGCGGACCGAGAGTGGAGGAACCGCGGCGCCATCGGCCGCGGCCCACCCCCCTCCCCCACTGACCACGACTCGACAAGGAGCGCCGATGTCTCCACTCATCGCCTCACCGGCCCGACCGCCCAGGGCCGAGGAGGGCGACACCCCCGCGACCCGGTTCGACGACCGGCTCGCCGAGCAGCTGCTCGACCAGCGGATCGTGCTCCTGGGCACCCAGGTCGACGAGGTCTCCGCGAACCGGGTCTGCGCCCAGCTGCTGATCCTGTCCGCGCAGGACCCGCGCACCGACATCAGCCTGTACATCAACAGCCCCGGCGGCTCCGTGCACGCGGGACTCGCCATCTACGACACCATGCGGCTGATCCCCAACGACGTCTCGACGCTCGCCATGGGGTTCGCCGCCAGCATGGGGCAGTTCCTGCTGAGCGTCGGCACGGCGGGCAAGCGCTACGCGCTGCCGAACGCGCGGATCATGATGCACCAGCCGTCGGCGGGCATCGGCGGCACCACCGCCGACATCGAGATCCAGGCGGACAACCTGGAGTTCACCAAGCGGGCCATCGAGCGGATCACCGCCGAGCACACCGGTCAGAGCGTCGAGACCATCTCCCGGGACGGCGACCGCGACCGCTGGTTCACGGCCGAGGAGGCCAGGGAGTACGGAATGGTGGACCAGGTCGTGCAGTCCCTCGCGGACGTGCGCCCGGCCGCCACCAAGCGACGGATGGGGCTGTGACATGGGGAGCTACACGATTCCTAACGTCGTCGAGCGGACCCCGCAGGGCGAGCGGTCCTACGACGTGTTCAGCCGGCTGCTGTCGGAGCGGATCATCTTCCTGGGGACCGAGATCGACGACGGTGTGGCCAACGTGGTGATCGCGCAGCTCCTGCACCTGGAGTCGTCGGCCCCGGAGAGCGAGATCGCCGTCTACATCAACTCCCCCGGCGGCTCGTTCACGTCGCTGATGGCGATCTACGACACGATGTCCTTCGTGCAGGCGCCGATCTCGACGTTCTGTGTCGGGCAGGCGGCCTCCACCGCGGCGGTGCTGCTGGCGGGCGGCGACCCCGGGCGGCGGTTCGTGCTGGAGCACGCGCGGGTCCTGCTGGGGCAGCCCGCCAGCGGCGGCCGGCAGGGGACGGTCTCCGACCTGGCACTGCAGGCCAAGGAGATGGTGCGGATCCGCTCCCAGGTCGAGGAGGTGCTGGCCCGCCACACCCACCACGACGTGGCGACACTGCGCGCGGACATGGACCGCGACAAGGTGTTCACCGCCCAGGAGGCGGTGGCGTACGGGCTGGCCGACGAGGTGCTCGCCCAGCGCCTGGCGCGGGTGTGAGAGGCCGGGCCGGCGCCCCGCACCGTGCGGGGCGCCGGCCCGTGCGCGGCCTCAGGCGGCCAGGCACATCCCGTCGAACCGCGCGCCGGACGTGCCGCGGCCCGCTCCCGCGCCGGTGTGCCGCGAGGTGAGGCGGACCAGCTCGCCCTGCGCGCGGGCCAGCAGGTCGCCCAGGCCCAGTCCCAGGGCGCCCGCGGCGGCGGCCAGCACTTCCGAGGACGCCTCCTTGCGGCCGCGCTCCACCTCCGACAGGTAGGGCATGGAGATCCGGGCGGCCTCCGCGACCTCCTTCAGCGTGCGCTCCTGCTCCAGGCGTTCCCGCCGCAGGACGTCGCCGACCAGGTCGCGCCACAGCGGCTCCCGTACGGTGGGCGGCCTTCGCTCCGGGGGAACCTGCGAGGCGGCGGGGCGCGCTGCGGGGCGCCCGGCCCGTGGGCGCAGCGCGATGACGCGGGCTTCGTTCGGCACGTGGCTGGTCACCTCCTCAGCCTAGGGGCCCGGCCGCGTCACGGAAGGGGGCGGCGTTCCGCCCTCAGGGAAATCCGGGCGGGTTCCGGGGGTGCCGGGCACGGCCCGCCGCACTAGCCTGGAAGGCGGAGACACCACCCCGCGAAGACGCCGCGGCACAAGTATTGCGCCACCCGTGGAAACGGGTGGCATGGTCCGTCGCGGCCCGGGTACCCGCAAGCGGGCAAGCCTAGGGAGACGTCGCACCGTGACTTTCGTGGGAGAGGCAATGGAGACCGCCGTGGTCCGGCCGCAAGCGCAGGTTGTCGAGGAGGCCGCCGGGAGCGGGACGGGTGAGGGATCACCGCGGGATGCCGTGGACCCGCGCACCGTGGCCCCGCGTGACGCGCGGCAGTTGTCCCGCCAGTTCTTCCGGCGCCTGGCGGAACTCGAAGAGGGCACGCACGAGTACCAGTACGCACGCAACACGCTGATCGAGATGAACATGTCGCTCGTGCGGTTCGCGGCGGGCCGCTTCCGCGGCCGCGGGGACGACATGGAGGACATCGTCCAGACCGGCATGATCGGCCTGATCAAGGCGATCGACCGCTTCGAGCTGTCGCGCGAGGTGGAGTTCACGTCGTTCGCGCTGCCCTACATCGTCGGGGAGATCAAGCGCTTCTTCCGGGACACCACCTGGGCGGTGCACGTGCCGCGGCGGCTCCAGGAGCTGCGCGTGGAGCTGGCCAAGGCCCGCGAGGAGCTCTCCTCCCGCCTGGACCGCGAGCCCACCGTCGCCGAACTCGCCACGCTGATGAACCTCAGTGAGAAGGAGGTGGTCGAGGGGCAGATCGCGTCCAACGGCTACAACTCCTCCTCGCTGGACGCCGCCCTGACCGGTGACGGACCCGAGAGCGGCGAGTCGGTCCTGGCCGACTTCATCGGAGTGGAGGAGGACGGGCTGCGGCTCATCGAGGACTTCCACTCGCTGGCCCCGCTGATGGCCGAGCTGAGCGAGCGGGACCGCCAGATCATCCACCTGCGGTTCGTGGAGGAGGCGACCCAGGCGGAGATCGGCGAACGCCTCGGCTGCTCCCAGATGCACGTCTCCCGGCTGATCAAGCGGATCATCACCCGGCTGCGCGAGGGCATGCTGGGTGAACTCGGGTGCGCCTGAGCCCCGGCCCGCTGTGAAGACGCCGTGACGACGGTGCCCTTCACCCCTCGGTGAGGGGCACCACGGCGCGCACGCGCTTGCCGACCGGGACGCGTTCGACGACGACCGTCTCGACCAGGGCGTGCACGATCTCCAGGCCGTGCCGGCCGACCCGCTCGGGGTCCCGGGGGAAGCGCTGGGGCACGGCGCCGCTGCTGTCGTACACGGTCACCACCACCGAGCTGCCGGTGCCCTCCAGCTCCAGGATGTACGGCCCCCTGCTGTGCCGGTCGGCGTTGGTGACCAGCTCGCTGACCACCAGGAGCACCGCGCCGTCGGCGCGGGGGCCGATCGTGGCGCACCACTCGGTCCTCAGCTGGTCGAGGAAGAGCGAGGCGAAGGAACGTGCCTGCGCTATGCATCCCGGCTCACCGGAGTAGTGCGCCGCCCGCCTCAGCGGTTCGACGGGTACGTCGAAACCAGTCGGTATCACTGCCCCGTCCAGGTACTCGGTCATACGTATCTCTCTCGGAAGCCGGACTGGCCGGACTCTGCTGCGTCTGTCCTCGTACCCCGTGCCGCGCGTCGCAGTCCCCCTCTCCTCCCGGTGCGGGAATCGTCACAGTCGTGCGGGGAACCCGTGGGTGGGTCAGGGGTGTGCGAGCGGGTGGGGAAGGGTGTGCGATGAACGAACTGATGGCCGCACGAAGCCTCACCACCCGGCCGGTGGTCACGCTCGGCGGCGATGCCGTCGCCCAGGTCAAGGACACCGTATGCGACGCCGCCGCGGCCCGGATCACCGGTTTCACCCTGACGGGACGGGGTCTGCTGTCCGGCCCGTTGAAGGAGGGCCTGCCGTGGTCGGCCGTGTACGCGCTGGGCCACGACGCGGTGATGATCCGGGACCGGCGGGGCCTGGTGACCGCGACGGCGATGACGGCGGACCGGACGAACCTGCGAGCCCGTCTGCTGGGGGCGAGGGTGCTGACCGAGGCGGGAGCGGAGATCGGCACGGTGCTGGACGTCGTGGTGGAGGGCGGCACCGGTGGGCGGGTCGTCGGCTTCCGGGTGGCGGCGAGCCGCCGGTTCGTGCCGGGTCACACGCGCCACCGGCGCCGGGTGTACGTGCCGCGCGGCGAGACGCTCACGGTCACCGGCCGGGCCCTGGTGCTTCCCGAGGACGCGGTCCGGCACGTCGCGGACGACCTGCCCGGCTTCACCGCCCTGGTCGGCGGGGTGCCCGGCCGGTGGAAGGGGTCGCTGCCGTGATGCTGTTCACCGAGGTGCGCGGCCTGCCGGTGCTGCCGCCGGACGGGGCCGGGCCCCTGGGCACCGTGACGTCCCTGACCGTCGACGTCGTCACCGGGTCCGTCAGCCATGTCCGCTGGCGCGGCGGCCGGTTCGGCCGCGAGACGGCGCTGCCCTGGGACACGGTGGGCACGGTCGGACCGGGCGCCCTCCGGGTGAGCGCCGCGACCGCCCCCGAGCCGGCGCCGCCCGGCCACGATCTGCTGGGCCGCCGGATCCTCACCGACACGGGCGCCGGGCAGGGCACGGTGCTGGACGTCGCGTTCGACACCCGCACCGCGCGTCTCCTCGCGCTCTTCACCACCCGTGGCGAACTGCCGGCCGACCGCCTGCTGGGCCTCGGCGACTACGCCCTGGTCGTGCGGGCGGGCTGAACGCCGACCGGTACGGGGCGCAGCCGGACCCCGCTCCGGGTCGACCACGAGCAGCACGGGAGGTCGCCGCCACCCGCCGTCGGCGCGGACGGCCCTGTCGGCGGGCGTGCCCGGCGGGGGCTGCTTAGCGTGACACCGTGAGTCCGCAGCCCCCCGCAGTGCCTCCCGTACCTCCCGTGCCTCCCGTGCCTCCCGAGCCGCCCGTACCGGCCGGGCCTCCCGGAAGCTCCGGCCGGGCGGTCGGCCGCCACGGCTGGGCGCAGGCCCTGGGCGCGGTCCTGGCCGGGCTGGTCGCCATGGGTGCCGTGGCCGCGCTCGGGCTGTGGGCGGCCGGTGCCGCGGACCTGCCCGACAACGCCTTCCCCCGGGTCGTGGTGGCGACCGTCGTCACCGCCGTCGGCGGCGCGTTGGAGATGTCGGGCGACGCGGGCGAACTGGCGGCCACCGACGCGGGGCTGACCGTGATGCCGCTGTCCGTCACCCTGACCGGTGCGCTGGTGATCGCCCGGGGCTTCCTGCGGCCGCTGCGCCACCGGCCCATGGCCGACGCCGCGGAGCTGGCCGGCTGGGCCGGGCGGATCGCCGTCCTGTGGCTGCTAGCCCTCCTCGGAACGGCGTTCGCCGCGCGGCAGACCTTCGAGGTCTCGCTCGGCGAGGGCCTGCTGAACGACCTCGGCGACCTGTTCGGCGTCAGCCCGACGGTCGGTTTCACCACGGACGTGCCGCTGACCGTCCTCTTCGGACTGCTGTGGCTGGCGGGGGTGCTCGTCCTCGCCCTGCTGGTCTCGCACCGGGCGCCGCTGCCCGAGCGGCCGGCGTGGCTGCTGGCGTCCGTGCGGCCGGCCGCGTACGCGATGGTCGCGCTGCTGCTCGCGTACGTGGTCGTCGGCGTCGTCGTCGCCCTGGTCGTCGCCGGGACGCGGGGCCGTCCGGCGGACACCTTCGCCGTGCTGCTGCTCGGGCTGCCGAACCTGGCATGGCCCGCGCTCACCATCGGCCTGGGGGCGACCTGGAACGGACGCGTGGAGGGGCCGTTCGGGCTCCCGATGCCGCGGGTGCTCGACGAGGTGCTGCGCACGCCGGACGTCGCGACCGTGAACGTGGGCACGCTCGCCGAGCGCGACGGACGCATGTGGTGGCTCCCGGTCGCCGCGGCGGTCCTGGTCCTGGCGGCCGGATTCCTCATGGCGTCCCGCTCCCCGGCCCGGCTCCCGGCCTGGCTGCACGCCGTGAACATGGCCGTCGCGCTGGCCCTCACGGTCCTCGTGATCGGCCTGGTCGGCCGGATCTCCGCCCACTACGGGCTGTCGGTGCTCGGCATCGGCGACCTGGGCGGCGGGCTGTCCGGGCAGGTGTTCCTGCGGCCACGTCTGTGGCCTGCGGTGGGTCTCGCGCTGCTGTGGGGACTGGTCGCCGGGTTCCTGGGCGCGCTGCTCGCGCGGTGGGCGGGCGGGCGGTCCGGCCGGGCCGGGTCCTGAAGCGGGCGGGTGCGGCGTACCGGGGGTTCAGGCGACGGGGACGACCAGGAGCGGGGCGGCCCGCTGCATGCGCAGCGCGTCCACGGACTCGGCCATCAGCTCGTACTCGGTGGTCTCGTCGCTGGTCGCGACGCGCACCAGGTGTCCCGCGGCCAACTCGTCGGCGACCAGCCCCTGTTGTACGTCGTCGGCGCACCAGGCACGCAGCATGCGCGGCACGTCGGGCGCGTCGTCGGCGACGGGAGTCAGGGCGCCGCGCGGTAAGTGAGGGGTGTCGGGCTGCGGATCCAGCCGCTCGGCGATCCACGACGCCCGGTCCCGCAGCCACCACAGGGCCAGGGCGAGGGTGGGAGCCCGGTAGGTGCCCAGCGGGACACCGATGCGCCTGCCGTCACACACACCGTAGGCGGTGACATGGCACAGGAACTCGTCGTGCACTGCTGCCCTCCCCGTCACGCCCGCCTGCCGGTCGGGCGGCGCGTCCGTGCGGCTCGTGTGCTGTGCGTGAGGGCGCTGTCGCATGGTGTGAGACGCCCTAGTGGTGAGTATGTTCACTCCTGAACCACTGTCACCATGAATTTCCGGCCAGTCTCCTGGCATATTCGCGGCACCGGTTGGCCGAAATGCCGCGCCGCCGCCGCGCCGCGTGCCCTGCCCGCACCGGCCCGTCGAGGAGGCCGGGGCACGCGCGTGAGCCGGACCCCGGGGGCGGTGGTGGCGCCTCGGGGTCCGGCTCGTGTCCGCTCGGGCGGCTCTCTAGCCCTTGACGATCTTGTCGATGCGGGTCAGCTCGTCGGTGCCGAAGTCCAGGTTCCCGATGGCCGCGACGCTGTCCTCCAGCTGCCTCGGGCTGCTGGCACCGACCAGGGCGGAGGTCACCCTGCCCTGGCGCAGCACCCAGGCCAGGGCCATCTGGGCCAGTGACTGGCCACGGGCCCCGGCGATCTCGTCCAGGGCGCGCAGCTTGCCGACCAGCTCCTCGGTGACGGCGTCGGAGTTCAGGAAGGGGCTGTCGCTCGCGGCCCGGGAGTCCTCGGGGATGCCGTTGAGGTAGCGGCCGGTCAGCAGGCCCTGCTCCAGCGGGGAGTAGGCGATCGAACCCACCTCCAGCTCGTCCAGGGCGTCCAGCAGTCCGCTGGTCTCGGGGCGGCGGTCCAGCATGGAGTAGCGCGGCTGGTGGATCAGCAGCGGGGTGCCCAGCTCGGCGAGGATGCGGGCGGCCTCGCGGGTCTGCTCCGGCGAGTAGTTGGAGACGCCGACGTACAGCGCCTTGCCCTGCTGCACCGCCGTGTGCAGCGCGCCCATGGTCTCCTCCAGGGGAGTCTCCGGGTCGGGGCGGTGCGAGTAGAAGATGTCGACGTGGTCCAGGCCCATCCGGGTCAGGCTCTGGTCCAGGGACGACAGCAGGTACTTGCGCGAGCCCCACTCGCCGTAGGGTCCCGGCCACATCAGATAGCCGGCCTTGGTGGAGATGACCAGCTCGTCGCGGTACGGCCCGAAGTCGGCCTTCAGGGCCTCGCCGAGCGCGGACTCGGCCGATCCGGGCGGCGGACCGTAGTTGTTGGCGAGGTCGAAGTGGGTGACGCCGAGGTCGAAGGCGCGGCGCAGGATGGCGCGCTGGGTCTCGACGGGGCGGTCCGGGCCGAAGTTGTGCCACAGGCCGAGCGAGAGCGCGGGGAGCTTCAGGCCGCTGCGTCCGGTGCGCCGGTAGGGCATCTCCGCGTAGCGGTCGGGGTGTGCGGTGTACAACGCGACTCCAGAGGGGTTGGCCCCCGAGGTACGGGGCTTGGGTGGAACCGTCCTCCACTCTGGCGTGACCTGCGGGCAGTGGTCCAACAGAAGAATCCGATGGGATTGCGCGGTTAGGCTTCTCAATCATGGAACTGCGTCATCTCCAGCACTTCGTGGCGGTCGCCGAGGACCAGCACTTCACCCGCGCGGCGGAGCGGCTGCTGGTCTCCCAGTCCGGTCTGTCGGCCTCGATCCGGGCGCTGGAGCGGGAGCTGCGGGCGCCGCTGTTCGTGCGCACGACCCGCCGGGTGACGCTGACGGAGGCGGGGCGGGCCCTGCTGGGCGAGGCTCAGCGCATCCTGGCCCAGGTGCGGTCGGCGCACGAGGCGGTCGCGGCGGTGCAGGGGGTGCTGCGCGGGACGCTGTCGCTGGGCGCCGAGCAGTGCATCGCCGGGGTCCCGGTCGCCGGGCTGCTGGCGGCGTTCCGGCGGCGCCACCCGGACGTGGAGATCCGGCTGCGGCAGGCGGGCTCCGGGGAGCTGGCGGAGGAGGTCGCGGCGGGGCGGCTCGACCTGGCCTTCGCCTACCGCACCCAGGCGGACACGGACCAGCTGCGCTCGGTGGCGCTGGCCGGCGAGCCGATGACGGTGCTGTGCCATCCAGGCCACCGGCTCGCGGCGGACGGCGCGGTGCTCACCCCGCACGACCTCGCCGACGAGGTCTTCGTCGACTTCCACCCGGACTGGGGCCCGCGCCGGGTGACCGACGCCGTCTTCGCCGCGGCGGGGGTGCGGCGGACCGTGCCGCTGGAGGTCAACGACGTGCACGGGCTGCTCGACCTGATCGACGAGAACCTCGGCATCGCGGTGGTGCCGCGGCACTTCCGGCGCAAGCGGGCCGCCCTCACCTCGCTGCCGCTCAAGGACGCGGACGGGACGGAGTACGAGACCATCGCACTGCTCCCGCCCGCGCAGGCCACCAGTCCGGCGGCGCGGGCGCTGATGGAGCTGCTGGAGACGGGAAGCGCGTGAACGGGGGGCGCGGGGGGCCGGACTGCGCGATGGTGGACGTATGCATGCGAAGGACATCCTCATCGAGGGCTACGGCCGTATCCAGGAAGAAGTCCACGCCGCCGTCGAGGGCCTGGACCCCGACGGCCTGAACGCCCGCCCCGCCGCCGACGCCAACTCCGTCGCCTGGCTGGTCTGGCACCTCACCCGCGTCCAGGACGACCACGTCGCGGACGCCTTCGGACTGGACCAGGTGTGGCTCGGTGGGGAGTGGGAGAAGCGTTTCGGCCTGGGGCTGCCCCGCCGCGACACCGGCTACGGCCACAGCCCCGCCGAGGTCGCGAAGGTGCGGGTCGACTCGGGCGACCTGCTGACCGGCTACTACGACGCCGTGCACGAGCAGACCCTCACGGCCCTGCGCTCGCTGACCGCCAAGGACCTGGAGCGGGTCGTCGACGACGCCTGGGATCCGCCGGTCACGCTCGCCGTGCGGCTGGTCAGCGTCCTGTCCGACGATCTCCAGCACGTCGGACAGGCCGCCTATGTGCGCGGGCTCGTTCAGAGCTCCGAGGCGTAGCCCGGCAGGACCACGTCCTCGATGAGGGCCTCGCGCTCGTCGAAGGGGATGAAGGCGCTCTTGAGGGCGTTCACCGTGACCGTGCGCAGGTCCTCGACGCTCCAGCCCGCCTGCTCGACCAGCAGGGACATCTCGCGCGTCATCGTCGTGCCCGACACCAGGCGGTTGTCGGTGTTGAGGGTGACGCGGAAGCCGAGGTCCTTGAGCGCCGTGATCGGGTGCTCGGCGATGGAGGCGGCGGCGCCGGTCTGGAGGTTGGAGGTCGGGCACATCTCCAGGGCGACGCGGCGGTCGCGCACCCAGGCCGCGAGCCGGCCGAGCTTGCCCGCCGCGAGGTCGGGGATGTCTTCGGTGATGCGGACCCCGTGGCCGATGCGCTGGGCGCCGCACACCTGGAGGGCCTGGTGGATGCTGGGCAGTCCGTGCGCCTCGCCGGCGTGGATGGTGAAGGGCACGTTCTCCCGGCGCAGGTACTCGAAGGCGTCGAGGTGGTCGGCGGGCGGGAAGCCGTCCTCCGCTCCGGCGATGTCGAAGCCGACGACGCCCGCGTCCCGGAAGGCGACCGCGAGGTCGGCGGCCTCACGGACCCGGTCGAACATCCGCATGCCGCAGAGCAGGGTGCCGACGCGGACGGGCGTCCCGGCGGCGGCCGCCTTGGCCATGCCGGCGGCGAGACCCTCCTGGACGGTCTCCACCACCTCCCGCATCGACAGCCCGCCCCGGGTGTTCAGCTCGGGGGCGTAGCGGACCTCGCCGTAGACGACGCCGTCGGCGGCGAGGTCGAGGACGTACTCCTCGGCGGTGCGCAGCAGGCCCTCGCGGTTCTGCAGCACGGCGAGGGTGTGCTCGAAGGTGGCGATGTAGCGCACCAGGTCACCGGAGTTGGCGGCCTCGTAGTACCAGGCGGCCAGCGCGTCGGGGTCCGTGGTGGGCAGGGTGTGGCCGACGCTCTCCGCCAGTTCCACGACGGTGGCCGGTCGCAGACCGCCGTCGAGGTGGTCGTGGAGGACCGCCTTGGGGAGGCGGCGGAGGGTCTCGGTGTCTATGCGCGTAGATGACATGTGCGATGGTTCCTCGGCGGTTCTGGGGCGTGACTGCGGGGACGGGTGTGACGTGCGGAGCGGGAACGGTCAGGGGGCGGCGGGCTGGAGCAGGTCCCAGCGGTTGCCGTACAAATCCTGGAAGACTGCGACCGAGCCGTAGGCCTCGTGCCGGGGCTCCTCCAGGAAGGTCACGCCCGCCGCGGTCATGCGGGCGTGGTCGCGGGCGAAGTCGTCGGTGTGCAGGAAGAACCCGACGCGCCCGCCCGTCTGGTCGCCGATCCGGGCCCGCTGGGCCTCCCCCTTGGCGCGGGCCAGCAGCAGGGCGGTGCCCGGGCCCGGTTCGCCGGGGGGCTCGACGACGACCCAGCGGGAACCGTCGGGCCGGGGCGTGTCCTCGGCGAGGCGGAAACCGAGGGCCTCGGTGTAGAAGCGGATCGCCTCGTCGTAGTCGTCGACGACGAGGGCGACCAGGGCGATGCGTGTCATCGAACACCTTCCGGGACGGGCGATTGACGGGAGAGGTTATACGTAAAACGCCCTGGGCGCCAAGTCCCCGCCCGGGGGGAACCGGCGCCGTGCGGGGCGGGTCAGCCCGTGCGTGCTCCGTCGAGCCGCGCCAGGTCCGCGTCGGTGAGGCGCAGCGCGCCCGCGGCGACGTTCTCGGCGAGGTGCTCAGGGTTGCCGGTGCCGGGGATGGCCAGCACGTTCGGGCCCTGGTGCAGGGTCCAGGCGATCCGCACCTGCGCGGGGCTCGCTCCGTGCGACCGGGCCACCGCGCGCACCTCCTCCTCGTGGGCGGTGCCGGCGCCCCGCGGTCCGGACTCGCCCGCGATGGCGTAGAACGGCACGAAGGCGATGCCCTGGGCGCGGCACTGGGCCAGGAGCGCGTCGGTGGCGGGGTCGTGGAAGCCGAGCCCGTACCGGTTCTGGACGCTCACCACCTCCGCGATGGCCTGGGCCTCGGCCAGGTGCCGGGGTTCCACGTCGGACAGGGCGAGGTGGCGGATCAGCCCCGCCTCGCGCAGTTCGGCCAGCGCGCCGAAGTGCTCGGCGACCGAGTCCTGGCGCATGCGGCGCAGGTAGACGACGTCGAGGTGGTCGCGTCCGAGCTGGCGCAGGTTCTCCTCGACGTGGGAGCGCAGGTCCTCGGGGCGGGCGGAGGTGCCCCACTGACCCGACCAGTCGCGGTACGGGCCGACCTTGGTGGCGACGACCAGGTCGTCGGCGTAGGGCGCGAGCGCGCTGTTGATCAGTTCGTTGGCGGAGCGCAGGGAGGAGAAGTAGAAGGCGGCGGTGTCGATGTGGTTGACGCCGAGTTCGACGGCCCGGCGCAGCACGGCGAGGGAGCGCTCGCGGTCGCTCGGGGTGCCGAGGTGGAAGGCGGCGCTGCCCGTCAGCCGCATCGCGCCGAAGCCGACGCGGCGGACGGGCAGGTCGCCGAGGTGCCAGGTGCCCGCGGACTCCGCGGTGATCGTTTCCGAGGTCATCGGCGGAGTTTGGCACACCCGGCAGCGGTCAGCAGTACAGGTTCCCGCCCGGGGAGACGCCGAGGATCTGGCTGAACTGCTGGTACTTGGTGACCCGGCTCTGGACCTGCGCGGGGTTCCGGCCGTCGCACTCCAGGGAGCCGTTGATGGAGCGGATGGTCTGGCCGAAGCCCGCGCCGTTGACCATCGCGTTGTGCGGGGTCATGGTGCCGGGCCCGGACTGGGTGTTCCAGTACCACAGGCCGGTCTTCCAGGCCACGGCCGCGTCGTTCTGCACCAGCCAGGGGTTGCCGAGCAGGTCGATGCCGAGGGCGTCGCCCGCGGCCTTGTAGTTGAAGTTCCAGCTGAGCTGGATCGGTCCGCGGCCGTAGTAGGCGGCCTGTCCGGCGGGGCAGCCGTAGGGCTGGTTCCAGTCGCAGTAGTGCGGGTAGTTGGCGGTGTTCTGCTCGACGATGTGCACGAGGCCGCCGGTCTCGTGGCTGACGTTGGCGAGGAAGGCCGCGGCCTCCTGCTTCTTGGTGGTGTCGCTGCCGGTGTTGGCGAAGCCGGGGTAGGCGCTGAGCGCGGCGGTGAGGCCGCTGTAGGTGTAGAAGGAGTTCCGGCCCGGGAACATCTGGTTGAACTGGGCCTCGCTGACCACGAAGTTGCCGACCGGCGTCTGCGAACCGCCGTCACACGCGTACGGCTCCCAGTACCAGGTGCTGATGAGGGGGTCGTAGCCCGGGTTGGCGTGTTCGGCGATGTACGCCTTGCCGTCGGTGTAGCGGACGATGTCGCCGGTGTTGTAGTTCGCACCGGCCGACCAGGCGGGGTAGCTCGAACACGAGGCGGCGGACGCCTCGTTGGCGGGGAGGAGCAACGGTACTGCGCCCGCGAGGGCGAGTGCGGTCACCACGGCGGACATACGGCGCCTCGACACAGGTCTGTCTCCTTCTGCGGAGCACGGCCGCTCCCCGGCAAGGGCAGGGTGGAGCGGAACCTTGGGCGCACGTGCCGGCCGGACCGGCCACGGCGTGGGGGCGGCCGTGGAGGGAGGTGTGGGGCACACTCAACCGCGTTGGTCTGTACCAGTCAAGGGTTTAGACCAATCCAATCCGGCGGGCCGGCCGTGGAGTTGCCACGGGCGCACGAGGGCCGACGGGCCGGCCCCGCGCCCCGTCCTAGACGGCGACCGGCAACGGCGCAGCGTCGCGGTCGGCCGGTGTCCGGGCCGGGTGGCGCCACAGTCCCCGGCGGGCGAGGCGCGGCAGGACGCCCTCACCGAACCAGTAGGCCTCCTCCAGGTGCGGGTAGCCGGAGAGGACGAACTCGTCGATGCCGAGGGCGTGGTACTCGGCGATCCGGTCCGCGACCTCGTCGTGGCTGCCGACCAGGGCGGTGCCCGCGCCGCCGCGCACCAGGCCGATGCCGGCCCACAGGTTGGGGTGGATCTCCAGGGCGTCGCGGGACCCGCCGTGCAGGGCGAGCATGCGCCGCTGCCCCTCGGACTCGCTGCGGGCGAGGCCGGCCTGCACGGCCCGTACGGTCTCCGGGTCGAAGCCGTCGAGCAGCCGGTGCGCCTCGGCCCAGGCCTGCTCCGGGGTGTCCCGGGTGATGACGTGCAGCCGGATGCCGAAGCGCAGGGTACGGCCCTCCTTCGCGGCCAGTGTCCGCAGCCGGGCGATCTTGGCCGCCACCTGCTCGGGCGGTTCGCCCCAGGTGAGGTACACGTCGACGTACCGCGCGGCGACCTCCCCGGCGACGGCGGAGGAACCGCCGAAGTACACCTCGGGCACGGGGTCGGGCACCCGTACGAGCCGCGCGTCCTCCACGTGGAGGTGCTCGCCGCGCAGGTCCACCGTCCGGCCCGCCCACAACTCCCGCACGACGTGCAGGAACTCACCGGTACGGCGGTACCGGGCGTCCTTGTCCAGGAAGTCCCCGTAGGCCCGCTGCTCACGGCTCTCGCCGCCCGTGACGACGTTGAGCAGGAGGCGGCCGCCGGTCTGCCGCTGGAAGGTGGACGCCATCTGCGCGGCGAGCGTGGGCGAGACGAAGCCGGGGCGGAACGCCACCAGGAACTTCAGGCGTTCGGTCGACTGGGAGACCATCGCGGTGGTCAGCCACGCGTCCTCGCACCAGGCACCGGTGGGGGTGAGCGCGGCGACGAAGCCGAGGTCCTCGGCTGCGCGGGCGATCTGGGTCAGATACGCCACCGTCGGCGGCCGGTTGCGCCCGGAGTCGGTGACCGGGGCACCGTGGCCGCCCCCGACGACATCACGGCTGTCGCCGCTGGTGGGCAGGAACCAGTGGAAGGTGAGGCTCGACACGGGTCTCCGTTCGGGGTGTGGCCGCGGCGGGGCGCAACGGCCCCGTGGACGCGGCGGGTTACGGGGGGTGCGGGCCCCGGGCGTCACGCCCTGCCCGCGGTGAACGTCGGGTGTCGCTCAGCTCGCCGCGGCCAGCGCGGGGGCCGTCGGCACGGGGACGGCCGCACGGGCGGTCAGGGCCGCCGAGAACTGGTCGACCGCATGGGCGAGGGCCTCCGCGGCACCCGGGGCGACGGTGACCGTGCCGTCGTCGTGGGCCGTGATGTCCCGGTCCAGGGTGAACCAGCCCTGCACGATGTGTGCCGCGCCCATGGAGTTGAGCACCGGGCGCAGCGCGTAGTCGATCGCCAGGACATGGGCGGTGGAACCCCCGGTGGCGAGCGGCAGCACCGTCTTGCCGGTCAGTGCGTACTGCGGGAGGAGGTCGAGGAGGGCCTTCAGGACTCCGGAGTACGCCGCCTTGTAGACGGGTGTGCCGACGACGACACCGTCGGCACGGGCGAACAGCCCGGCGGCCTCGGCGATCGCGGGATGCCCGAAGTCCGCGCCGAGCAGGGCCTCCGCGGGGACGGTGCGGACGTCGAGCGGTATCACCTCGTGCCCCCGGGCGGTCAGGCGGTCGTCGAGGTGGCGCAGCAGCCGGTTGGTGCGGGAGGAGGCGGAGGGACTGCCGGAGACGGACAGGACGGTGGCCATGGGTCCTCATTTCGGGTTTTCGGCGGAGGCGGGCGCGACGGCACGCCCGGCGGCGTCCCCTGCGGGACCACGTCGACCGGGACATGCGGGGCACGGGAGGGCGGCGGGCCCGACCGGACCGCGCTGCGGCCGGGTTCAGGTGACGGTGACGGTGACTCGGGCAGTCGCGCGCACGGCGGCGCCGGGCCGGTGCGGCGAGGGCGGGACGGGGCGGCGGATCGGCGGGATCAGGCCGCGGTGCGACAGGAGGCGCTGGAGACGCGCGCGAGGTCGACGTGGCGTCGCCGCGTGAGGTCCGGTCGCGTGGTCATGCCGACGATCGTGGCAGCCACGGTCGAGGACGGTCAAGGAGAACCGGATCGGTCTCACGTCCCGGCCCCGGAATTCACACGGGTGTGACAAAGCAGGCCGGGTCGGGATCCCGACCCGGCCACCCCTACACATAAGGGAGAAATAAGAGCAGAATGCACTTATACGGCGCTACCGCACACCGCACCAGAAGCGGTCGGCCCCGCAAGTCGAAGGAGACGACTCATGGCCAACGTCTCGCACTCCCGAGGTGACATCACCAGCCACCCGGACGCCCCGGAAATGCAGGCGCGCTACGCGCGCGTGCTCGGTGGTCGCGACGTGGCACTCGTGGACGGGCCGGTGTTCCTGCTCGGCCTCTACTGTGCCGTGTCCCCGTGGATACTCCACTTCACCACCAGCCAGCCCTCACTCGTGGCCCACAACCTGATCGTGGGCATCGCCATCGGTCTGCTGGCCCTCGGATTCACCCGCGCCCCGGAGCGCATGTACGGCCTCAGCTGGGCCATGTGCGCGATCGGAGTCTGGATGATCATCTCGCCCTGGATCGTCGGCACGAGCCCGGACGCCGGTGTCATCTGGAACAACATCGTCATCGGCGCCCTGGCCCTGGTTCTGGGCATGGTCTGCGCCGGTACGGCGGCGCGGAGCGCGCCACGCAGGCCCTAGACACCCCGGAGGCAAACGGCACGGGCCGGCACCGCACGCGCGGGCCGGCCCGTCGCCCTTGCCTCGGCCGGACACCGCGGACTGCACCGGCACTCAGCGGGCAGACGCTCTACAGCGGGGGTCCTGACGAGAAGGGGTGGAGATGGAGATCGACGGCATAATCAGCGCCATCGTGATCGGTGTCGTCATCGGTGTGCTGGGCCGGCTGGTCGTTCCGGGCCGGCAGCGCATCGGCGTCCTGTGGACGATCCTCGTCGGCATCGTGGCCGCGTTCATCGGCTCGTGGATCGCCTCGGCGTTCGACGTGGCCGACACGGACGGCGTCGACTGGGTCGAGTGGCTCATCCAGATCGGCCTGGCCGCGGTCGGCGTGGCCGCGCTGGACCGCTCCCGGTCGCGTCCGGGCCGTTGAGGGATTGACCGTCACCGGCTGCGGAGCCACGCCTCGTACCAGGTGACGGTCGCATCCACGGTGTCCGCGAGCGGCGTCGGAGCCGCCTCGAAGAACCGCTCGAAGGCAGCCGAGTCCATGATCTGCGGCTCCGTGTGCTGGTAGAACATCTCCTCGTACTCGGCCATCAGCTGCTCGTCGAACGGACCGTAAGGGCGGGGCCGGTCCAGCACGACGACGTTCAGCGGCCCGCCCACCCGCCGCTCGATCATCGCGTGGATCTCACGTGTGCTCACGGCCGGCGCGGTCGGCAGGTGCCAGACGCGGCCGTCGCCGTCGGGCCGCTCGCCGAGGGTCGCGAGACCGGCCGCCACGTCCTCGATGCCGGTGTAGCTGTGCGGCAGATCGATGTCGCCCATGGCCACGACGTCCCCGCCGGTGAGCGCGCCGGGGAAGACGGCGGCACCCAGGGACGAGTTGAGGACGCCGGGTCCGACGAAGTCGGCGCTGCGGCCCAGGACGACGCGGGCCCGGCCCGACCGGTGGGCGGCGAGGTACCGCTCGTCCAGTTCTGCGCGCATCCGTCCCTTGCGGCTGGTCGCCTTCCAGGGGCTGTCCTCGGTCATCACCGCTCCCCCGGTCTCGCCGTACGGGTAGAGCGTGTCGAGCACCACCAGCCGGGCGCCGCTCGCACCCACGGCGGCCAGGACGGCCTCCTGGACCCGGGGCATCACCTCGACCTGAAGGTGGTAGGCGACGTTGACGCAGTGGTACACGACGGCGGCGTCCCGTATGGCGGCGCGGGCACCGTCGGCCGTGCCGACGTCGGCGGCGAACCGCTCCACGCCCTCGATCGCGGGACCTGCGGCCCTACGGTCCACCAGGCGGACGGAGTGGCCCCGGCGCACCAGCTCACGGGCGAGCGCGGTGCCGGCGGGACCGGATCCCAGAACGACGTGCGGGGCGGGCGGCTGCGGAGTGGCGGTGGACATGGCGCTCCTCTTGTCTCGGACCCATTGCATCTCGGGCCGCTATTGTTGCTCGCTTTCGTTATAGACTCTAACGCTCGTGATTACTGGTAGCAAGAAGACTGGGGCGCGGAGACATAGGCTGGGGCGGAACGATCACGTCACGAGAAGGGCGGTGCGCCATGGCCGTGAAGGACGCCGAACTGCCGCATCTGCGCCGTTGCGTGGAACTGGCGGCCGAGGCACTGGAGGCCGGCGACGAGCCGTTCGGGTCGGTGCTGGTGGGCGGGGACGGCACGCTGCTGGCCGAGGACCGCAACCGGGTGGCCTCCGGCGACCGGACCCGTCATCCGGAGTTCGAGCTCGCGCGCTGGTCCGCCGCCCGGCTGACGCCCGAGGAACGGGCCGCGGCCACGGTGTACACGTCGGGCGAGCACTGCCCCATGTGCGCCGCCGCACACGCGTGGGTGGGCCTGGGGCGCATCGTGTACGTCGCCTCGTCGGAGCAGCTGATGGCCTGGCT
Organism: Kitasatospora aureofaciens; assembly: GCA_000720845.1. Classification (GTDB taxonomy): domain Bacteria; phylum Actinomycetota; class Actinomycetes; order Streptomycetales; family Streptomycetaceae; genus Streptomyces. Next base: position 391,085 of record JODU01000002.1, on the reverse strand, counting down.
GGCGGAGTGGGGCGTCCCGGCACCGCCGGTTCGGACACTGCCGGTGCGGGAGGTGGCGCCCGGCGTGACCGTGGAGGGCCCGGTGCCGCAACTGACGGAGGAGATCCACGCGTTGCACCGGCGCTTCCACGCGGGACGCGTCTGAGCCGGGGCACCCGCCCGTCCGGACGGCGAGCGGGTGCCCCGGCCTCGGTCAGCTCTCGGAGCCCGGCCGGAAGCGCCGGAAGAGGGCCGCTCCCCCCAGCACGAGCGCGGCACCGCCGGCGAGGGCGGGCACGGTGTGGTCCGCCCCTGTGTGGGCGAGCGACACCTCTTCCCGGGGCGGGGCGGCGTGCGGGGACGGTTCGGGTCCGGCACGCTCCTCCTCGGGGGCGGACGGCTCCGGCTCCGCCGGGGGCCGTACGGGCTCCGGGCGGTCTTCGGAGTCGTTCGTCGACTCGTTGCCGACGGCCGGGTTGCCGACGCCGGCCACGTTGACGCTGTTGCCGCTGACGTTCACCGGGAGGTGCACCGGCAACTGCACGCCGTTGCCGGAGAGCACCCCGGGCGAATCCTTTCCGCTCCCCTCGGCGACGGCGCCGCCGGACGTACCACCCGAGGCGCTCGCCCCCTGGTGCGGCGCACTTGTGTGGGATGCCCCCATGTGGGACGCCCCCGTCTCTGAGGTGTTGGCGCAGCTGTTGCCCGCGGCCGGGTTGAGGAGCCCCGCCACGTTCACGGTGTTGCCGCACACGTTGACCGGCACGTCCACCGGGAGTTGGACGGTGTTGCCGGCGATCAGCCCGGGCGAACCGGCCGCGGACCCGTCGGCGCCGGCACCGTCGGACGCGAACGCCGCGCACGCCGGCAGCGTCACGGCCAGCGCGCCCGAGGCGGCGACGGCGAGCAGACCGTTTCGGGTAACCCTTCTCATGAGGTTCCCTGCCTTCCAGACATGGTCGCGGGCATTCGCCCGCACCGGTTAAAACGCGGGCGCACCATCCGAGTTATGGCTTATCGGCCTTTCACCCCATCGAGTGGGCGGTTCATCGAACAAGCGGCTCGCCGTCCGGTGCGCCGTGCGGTGCGATGCCGCCCGGAGGCGCCGTTCGGGCAGCCCCCTTATGGTGAGCGAGGGCGCCGACCACCGGTCCGCGACGGGGCGCCCGGGAGGCATCGATGCAGGCCACGCTGGAGACTCGGCCCTCGGTCCGGCGCTGTGCGGTCACCGGAGCGCTGGGGCTGGCCCTGCTGGGCGCGGGACTGCCCGCGGCGAGCGCCGCCACCGCCGTGAACGCCGCGACCACCGCGACCAGGCGGGACGCCCGGTCCGGCATGTCCCGGTTCTACGACCAGAAGGTCAAGTGGTCGGCGTGCGAGGGCACGGACATGCCGAAGGACCTGCAGTGCGGCAAGGTCACCGTCCCCCTGGACTACGCGCGGCCCGAGGGCCGGACGCTCGACGTGGCCCTGGCCCGGTACCGGGCGACCGGTGACTCGCGGGGCTCGGTCCTGCTGAACTTCGGCGGGCCCGGCGGCTCCGGCGTCAATGAACTCGCCGTGGGCGGCAAGGAGTTCATGCACCTCACCAACGGCTACGACGTGGTGACCTTCGACCCCCGCGGCGTCGGCCGCTCCTCCCCGGTGTCCTGCGGACCGGCCACCCTGAAGATCATGGAGGCGACGGACGGGGACGGGGGGACGAGCGACTCCGAGGACGTACTGAAGCGGCTGCGGGACGCGGCGGCCGAGTGCGCCAAGTACTCCGGCCCCGTACTGCCCCACATAGGCACCGTCGACGCCGCCCGCGACATGGAGGTGATGCGCCGGGCGCTCGGCGACCACCGGCTCAACTACCTGGGCTTCTCCTACGGGACCCGGCTCGGGGCGGTGTACGCGGCACGGTTCCCGGACAAGGTCGGCCGGATGGCCCTCGACGGGGTGGACACGCTGACGGAACCGCTGACCGAACAGGGGCTGGCCGGGGCCCGGGGGCAGCAGACCGCGCTGGAGAACTTCCTCGACTGGTGCGTCGAGGACATCGCCTGCCCGTTCGGCCAGGACGCCCGCAGCGCCCGTGACCAGGTCGTGCGCCTGGTCGCCTCCCTCGACTCCGACCCGGTGCCGTCGGCCTTCGGCGAGCCCTTCACCGGGCAGGACCTGGTCGGCGCGATCGGTCAGGCGCTGTACAGCCGGGAGCTGTGGCCTTCACTGGAGCGCGCACTCGCGCAGCTGCTGGAGGACGGCGACACGCGCGGCCTGGAGGGCTTCTCGTCGGGCGGCGTCACCTTCCCCGTTCGTGAGCCGGTCCGTGAGCCGGTCCGTGCCCCGGTGCGCGGGGACAAGGGCGCCGGCCTCACCGACGAGGAGGACGTTCCCATGGACAACCTCCCGGCCGCCCTGATAGCGATCAACTGCGCGGACGACCCGGACCGCCCCACCGCCGCCCAGGTCACCGCGTCCCTGGGCCGGCTGCGCGCACGTTACGAGGAGGCCTCACCGGTATTCGGCCGGTACCGGCTCACCCAGGTGCTCATGTGTTACGGCCGCCCCAAGGGCACGGACTACATCCGGGACGACGTGAAGAACCTCGACAGCGCGAAGATGCTCCTGGTCGGCACCCGCGGCGACCCGGCCACCCCGTACCGCTGGACCGTGGAGACGGCCGACCGGCTCGGCCCCTCCGCCGTGGTCCTGGACAACCGGGGCGAGGGACACACCGGCTACGCGTCCTCCGAGTGCGTGCACCACAAGGTCGACGACTTCCTGCTGTACGGCTCCCTGCCGCCCGACGGCAGCTCCTGCGGTCCGGAGACCGCCGACGCGGGGTCCGACTGAGCGACAATCTGCTCCGAATGCCTGATATGCCCGCGGGGCCTATCGTGCTGACATGGAGCACGATCTGAGTCCCGCCACCCTCGCCGAACTGCGACGGCCCCGCCCGTATCCGGCCGTGTCCGTCCTGACGCCAACGCACCGCCGCGAGCCGGACAACGCCCAGGACCGGGTCCGGCTGCGCAACGCGGTCGCCGCGGCCAAGAAACAGCTGGAGGAGGATCCGGCGGTCAGCCGCGACCGGCGCGCCGAGGTGTCCCGCGAGCTCGACCGGGCGCTGGCCGAGATCGACCTGACGTACGCCGAGGACGGCCTGGCGATCTTCGCCGCCCCCGGTGAGCACCAGGTCTGGACGCTCAGCCGTTCCGTGCCCGAGCGCGTGGTCCTCTCGGACACCTTCCTGACCCGCAACCTCGTCGCCGCACAGGTGGCCGAGCGGCCGTTCTGGGTGCTGTCGGTCGCCGCCGACCGCGTCAAGCTGTGGAGCGGCGGCGCGGGCCGGGTCGTGGAGGAACACCTCGGCGGCTTCCCGCTGGACCGGCCCGAGGAGGACTTCGACCCCGAGCGCCAGGAACGGATCGGTGACGCGCCGAGCACCTTCCGGGACGAGGGCACCCGCAGGTTCCTGCGCGACGCCGACACCGCGATGGGCAGGGTGCTGCGCGCGCATCCCCGGCCCCTGTACATCACCGGCCCCGAGCCGGCGCTGTCCCTCTTCGACGAGGCGGGCGCACTGGCCGCGGACGCGGTGCTCGTCCCGCACGGCGGGCTCGCGCACGGCACCGCCGAGGCGGTGTGGCAGGCGGTGCGTCCGGTGCTCGAGGACGAGGCGCGCGGGCAGGTCGAGGCGGTGGCCAGGGAACTGGACGCGGCCCGTGGCCGCAAGGACTTCGCGGCCGGGGTGGACGAGCTGTGGGAGAGCGCCCACACGGGCCGCGTCCGGCTGCTGGCCGTCGAGGAGGGCTTCAAGGTGACGATGCGCGACGACGGCGAGCACCTGCTCCCGGCGGACGACGGCGACCTCGACGCCCGCGAGGACATCGTGGACGAGATCGTCGAGCAGTGCCTGGAGACCGGCGCCGACGTCCGCTTCGTGCCGGACGGGGCGCTCGGGGACGCGGACGGCATCGCGGGAGTACTGCGGTACTGACGCCACCCCCGGGCGGTGACCGCTCGCCGCCCGGGGCTCTTGACGCGCGTGAAAGCCTGTTCGCCGTACACGTACCCGCGGCTGGCGGGTGCGCGGCGGACGGTGAAGGAGCGGACGCAGCGTGAGTGAACTTCTGGGTGTGGCGGTCCTGGGCGCGGGACACATGGGCGCCGACCACATACGACGCCTCGACCGGGTGGTGAGCGGCGCCCGGGTCGCCGCGGTGGCGGACCCCGACGCCGAGCGGGCGAAGGAGGCCGTGGGCGGCATCGGCGGGGTCGCCGTGCACACGGAGGTGGAGGCCGCCCTGGAGGCGCCGGGCGTCGAGGCCGTGCTGATCGCCTCCCCCGGCGAGGCACATGAGGAGGCGCTGCTGGCCGCCTTCTCGCGGGGGCTGCCGGTGCTGTGCGAGAAGCCCATGGTGCCGGGCTCCGCGGGTGCGCTGCGGGTGGTGGAGGCGGAGGCGCGGCTCGGCCGGAGGCTGGCGCAGATCGGGTTCATGCGGCGGTACGACGCCGAGTACCAGCGGCTGAAGTCCCTGCTGGACGGCGGGCGGCTGGGCCGGCCCCTGATGCTGCACTGTGTGCACCGCAACGTCTCCTCTCCGCCGCACTTCACCTCGGCGATGCTGGTCAACAGCTCCGTCTCGCACGAGATCGACGCGGCCCGCTGGCTGCTCGGCCAGGAGTTGAGCGCGGTGACCGTGTTGCGTCCGCGGCCGTCGGCCGGTGCGCCCGAGGGGCTGCTCGATCCGCAGTTCGTGCTCTTCGAGACCGAGGGCGGCGCCGTGGTGGACGTGGAGGTCTTCGTCAACTGCGGCTTCGGTTACGAGGTGCGCTGCGAGGCCGTCTGCGAGAAGGGCAGCGCCCGGATCGGCGCGGCGCACACCATGGTGGTGACGGCCGCGGGCGACGCGCGGGAGGAGGTGCCGCAGGACTACCTCGTACGGTTCGCCGACGCCTACGACCGCGAGGTGCGCAGCTGGGTGGACGCCACCCGCCGGGGCCGGGTCACCGGGCCGGGCTCCTGGGACGGGTACGCGGCCGCCGCGGCCGCCGAGGCCGGGGTGCGGGCACTGGAGACGGGCGCGCGCACGACCGTCGAACTGGCGCCCCGTCCGGCACTCCACGACCCGGCATAGAACAAGGGTCCGACGAACACCAGGACGACGACGCACACGAGGGGCGGTCCCCTCCAAGTCCCGTAGCGGGCCTACGACTTGCCTCGACGCCCGGGTACACCGAAGACGTACCCGGGTCACCCCGGGAAGACTGTGGCATATGCCGGAAGCACCACCGTATCGTGTGTTGCCGAATCCCTTACGGGGCATGGCGGGCTGTGCAACAGTCGTAACGGTCCTTCCGTCAGCCTCGGTTCCGCCTTGGTCGTACCGTCAGCACATCGGAGTGCGTCATGTCGTCCCATCTCTTCGCGGACCACCCGGCCGCCCAGCCACCGGGACCCGGCTCGGTCGAGGCGCTCATATCGCAGGCCCGGCGGCTGCGGGGCGACGTGGACGCGGTGCGACGGGACAGCCAGGACGACACGACGGACCCGCGGGGACGCTGGCAGCGCGCCCTGTACGACCTGGCGCTGCACCAACTCACCGACCTCGACACCCACTTGGCGCAACTACGGGACGGTCCCGCCCCCGCGCCCCGCGCCGGTTCGCTGCTCAGCCGGGTCGGCAGCGCGGAGTGGAACCTGCTCACGGACGAGGCCGAGTGGTCCGGGGAACTCTTCCGCATCCTGGGCCGCGACCCCGCCTCCGTCCCGCTCAGTCTCGACGAACTCCCCTCCCTGGTACTCACCGAGGACCGCCCGAAGCTGACCGCGATGGTCACGGACTGCCTCGTCGACGCCCGGCCCATCGACGGCGAGTTCCGCGTGGTGCGCCCCGACGGAGCCGTGCGCACCGTGCACATGATGGGCGAACCCGTCCTCGACGCCGACGGCAGCACCGCCTCGATGTGGGCGGTGCTGCGGGACGTCAGCGAACTGCGCCGCAGTCAGCGGGCGGTGAGCGAGACCCATGACTGGCTCCGGTACCCTCCGCCGCCGCCCTGGCACGGACTGCTGCGGTTCCCGGAGGCGGGACGGCCCGGCCTCGACCTGGCCGCCGTGCACCTCCCACCGACGTCCGCGACGGGCCGACGGTCCCGGTGCGAGGCGTGGTACGACGCGTGTCCGCTCGGCGCCGGCGACGAAACCCTGCTCACCGTCGGCGACTTCGGCCGCCCGGAGACCGAGGCGCACGGTCCGACGGTGCTCATCGGCGCCCTGCGCGGCCTGGCCCTTGCCGGCACCCGGCCGACGAGCCTGCCGGACCGGCTCGCCCAACTGCTCCGGGACACCGCGCTGCCGCCGGTGCACGGCGCCGTGTACTGCGGCTTCCGGCCGGACCGTCGCACCCTGACATGGGCCCACGACGCAGGCCCCGCCCCGCTGCTCTTCCGCGGCGGAACGGGGCGCGCGCTGACCGGACAGGACGGACCGTCCGGGCAGGCCGAGGCGACTCTTGAAGCGGGCGACCTGCTGCTCCTGCACACCGGGGCACGCGAACCGGCGGCCGTGGAGCACCTCCTCTCACTGGCCCCCCGGCTGACCGGAGCGGACTCCGCACAGGACGCCGTACGGCTCGTGGCACGGGAACTGGTCGAGGTTCCGGGTCGTCAGGACGCCTGTGTGCTGATGGCCCGGGTGACGTCGTGAGATCGGCCGGAATCCCGCACCGAGCAAGTCGCCGCCTACGCCGGCGCGACGCTGCCGCCCGACCCCTTCCCCTTGGGTGACCTGGCCTTGGGCAGGGCCAGCTTGATTTCCTCCCGCAGCTCCTGGATCTTCGGGTAACCGGCGTACTCGGCGGTGAGCCGGTACATCTGGCGCAGGCGGTCCCAGGTCCGCTGGGAGGAGTTGGACCCCATCGACACCAGGGCCAGGCGCGCGTACCGGTCCGCCTGTTCGGGGTCGTCGGCGATGAAGCAGGCGGAGGCCATCGACAGGTAGTCGAAGATCTTCGACCGCTGCCGGCCGTCGATCCTCAGGGCCAGGGCCTTGTCCGCGTAGTGCTGGGCGTGCGCGGCGGCTCCCGGTTCGAACTCGGCGAGCGTCCGGTAGGCCAGGGCCTGCATGCCGTACAGGTCCTCCTCCTTGAACGTCTGCATCCAGTCCGGGGGCGGCACGTCCGCCTTGTCGGAGACGAAGAGGTCCTCGGCCCGTCCCAGGGTGCGGCGCATCGCCTGGCCCTTGCCCATGGATGCCTGAGCCCAGGCCTCGATGGTGTAGAGCATGGCCTTGGTGCGCGGCAGCACCCGCTCGCCGGAGCCCGACTGGGCGAGCTTCATGAGGTCCAGGGCCTCGTCGGGCTTGCCCAGGTGCACCATCTGGCGGGCCGCCCTGGAGAGCGCCTCGCCCGCCCGGGGCCGGTCGCCGCCCTCGCGCGCGGCGTGCGCGGCGATGACGAAGTACTTCTGGGCCGTGGGTTCCAGGCCGACGTCGTGCGACATCCAGCCCGCGAGGACCGCGAGGTTGGCGGCGACGCCCCACAGACGCCGCTGGAGATGGGGTGGGTGGTGGTAGGCGAGCATGCCGCCCACCTCGTTGAGCTGGCCCACCACGGCCTTGCGCTGGAGCCCGCCGCCACGGGCGGCGTCCCAGGCGCGGAACACCTCGACCGAGCGCTCCAGTTCCTCCACTTCCTGCGACCCGATGGGGGCGGCCTCGTAACGGTCGAACCCGGCGGGGTCGGCGTGCAGGGGTTGGTGGGGATCGGGGGCGTCGGCCGCCAGGGCCGGGTCGGTGTGCAGCCAGTCGTGCATGGCGCTGCTGAGTGCGGAGCCCGCGGCGAGCGCGGCGCCCGCGCCCACCAAGCCGCGTCGGTTGAGCATGAGGTCCATTCCCGTGAATTCGGTGAGGACCGCCGCGGTCCGCTCGGGCGCCCACGGCACGCCGTCGGGATGCTCTTCGCTCCCGTCGTGTGGCCGTTTCCCCGCACGCCCGTGCCGGACCAGACCGAGGTCCTCGATGGTCACGACACGGCCGAGACGCTCGGTGAACAGGGCCGCCAGCACCCGCGGCACCGGATCGCGCGGGATCTCTCCCATGTCGATCCACCGCCGCACCCGCGAGGTGTCGGTCGCCAGCTGGGGGTGGCCCATGGCCGCCGCCTGCCGGTTGACCAGCCTCGCGAGTTCGCCCTTGGACCAGCCGGCCAGGCCGAACAGGTCCGAAAGACGGGTGTTGGGTTCTCCGCTCACGTCAAGCCCCCAGGTTCTCGGCTGAGTTGACAGTAGCCCCGTGCGGGTTGCCGGGCGACTATTCGCCACCGTTCGCCAGGGTGCGCCAGATGGTGTGCCACGGGCGGCCGGGTGTCAGGTAGGAATGCGCCACCCCGACCCGGTCGCCGTGGGGGTACTCCCCAGGGTGGCCCCGGGCGGCCGGTCGGGCGGCGCGACGGCTTTCGGAAGACGTACCCTCCGGCAGCGAACGGGCTGGACCAGGGCGGTACCTCTTCAGGCAGGCACAGCAGGCACACGAAGGGATCTGTCTCGCCCATGTACGCAGCATCGTCCTCCGTGTCCGCCCCGCAGCGCTCGCTGCACCCCCGCCCGACGGCGGGTGGCGGCCCCTATCTCGCCCCCGCGCGTCCGGCGGCCCCGGTGCTCGGGGCCGGCAGGGCGCGGCTCGGCGCGGGGCCCGGCACCCAGCCCCTCAGCGGAAGAATCGACCTGTCGGGCCCACAAGGGGCCCAACTGCGCACGGCTATCGCCGCGGTGCACCGGATCTGCCCGGAGTTCTCCCCCGTGCAGGTGCTGCGGCGCAGCGGGCGGTCCGTGCTCCTGGTCGGCACGACCGGGCGCAGCACGGCGGTGGCCAAGTGTTTAGTGGACCACTCCCCCGCGTGGGCGGAACGCAGCCGCCACGAGATAGGGGCATACCGCTCGTTCGTCCGGCAGCGCCCCCCGGTGCGGGTGCCGAGACTGATCGCGGCGGATCCGGACAACGGCACGCTGGTCATCGAGCGGATGCCCGGGCGGGTGGCGGCGTTGCAGCGGCACCCCCTGGAGGCCCCGCCGCGGGCGGACATCAGAGCGGCCATCGGGGCGGTGTGCCGGCTCAACGCGTGGCGGCCGCCGGCCGGCACGTTCGACGCCCCGCTGGACTACGCGGCCCGGATCTCCCGCTACCACGAGCTGGGGCTGCTCACCGACCGGGACCTGGGTGACCTGCAGAAGCTGCTGCACGGCATCGCGCATGCGGGCGGCCGCCAGGGCATGGGCCAGTTCTGTCACGGTGACGCGCTGCTGTCCAACGTCCTCATGTCCCCGGCCGGTCCGGTGCTGGTGGACTGGGAGCACGCGGGCTGGTACCTGCCGGGCTACGACCTGGCGACGCTGTGGGCGGTCCTCGGCGACGCCCCGGAGGCCCGCCGTCAGATCAGCCAGATCGCCCAGTCGACGGGCACGGCGGCGCGCGACGCCTTCCTGGTGAACCTGATGCTCGTACTGACCAGGGAGATCCGTACCTACGAGACGGCCGTGCAGCGTTCGATGCACGACACGGTCGCGGGACCGTCGGCGCCGGCCCATCCCGGTGCCGCGCCGACCGGCGAGGAACAGCGGCTGCTGCTGCGCCGGCTGCACGACGACTGCCAGATGGCCCGGCGGGCCGTGCGGGCGGCGGTCGGCACCCGCTGACGGTCACTGGCCGACGGCAGGGAGACAAGCCGACGGCAGGGAGACAAGAGGAAGAGGACAGTCCGCGGTGCGCCCCCGAGTGGGGCGCACCGCGGTTTTCGTGTCTGCGCCATCCGGGTGCGCGCAGGGCCATTGGTGTACGCCACTGACGCCGCGCAGGCCCGTGGGCCGCCGCCACGAAACTCGCCGAACCCCTTGCTGACGTGGGAAATCGCCGCCACGGCGGCATGATTGACGGATCGTCGGACCGCCGGGTACGACTGACCCAGCCCGGCGCCGTACGCCCGTCACGTCCCCTCACGCCCGACCGTCACAGGAGGCCGCTTTGCGAGGATCCCCCGTCGTGCCCGCCCTGGCCACCGCGGCACTGCTGCTGCCGCTGCTCGGCGCGGCGCCGTCCGCCGCCGTGCCCGAGGACGCGCCGCCCGCCCCGGACCGCCTCCAGCGGGCGTTCGCGACCGCGGCGGCCGAGTACCACGTGCCGCCCAGCGTCCTGCTCGGCGTCTCCTACCTCCAGTCCCGCTGGGACGCGCACGGCGGCGCGCCGAGCGTGACCGGCGGCTACGGCCCGCTGCACCTCACCGACGCCCGCGCGGCCCTGGCCGGGGCGCCGCACCACGGCGAGGGCGCCGAGGACCCGCGCGGCGACGACGCGCGCGCCGCGCTGCACCCGACGGGCGGTGCCACCACGGACCCCACCGACCTGCCGGCCCGGCTGACCACCCTGCCGAGGGCCGCCGAGCTGACCGGGCTGAGCCCCGAGGCGCTGCGCACGGACCCGGCGTCGAACGTGGCGGGCGGTGCGGCGCTGCTGGCCGCCGCGCAGCGGGAGCTGGGGGAGCCGCTCAGCGCCGACCCGGCGGACTGGTACGCGGCGGTGGCCCGTTTCTCGGGAGCGGAGGACTCCGCGACGGCGGCGGCCTACGCGGACGACGTGTACGAGGTCATCCGCAGGGGTGAGCGGCGCACCACGGACGCCGGTCAGCGGGTCTCCCTGGCCGCCCGTCCCGAGGTGGCGCCGGATGTCTCGCAGCTGGACGACGCGGGTCTGCGTGCCGCGTCCGCCGCCGGTACGGAGTGCCCGGCGTCGGTGTCCTGCGAGTGGGTCCCCGCGCCGTACGAGGAGTTCGGGGACGGCGACTACGGCAACCACGACCTGGGCAGCCGGCCGGCCTCCCAGCGCATCCGCTACATCGTCGTGCACGACACGGAGGGCACCTGGAACGGGGTCCTCAACATGGTCCAGGACCCCACCTATGTGTCCTGGAACTACACGTTGCGCTCCACCGACGGCCACATCGCCCAGCATGTGAAGGCCAAGGACGTGGCCTGGCACGCGGGCAACTGGTACGTCAACGCGGGGTCGATCGGCCTGGAGCACGAGGGCTTCCTGGCCGAGCCGGACGCCTGGTACACGGAGGCGATGTACCGGTCGTCGGCGCGACTGGTGAAGTACCTGGCGAACAAGTACGACATCCCGCTGGACCGGCAGCACGTCCTCGGCCACGACAACGTCCCCGGCACCACCACGGCGACGATCCCGGGCATGCACACGGACCCGGGCCCGTACTGGGACTGGCGGCACTACTTCCAGCTGCTCGGCCGCCCCTTCGAGCCGACCGCGGGCAAGAAGTCCCCGCTGGTGACGATCCGCCCCGACTACGACGCCAACCGTCCCGCGTACACCGGCTGCGAAACGGCGGGCGAGCCCTGCGCGGCGCACGGCTCCAGCGAGGTGCGGCTGTACTCCGACCACGACGTGAACGCCCCGCTGATCAAGGACGTCGGCCTCGGCACCACCCCCACGACCGGGGTGAACGACCTGTCCTCCCGGGTCTCCACGGGCCAGCAGTACGCGGTGGCCGACCGCTGGGGCGACTGGACGGCCATCTGGTACCTGGGGCAGAAGGCGTGGTTCCGCAACCCGGCCGCAAGCCCGGCGGCGGTGCCCGCGTCCGGCCGGGTGATCACTGCGAGGAAGGGCCTGGAGAGCGTCCCGGTGTACGGGCGCGCCTACCCGGAGAAGGCCGCCTACCCGGCGGACGTGCCCGCCCAGGCGGTGTCCCCGCTGCCGTACACCCTGCCGGCGGGGCAGAAGTACGTGGTCGGTGAGAAGGCGCCCGGCGAGTACTACTACGCGGTCACCTTCGACGAGGCCTCCCACCGGGTGGTGACCGGCAAGGACCAGTACTACGAGATCCAGTACGGCCACCGGGTCGCGTACGTGCGCGCCGCCGACGTGACGGTCTCCGCCGCGCGGTAGGACCGGTCCGTGGGCGGGTCTCAGCCCTGCTGGAAAAGCTCCGCCGGGAGAGGCTTCAGCAGGGCGTACAGGTCGTCGGTGATGGGGCGGTCCCAGGCGGCGATGGTCACCAGGACGCCGTCGCTGCGGTCGAACTGCACGCAGGAGATCCGGCTCTCGGAGAGCTTGAGGCGGCGCACGATGAGCAGGTTGTCGCCCTGCATCACGGGGACGTCCTCGGCGCCGACGACCGTGATCTCCTCGTCGTTCTCCAGTGCGAGCAGCAGCTGGGCCACCTCGAAGGGGATCTCGCCCTCGGGGACCTCGCGGGCCGGGGAGCCGTCCGGGAGGTTGCCGATGATCATCGCGGGGCCGCGGCCGCCGAACAGGTCGTAGCGCAGGAAGACGCCCTGGCAGCTGCCGTCGGGCGCGGGCAGCAGACCGGCGCCGAGGTTGCCGGGCCAGTCGCCCGGGTCCATGGCCAGTACGTCGAAGTCGGGCCCGGCGGGCGTGGCGCTGCGGCGGCGGAGGAACGACATGCCGCAATGGTACGTGGCCGAGGGCCCCGCGCGGAGTGCGGGCGGCCACCCGGCCGGGCTACGCGGTCCGCCGGTGGCGGTCCTGGTGGCGGGCGACCCGGGCCCGGTTGCCGCAGGAGGGCTTGCACCACTCCTGACGCGGGTGCTCCTTGAGGAAGTAGCGCACGCAGCGCGGGGCGTGGCAGGCGCGCAGCCGCTGCCGGTCGGGCCCGGCGAGGAAGCCGATCACGGCCTGCGCGAGGGCGGCGGCGAGGTCGGCCCGCGTGCCCTGCGCGGGCGCGGCGCTCACGACGGGCTCCTCGTCGTCGGCCCAGGCCAGGACGGGGACCGTGGGGGTACGGGCGGCGGCCTCGTTCAGGCGCCGCAGTGCCTGGGGCACGGGCAGCAGCCGGGCGGCGTCGGCGGGGCTCGGCTCGCCGGGGCGCACGGCGCGGGCGAAGAGGGCACGGGCGGCGGCCCGCACCTCGCGTACGGCGGCCAGGGTGGACGCGTCGGCCGCGAAGGCCCCGGCGCCCGGCACGACGCCGGGGTGCGCCCCGACCCAGGCGGTGAGTCCGGCGGGGTCGGCCAGCTCGTCGGCGATCCCGCCGTGGCCGTCGTGCCTGACGGTCAGCGCCAGGTCGAGCGCGATCCGGGTGTGCCTGCTGGGCGAGTCCTGCATGCGGCCGATGATAGGCACGCCGGGGTGGGGCGGGTGTCACTCCTGCGGGGGAGCCGGTGGCACCACCGCGATCGGGGCCGCCGCGTGCAGCAGCACGGCGTGGGTGACCGAGCCCATCATGCGGGCGGGGGCCAGCAGGCGCCGCCGGTGTCGGCCGACCACGACCAGGTCGGCGTCCCTGGAGGAAGCGACCAGGTTCCCGGCGGCGTCACCGGGCACGACGTGGGTGTCGGCCCGGACGTCGGGGTGGCGTCCGCGGTAGGGGGCGAGCAGGCCGTCGGCCAGGACGCGGGTCTCGCTCTCGACGGAGACCTCGTCGATCACCAGCGGCATCATCTGCCCCGCGGCGGCCCAGGTCTGCACCGGCCACGGGTAGGCGGCGACCACCTGGAGGCGGGCGCCGCGCAGCTCGGCCTCGGTGAAGGCGAAGGACAGGGTGGCGTCGTCGGGACTGTCCACGTGCAGGCCCACCACCACCCGCGGGCCGGGTTCGGCGGGCGCCTCGCCGTGGACCTCGCGTCCGGGGCGGGGCACCACGACGACGGGGCACTCGGCGTCGCGGGCGGCGGCCATGCCGTTGGAGCCGAGCAGCAGGCCGGTGAAGCCGCCCCGGCCGCGGGAGCCGAGGACCAGCAGCTGTGCGTCGGCGCCCAGTTCCGGCAGCAGGGCGCCCGGTACGCCCTCCATGCCCACGTACTCCGTCGGCACGGCGAAGGCCCGCCCCTGAAGGTGCGCGCGTGCCTGGTCGAGCGCCGGGTCCTCGGCGGTGTCCGGCGGACCCGCGACCAGGACGTCGGTCTGGGCCCAGGCGGCGTACTGGCGGACGTGCACCACCCGCAGGGGTGCCTCGCGCCGGTGGGCGGCGTCGAGCGCCCAGTCCAGAGCGCGCAGGCCGTCGTCGGAACCGTCGACCGCCGCGATGACCGGCAGGGTGCTCATGGGTCCTCACCTCCGGAGTACGGACTTCCCCCCGGCGGCGGACCGAACACCCGGGTTCGGCCGGTCGGCGCACCCCCGCGCTCTACGTGAGGTCGAACTCCCCTTCCCGCGCTCCCGACACGAACGCGCCCCATTCCGCCGGGGTGAAGATCAGAGAGGGGCTCTGCGGGCTGCCGCTGTTCCGCATGGCGATGAACCCCTCGACAAAGGCGATCTGGACATCGCCCAGGCCCCGGCTGCTGGACTGCCACTGCGCGTTGCTGAGATCCAGCTCGGGCTTGTCCCAGCCCATGAGCGGGCGCTGGTGGGTGGTGCTCTCGGCCACGTCCGTGCTCCTCCCGGTTTCGTCGTCCGCGGCCAGCCTAGCGATCGCGTCGTACCGCCGACAGGCCGTGTGAGGGGTCCCTTCGGAAGAGAACCGAAGGAGATCAGTCCTGTCCGAGGAAGTCGGCGACCCGGTGGGCGAACCACCGCGGGTCGTCCAGCCACGGATAGTGCCCGGCGCCGGGCTGGACGGCGAACTCGGCGTGCGGAAACACGTCGGCCAGGCGGCGGGCGAGATCCGGGGCGGGGCCGCCGTCGCGCTCGGTGTTCGGCGAGGCCGCCGAGGTCGCCGAGGTAGGCGGAGGCGCGCATGGGTCCGCCCGGCAGGACGACCAGCGGGTCGCCCTCGCCCCGCACGTGGAAGGCGAGGCGGGTCCCGTCGTGGGCGGTGAAGGTCTTCATGGCGCCGATCCTCACGGGCGGCCGCTTCGTCGCGCAACCAGGTCGCGGTGTCAGGAACCGGCGAAGCGGTCCCGCAGTTCCCTCTTGAGGATCTTCCCGCCGGCGTTGCGCGGCAGGGCGTCCACGAACCGCACCCGCTTGGGTGCCTTGAAGGCGGTGAGTTTCTGACGGGCGTGCGCGATCAGTTCGTCCTCGGTGACCTCGCCGCGCGGGACGACGACGGCGGTGACGGCCTCGATCCACCGCTCGTCGGGCAGGCCGATCACGGCCGCCTCGGCGACGGCGTCGTGCGTGTAGAGGGCGTCCTCGACCTGGCGGGAGGCCACCAGGACCCCGCCGGAGTTGATGACGTCCTTCACCCGGTCGACGATCGTGTAGTAGCCGTCCGCGTCGCGTACGGCGAGGTCGCCGGAGTGGAACCAGCCGTCGCGGAAGGCGGCCGCGGTCTCCTCGGGCCTGTCCCAGTAGCCCTCGCACAACTGCGGAGAGCGGTAGACGACTTCGCCGGGTGTGCCGTCGGGCACGTCCTTGCCGTCCTCGTCGACCACGCGCGCGTCGACGAACAGGACGGGGCGGCCGCAGGAGTCCATGCGGCCCTCGTGCTCGTCCGGGCCGAGGACGGTGGCGAGGGGGCCGATCTCGCTCTGGCCGAAGCAGTTGTAGAAGGCGAGGTGCGGCAGGCGGGCGCGCAGCCGCTCCAGGACGGGCACCGGCATGATCGACGCGCCGTAGTAGGCCTTGCGCAGGCCGTCGAGGTCGCGGGTGGCGAAGTCGGCGCGGTTCGCCAGGCCGATCCACACGGTCGGCGGTGCGAAGAGGCTGTCCACGCGGCCCGCTTCGATCAGGTCGAAGATCCGGTCGCCGTCGGGCGCGTCCAGGACGATGCTGGTCGCGCCGACCGCGAGGTAGGGCAGCAGGAAGACGTGTGTCTGCGCCGAGTGGTAGAGCGGGAGTGCGTGCACGGGGCGGTCTCCGGCGCCGAGGTCCAGGGCGGTGATGGCGCTCAGGTACTCGTGTACCAGCGCACGGTGGGTCATCATCGCGCCCTTGGGCAGCGCGGTGGTGCCGGAGGTGTAGAGCAGCTGCACCAGGTCCTCGGCGCCCGGTTCGGGGCCGTCGTAGGCGGGCGCCGACGCGAGGCGGGCCAGGAGCGAGTCGTCGGCGTCGCGCAGCGGCAGGGTGCGGGTCCCGCCGGGGAGCCGGGCGGCGAGGCCGGGGTCGGCGAGGACCAGGGTGCTGCCGGACTGGCCGACGATGTAGGCGAGGTCGTCGCCGGTGAGGTTCTGGTTGACCGGGACGTGCACCAGGCCCGCGCGGGCGCAGGCCAGGAACGCGATCAGGTAGGCGTCGGAGTTGTGGCCGTAGGCGCCGACCCGGTCGCCGGGGGCCAGTCCCTCGCCCAGCAGGACGCTCGCCGCGCGGGAGACCGCGGTGTCCAGCTCCTCGTACGTCCAGGAGCGGTCGCGGTACTCCACCGCGACGCGCGCCGGGGTGCGTCGGGCGCTGCGCCGCAGCATCCCGTCGACCGTGCTGCCGTGTCCGGGCGTCATGACCTGATCCTCGGCCGGTCGCGGGGACGGGTCAAGCGGTGCGCGGGGCCGGCCGGCTCCTCGCAGCCGCTCCGTACGCCCCATTGACACGACCCGTCACTGACAGGAAAGTTTCACTCCGCACGGCGATCCGGGAAAGATACTTTCAGCTTCGACGGCGGGAGACTCTTCGATGGCCGGTCAGGCGAGCAACGGATGCACACGGCGTCAACTGGGCGCCGGCGCCCTGGCCCTGGGGGGTGCGCTGGCCATCGCCCCGTTCGCGGCCGGGCCGGCCGCGGCCGTCTCCGACCGGGGCCGCCGCCCCACCCTGCGGCACGGCTCCGCCGAACGGGCCGGCCTGCTCCCGGGCCATCTGCGCCAGCTCGTCACCGACGCCGAGTCGTTCCTCGGCCCGTCCCCCGTGCACCCGTGGTACGCGGGCGCCGTGCTGCTGGCCGGCCGGGGCGGCACGGTGGCGCTGCACGAACCGATCGGCATGGCGGTGCGCTACCGGGCCTACGACGAGGTCACCGACACCGGTGTCGAGTTCCCGGCGGGGCAGCAGATTCCGATGGCGAAGGACACGGTGTTCGACCTCGCGTCGATCTCCAAACTTTTCACCTCGATCCTCGCCGTGCAGCAGCTGGAGCGGGGCGCGCTGGAGCTGGAGGCTGCGGTCGCCTCGTACCTGCCGGACTTCGCGCGCGCGGGCAAGCAGGACATGACGATCCGTCACCTGCTCACGCACACCTCGGGTTTCCGGGCCTGGATCCCGCTGTACGCCGCACCCACGTACGAGGAGAAGATCCAACTCGTCTACGACGAGGCTCCGGTGAACGCCCCCGGTACGGCGTACCTGTACTCGGACCTGAACATGATCTCGCTCCAGCTGGTGCTGGAGCGGATCACGGGCCGCGCCCTGGACGCGCTGCTGCGGGACGAGATCACGGAGCCGCTCGGTCTCACCCGCACCCGCTACAACCCGCCCGCTTCCTGGCGGCCTCGGATCGCGGCCACGGAGGACGCCCGCAAGCCCTGGTCCGGTCTGGACCGCGGTCTGGTGTGGGGCGAGGTGCACGACGAGAACGCCTTCGGTCTGGGCGGAGTGGCCGGGCACGCGGGGGTGTTCTCCTCGGCGTGGGACCTCGCGGTCCTCGGCCGTACGCTGCTCAACGGCGGTTCCTACGCCCGGGCCCGCATCCTGCGGCCGGAGTCGGTGGAGCTGATGTTCACCGACTTCAACACCGGCTTCCCGGGCGACGAGCACGGGCTCGGCTTCGAGCTGTACCAGCACTGGTACATGGGGGCGATGGCGACGCCGCGCACGGCCGGGCACACCGGGTTCACGGGCACCTCGCTGGTGCTGGACCCGACGACCGACTCGTTCCTCGTCGTCCTCGGCAACTCCGTCCACCCGGTGCGCGGCTGGCGTTCCGGGTCGGCTCCGCGGGTGGCGGCGGCCACCAATCTGGCGCGAGCGGTACCCGTGCGGCCCGCACACGGACGCACCGCATGGTTCTCGGGGACGGCGAGTGCCACGACGGCCACGCTCACCCTGCCCGCGCTGGACACCTCGGCCGGGCGGGCACGGCTGCGCTGCTCGCTGTGGTGGGACACCGAGCCCGGGTCGGACACCCTGGTGCTGGAGTCCACGACCGACGGCGGCACGTCGTGGCAGCCCGTGCCGTTCACCACGACCCGGCGCGGCGCGGCACCCCAGGAGCATCCGGCGGGCTCGGCCACCGGCTGGTCGGGGCGCGTCTGGCACGCGCTGAGCGCCGGCCTCCCGGCCGCGCGGGGACTCACCCTGCGCTGGCGGTACACCACCGACCGGCTGTACGTGGGCCGCGGGGCGTACGTCGACGGACTGCGCGCGGAAGCGGGCGGTGACGTCCTGTTCCACGACGCGCGCCCGGCGGACGCGGCACGCGTGGAGGCGGTGGGATGGTCGCCGTCGGCCGACTAGGAACCGGCGCGCGACCGGGCCACGGGTGCGCTAGCCGTTGAAGACGGCCTTCTGGACCTCGTTCGGACCGTCGAAGCTGTTCTCCTTCAGTCCGTCGAGACGGCTCACGACCTTGTCGTCGGCCTTGTTCTTGCGGGCGCGGTCGACGAGCGACTTCTTGTCCGCCGGGTAGTCCATGCCGTTGAGGGCCTTCTGCAGGTCGATGGGGCTGAGGTCCGCCATGACGGGCTCCTTGTCGTGCGGGTGTTGGGTACGGAATTTCCGTTATGTCGCGGTACCCAGCCCCGTCCCGGGCATGCGCACACACCCGTCAGCCGCGGGCCCCGTCCAGCACGGCCATCGCCGCGTTGTGCCCCGGCACCCCGCTCACCCCTCCCCCGCGCACGGCTCCCGCACCGCACAGCAGGACGTTGGCCTGCCCGGTCTCCACTCCCCAGTGGCCGGTGCCCTCCTGGGCGTGGGGCCAGGACAGCTCGCGGTGGAAGATGTTCCCGCCGGGCAGGCGCAGATCGCGCTCCAGGTCGAGCGGCGACCTGGCCTCGATGCAGGGCCGCCCCTCGGCGTCGGTCGCCAGGCAGTCCGCGAGGGGCTCGGCGAGATGGGCGTCGAGCTGGGCGAGGGTCGACTTCAGCAGCTCCTCGCGTACGGCGTCGTTGTCCCGGGCGAAGAGGCGGGCCGGCGTGTGCAGGCCGAACAGGGTGAGGGTGTGCATGCCTCTGGCTGCCAGGTCGGGGGCGAGGACGGTCGGGTCGGTCAGCGAGTGGCAGTAGATCTCGGACGGCGGCGCCTCGGGCAGGTCGCCGGCGGCCGCCCGGGCGTGCGCGGCGGCCAGTTGGCCGTAGCCCTCGGCGATGTGGAAGGTTCCGGCGAAGGCCTCGCGCGGGTCGGCCTCCGGGTCGCGCAGCCGCGGGAGCCGGGTCAGCAGCATGTTCACCTTGAGCTGGGCACCCTCGGCGGGCGGCGGCGGCGCCTGGCCCGTGAGCGCCGCCAGGTCCCGCGGTGAGGCGTTGACCAGGACGTGGCGCGCGGCGGCGACGCCCTCGCCGGCGGCCGAGCGGTAGGTGACCTCCGCCGTTCGCCCGTCCGCGTCGATCCGCACCGCCTCGTGACCGGTGGCGAGCACGGCACCTGCGGCACGCGCCGCGTCGGCCAGCGCGTCGGTGAGGGCGCCCATGCCTCCGACCGGCACGTCCCAGGCGCCGGTGCCGCCGCCGATCACGTGGTAGAGGAAGCAGCGGTTCTGCGCCAGCGAGGGGTCGTGGGCGTCGGCGAAGGTGCCGATCAGCGCGTCGGTGAGAGCCACGCCCCGTACCAGGTCGTCGGCGAAGTGCTCCTCGATGGTGATGCCGACCGGTTCCTCGAACAGGGCCCGCCAGGCCGTCTCGTCGTCGACCCGGCGGCGCAGTTCGTCCCGGGTGGGCAGCGGTTCGGTGAGGGTGGGGAAGACCCGCTGGGCCACATGGCCGGTCATGGCGTAGAAGCGCTGCCAGGCGGCGTACTCGCGATCCGAGCCGGTGAGCCGGGCGAAGGACTCGCGGGTGCGGCGCTCGCCCCCGCCGACCAGGAGCCCGGTGGGCCGCCCGGCGCGCTCGACGGGCGTGTACGAGGAGACGGTGCGCGCGCGCACCCGGAAGTCCAGGCCGAGATCCCGCACGATCTTCCTGGGCAGCAGGCTGACCAGGTACGAGTAGCGCGACAGCCGTGCGTCGACCCCGGCGAACGGCCGCGTGGACACGGCCGCTCCCCCGGTGTGGTCCAGCCGTTCGAGGACCAGCACGGACCGGCCGGCCCGGGCCAGGTAGGCGGCCGCGACCAGACCGTTGTGGCCGCCGCCGACGATGACGGCGTCAAAGCTGCGGGAGGTGCGGGGCGGGGTCGTCATGGCTCTTGGTAACACGCCCCGATCGCAGGCGGCCAGCCCGCCGTCGCGCACCGTCCGCGCTCAGCGTGCTGACCCGCGCAGTGCCGCGACCCCGCGGTACAGCTCCGCGGCCTCGGCGGCGCGGCCGAGCCGTTCCAGGCAGTGGGCCTCCTCGTCGCGGGCGACGAGGGTGTCGGGGTGGCCGGGGCCCAGAACCCGTTCGCGGGCGGCGGTGACCAGGCGGTACTCGGTGAGGGCGGGCGACCAGCGGCCGAGCCAGCCCAGGGCGACGGCGACCTCGCGGTGGCTGACCAGGGTGTCCTGGTGGTCCGGGCCCAGCACGCGTTCGCGGACCGCGCACACTCCGCGGGCCTCGGCGAGGGCGTCCGCCCAGCGGCCCAGCCTGCCGAGGTTGACGCCGAGGCCGTGCCGGGCGCGCAGCGTCTCGGGGTGCTCGGGTCCCTGGGCGCGGGCGCGGTCGTCGACCAGCTCCTCGTACACGGTCAGCGCTTCGGCGCAGCGGCCGAGCCGGCCGAGGGCGACGCCCGTCTCGTAGCGGGCGGCGAGCGTGTCGGGGTGGTCGGGGCCGAGCACACGCGCGCGGACGCCGGCGACGTCGCGGTAGATCGCCAGGGCCTCCTGCCAGCGGTCCAGCCGCCCGAGTTCGTAGGCCACCTCGTAGCGCGTGACGAGGGTGTCGGGGTGGTCCGCACCGAGCACGCGGGCCCGGGCCGCGGCCACCTCGCGGGCCGTCCGGTGGGCGTCTTCGGTACGGCCGAGCCGACCGAGGTTGGAGGCCAGGTTGTGCCGGCAGCGCAGGGTGTCGGGATGGTCGGCGCCCATGGTGCGCTCACGGGCGGTCAGGACCGACGTGTACACCTGGTGGGCGTCGGTGTGGCGGCCCAGTCGGCCCAGGGTGTAGGCCATCTCCTGGCGGACGGCGAGGGTGTCGGCGTGATCGGCTCCCAGCGTCCTGATCCTGGCCTCGGCGACGCCCTTGTACGCGCGCAGCGCCGCGGCGGCGTGACCGGTGCGGCCGAGGGCGAAGGCGGCCTCGTAGCGGCTGGCGAGGGTGTCGGGGTGGTCGGGGCCGAGCAGGCGTGCGCGCTCGGCGGCGACCGCGCGGTGCACCTCGCCGGCCTCCTCCCAGCGGCCGAGCCGGCCCAGTCCCAGCCCCGTTCTGTGGCGTGCGGCCAGCCTGCCGACGGCCTCGGGCGCCGGGTCCGGCCGCTCGCCCGGGGCGGGCCCGGCGGCAGGGGCGTCGACGGTCCGGTCACCGGCGGGTCGCGGGAGCCACGCGCCGGACAGGCCCGCCCCGGGGTCCGGGGGCGTGGCGTGCGGGCCGGTGCCGGTCGCCTTGTGACCGGTGGTCATGCCGTGGGTCCAGGACGGCAGCCCGGCGCGGCCTCCGACCGGCTGGGGCGTCCGCGGCCGGGCGGTCGCCGGGACCGGCACCGGCGCCGGCGCCGGTCCCGCGCGTCCGGCGGTGATCCGGCGGCCCAGTTCACGGGCGTCGTCCGGGCGCTGCTCGGGCCGCTTGGCCAGCAGGTCCAGGATGATCCGGTCCAGGTAGCCGGGCAGTCCGGCGCGGCGGGTGCGGGGCGGCGCGGGCTCGGTGTCGCGGTGGCCGACGAGGATCGCCCAGGCGTCGTCGAGGTCGAACGGCGGGACGCCGGTGGCGATCTCGTAGAGCACACAGCCCAGGGAGTACAGGTCGCTGCGCCGGTCGACCTCGTCGCCGCCGATCTGTTCGGGCGACATGTAGTGCGGGGTGCCCATGGCGATGCCGGTGCCGGTCAGCCGGGCGGTGAAGCCCGCGTCGTGGCCGAGCCGGGCGATGCCGAAGTCGCAGATCTTCACGGTGCCGTCGGCGGTCCGCACGATGTTCGCCGGCTTGAGGTCGCGGTGGACGATGCCCTGATCGTGGGTGTAGGCGAGTGCGGAGGCGATCTGCTCGGCGATGTCGACGACGTCGGCGACGGGCAGCGGGTGGCCCTTGTTGTCCTCCAGGAGCCGGCTCAGGTCGTGTCCCTCCAGCAGCTCCATGACCAGGAAGAGCACGCCGTCCCACTCGCCGAAGTCGTGGACGACGGTCACCCCGCGGTGCTGGAGAGCGGCGGCCACCCGGGCCTCGCGGGCACTTGACGGCCCTGGATCAGCGTGTCGTCCCCCATGACTTCGCCCCGCCCCCGTGGTTCAGTCCGCCCCGCCCTCCCCTGGCCGGTCCAGTATGGCCGCTTGTCGTCCGATTTTGTATGGCGCGGGGCGCGCGGCCGGACCGAGCCGCGCCACGGCACGCAGGATGTGCTGGGGCGGCAGCTGCCAGCGCACCCGGGACGGGACCAGACGCAGCAGGGTGCCCGTGGCGCGCAGCCGGCGGGTGACGGTGGCGGGTTCGGGCGCCGGTCTGCCGTAGAGCTCGTGCGCGTACGGCGGCAGTGAGTCGTACGCGAGACGTGCGACCCGCCGCCACAGCAGCTCGCGGGCCGGGACCAGGAGGGGGTCGACGGGCGGGCGGAGCAGGAAGTCGTCCACCTCGTGCGCCTCCGGTCCCGCTGCCAGTTCGGGCCGCACCCGCGCGAAATAGGCGGCCAGCTCGGCCCGGTCCGCGGGGACGGAACCGGGGTCGAGGCCGACGAGACGGGCGCTGTGCCGGTGTTCGGCGAGGTAGCGGTCGGCGTGCGCGTCGGTGAGCGGGAACCCGGAGCGGCGCAGCACGTGCAGGTAGGAGCCGATCTCGGCGCAGTGCACCCACAGCAGCAGCGCGGGCTCGTCGACACCGTAGCGCTCCCCCGTCTCCGGGTCGGTGGCGCCGAGCATGCGGTGGATCTTCCGCACCCGGGCGCCGGCCCGCTCGGCGGCCTCGGTGGTGCCGTACGTCGTGGTGCCGACGAAGCCCGCGGTGCGCATCAGCCTGCCCCAGGCGTCGCGCCGGAAGTCGCTGTTCTGCATCACGCCGCGCACGGCGCGCGGGTGCAGGGCCTGGAGGTAGAGAGCGCGGATGCCGGCCACCCACATCATCGGGTCGCCGTGCGCCTGCCAGGTCACGGAGTCCGGGCCGAAGAGTCCCGGATCGCCGTCCGTCGCCGCCATACGGGCAGGCTAGCGCGTCGCGCGTGGCGCTCCCAGGGCCTCAGCGCAGGGTGGCGAGGAACTCTCCGCAGGCGCGGGCGCAGTCGCGGCATGCCTGCGCGCTCTCCTCGGCGCCCGGGTGGCCGTCGAAGACGTGCGCGCTCTCCAGACACACCTGGCGGCACCACTCCAGCTGGGCGCCGATGGCGGACTCGTCCACCTGGTTCTGCTCGGACAGCACGCGGCAGGTCGCGTCGCAGACCTCCGCGCACATGATGCCCCTGCGCCGTACGAGTTCCTGGTTCTCGGTCCCGTCCGGGTCCACGAGACTCGCCCGCAGGGCGCACGCCCGCGCGCACGCGGTGCACGCCTGCGCGCACGCGAAGCGGTCCTCGAGGAAGCGGAACAGTTCCTGCTGGGAAGTCGTCGTCGATGTCACACCGCGCGGGTTGCCGCCGCTTGCGGCGCCAAACCGCCGGACCCGGTGTTTCCAAGGGTTGCGAGCCGTTTTCCGGGTGGGTCCGCGGGGCACCCGTGGACCGCCCCCGCGACCGGCGGGGGCGATGAGACCGACGCCGCACGGAGGTGCACGGACATGCCGGGACGACAGGAACTGCCGTCGACTCTGCAACGCTCCTCGCCTCAGGCCCGGCGCACCTGGATCAAGGCCCACGACTCGGCCGTCGAGGAGTACGGCGAGGGCGAGCGGGCGCACCGGGTGGCCTACGGGGCGCTCAAGCACACGTACGAGAAGGTCGGCGACCACTGGGAGCGCAAGGAGGGCGGCCGCAAGGGCCCCTCCGACCCCCGGTCCGGGCGGCCCCGCGGACAGGGCGGGCGCAGCGGCGAGGGTGTCGACGAGAAGGCGTCGAAGGAGCACCTGTACGGCGTCGCCCGGCGCCTGGGCGTGGAGGGCCGGTCGAAGATGTCGAAGGCGGACCTGCTCGCGGCGATCAGGAAGGCCAACCGTTCGCGGACGCGAGCGTCGCGGTGAGCAGGTTGATCACGCGGGCCGGGGGTACCCGCGCTCCATGACCAACGCATCGATGGACCTGGCCGCGGGCGGCTCCGGCGCACTCGCGATCTGGCTGGTCGTCGCGGCCGTGGTGGTGGTGGCCGTGCTGATCGGCGCGTTCGCCTTCGGCAGCCGGCAAAAGCGCCGGGAGCCGCCGCCCCCGCGTCCGGAGGAACAGCCCCGTATGCCCGACGGCGGTCCCGTCCACGAGGAGCGGGAGCGCCGTGAGCCCGACGAGATGCCGCGCAGCGACGAACGCACGCTGCCGCACGAGATGGGGCACCAGGGCAGCCGTACCGCCTCCGACCAGGAGCGGCCCCGCTGGGACGAGGGCAGCAGTGGCTCCTTCGGCAGCGGCGGCCCGGGCGGACGCTGACCCGCGCAAGGTGCCGTACAGAGGGAAGTGAGAACCATGGCGGACCCCGCTCGCACCACCCTGCCCCTGCCCGACTACGACCATCTGCCGATCGGCGGGCTGGAGAGCCGGATCCGGTCGCTGGGTGCGGACGAGGTGGAGGAACTGCTGGCCTACGAGCGGTCGCACGCCGACCGCGTCCCGGCCACGGAGATCCTGTCCACCCGTCTGGAGCAGTTGCGCTCCGGAGCCGAACCGACCTCCGGCGACCCGGGTGCCGTACGCCCGGAGCAGGGCCGCGGCCGCACGGGCTCCCCCGTGTCGCCCGCGACCTCGCCGCAGCCGTTCTCCACGCCGCCGCACGGTACTCCGGACCAGCGGGGCAAGCCGAAGGGTGACCGTACATAGCCGGGGCGTAGTTTCCGGCACCGGCGGTGGGGAACCCATGCGCCGTGCTGTTGCAGAGGAGAAGGGCCCGCGCCGGTGCGCGGGCCCGTCACGCGGGCGAACACACCGTCACCTGGGCCGACGGGCGGCTGCCCGTCTCCGAGGGCGGGGGGCTGCTGCGCAAGGCCTTCCCCGAGCACTGGTCGTTCCTGCTGGGCGAGATCGCCCTCTACAGCTTCGTCGTGCTGCTGCTGACCGGTGTCTGGCTGACGATGTTCTTCAAACCCTCGATGACGGAGGTCGTCTACGACGGCTCGTACGAGCCCCTGCTGGGCCTGCGGATGTCGGAGGCCTACCGCTCGACCCTGGACATCAGTTTCGACGTGCGCGGCGGGCTGCTGATCCGGCAGCTGCACCACTGGGCGTCCCTGGTGTTCCTCTCGGCCATCGGAGTGCATCTGCTGCGGGTTTTCTTCACCGGAGCGTTCCGCCGGCCGCGTGAGGTCAACTGGCTGATCGGTCTCACGCTGTTCGTGCTGGCGCTCGCCGAGGGCTTCGCCGGCTACTCGCTCCCGGACGACCTGCTGTCCGGCACGGGGCTGCGCATCGCGCAGGGGATCATGCTGTCCATCCCGGTGGTGGGGACCTACATCAGCATGTTCGTGTTCGGCGGCGAGTATCCCGGCCAGGACATCGTGCCCCGGCTGTACTCGGTGCACATCCTGCTGCTCCCCGCACTGCTGGTCGCGCTGGTCACGCTCCATCTGATCCTGGTGTTCTACCTGAAGCACACCCAGTGGGCGGGTCGCGGGCGCACCAACCGCAACGCGGTGGGCAAGCCGATGTTCCCGCAGTTCATGACGAACTCCACCGGCCTGTTCCTCATGGTCTTCGGTCTCCTGACCGTGCTGGCGGCGGTGGCCGAGATCAACCCGATCTGGACGTACGGTCCCTACCGACCCGACGTCGTCTCCACGGGCTCGCAGCCGGACTGGTACGTCGGGTTCCTGGAGGGCTCGCTGCGGCTGATGCCGCCGTTCGAGACGGCGGTGGCGGGCCACACCGTCATGTGGAACGTGCTGGTGCCGGCGGTCCTGCTGCCGGGCGCCCTGTTCGCGGTGCTGTACGCCTACCCGTTCTTCGAGCGGTGGGTGACGGGCGATCACGAGGAACACCACCTGTGCGACCGGCCCCGGGACAAGCCCGTCCGCACCGGGCTGGGCGTCGCCGCGATCGTCTTCTACGCGGTGCTGCTGCTGGCGGGCGGCAACGACATCCTCGCCCACACCTTCCACGTCTCCCTGAACCTGCTGACCTGGATCTTCCGCGTCTCGCTGGTGGTGGCGCCGCTGCTGGCCTTCGTCGCGGCCAAGCGCGTCTGCCTGGCACTGCAGGAGCACGACCTGGAGCGCCTGACGGAGGGCGAGGAGACGGGCGAGGTGCACCAGACCCTCGCGGGCGGCTACGCCGAGAGCCATGGTCCCCTCGACCCCGAGGAGCGTTACGTACTGCTGGCCCGCAGGCAGCCCGAGCCGCTCGCGCCGTCCCCGAAGGAGGGCGACGCCCCTCATGTGGGCCGGCTGCGGGCGACGCTCAGCGAGTGGTACTACGGCGACCGGGTCGACGTCGAGGAGCCGGAGCGGGAGTCGGCGCCGGGAGCGACGGCGCGGGCGGAAGCCGCGGAACGGGACGCCCACTCGGGCGAACCGGAGCGCTGAACGCCCCGGTCGGCGTACTGGAAGACCAGTCCGCCGACCCCCATGGCGAGCAGGCCGAAGCCGATCAGCGCCAGCCACAGGCCGAAGACGATGCCGAACGCGAGCACCACGGCGGCCAGCGCGATGGAGATCGGCCAGGCGCTGCGCGGCGGGAAGAAGTCGAGCGGACCCGCGGTGTCCACGACCTCGCCCTCACCGCGGTCCTGCGCCCGCAGACCGCGCTTGCGGTACTGCACGCGCAGGAAGAACGCGACGAGTGAGGCCATGAGGAAGGCGAGGACGAGGGCGGCGGTGCCGGCGGGCTCGCGCGACCACCAGCCGTAGAGCGCCGCCTCGGCGCCGAAGAAGACCGCGACACCGGTGAACAGACGGGATTCGGTCCTCACTGCACATGCCTCTGGTCGTGTCGGGTGATGTCGGGGTGGTGCAGGTCGAACGCCGGGGACTCGGAGCGGATCCGGGGCAGCGACGTGAAGTTGTGGCGCGGCGGCGGGCTGCTGGTGGCCCATTCGAGGGAACGGCCGTAGCCCCAGGGGTCGTCCCGCTCGACCTTCACGCCGTACTGGCGGGTGCGCCACACGTTGTAGAGGAACGGCAGTGTGGACAGCCCGAGGAGGAAGGCGCCGATGGAGCTGATGGTGTTCAGCGTGGTGAAGCCGTCCGCGGCCAGGTAGTCGGCGTAGCGGCGAGGCATGCCCTGCTCGCCGAGCCAGTGCTGGACGAGGAAGGTGGTCTGGAAGCCGACGAAGAGCGTCCAGAAGTGGATCTTGCCGAGGCGTTCGTCGAGCAGTTTGCCGGTGAACTTCGGCCACCAGAAGTAGAAGCCGGCGAACATCGCGAACACGACGGTGCCGAACAGCACGTAGTGCAGGTGGGCGACGATGAAGTACGAGTCCGTCAGATGGAAGTCCAGGGGCGGGGAGGCGATGAGGACGCCGCTCATGCCGCCGAGCAGGAACGTCACCAGGAATCCGCACGCCCACAGCATGGGGGTCTCGAAGGAGAGCGAGCCGCGGATCATCGTGCCGATCCAGTTGAAGAACTTCACACCGGTCGGCACGGCGATGAGAAACGACATGAGAGAGAAGAAGGGGAGCAGCACGGCGCCGGTGGCGAACATGTGGTGGGCCCACACCACCGCGGAGAGAAAGGTGATGGCGATGGTGGCGCCGACCAGGCTGACGTAGCCGAAGATCGGCTTGCGGCTGAAGACCGGGATGATCTCGGTGACGATGCCGAAGAACGGCAGCGCGACGATGTACACCTCGGGGTGGCCGAAGAACCAGAACAGGTGCTGCCACAACAGCGCCCCGCCGTTCGCCGCGTCGAAGACGTGCGCGCCGAACTTGCGGTCGGCCTCGAGCATCAGCAGCGCGGCGGTGAGCACGGGGAAGGCGGGCAGCACCAGGATCGACGTGAACAGGATGTTCCAGGTGAAGATCGGCATCCGGAACATGGTCATACCGGGGGCGCGCAGACAGATGATGGTGGTGATGAAGTTGACGGCGCTGAGCGTGGTCGACACGCCGCTCACCACCAGGCCCATCGTCCACAGGTCACCGCCCGGGCCCGGACTGAAGGTGGCGCTGTTCAGCGGCGCGTAGGCGAACCAGCCGAACGAGGCCGCTCCCCCGGGCGTCAGGAATCCCGCCACGACCATCAGGCCGCCGAACAGGTACATCCAGTACGACAGCGCGTTCAGCCGGGGGAACGCCAGGTCGGGGGCGCCGATCTGCAGGGGCATGATGACGTTGGTGAACCCGGCGAACAGCGGGGTCGCGAACAGCAGCATCATGATGGTGCCGTGCACGGTGAACAGCTGGTTGTACTGCTCGTTGCTGAACAACTGCAGCCCGGGACGGGCGAGTTCACTGCGCATCAGCATGGCCAGGACGCCGCCGAGGAGGAAGAAGCCGAACGACGTCGCCAGGTAGAGACGGCCGATCACCTTGTGATCGGTCGTCGTGGCCCACCGCACCAGCGTCCGGCCCAGCGTGCGGTTCGTCCGCTGCCGAGCCGGTGTCCGGCGCGGCGACCCGGTCCTTCTGTCCACCGCCATGCGGCGGAGAGTACCCAGGCGCCCTGGGCTCAGACCTAGGACCACGCCGAGGCCGCCGCCGGGCGCCCGGCGGATGGGCCACCTGGCGCAACCGGGTCCGGCGCCGCCGGTGAGCCGTCAGCCGCCGGTTCCGCCGACGCCTGTGCCGGGGTCCGCCCCGGTGTCGGCGGTCCCCGGGGCCCGGGGGGTCCTGGGGGCGGCCAGGCCGAGCGGGCAGTCCTCGCTGGAGCGGCCGGCCAGCCGGCCGCCGGGCTGCTCGACGGTCACCTGCGCGCTCCCCAGTGCCGGGTCCTGGCGCAGCCGGGCGACGGCGACGGTGCAGGCCAGTTGGTCGACGGCCGTGTCGCTGAGACTCCCCGCGCTCCGCGGCAGCCGGACGTTGACGCCGGTGCCGTCGGTGCGGATGGTGGGAGCCTCGGCGGCGGGCGGCAGTTCGGTGGTCAGCCCCCTCCCGCGCTCCTTGGCGTCGGGCCCCTTGAACAGCATGAGCAGGGTGCTGCCGAGGTCGGTCGAGCCCGGCACCGTGCGGTCCACCGCGGCCAGCGACCCGTCCTCGACGAAGTAGAGCGGGATCGTGACGAGGGGAACCGCCTCGGGCACGGACTCCGACGGCACGGAGGTGACGCCCGGGTCCAGGACGCCGGTCGCGGGTTCGCCCGCCTCGACCACTCCGGTCTCGGGGATGCCGCACGCGGAGAGCGGGAGCAGCGCCGCGAGCAGCAGCGGGAAGGCACGCGCGGACGTTTTCATGTGCGGTCCTCCTTCGCCGGGGACGGTGCCCGGTCCTCCGTGGCGTCCGGCCGCAGCGGCAGGACGACCGTGAAGACGGCCCCGCCCTCCGGGTGGTTGGCCGCCCGGACGGTGCCGCCGTGCAGGCGTACGTTCTCCGTGGTGATGGCCAGGCCGAGGCCGCTGCCCTCGCTGCGGGCGCGGGCGTCGGCCGACTTGTAGAAGCGGTCGAAGACATGGGGCAGGACGCTCTCGGGAATGCCGCCCCCACCGTCGCGAACCGTGACGACGGCCTGCCTTCCGGCGTGCGGGTCGTCCCGCGCGTGGAGGTCCACGCGGACCGGGGGCGCGCCGTGCCTGAGGGCGTTGGCGACGAGGTTCGCCACGATGACGTCGAGGCGGCGCGGATCGACGCGGCCGCGCAGCGCGCCCGGCTCCGGCAGGCAGGTCTCCACGGTGTCCTGCCAGCCTCGGGCGGCGAGCGTGCGGCGCAGGGACTCGGCGAGATCGATCTCGTCCAGGTGCAGGGCGGCCGCGCCCGCGTCGAACCGGGAGATCTCCATCAGGTCGTCCACCAGCGCGGCCAGCTTCGTGGTCTCCGCGCTGATCAGGCGGACGGCCGTCGCGGTGTCCTCGTCGAGGCCGGCGGCGTCCTCGTCCAGCACGTCGGTGACCGCCGACATCGCCGCCAGCGGGGTGCGCAGTTCGTGGGAGACGTCCGCGGCGAAGCGGCGGGCGCCGGCTTCCATGCGCCGCAGTTCCGCCACCGAGCCCTCCAGCGCCGCGGCGGTCTCGTTGAAGGTGCGGGAGAGGTCGGCGAGTTCGTCGGAGCCGTGTACCGCGAGCCGGGTGTCCAGCCGCCCCTCGGCGATGCTGCGGGTCGCCCGGCGCAGTGCCCGCACCGGACGCAGCACGCCGCGAGCGGCCAGGAGGGCGATCAGGACGGCCAGGGCCAGGGCCGGTACGGTGGCGCGTTCGATGGCGGTGACCAGCGCGTCGACGTACCCCTGTTCCTCCCGCTGCGGCACCGTGAGGTACACCTCCAGTCCGGAGGCGCGCCGCTCGGTGCGGTACTGGCCGGCGAAGGTGACGGGCATGCCGACGACCAGTGAGGGGCGGCCGTCGTGCGACACCCGCTGGAACACGGTGGCCCGGCGGGAGCGCACGGACTCGCGCATCGCCGGGGACAGTTCCGCGAAGGCGTCCCCGGGGACGGACGTCGCGCTCGCCTCCCGGTAGGCGACCAGCACCCGCCACGGCTGTGACCGACCGCCCCTGGACACGTCGTCGGCGAACGACTCCAGGCCGGCCGCGTCGGGCGGGAACCGGTAGTTGGGCACCAGGGTGTCGACGCGGTGCCGGAACTCCTCGATCACCGTGTCCTGGCTCTGCTGCAGGACCCCGGTCCGTGCCTCGCGGAAGGTCAGCGCGCCGGTGGTCACCGTGGCCACGACCGCGACGAGGGTGAAGGTCACCACCAGCCGCAGGCGCAGCCCCATCAGCGCCCGCAGCACCCGGGGAACTCTCACCGGGGCCCGAACCGGTAGCCGAAGCCGCGCACGGTGTGGACGTAACGCGGACTGCCCGGCGGCTCACCGATCTTGGACCGCAGTCGCTTGACGCAGGCGTCCACGAGCCGCGCGTCCCCGTGGTAGTTGTGCTCCCACACGGCCTCCAGGAGCTGCTGGCGGCTGAACACCTGCCCGGCCGAGGCGGACAGGGTGAGCAGCAGCCGCAGTTCGGAGGGGCCGAGGGCGACGGGGCGCCCCTGGTGGGTGACGGTCAGTCCGGCCCGGTCGATGACCAGGTCGCCGTGGTGTTCGGTGCGCGGTGTCCCCTGGTCGTCCGCCGTGCCGCCCACGCGGCGCAGCACGGCGCGTATGCGTGCGTCCAGTACGCGGGCGCGGACCGGTTTGACCACGTAGTCGTCGGCTCCGGACTCCAGTCCCACGACGATGTCGGCGTCGTCGCCGCGTGCGGTGGCCATGATGATCGGCACTTGGTCGTGGGCGCGTATGCGGCGGCACACCTCCAGGCCGGACATGCCCGGCAGCATCAGGTCGAGGACCACCGCGTCGGGCCGGAACGACCGGAGCTGCTCCAGTCCGTCCTCGCCGGTCGCGGCTGCGGCGACCTCGTGCCCCTGCCGGCGCAGGGCCAGTCGCACGCCGTCCCGGACAGCGCGGTCGTCTTCGATGATCAGGACCCGTGGCATGCAGCTCAGTATGCGCGTGCACGGGTGGCGGACCGCGCGTGGGTGACGGCTGTTACACAGCGGTCCAAAAGCCGTCCACGGACGATCACACGCCCGGGGCACGCTTTGTGATCATGAACGAGCGCCGTCGACCGACTCCCCCACCGTCCTCCGCCACGGGCCGCCGCCGCGGCAGCCGCTCGCGCCGCCGCCGCGGCGGCCGGTCCCGCCTGCTGTGGCCGGGGCTCGCGGCCGGGGCCGTCCTGGTGCTCGCCGGCGGTCTGGCCCTCAAGGGGGCCACGGAGTCCTCCGGCGGTTCCACCGACACGGCGGATGCGTCCTCGTCGGCGCCGGGACCGGGGTCGCCCCGCGCCGGCGGGACGGAGGAGAAGCCGAAGGACGGGTCGACGGCCTCGCCGGCGAAGGAGAAGAAGGAGACAGAGACAGAAGAGGAGAAGGAGGAGCAGCAGGAGAAGACGGAGGAGGACGGGAAGGGGACGGAGGAGAAGCCGGACCCCGACTCGATACCGTCGTCCGGACCAGGGACCTTCGCCACCGCGGGCGGCGGCGGTGACCGGGTCGGCGGGAGCGAGCGGACACTGACGTACGTGGTGCAGGTCGAGGACGGCATCGGTATCCCGGCACCGGACGTCGCTGCCGAGGTGGAGCGCATCCTGGCCGACGGACGGGGCTGGACGGCCGACGGGAAGGTGGGGTTCCGGCGGGTGTCCGGGGGCGCGTCGGACTTCCGGGTACGGCTCGCCACGGCGGGGACGGTGGACGACATATGCGGGCAGTACGGCCTGGACACCGGCGGCGAGGTCAACTGCAACGTGGGCCAGGACGTCATGGTCAACCTCAAACGGTGGCTGCTGGCCACGCAGTACTACGCGGACGACGTGACCTCGTACCGCGCGTTGATCATCAACCACGAGGTGGGGCACTTCCTCGGCCACGGCCATGAGGGCTGCCCCGGTGCGGGACGTCCGGCGCCGGTGATGATGCAGCAGATCAAGGGCCTGCACGGCTGCCGCACCAACGTCTGGCCCTACGACGCCGACGGGCGTGCCATCACGGGCCCTGCCGTCGGCTGACGGTGTCGCGGCCCGCCTTTGCGCAGTCCGGGTTCCGGCAGGTGCCCGGGACCCAGACCGGGACGTTGATCCCCAGCGTCTTGTGCCGGTGGAGCTCGGCGGGGACGCGGTGTCCGCAGGACGGGCAGATGTCCGAGTACTGCGCGTCGACCTGCCGCGTGGCGGTACGCGTCGTCCGTGCCTTCTGCGTGTGACTGCTCATGATGCCCACACCCACGCTCGTCAGACCCATGGAACGGCTCTCTGCTTTCACCTTACGCTCGATGCCGCCGTGC
This sequence comes from Kitasatospora aureofaciens, assembly GCA_000720845.1. Classification (GTDB taxonomy): domain Bacteria; phylum Actinomycetota; class Actinomycetes; order Streptomycetales; family Streptomycetaceae; genus Streptomyces. Next base: position 358,061 of record JODU01000002.1, on the reverse strand, counting down.
CGGTTCTCAGCGGTCGTCGGCCACGGGGGCGGTCCGCATCGCCTCGGTGGGCACGCCGTTGGCCTTGGCCGCGTCGGCGAGGGCCTGGGCGGCGGCCTCCGCGGCCTGCGCCGTGTCGTTGGCCGCCTGGGCGGCGCCCTCCTCCGACGACGGGCTCTCCCGGGTGGCCGGCGACTGCGGCAGCGCTTCGGTGAAGGCGCGGGACACCCCTTGGAGCGCGGAGGTGACCTCGCTGGGGATGACCCAGAACGTGCTGCCCGAGCCCTGTGCCAGCTGGGGCAGCACCTGGAGGTACTGGTAGGCGAGGAGCTTGGGGTCGGGGTCGTTGCGGTGCACGGCCTGGAAGACCTCGTCGATGGCCCGGGACTGTCCCTCCGCCTTGAGGATCTCGGCGGTGCGGTTGCCCTCGGCGCGCAGGACGGCGGCCTGCTTGTCGCCCTCGGCGGTGAGGATCTGCGACTGACGCTGGCCCTCGGCGCCGAGGATCGCGGCCCGCTTGTCCCGCTCGGCCCGCATCTGCTTCTGCATGGCGTCCTTGATGGACTGCGGCGGATCGATCGCCTTGATCTCCACCCGGTTCACCCGCAGCCCCCATTTGCCGGTGGCCTCGTCCAGCACTCCGCGCAATTGGCTGTTGATGGTGTCGCGCGAGGTGAGGGTCTTCTCCAGGTCCATGGATCCCACGACGTTGCGCAGGGTGGTGACGGTGAGCTGCTCGACCGCCTGGAGGAAGTTCGCGATCTCGTAGAAGGCCGCGCGTGGGTCCGTGACCTGGAAATACAGCACGGTATCGATCTCGACGACCAGATTGTCCTCGGTGATGACCGGTTGGGGCTTGAAGGAGACCACCTGTTCACGCAGGTCGATCACCGGATAGACCCGGTCGATATACGGAATGACGACGCTGAGTCCGGGTTTCAGCGTGCGGTGGTAACGGCCGAGCCGTTCGACGTTGCGGGCGCGGGCCTGCGGCACGATGCGCACCGCCCGTACCACGGTGAAGACGGCGAGCAGCGCGACGATCACACCGGCGATGAGGAACGCCGAGGCTTCCATGGTCACTCCCGGGGATAGACGAATGCGGTGGTGCCGCTGATCTCCAGGACGTCGACGGTCGCACCCCGGGGAATCACCAGCGTCTCGTCGTAGGAGCGGGCCGTCCATTCCTCACCGCCGATGCGGACCCTGCCTTCCCTTCCGGTCACGTCGGAGACGACGTAGGCGGCCTGGCCGATCAGGGCGTCGACGCCGAAGCGCTTGGTCTCGGGCTGGACGAGGTGACGCAGCGCGACGGGGCGGAGGAAGAGGAGGGTGACCGCGGAGACGACCGTGAAAACGAGGAATTGAAAGGGCGTGGAAAGACCCGCCGCCGCGGTGGTGGACGTGATCAGCGCGGCCACTCCCAGCATTCCGAGCGCGGCGGTCAGGGTGAAGATCTCCGCCACGATCAGGACCGCCGAAACGATCAGCCAGATCAGCCACGGATCCATCGCGGCCCCCTTTCCGCTTTCGAATTATTTTACCGGCTTTCCGGAAAACGGGACCCGTTCGTCACGCGGCAGCGCAGGCTCCGAGGGCTTCCCGGACGCCCCACCCGCCGGTGGTGCCGGGCTCCTCGCCGGTCACTCGGCGCACTGGTCCGGTCAAGCGCCGGCGCAACATCAACCGCCAAGAGACGGAGCCGACTTGACGCGACGGCCGCACCGCGCAACTCGTTGCGCTATTGGTCTAGACAAGGGTCGGCGTGATGGTTGACAGTCGAATGGGTCGTGCGTCTCCCCCCTCCCTCGGGACGCCCTCTGACCCCGCCTTCGTGCCGCGCACCATCCCCACCGGCCGCCGGTCCCCGACCCGTGGCCGCTGCGCAAGAGAGGAGCACCACCGTTGGAAGCGCTGGAAAATCGCAGGGAGCACGTGATCGCGCTCTTCCGCATCGTCATGGGCCTGCTGTTCGCCTGCCACGGAGCCGCCACCCTGTTCGACGTCCTGGGCGGCCCGCACGGAGCCGCGCCCGGCTTCGCCGCGTGGCCCGGCTGGTGGGCCGCCGTGGTGCAACTCGCCGGCGGCACACTGGTGCTGTGCGGCCTCGGCACCCGCACCGCGGCCGTCCTGTGCTCCGGGTCCATGGCGTACGCCTACTTCGTGGAACACCAGCCCGACGGGCTCTTCCCCATCGAGAACGGCGGGGAGTCGGCGGCCATGTTCTGCTGGTCCTTCCTCCTGGTCGCCGCCGTCGGTCCGGGCCGCTGGAGCCTGGCCTCCCGCCTCCGCCCGCGGCGGGATGACGGCGGCGAACGGGCCACCCGGACACTGCCCACGGACACGCCGACGTCCGCCTGAACCCGGGCGCGCCCGACCGGTCCCGGGCGCTCGCCACCCGCCCGGGACCGCCGCACCGCCCGCCTACTCCTGTCCGGCGAACATGTCGATCAGACCGTACGGCGCGTCGTCGCCGTACATCAGCGCGTGCAGCCGGGACGCGTCGGCGGCCTCCGCCGCACCACGCGGGAACAGGTCCCGTTCGTACGCGGCGAGCGCGGCCTCCGTGTCACCGGGGTGCGCGGCGAGGGCCCGGCCGAGTTCGGCGCCGTCGTACATGGCCAGGTTGGCCCCTTCGCCGGACGGGGGCATGAGGTGGGCCGCGTCGCCAAGCAGGGTCACTCCCGGCACCCGCTCCCACCGGTGCGCGGCGGGGAGGGTGTGCAGCGGACGCAGGACCGGCGCGGTGTCGGCGTCGGTGATCAGCGCGGTCAACTCCGGTGCCCACCCGGCGAACTCCCCCGCCACCCGCGCCGCGCCCGTCGCCCCGGCGAGGTCGACGCCGTCGAACCACTCCCGCGATTTGCGCAGGGCCACATAGGCGTGCAGGGTCCCTCCGGTCTCCCGGTGGGCCTGGATCGCCTTCCCGGGCGCGAGGGCGAACATCGCACCGTCGCCGACCGCCTTCGCGGTGGCCGGGTGCCTGACGTCGGCGTCGAACATCCACGTCTCGACGAACGACATGCCGACGTACTCGGGCATGGCACCGGAAACCAGCGGCCGCACCCGGGACCACGCGCCGTCCGCGCCGACCAGCAGGCTCGTGACGACGGAGGTGCCGTCGGCGAACGCCACCTCGTGGCGGCCGTCGCCGAGGGAGCGGGCGGCCCGGACCTTGTGGCCCCAGCGGACGGTGCCGGCCGGGAGCGAGTCGAGCAGCATCCGCCGCAGTTCGCCGCGCATCACCTCGGGGCGGCCGCCCGTGCCGTCGTCGCCCTCCTCGTACAGGACCGTCCCGTCCGGCGCGAGGGCCCGCGCCGCCTGACGGCCCTCCAGTACGAGACCGCGGAACTCCTCGAACAGCCCCGCGGCCCGAAGGGCGGGCTGGCCGTTGCCGGCGTGTATGTCGAGCATCCCGCCCTGGGCGCGGGCCGTGGGCGAGGTCTCGGCCTCGTGGACTGTGGCCGGGATCCCGTGGACGTGCAGGACACGGGCGAGCGTGAGGCCGCCCAGTCCGGCACCGACGATCGTGACGTGCGTGGTCATGGTGCGAACCTCCTGATCGCCGCCCCCGGGGCCGGGGCCGGCAAGGACCGACAGAGACTGGAACAACGTTCCAGCACATCCAGGGTGGAACGCCGTTCCATCGCATGTCAAGCTGGAACGACGTTCCAGGAGGTCTAGGATGAGACCCATGGCAACCAGGTCGCGCCGCCCGGAACGGCGGCAGGAACCCCTCTCGCGGGAGCGCATCGTCGGGGCCGCCGTCGAACTCCTCGACACCGTGGGAGAGCGCGGCCTCACCTTCCGCGCCCTGGCCGAGCGCCTTTCGACCGGCCCCGGGGCGATCTACTGGCACATCACAGGAAAGGCGGAACTGCTCGCCGCCGCCACGGACGCGGTCGTCACCGCCGCCGTGACCGTCGACGCCGCCGGCACCGCCGACGCGCCCGAGGACGCGATCCGCGCCGTGGCGCTCGGCCTGTTCGACGCGACCGAAGCGCACCCGTGGCTGGCCACGCAGCTCGCGACGCAGCTGTCCCGCACCCCCTGGGGGACGGTGGCGCCCCGGATCTTCGAGAGCCTCGGCCGCCAGGTCCGGGCGATGGGCGTCCCCGAGGCGCACTGGTTCACGGCGTCCTCGGCTCTGATGCACTACATCCTCGGCGCCGCCGGCCAGAACGCCGCGAACTCCACGGGCGCCGTGAGCGCCGGCCCGTCGGGGCGCGACGTGGACCGTGACGAGTTCCTGGACACCGTGTCGACGGCCTGGGAAGGACTCGACCCGGACGAGTACCCGTTCACCCGGGCCGTGGCGGACCAGGTGCGCGGCCACGACGACCGCGAGCAGTTCCTCGCCGGAATCACCCTCGTCCTGGCCGGTATCACGGCACTTCACCGCCCCGGCCGGTAGAACCGGGCGCCACCGTCCGCCGTCCGGACGGCCCTCGGCGTGTGCGCCGTCTCACGCATCCCACGCCTGACCAAGTTGCGTGGGTCACTGCACAAATGCCCTTTTCGCCGTCATGCTCGATGTGCGAGGCGCCGCGCGAAGTCGCGCGTACCGCCGTCGACTTGGCCGCCACACAGTCAAGTGAGCCGTGCCACAGCACTCGTGGCGCCCATCCTTCCCCCGCCTTGCCCCTCCCCCGCCTTGCCCCTCCCCGCAGAAAGGTGCCCATCGTGGCCGCATACCTGTGCGCTCCCGCCGTGATACACGGCGAGCACTCCGTGAAGACCAGCGAGATCGTGGCGGAAGTGCGCGACCGGCACCCGGACGCGGCGTGGGCGACGCGGATCGACGGCATCGCGGCCAGTACGGGCATCGGGACCCGCGGCTGGATGCTTCCCCTGGAGGCCGCCGTCGCGCCCGGCGAGGGCGGCGCCCTGGGGACCGCCGACCTCGGGGCCGCCCGGCAGGCGCTGGCCCGCGACGGGTTCACCGAACAGGAGGCGGAGCGCGCGATCGCCGCCCTCGGGGCGGTACCCGCGCCGCAGACCGTCCAGGAACGCACCGCCCCTGCCTGGGAGGCCGTCCAGTCCTACGGGGAACGTGCGGCCCGCGGGGCCCTGCAGATCGCCGGGCTGGACGCCGCGGACGTCGACTGCCTGATCACCAGCAACTCCACCACCCCGGCCCTGCCCGGACTGGACGTGGCCCTGGCCAACCGGCTGCCGCTGCGCGGCGATGCCATGCTGCTGCCGGCCACCCAGTGGGCCTGCGTGGCCGGGACCCGCTCCCTGGCGCTGGCGGCGGACCTCGTGGCCGCGGACCCCGACCGGGTGGTCCTGGTGGTGATCTCCGAGGCGCTGAGTACGACCTACCAGCCCGCCGACGACACCCTGGAGTCCCTGATCGTCCGGCTGCTGTTCGCGGACACCGCGGTCGCCGCCGTGGTCACCGGCCGCCCGCGGCGCGAGTCGGTGCTCCGGCTGGACGCCTCCTGGCACCACACCCTGCCGGGCACACGGGACCTGCACCGCCTGGAGACGCGGGCGGACGGCACCCACTTCGTGATGGACCGGCGCGGGCCGCGGGCGGTGCAGGACACGGTCACCGCGATGTGGGAGTGGCTCCGTGCCCGCTACGAGGACGACCCCGCCTCCTGGCACCCCGACGTCCTGCTCGCGCACCCCGGCGGAACCCGGGTGCTGGAGTACATGGAGCAGACGATGCCCGAGGAGTGGCCGTCGGGGCTCCTGGAGTACAGCCGGGACAGCTACACCAGCGGCAACCGCGGGGGCGCCGCCGTGTTCGACATCCTGCGCCGGGCGCACGACGCCGGGCAGAAGGCGGGCAGCCGTGCCGTCCTCTACGCGGCCGCCCCCGGCCTCACGGCCACCGCCCTGGAAGGGGAGTGGCTCCAGGGGCCGCTCGGTCACCTTGCGTGATCAGCGTGCACTCCGCTGGTGTGGGCGAAGCGTGCGCCGGTGTTATTGAATGGGGTGTGCGGTCGGGATCCTCGGGGGCTCATCCGCACGGGTTCGAGTACGGCCCCGGCACTGTGCCGGGGTTGGCGAGCGAGCTGAGGGAGCCGCATGGACTCCACACCCTCCCCGTCGTCCTCGTCGCCGTTCGACCTGGTCAGCAGCGCTCTGGGGCAGTACATCCCGCATGGCGGAGCGGCGGCGGCCGGTTCCGCCGAGTCGCAGGGGGACCCCGGCGGCGATCAACCGGAGCACGACCATCCTGCAGGGGGCCGACCGGAGCAGATCCTCGGTGCGGTCAATCTGGACCGGGAGCTGAGAGTCACCCGGAGCAACCTCGACGCCCCCGTCTTCGCGGGACTGGACGCCGTGGTCCGGAGCCCGTTCGTCGATCTCCTGCCCCAGGGTGACGTACCGACGGTCACCCGGCGGTTGCGCCAGGTCCTCGAGACCGGCGAGGCCCACGTGGCCCGGGTCCAGCGGCTGCGCCGCCGCGACGGGTCGGAGCTGGTGGTCTCGATGAGCATCCTGCCCGCGGCGGCGCCCCAGGAGGGTCTGACGGTCTCCGTGATCGCCATGGCCAGGAGGCTGCACCTGTACGCCGCCGAGACCGCGATCGGCACCTCGCTGGACATCGGCGAGACAGCGCAGTCGCTGGCGGAGTCCCTGCTGGCGTGGGGGGACGTGGCCGCCGTCGACCTCGACTTCGCCGTGTGGACGGGCGAGGGCGTCACCGAGCGGGCGCAGGGCCGCATCCGGCTGCGGCGGGCCGCCCTGGTGCCGGACCGCGCGTGGCCCGAGGGCTATGTGACCCTCGGCGAGGATCTTCCCAGCGACGCGAGCCGCCTGCTGTCGCAGGCGATACGGCGCGCCGACGCCCCGCAGTCCATCGTCCTGCCCGACCGGGAGGCGATCGAGCGGGTGCTCGGCAGCCCGCGGCTGGTGCGTGCCCTGGTGCCCGGGGACCGGTCGGCGGGTGTGGCGTGCGTACCGCTGGTGCTGGAGGGCGATCCGCCGGTCGTCCTGGGCGTGGCGGAGGTCTGGCGGCGGGCGGACCGCCCCTTCGCCGACAGCGAGCTGCTCGACCTCCAGGAACTGGTCGCCAGGACCTCCCACCACGTGGACCTGGCCCGCCAGCACCAGCGCGAGCACACCCAGGTGCTGGCCCTCCAGCGCCGGCTGCTGCCGCGCTCGGCCGGCGGAACCGTCCAGACCGCCAGCGTCTACCAGCCCACCACCCCCGACAGCGCGGGCGTCGGCGGTGACTGGGTGAACAGCTTCCCGCTGCCGGACGGCCGTACCGCGCTGGTCGTCGGTGACGTCGTCGGGCACGGACTGGGGGCGGCGGCGACCATGGGCCAGCTGAGCATGGAGGCCCGCGCGCTGCTCTCCGCCGGCCTGGCACCGGACGAGGTGCTGGAGCACCTGGACGACACCGTGACGCTGCTGGACGACTCGGAGTCCGGACTGGCGGCCGGTTACAGCGCCCTCGGCTCGACCTGCTGCATCGCCGTCTACGACCCCGTCAGCCACCGGGTGACGCTGTCCAGCGCCGGCCACCTGCCCCCGATCCTGGTCACGCCGGACGGACACGCCGGCCCCCTCCCGGTCCGCCCGCACCCCGGTCTGGGAGCGGAGTTCGCACTGCGGGAGCCGTTCGGCGTGCACGCGTTCGCCGCACCCCCGGGCTCTCTGCTCGCCCTCTACACCGACGGTCTGGTGGAGGACCCGGCCGTGCCGATCGACGAGGGCATCGGCAGGCTGGCGGACGCGGTGTCCGCGGTGCACCCCTGGGACACGCTGCAGCAGGCAGCGCGGCGGGTGGTCTCCGAGGTGATGCCGGCGCGCCAGCGCGACGACGTGACCCTGCTGCTCGCGCGCATGATCGGCTACCGCAAGGGGGACACCGCGACCTGGCGGCTGCCCGCCCGCGACGACGCGGCCGCGCGGGCCCGCGCGCTGGTCTCCGCGCTGCTGCGGCAGTGGCGCACCAGGGACAGCGCCCGCGACAGTGTGCTGCTCCTGGTCAGCGAGCTGGTCACCAACGCGGTCCGGTTCGCCGGCGGCCCGATCACGGTACGGCTGATCAGGGCCGGTCCAGGACTGCTGTGCGAGGTCGGCGACACCGGCAACGGCAGACCGCGGCTGGGCCGGGGCGGGCTCCTCGACGACGGGGGCCGGGGCCTGCACGTGGTGCACCGGCTCACCAGCCGGTGGGGAGTGCGCTGGACGGACACCGGCAAGGTGGTCTGGGCCGAGGTCGTGCGCTGACGCGGCGGGCAGGGAACCAGGGCGCACGGGACCGGCGTCCGTGGCAGCACAAGATCGCCAGTGCGCCCCGAGGAGCCCGAGATGACCGGCACTGCCACCCGCTACCTCTATCTCGCGCGGCACGGCGAGGCCTCGCCGGACGAGAGCACGCTGACGGACGCCGGCCGGCGGCAGGCCACCCTGCTCGGCCGGCGCCTGCGCGACGTTCCCCTGACCGCCGTCCACCACGGCCCCCTGCCGCGGGCGGCGGAGACCGCGCGCCTGGTCGCGGACGAACTGGAGGGTGTCACTGCGCGCGTTTCGGAGAGCGCCGGCGACTACGTGCCCCACGTACCGCAACGGCAGGAGCTCCCGGCCGAGTCGGCGGACCACTACCTCGGCTTCCTCGCCGGTGCCACGGACGAGGAACGCGAACGCGGACCGGCGCTCGCCCGTCAGGCGCTGCGCCGTTTCACGGGGGCGGTGACGGACTGCGCCGAGGACCGGCACGAGCTGGTCGTCACCCACAACTTCCTCATCGCCTGGCTCGTCCGCGACGCCATGCACGCACCGAAGTGGCGGTGGCTCGGCCTCGACCACGCCAACGCGGCGCTCACCGTCATCCGCTACGCGCCCGGCCGAGCGGCCTGCGTCCTCCTGACCAACGACATGCGCCACCTGCCCGCCGAGCTGCGCTGGACGGGCTTTCCCCCCGCCCGGCACGTCTGAGGGCGCGGGACCCGGCGCCGACAGCGGTCAGCCGGCCGCGGAGCGTTCCGTCTCCGGGGCGGCTTCCCGGGTGGCGGCCCAGGAGGCGAGGAGGCGCAGGCCCTCTTCGGAGGCCGAGCCGGGTTCGGCGGTGTAGACGGTGAGGGTGAGGCCCGGTGCGGCCGCCAGCTCCAGGCCCTCGAAGGCGAGGGTGAGGTCGCCGACGGCGTGGTGGTGGAAGCGCTTGGTGCCGGTGCCGTGGTGGCGGACGTTGTGCGCACCCCACCGGGTACGGAACTCGTCGCTGCGGGTGCACAGCTCCCCGACCAGGTCGTGCAGGTCCTTGTCGTGCGGGTTGCGGCCGGCCTCGGTGCGCAGGATGGCCACGGCGACGTCGGCGAAGGCGTCCCACTCCGGGTAGAAGCGCCGCGAGGCGGGGTCGAGGAAGTTGAAGCGGGCCAGGTTCTCCTGGTTGCCCGGCGTGGCGTAGATGTCGGCGTAGAAGGCGCGGGAGAGCGCGTTGGCGGCGAGGATGTCCATCCGGCCGTTGCGGACGAACGCGGGTCCGGCCGTGATCGCGTCGAGTGTCCACTGCAGGCTGCGGTGCGGCGTCCACTGGTTGCCGGTACGCCGGCGGCGGGGGCGGGTGAGGGCGTCGGAGCCGTCGGCGGCCTGGGCCAGGTTCACCAGGTGGGCGCGCTCGGCGTCGTCGAGCTGCAAGGCGCGCACCAGGGCTTCGAGGACGCCAGGGGAGACGCCGGCGAGGTTGCCGCGCTCCAGTTTCGCGTAGTACTCCACGCTCATGTCGGCCAGCGCCGCGACCTCGCTGCGACGCAGGCCCGGCACGCGTCGCCGGGTGCCGGAAGGCAGGCCGGCCCGCTCGGGGGTGATCCTGGCGCGCCGCGAGGTGAGGAACTCGCGGACCTCCGCACGATTGTCCATGTCTTCGACGGTACGTCCCGCGGGCGGCCATAGGGATGTACTGCCGGTACACCCCTTGTCAGTGACTCGCCCCGCGCGTGAGGAACCGGTTGCCTGGATGACGTGGTGCTTCAGGTGCCGGACTCCTCGCCCGGGCACCGCCCTACGAGTGGACCGGTCCGGCCGGTGCGGGGGCGACCGGATACAGTGCGCGGGACCGCAGCGCGGTGAAGGAGGGGAAGCGTGACCGACACCAGCAGCACCCGGCCCGCCGAGGGGGAGTCGGGAGCGCCGCGGCAGAGCCGGGTGCACCGCCTGATGCGCTACGTCCCCCTGCTCGCCCCCGTTCTGCTGTGGGCCGTGCCCTGCTGGGTGCTGCTGCACGCCGGGCAGCACTGGCCGCTGCCCGTCACGCTGGCCGGCACCGCCCTGTTCGCCGCCGGCCTCGTAGGCATGCCGCTCGCCATGGTGCGCGGGCACGGCCGGCGCCAGCAGGACCGGGCGGCGATCATCGGTGACACGCTGCTGGGCACCAGCTGGGTCCTGTTCACCTGGTCCGTCCTGCTCGGCGTTTTCTTGCGGCTCGTCCTGGCCGTGGCCGGCGTCGGTGCGGGTCAGGACCGGGCCCGGATCGTCACCTGGGCCGTCCTCGGCGTGAGCGCCGTACTGCTCATCCGGGGGTACGCCGAGGCCCGCCGCGTGCCACGTGTGCGCCGGCTCGACGTACGGCTCCCCCGGCTGGGTGCCGGGTTGGACGGCACCCGGGTCGTCCTCATCACGGACACCCACTACGGTCCACTGGACCGCGCCCGCTGGTCGGCACGGGTGTGCGAGACGGTGAACACCCTGGAGGCCGACCTGGTCTGCCACACCGGCGACATCGCGGACGGCACGGCCGAACGACGCCGCGCCCAGGCCGCCCCCCTGGGCACCGTCCAGGCCACCCGTGCCCGTGTGTACGTCACCGGCAACCACGAGTACTACAGCGAGGCCCAGGGCTGGGTCGACCTGATGGACGAGCTGGGCTGGGAGCCGCTGCGCAACCGCCATCTGCTGCTCGAACGCGGCGGTGACACCCTCGTGGTCGCCGGCGTGGACGACGTCACGGCCGAATCGTCCGGTCTTGCGGGTCACCGCGCCCACCTCGCCGGAGCCCTGAGCGGCGCCGACCCCGACCTCCCGGTCCTGCTCCTGGCACACCAGCCCGCGTTCGTCGACCGGGCGGCAGCCGCCGGCGTCGACCTCCAGCTCTCCGGCCACACCCACGGCGGCCAGATCTGGCCCTTCCACCACCTGGTCCGGCTCGACCAGCCCGCCCTGGCCGGCCTCAGCCGACACGGCGCCCGCACCCTCCTCTACACCAGCCGCGGCACCGGCTTCTGGGGCCCGCCGTTCCGCGTCTTCGCCCCCAGCGAGATCACCCTGCTGGTCCTCCGCAGCCCGCAGCCGGCCACCCCTCGGTAGTACGAGCGGGCCGGTCAGTGACCGGCCACCGTGCCGGACAGTTCGTTGGTGCCCTTCGGCAGCGTCACGGACCTCACCTTCTGCCCCGAGTCGAGGTCGAAGGCGTGCAGTCGACGCTTGCCCGGCTCGGAGACGTACGCCGTGTGGTCGCGGACGAACAGGGTGGGCCTGGGCTGCTGCCAGTCCAGGGGCTCCGTCCAGTCGCCGACCGCTTCGATCTTCTTCTCCACCTTTCCGGTCTCCGGGTCGATGACGTGGAGGACACCGTTGGTGCCGAGCACCAGGGCCTCGCCGTGGGGGCCGCGGGCGAGCGAGCGGAAGGAGTAGCTGGTGCCCAGGTCGACCAGCTTCATCTTCGCCGTACGGGTGTCGATCAGCGATATGCGGGTCGGCCGCTCCAGTTCCGCCTCGGGGTCGGTCTTGTAGTCGCCCAGGAGGATCGGGGAGGCGTCGCTGCCGGCCTGGTTGCCGGTGCGGGCGTAGTCGCCGGGGGCGTCGACCTTGGTGAACCGGCCGTCCTTGTAGAGCAGGACGCCGTCCTCACAGCCGAGACCGACCACCTCGCCCTCGGCGGCGGCCTCTCCGTGGACACCCGGGCAGTTCTCGGCGCGCGCGGTCTCCTTGTTGTCGCGGTCCAGGACGATCGCGCCGGTGCGCTTCTCCTCGGTGCCCAGGGTGGTGACGAGTTCGCCGTCGGCCAGTTCGATGGCGACGCCGTGGTGGGGCTCGGCGGAGGTGTAGGTCCGGCCCCGCGGCTGCTTCCCGTCGGCCAGGTCCGCGGGGTCGAAGGCGTTCACCTCGCCCGTGCCGTCGGTGAACAGCACCGTCCTGCCGCCGTGCCGCACGACGTGACCGGGCTTCGAGCCCTTGAACTCGGCGTCCGTGAAGGTCTGCCGGGCCGCGTCGAACACGCGGAAGCCGCTGTCGGTGGAGATGATGACATGGTCCTCGTCGCCCGCCGGGTTGACCCGGTTGAATCCGGGCAGCTCGACGGTCTTCGCCAGCCTCAGTGTCTCGCCGTCCAGGACGTACAGTCCCCCGTCGTAGGAGGCGACGAGCGGATTCCTCACCGCGGCGGCCTCGCTGGTCTTCGTCTGCTTCCGCGGCTCGGCGTCGGACGAGGCGTCGTCGCCGCCGCAGGCGGTCAGCGCCATGGCCGCCGTCAGGGCGAGGGCCGTCCCGGTGAGCGTTGTGAGGCGTGTCGAGCTGTTCATGGTGTGTCCTTTCCGGCCCTGAGGGCACGGGGTTGTGGGGTGGAGGGGAGGGCCGGCGGCCAGTGCGCCGGCCCTGGGAAGCCGGTCAGCCGTCGCTGAGGCCCTCGGCCATGGCCGAGGTGTTGGCGCGCATCATTTCCAGGTAGGTGGCGGCGCCCTTGCCCTTCTCGGTCAGCGACTCGGAGTACAGCGGGACGACGTCCACGTCGCCGCCCATCTCCTGGCGCAGTACCTCGGCGAGCCTGGAGGGTTGGGAGGAGTCGGCGAAGACGGTCCGCACCCTGGCCTCTTCCATGGCCCGGGTGAGGGAGCGCAAGTCGGACGAACTGGGTGAGGCGAGTGTGGTGCCGCTGGGGATGACCGCGCCGATCACGCGGAGGCCGAAGCGGTCGGCGAGGTAACCGAAGACGTGGTGGTTGGTCACCAGGGCGCGGCGGTCCTCCGGGACGGCGGCGAACGACTTCTCCATCCAGGCGGTGAGGGCGGCGAGTTGTCCGTCGTAGCGTTCGGCGTTGTCCCGGACCGCCTTCTCGTCCACGCCGTCGACGTGTTCCACGACGTGGTCGGCGATCAGACCGGCCGCCTTGCGCACGCGGTCGGGGTCGGTCCAGAAGTGCGGGTCGGGCTCGCCCGCCTCGTCGTCGGGACCGCCCTCCTCTCCGACGTGGAAGGTGAGCGGGTCGGCCGCCTCGCCGGCCGCGAAGGTGGCCACTCCCGATGCCCGGGCCGCCGCCACGTGCCGCAGTACGTTCTCCTCCAGGCCGAGGCCGTTGTGGACGACCAGGTCCGCGTTCTCCAACTCGGCGGCCTGCACGGCCGACAGGCCGAAGGAGTGCGGGTCGGCGTTGGGCTTCATGAGGACACTGACGTCCGCCTCGTCCCCGACGATCTCCCGGGTGATGTCACCGAGGATGTTGGTCGTCACCACCACCCGCGGCCGCTCGTCGCCGCCGCTCGCGCAACCGGTCGCGGTGCCGGCGAGGACGAAGAAGGTGACCAGGGTGAGCAGCAGGGCCCGCAGCCGCGCCGCCCGCACGCGCGCGCTCATCGGCCCGTCTCCGCCATCAGGGACGGCCGGACGTCCAGGTCGAAGGTGCGGGCGACACGGAGGCCGTCGTTGTAGTCGATCTCGAACACGCGCTTGCCCGCGGGATCGTTGAGGTAGGCCCGGCTGCGGTCGACCTCGATCACCGGTGCCGGGGCCTCGCCGGTGGCCCTCTCGGGGGCGTCCGTCAGCAGGCGTTCGGTGACCGTGGTCTCCTTGCCGGTGGACATGTCGTAGCCGTGCAGTGCTCCGTCGGTCTCCAGGACCAGCAGCGGCGAGCCCTCGCCCGCGGTGTTGACGGCGACCACGGGGCCGGTCTCCACCCGGGTCCAGGCCCTCTTCGTGACGTCCAGGACCCAGACGGCGTTCCCTCCCGCGAACGCGGTGAGGGTGCCGCTGTCCGGACGGTGCCGGAACTCGGCGGCCCGCTCCGGCTCCGGCACGTCCTCGCCGTAGGCGATCTTCTCGGCGGTGAAGGTGCCGTCCTCCTCCCGGACGAGGAGAGCGCCGTCGGCACAGCCGAGGACGACCCCCCGCCGGGTGACGGCGTCGCCCTCCGGATCCTCGCACTCGGACGCGAGGGCGGCGACGTGCTTGCCGGACCGGTCGAGCACGACGGCCTTCGCGGGAGCGTCACCGTCACGCGTGAGGGCGATCAGATGTTCCGCGTACGGCACGACGGGCCCGGCGTAGGTGCCCGGGATCCGGCGGGGGGTGCCGAGGGTGCCCTTCTCCAGATCGGCACGGGAGTGGACACGCGCCTTCCCGTCCGCCGCCGTGACGACCGTCGCGCCCGCGTCGCTGCGGACGCTCGTGCCGGAGCCGCCCGGGAGTTCGCCCACCTCCTGGATCTTCGCGCGGTAGTAGTGCACATGGTCTCCGTGGTCGACCATCCACGCGCCGCTGTCGAGGATGCGGGTGCCGTCCGCGCCGTGGAAGTAGCCGAAGCGGCCGTCCGTGGTGAGTTCGGTGGCGCCGGCCCTGCGCGCCGTGTCGTGGACCTTGCCGGTGATCAGGTCCAGCACCCGGGTGTCGCCGGTGCCGGGGTCGCCGAGAAGGAGCCGGGACTGCTGCTCGGCGGCCTCGGTGGCCCCCTCGACGTAGCCGTGGGGGGTGGCGGAGGCGGAAGGGCTTCCGGGCCCGGACTCGGCGCCCTCCTGGCCCGCGCACCCCGCGGTCAGCAGGGCCACGGACAGGAGTGCCGGTATCAGGGGGGTGGCTTTGCTTCGGACGAACAAGGAGATCGCCTCAGGTTTCGTTCGGTCGGGTCGTGGGGGTGTGCGCGGTGAACGCGGCGGCTCGGGCGGCAGGGCCGTCGCGGTGTGCACGACGTCGGTGTTGGACTCCCGACGCCAGGTGGGACAGGAAGAAGAGGCTGACCGCGAGGGCCGAGACGGTCGCACCGGCCGCGGTGCCCAGATGCCAGGAGAGCAGCAGGCCGCCGAAGGTGGCGGCCCCGCCGAGGACCGCAGCGAGGAGCATGACGCCGCGCACACTTCGTGCCCAGGGCAGGGCCGCCGCCGGTGGGGCGATGAGCAGGCCGAGGACGAGCAGCGTGCCCACGATGTGGAACGAGGCCACGATGGCCAGAGCCAGCAGGCCCAGCAGCACCGCATGTGCGAGACGGGGGCGCAGGCCGAGCGTCCTGGCCTTGCGGTCGTCGAACGCGAGGGCCAGAAAGGCCCGGTGGCCCAGCACCGAGACGACCAGCGCCAGGAGCAGCGCGCCCCCGAGCAGGAACAGGTCACTCTCGCGTACCGCGAGGACGTCACCGAAGAGGAACCCGGTGAGGTCCACGGCGAACGACTGGGAGCGCGACACGATGATGACGCCGAGGGACAGCATGCCGACGAACAGCAGGCCGATGCCGGTGTCCTGGGACAGCCTCGGAGTGCGGCCGAGGGCGGAGACGCCGGCCGTCATCACGGCCGCGCTCACCACCGCCCCCACCAGCAGATTGCCTCCGAGCAGTGCAGCGACCGCGACGCCCGGCAGGAGGCCGTGGGACATGGCGTCGCCGAGGAAGGCCATCCCCCTCAGCACCACCCACGTCCCCGCCAGGGCGCATATCGCCGACACCAGGACCCCGGCCCACAGGGCCCGCTGCACAAAGGCCACCTCGAAAGGGGCCGTCAACCACTCCATACGCAGACCCTACAATGACAATCATGTTCAATAAACATTCATCGCGACTGCCCGGCGAGGAGCCAGGGACCGAACGCGTCCGGTTCAGCGAACTGGAGGCGGGCTACTCCGGCCGTCCGGTACTGCGTCAACTCACCGCACACATACCGGCCTTGGCCATGACGGCACTCGTCGGGCCGAACGGCAGCGGGAAGTCCACGCTGCTCGGCGTACTCGCGGGCGTGATCGATGCCACATCCGGGCAGCTGCGGTACGCGGAAGGCCGCCCTCCGGCCTTCGTCCCGCAGCGCGGCGCCGTCGGCGACACACTCCCCCTCACGGTCCGGCAGACCGTGGAGATGGGCCGCTGGAACGAGCGGGGCCCGTGGCGGCGGCTGACCCACCGGGACCGAACCGTGGTCGACTCCGCCATGGAACGACTGGGCGTCCACGACCTCGCCGCCCGCCAGCTCGGCGATCTGTCGGGCGGACAACGCCAACGCGTCCTGATCGCGCAGGGCTTGGCCCAGCAGTCCGACCTGCTGCTCCTGGACGAGCCGACCACCGGACTCGATCCCGAGGCCCGGGAACGCATCACGGCGCTGCTGACGGACCTGGTCGCCGACGGCACGACCGTCGTCCAGGCCACGCACGACCTGGAGGCCGCTCGCTCGGCCGACGCCTGCCTGCTCCTGCGGGAGGGGCGGCTGGTGGGGCAGGGCCCGCCCGAGGGGGTACTCACCCCGCAGGCCCTGTCCCATCTCTGGCAGCCCTCGTGAAGCGACCGGACCGGGCCGGTGGCGCCGCGCCGCCGGACCCCTACGGGTGGCGCCGGGACCCGGTCCCGCCGTGACGCCACGTCACCGTGAGGTCCTGCTCGGCGACCGCTCCCTCCGGCGCGGGTGACCCGTTCCAGCTCATACGTGACCACGGGAGGGCCAGTTCGTCCGTGCCGCGTACCGGCCGCGGGGCCAGGGCATCGATCCGGGCGGCCTCGCGATGCCGGGCGAACACGGTGTCGACGTATCGGTGACCGGTGTCGGCGGCGATGAACACGACCGCTCCGCCGGTCACTTCACGACGTTCCCACTGGGCGGCGAGATAGGCGGCTCCGGTCGACAGGCCCGCGAACACGGCGTGCCGGCGCAGCAGGTCGACACTGCCGGCGAGGGCGGCGTCGAAGGCGAGCCAGTGCAGGACGTCGTAGAGGTCGTGGCGGACGTTGCCGAAGGGGATGGAGCTGCCGATGCCGGCGATGATGATCTCCGGGTCGGCGACGTGCTCGCTGCCGAAGGTGACACTCCCGTACGGCTGGACGCCCACCAGTCGTACGTCGACGGAGCGTTTCCTCAGGTAGTGGGTGAGGGCGCCGGTAGAGGCCCCGGAGCCCACTCCGCCGACGAAGGTGAGGCGGTCGCCGCCGATCCGGTCGTGTATCCGCTCGGCGACGGCTTCGTAGCCGAGGTAGTGGATGTCGTCGTGGTACTGGCGCATCCAGTGGTAGTGCGGATTCTCGCGCAGGATCTCGCGGACCCGGGCGACACGGCGGTTCTGGTCGAGTTCGAGGCTGCTGCTGGGCGGCATCTGCTCCAGGTGGGCGCCGAGTACGTCGAGCTGGGTGCGCAGGCTGTGGTCCACGGTGGTGGAGCCGACGATGTGGCAGCGCATGCCGTAGCGGTGGCAGGCGAGGGCGAGGGCGTAGGCGTAGATGCCGCTGGAACTGTCGATGAGGGTGTCTCCGCGTCGTACGGCTCCGGTGTCGAGCAGGTGGCGTACGGCGGCGAGGGCGGAGACGACCTTCATGGTCTCGAAGCGGAGGCACAGGAGGCCGTCGTCGAGACGTATCAGGTCCGGGCGGCCGATGGCGTCCGAGATGTGTTCGTCCACGGGAACTCCTCGCTGATGGGGGACGCGAAGGTGGTGAAGGTCCGGGTCGGTGTGAGGCCCGCGCGTTCCAGGGCGCGGGTGCACCGGCGCACTCCGTGGTGCAGGCCGGGAGTGCGGGGGTCGAAGAGGACGCCGGCGACGTTGCCGCTGTGGGCGATCTGCACGCCGACGGCGCCCGTGCCGGCGGCGATGGCGGCGAGGGTGGGGAACTCCTCGTGACGCAGGACGCGTTGGCGCAGGCGGGCGCTGGAGGTGCTGACCCGGCCGAGCAGGGCGGTGTCGGCAGTGGTCACCGCGCGGCGGAGCATGCCGCGCAGGTGTGCGTAGGCGGTGAGGTCCTCGTCGTGGTGGAGGGCGGGCAGGGCGAGGGTGTCGACCGGTGCGCCCTTGGCGAGCGTGCATCCGACCACCACGGCGGGCGGCAGTGCGGAGCCCAGTACTTCGAGGACACGGCCCTCACGCTGTGCGAAGAGCAGGGGGCGCGAGCCGTGCATCAGAGGGTCGCTGGCGCCTTCGGCGCGCACCGCGATCCCGGCGATCGTCTTGGCCGGCAGCCGCACGCCCCAGGAGTCGGCTACCGCCCGCACGGTGGCGATGACGTCGCTGGTGGAGGAGCCCATCCCGAGGCCGACGGGGAGGTCCCCGGTGAGGGTCAGGTCCCCGCCGCAGGGCTCCGCGTCACGGCGTGCCGCGCACTCCCCCACGGCGAGGACGGCCGCCGCCCGTGCCTTGGTCCGGCCGGCGGGTGTCACCGTCACCGCGTCCGGCGCGCTGCCGGGCCGGCGCGCGAACCGGGCGGTGCTGCCCGGTCCGTTCATCGGCAGCGTGACCAGCCCGTGGACGGGGCGACGCCGCTCGTCGAGGAAGACGCCTTGCAGGATCTCGCCGTGATGGCAGGCGGCGCGTCCGGTGCCCTCCGTCCCGGGGACGGCGGCCTCCGGCGGGCGGGTGCGGCTCATGCGTCGGCCGCCACCCGGTAGCGGTACAGGGTGGTGGGTTCGGCGCTGAACTGGGAGAAGGGGAAGGGCTCCGCGGACAGAGCGGTGACGCCCTGTCCGAGGAAGGCGCGCGCCACGGCGCTGCCGCTCTGCGCGTAGACCACCAGAGGCACGCCGCGTTCGCGGCAGCGGGCCAGGACGGTGTCGAAGCTGCCGTTGCCGAGGGTCATGCCGGTGGCCACGACGGTGTCGGCGGAGTCGAGGACCTCGTGCATGTCGTCGGTGACCGGGTCGCCCCACTGGGTGGTGCGCAGGTTGAAGTCGCAGAGCAGGGGGTCACCGCCGCGCTCGCGGATCGCGGCGACGAGTGGGTTGACCACCCCGATCAGACCGACCTTGGCCCCGGCGTCGATGTCGAGGAGCCCGGCGATGGCCGCGTCCCGGGCCAGTGCGCGGGTCTCGGGTGTCCCGGCGGGCAGGGTGACCGGTTCGGCCCCGGTCGCCTCCCGGTGCGGGCGGAGAGAGCCGAGGTAGGCGTCGAGCGCGGCGATCCGCAGGGGGCGGGGCGCCTCGGCCAGCAGCGTGTCGAGGGTGGCACCGGAGGCGTCGCGGCATATGGACGGGTCGACTTCGCCGGCCTCGAAGGCACAGCCGCCGAAGGAGTCGCCCAGGCGGACGAGGACGTACTGGTTGAGGTAGGTGGTGTTCCCGCCGGCCAGCCGGGTGCCGTGGTGCACCCAGAACACGCTGGTGGCCACGAGGCCGGCGGGGCGGGGTCCGTGCTCGCCCGCCCGGACGGCGGCCAGGAGTTCCTCGGTGTGCTTCATCGCTGTCCTCCGGTGCGGGGCGTGTCGTGGGTGATGCGGAAGAGGAAGGTCAGCACGCCGTCACACCAGTCGTGGAGGTGGTCGATCCGAGGGCTGAGCCCGTGGTCCAGGGCGTGCTGGACCAGGGCCCGCAGGTCCGCGGTGTTCGAGGCGATGACGTAGACCGCGCCGCCGGGGGCCAGCAGGTCCTTCTTGGCGATCTGGGCGAAGAACCTCGCCAGCAGCGGCGCTCCCAGGCAGACGTTGCGTACGACGTCGGGGTCGTCGCTGACGGTCTGGCTGACGGCGGGCGGGTTGAAGGTGACCACGTCCAGCCGGGCATCCTCGGGGAGGGCGTCGAAGACGTCACTCACCGCGGGGGCGAACAGGGTGTCCGGGCGTTCGCCGGCCAAGCGGCGGTAGTGACGGGTGGCGGCGGCCACGCTCTCCGGGTGGACGTCGAGCGCGTGGATCTCCCGAGCGCCCCGGATGCCTGCCGTCACGGCCTCGACGCCCAGGCCGACGCCCATGGCGGCGTACCGCAGGCCGCGGGTCTCGATACGGCCGTCGAGCAGCCGCTCGTGGATCAGGCGGCTGGTCCAGCCGGGTATGAAGACGCCGGGTGGAACGTCGAACGTCCAGCCGTTCCACTCGTAGGAGCGAGTGGTGTGCAGGTCCTCCTTGGGCTGGTTGAGGGCGATGATCCGGTCGGCGGGAAGCGGTGGGGGCAACTGCTCGACGAGGGCGCGGCCGATCGCGTGGCGGTCCATGGTGTCCTTTCCTTGTCGGTGCGAGGGGGTGGCACGCGGTGGCTCAGCCCTTGAGTTCGCGCAGGTAGGTGGCGAACTTCTCCAGGCCGTCGATGTTGCGCGGCCCGCTGATGCCCTCGTTGTAGTCGAGGATGAAGAAGTTGTTGTTCTTCACGGCGGGGAGCCCCTTGGTGTGGGGGGACTTCCGCAGGAAGTCGATCTTCTTCTGGGCGGGCTGGTCGCCGTAGTCGAGGATGACGACGACTTCCGGCTCGGCCTCGGCGACGGATTCCCAGTTGACCTGGGTCCAGCGCTCGTCGAGTCCGTCGAAGACGTTCCTGCCACCGGCCGTCTTGATGATGTCGTTGGGAGGCACCTGGTTGCCCGCGGTGAACGGCTGGTCGGTGCCGGAGTCGTAGAGGAAGACGGGCACCGGATCGCCCTCGGGGGCCTCGGCCTCGACGGCCGACACGCGCTTCTTCAGCCCGTCGACGACGTCTGCGGCCTTCTTCTCGACCCGGAAGATCCTGCCGAGGCGTTCGAGGTCGGTGTAGAGCGCCTCGAACGGGCTCATCTTCTCGGGGTGTCCCGGGTAGTTGAAGCAGCTCTCGGTGTGCATGAAGCTCTGGATGCCTAGCTTGTCCAGGATCTCGGGCGTGATGCCCCGCTCGTCCTTGAAGCCGGAGTTCCAGCCGGCCACGACGAAGTCCGACTCGGCCTCGACCACGACCTCCTTGTTCAGGAGATCGTCGCTGAGCATCTCGACCTTCGCGTACTCGGACGCCCACGGGGACTCGCTCACCGGCGGATTCGCGGGAGGCATCACATAGCCGTGCACGTGCTCGGTCAGTCCGAGGGCGAACAGCTTGTCCGCGCTGCCGCCTTCATAGGCGACGGCCCGCTCGGGCACCGTGTACTCGACGGGTTCACCGCAACGCTTGACGGTGACCTTGCCGGACTCCTTTGCGTCCGACTCGACCTCGGCGCCGCATCCGCCGAGCAGCAGGGCGGCCGCCAGGACGGAGCCGAGCGCGGCGGGCCGGCAAAGCGCGGCGGGGGTTCGGGTTGTGCGCATGCGTGAGCAGCCTTTCAGCGGGTGGAGTTGAGCGAGTACAGGAGTTGGGGATCGCCGGTCAGCGGGTGGGGGACGACGCTGGCCCTGACGCCGAAGACATCGCCGACGAGCTGTGCCGTGAGCACGGCCGCGGGTGTGCCGGAGGCGACCAGGCGGCCGTGGGAGAGGACGCCGATCCGGTCGCAGGCCGCCGCGGCGAGGTTGAGGTCGTGCAGGACGACGAGGACGGTGAGTCCGGACCCGCGCAGCAGCGAGAGCAGGTCGACCTGGTGCCGGACGTCCAGGTGGTTGGTCGGCTCGTCGAGGACGAGGATCCGCGGTTCCTGGACGAGCGCACGGGCCAGCAGGACGCGCTGGCGCTCACCGCCCGACAGCGTCAGGACGCCCCGGTGTGCGAGGTGCCCGATGTCGAGCCGGTCCATCGCCCGCTCGCACAGGTCGCGTTCCCGGCCACTGAGTGCCTGGTTCCCGCGCAGGTGGGGCGCGCGTCCGAGGGCGACGACCTCCTCGACCGTGAAGTCGAAGTCGACGCCGCCGTCCTGGGTCATGGCCGCGACGGTGCGGGCGCTGTCGCGCAGCGGGAGCCGCGTCAGATCCCGCTCGCCCACCCAGACGGTTCCGGAGCTGGGCCGCAACGCGCGGTACACGCACCGCAGCGCGGTGGACTTGCCGCTTCCGTTGGGCCCCACGAGGCCCACGACCTGCCCGTCCGGCACCTGCAGGGACAGCCCGCGCACGAGACTCTCGCCGTCCGTCACCACGGAGAGTTCATCGAGTTTCAGGTCCACGTCAACGGCCTCCGAAGGTGTAGCCCCTGCGTCGCATGAGGGCGATGAAGACGGGCACCCCCACGAGCGCGGTGATGACTCCCAGTGGCAGCTCGCGCGGGGCCACCAGGGTCCGTGCCGCCAGATCGACCCACACCATGAAGACCGCTCCGACCAGTGGAGCCACGGCGAGCACGCGGGCGTGCGTGGCACCGACGACCATCCGCACCACGTGCGGCATGACGAGTCCGACGAAGGCGATGGCACCGCTGACGGCGACCATGACGCCCGTGACGAGCGATACGAGCACCAGCAGCACCTTGCGGTGCCGGTCGGGATCGAAGCCGAGGCTCGCGGCGGTCTCGTCGCCGAGGGAGAGGACGTCGAGCGCCCTCCCGTACCGGTACAGGGCCGCGAGTCCGGCCAGCACCACGACGGAGACGACGGGCAGCGCGCCCCAGGTCGCCGCGCCGAAGCTGCCCATCGTCCAGTACAGGACCATGCTCGTCGCCTCGCTGTCCGGCGCGAAGTAGACGATCAGGCTCATGACGGCCTGAAACCCCAGGGACATGGCCACGCCCGTCAGCACGAGGCGCAGCGGTGACAGCGCGCCCCTGCTGGAGGAGGCCGCGTACACCAGGAGCGAGGCGACGAGTGCGCCGAGGAAGGCGCCGACGGAGACGGCGTGGATGCCGAGTGCCGCGAGCCCTCCCGTGACGGTGACCCCGACGGCACCTACGGAGGCGCCCGAGGAGACCCCGAGGACGAAGGGGTCGGCCAGCGCGTTGCGCACCATGGCCTGGATCGCCGCTCCGACCGCGCTCAGCCCGGCCCCCACCAGGGCGGCCAGCAGCACGCGCGGCGTACGGATCTGCCAGATGATCTGATATGTGGTCACCTCGTCGGGGCCGATGCGCCCGCCGCTGAGGGCGGCCCACAGATGGCGGGCCGTCTCCCGCGGCGTGACGACGGCGGGACCGAGTCCGATGGCGACGACGACGGACACCACCAGGAGGGCGGCCAGCGCCGCGCAGGTGAGCGGCAGCGCTTTCCGTGACGCGAGTCGGCCTCGTCCAGCCGCTGCGGGCCGGGGCGCCTCCACCTCCGCCGGGTCCCCCGTGTCCTCGTCGGCCGAGGACACCGAGGCCGAGGGCGCAGGCATGTGCGGTAGCTTCATCGGCCCTCATAAATGGAACACATGTTCATACGCGGAAACCCCACACCCCTCGCAGGACGACGACCGGCAGCACTCTAATGGAAATGATTATCACTGCGATAGTCTGTCGCCGCGTCGCGCCTCCCGCCCGGTGCCACGGCCGTCCCCGTCGCCCAACCTCGCCGCGGGGCACAGCTGTTGCGGCCGGTGCGCGTCCGATCCCTCGCCGCCGACACGACAGGAGCACCCCCCTCGTGCCCACTCCCTCCGCCCCTCCCACCGCCGCCCAGTCCCCTCCCGCGAAACAGCCCTCGATCCTGCTCGACTCGGCCTTCCTGCGCCTTTGGACGGGCGCCACCGCGTCGGGCCTGGCCACCTGGGCCCTGCCCTTCGTCCTCGGCCTCGCCGTCTTCGACCGGACCCTGGCCGCCACCGACCTCGGCCTGCTGCTCGCGGCGCGCACCGTCGGATTCCTCGCCGCGGTGCCCGTGGCCGGGGTGCTGGCCGACCGGCACTCCCGCCGGGGCGTCGCACTGTGGGCGGGGCTGGCCGCCGGAGCCGCAGCACCGGTGATCGCCGCGGGGCTGGGACGCTCGGTACCGCTGATGGCGGTGGCCGCCGCGGTGGCGGGAGCCGGCCAGGGCGCCTGCCGACCCGCCTACCAGGCGCTCACCGCCGAAGTGGTCGACGCCGGGCGCAGGCAGCAGGCCAACGCCGCCATGACCCTGGCGGTACGGGTCACCACACTCGTCGGTCCCTCTTCGGCCGCGCTGCTCGCCGTCTTCCTGGACGTCCGGGCACTGCTGGTGGGCATCGGGCTGCTCTGGCTGGTCGCGGCCTGCGCACCCGTGACCTGTACGCGACCCGGGGCCGCGGAAGAGACGCCGGGGCCTTCGGCCGGAACGGTCGGGGCATCCTTCCCGGCCGAGTTCGCGGAGGGTGTCCGCGAGGCGCGCAGGCACCCCTGGTTCCTCGCCGGTCTGGGCGCGCTGACGGCCGTGATAGCCACCGGCTACTCCGCGACCGGCGTCGCCCTTCCCATGGTCAGCAGGGACGAGTACGGGACCGAGGTCGTGCTCGCGGGGGCGATGACCGCCTACACCGCGGGAGCGCTGGGCGGCGGGCTGCTCATGGCCCGCTGGCGCCCGCGCCTGCCCGGCTGGGCCGCCCTGACCGGTCTGGCCGCCTACGGCTTCGCTCCGCTCAGCCTGGTGTTCCCCGTGCACCCGGTCCTCGTGATGGCCGCCTACGCCGTCGCGGGCATCGGCATCGAACTGTTCAACGTGCCCTGGTTCACCGCCGCCCAGCGCGAGGTCGCCCCGGACAAGCTGGCCCGTGTCTCCTCCCTGGACTTCCTGCTGTCCTACGGCCTCGCCCCGCTCGGACTCGCCCTCATCGCCCCGGCCATCGACGCCTTCGGCGCCACAGCGGTCCTCGCGGGCTGCGCGCTCGTCTGCTTCGCGGCGCCCGCCGCCGCCGCCCTGGCACCCGGCGCCCGCGCCTTCTCACTCGCACCGGGGCGCGGCGACGCCCCTTGACGACGAGAAGACGCTTCAGGGCCGGTAGGACGCCGGCATCCGGCGACTTTTCGTTCGGAAGGGGCGCGCCCATGCGTCCGCACGTGACCTTCGCTGCCGCAAGGCCGATACTGCCGACAGCGGCGTTCCGATCAAGTCCCACCCGCCCGTCCGACCGAGCCGACATCCCGTCACGGACCGCCGAGGCCACATATCGCACCAACCCACTCCGACCAGCAAAGACACAGGTCAGCGACCGGCTTGCCGGCCTTCCCAGGAGGTATCCCATGGAGATGCTCATCAATGTCCCCGAGACCGTCGTCGCGGACGCGCTGCGCGGTATGGCGGCCGCCCATCCCGAGTTGACCGTGGATGTCGAGAACAGGGTGATCGTGCGGCGGGACGCCCCCGTGCCGGGGCAGGTCGCCCTGGTGTCGGGAGGGGGCTCCGGGCACGAGCCGCTGCACGGCGGGTTCGTGGGTGACGGGATGCTGTCGGCCGCCTGTCCGGGTGAGGTGTTCACCTCACCGGTGCCGGACCAGATGGTGCGGGCCGCGGCGGCCGTGGACAGCGGGGCCGGGGTGCTCTTCGTCGTCAAGAACTACACCGGTGACGTGCTCAACTTCGACATGGCCGCCGAACTGGCCGAGGACGAGGGCATCCGGGTCGCGAAGGTGCTGGTCAACGATGACGTCGCGGTGACGGACAGCCTCTACACCGCCGGCCGGCGCGGCACGGGGGCGACCCTGTTCGTCGAGAAGATCGCCGGGGCGGCGGCGCGGGAGGGCCGGCCGCTGGAGCAGGTGGAGGCGATCGCCCGCCGGGTCAACGACAGCTCCCGCAGTTTCGGGGTGGCGCTCAGCGCCGTCACCACGCCGGCCAAGGGCAGCCCCACCTTCGACCTCCCCGCCGGTGAGCTGGAACTGGGCATCGGCATCCACGGGGAGCCCGGCCGGGAGCGGCGCCCGATGATGACCTCGGGCGAGATCGCCGACGCCGCCGTGGAGGCGGTGCTGACCGACCTCGCCCCGCGCAGCCCCGTCCTGGTCCTGGTCAACGGCATGGGCGCGACGCCGCTGCTCGAGCTGTACGGCTTCAACGCCGAGGTGCAGCGGGTCCTGGGCGAGCGGGGCGTCGCCGTCGCCCGCACCCTCGTCGGCAACTACGTCACCTCCCTCGACATGGCCGGCGCCTCGGTCACCCTGTGCGAGATCGACGAGGAACTGCTCGGGCTGTGGGACGCCCCGGTCAGTACCCCTGGTCTGCGGTGGGGCATGTGACGGCCGACGGGGGAAGAATCCCGACGTACCTACCAGGCAAGGAGAACCTGTGCTCGACGCCGACTTCTTCCGCCGTTGGATGACGGCGGCCACCGCGCTGGTCGACCGCGACGCGGAACGGCTCACCGCCCTCGACTCACCCATCGGCGACGCCGACCACGGCAGCAATCTCCAGCGCGGGTTCACGGCCGTGGCCGACACGCTGGAGAAGGAGGCACCGGACACCCCCGGCGCCGTCCTGATCCTCGCCGGACGCCGGCTCATCTCCACGGTCGGCGGCGCCTCGGGGCCCCTGTACGGGACGCTGCTGCGCCGTACCGGCAAGGCACTCGGGGACTCCCCCGAGGTGAGCGCGGAGCAGCTGGCCGAGGCGCTGCGGGCGGGCGTGGACGCCGTCCGGACGCTCGGCGGTGCCGCCCCGGGGGACAAGACGATGGTGGACGCCCTGGTGCCCGCCGTGGACGCCCTGGGCGACTCCTTCGCGGCGGCCGGCACGGCGGCCCTGGAGGGAGCCGAGGCGACCACGCCCATGCAGGCACGCAAGGGCAGGGCGAGCTATCTGGGCGAGCGCAGCATCGGACACCAGGACCCGGGGGCCACCTCGACCGCACTGCTGTTCGAGGCACTGAAGGAGACGGCCGGTGAGTGACGACAAGCGGGTGGGCATCGTGCTGGTGTCGCACAGCGCCGAGGTCGCCGCGTCGGTGGCGGAGCTGGCCAAGGCCCTGTCGGGCGGTGCCGGCGCGGTGGCCGTCGCCCCGGCCGGCGGTACCGCGTCCGGGGAGTTCGGGACCAGTTCGGAACTGGTCGCTGCCGCCGCCGCGTCCGTGGACCGGGGCGCGGGCGTCGCCGTCCTCACCGACCTGGGCAGTGCCGTGCTCACCGTGAAGGCGCTGCTCGCCGAGGGTGACGAACTCCCGGAGAACACCCGTCTGGTGGACGCGCCCTTCGTCGAGGGCGCGGTGGCGGCGGTCGTCACGGCGTCGACGGGCGCCGACCTCGCGGCCGTGGAGGCGGCGGCCGCGGAGGCGTACTCCTACCGGAAGGTCTGACCGGGAGGTCCGATCAGGAGGTCTGGACGCAAGGCCCACGCCCCGTCCGCTCAGTCCCCGTCCACGAACCGCCGCGCCAGCCGCTCCCCCGCCTTCTCGGCCGCGGCCGTGTCCTCGATGGGCTCGACCTCGCTGCCCTTGAAGACGATGTACGTGACGTCGGAGGCCACGCCGCCGCCCTCGGGATCCGCCGGGATGCCGAGGGAACGCGCGGCGGCGTAGGAGGCCTCGCCGATCAGCTCGCCGGGGCCGACGTCGCCGACGACCGCGTACCGCACCCGGTCCCCGTGGACCAGGGCCGCGAGCGATCCGCCGCGTACGCCGTCCTCGCGGTGGTCCCAGGTGTCGCTGGGGCCGGGCACGACGACGTAGGGCAGGCGTTCGGCGTCCAGTGGGCGGCCGTCGGACTCCGTGAAGGCGGTGGCGGGGCTGAAGTGCGGGTCGGTGCCGGCATTGCAGCGGTCGCCGGGCCGCCCGTCGCAGTCGACGTCCAGGTCGGCCTTCCAGTACACGGCCTCGCGTGTGCCGCACACCGGGATGTCCGCCGGTGCTCCGGCGTCGCTGCGGTAGCGCCCGGAGGAGACCGGTTCGCACTCCCGCACCCTGTCCAGCAGGTCGGCGGCGCGGACGGGCTCCTCGCTCCCGGCCTGCCGCGGACGGTCCTCGGACCCGGGGGCCGGCCCGTCCGGCGAGGGGGGTGCCCATGGCCCGGCCGGGACGTGCGGGACGGGGCCCACCCGGACTCCGGACCGGTCCGCGCGCACGGCCCCGGTCCGGTCCACAGCGCCGGGCAGCAGGACCCGCGCCGGCGGATCGGTGCGCGGTGGGGGCGCAGTGGCGGGGAACGTCGTGGGGGCGATCAGGGCGGCGCTGGCCGCGACCAGTGTCAGCGACTGGACACGCACGATGTGGGCCTCTCCTCGGGGACAGGGACGGGCACTCGGCCCCATGTGTCCCCGAATCGCTCACGCGACCACCTTTCGCAGGGCCAGACGGTGCACGCCCGAGGTGCACTCGGCGTCCCCAGGGGTGGCGCGACCGGGGGCGGGCGGGCCGGGCCTGTCCGGCTCCGGCCCGCCCGGCCGCCCGTGCCGGCGCGGGATGGCGACGACAGCGGTCCACGCGCCAACGGCCCGAACTTCCCCGTTCTTCCCGGGAGTTCGTCCGTGAGGTGCCCCAGCATACGTAACCCTTCCGGGTGCGCTTCACCCACGGCCCTCTTGATGTGGTCGCATCACGGGCGTCATATTGGTCCGGACCTTTACAGTCGTCGGCGTCGCCACCGGCGCCACCGGGGAGGCAGAGCCGTGCGCGAGGTTTCCGTTCCCGCTCTCCCGCGCCGGTGCGCCCTGCTCTGCGGGGCGCTCCTCCTGCTCACGTCCTGCGGCTGGGGCGCGGCCGATGACGGTGACGGTGACGGCGGCGGGCTGCCCTCGGTGCCCACGGGCGTCACCGCCGAGGCCGGCAGCGCGACCACCGTGCACGTGATGTGGAACGCGGTCGACGACGTGCGGACCTACGAGGTGTACCGCGGCGGCACGCTGGTGAAGGAGGTGCCGGCGACCGAGCGGATGGTGGACGTCACCCGGCTGCGCCCCTCCACGGCGTACGTCTTCACCGTGCGGGCGCGGGACGCCGACGGGCGGCTCGGGCCGCTCAGCCGCGAGGTGCGGGCGACCACTCCCGCCGCGGTGGCCGACGGCTCCGCTCCGACCCGCCCGGGGGACGTCCACGGCCGGGCGGCGGGCAGCAGGGCGGTCCAGCTCACCTGGTCGGCCGCGAAGGACGACCGCGGTGTGGTGTCGTACGACGTCTACCAGGGCGACACGAAGGTCCACAGCGTCGGTGGCAACCAGACGGCCGCCGTGGTCACGGGGCTGCGGGCGGGCACCCGCTACTCGTTCACCGTGCGGGCGCGGGACGCCGCCGACAACGTCTCCGCGGCGGGCGACGCCGTCCGGCTCACCACCCCGGGCACCGACGACGGACGCGCCACCGCGCCCACGGAGCTGCGCGCGGCCTCCCACCGGGCCGACGGGGCCTACTACCTGGACCTCTCCTGGGTCCCGCCGCGCGCCGAGAGCCCGGTGACCGAGTACCAGATCCATCTGGACGGCCGTGCGGCGACGTCGCTGGTCTACGGCGCGGACGCGCCGCGCGACCGCGCCGAGTACAGCTTCTACGCCGGACGCGAGGCCGGGGTGACGCACCGGGTGCGGGTCCGGGCGAGGCTGGCCGACGGTACGTGGGGCGGCTTCTCGGCGGAGCGGAAGGTGACGTTGGGCGCGGGCGGCTGACGTACGTCCGGCTCGGGGAGAGCGTCACCTGGGCGGTCGCGCTCCGCATGCGGGCCCGGCCGGTGCCCTGTTGGCTGCCGGAGGGGGCACGGGCGTACCCGATCCCGGCGGCGCAAGGATGTACCGCCGACCGTGCCGCCGGAGGGCAGTCCACATGCGCATCTCATCGCCACTTCTCCGCTCCGGTGCCACCGTGGCGGCCGCCGCCGTGCTGCCCGTCGCCCTGGCCGCCACTACGGCCGCGGCGGGACCGGGGATCTCCGTGAGCACCACCGGTACCACCGTGTCGGTCACGACCACGGCCTGTGCCCAGCTCAACGGCAGCTGGGGCACCGCCTCGCTGCTCACCAGCAGTCAGCGGGACTTCGCCCAGGGACGTCAGGTGGCGCTGTCCGGCAGCGGTTCGGGCCAGTCCGCGGCCTGGTCGGGAATCTCGCCGGGCACGTACACGGTGATCGTCATGTGCTCGAACAACAGCACCGCCGGCACCCAGACGGTCATCGTCTCCTCGGCCCCCTCCCCCTCCCCCTCGCCCAGCCGCTCCGCCACCCCCGCCCCGTCCGCGTCGCCGGGCGGCGTCATGGGCGGGCTGGGCGGAGCCGTCCAGGACTACGGCACGGCCACCCTGGTGGCGGGCGGCGCGCTGGTGGGGACCGGCGTCATCGCCGCGGCCTGGTTCCTGCGGCGCCGCTCGAAGCCCTACCGGTTCTGAGCGGGGCGGCCGGACCGGTCAGGCCGGTCCGTCGCCGGGCAGCTCGGCGAACTGGGCCAGCGCGTGCCGGAGCCACTGGGTCCAGAACGTCTCCAGGTCGATGCCGGCCCGCAGCACCAGGTGCCGCAACCGGTCCTCGGTGCTGTCCCGGCCAGGCGGGAAGTCGCGCCGCTCGATCTCCTCGTACTCGGCCAACTGCCTCTCGTGCAGCTCCAGATGGCGTCGCAGGTCAGCCTCCACGCCGGCGGTGCCGACCACGGCGGCGGCGCGCAGCCGCAGCAGCATCGTGTCCCGCAGGGGCTTGGGGTCCTGCGGGGTCGCGGTCCAGCGGGACAGTTCGGCGCGGCCCGCGGGCAGGACCTCGTAGGACTTCTTCTGCCCGCGGGCCGGCTGCTGGTCGGGCAGCGCGCGGATCAGGCCCTCGGCTTCCAGTTTTCCCAGCTCGCGGTAGATCTGCTGGTGCGTCGCCGACCAGAAGTAGCCGATCGACCTGTCGAACCGGCGGGTCAGCTCCAGCCCCGACGACGGCTTTTCGACCAGGGCGGTGAGGATCGCGTGCGGGAGTGACATGGGCTCATCCTAGGGACGGCCCGCGCCGCGCCCGCCCTCCGTCCGCGCCCGCCCTCTAGAGGGCCGCCGCCAGCTCGGTGCCCTGCTTGACGGCGCGCTTGGCGTCCAGTTCGGCGGCCACGTCGGCGCCGCCGATGAGGTGCGCGCGGTGTCCGGCGGCGACCAGGTCGTCGTACAGGCCCCGGCTCGGCTCCTGGCCGGTGCACAGGACGACCGTGTCGACCTCCAGCACGGTGGACTCGCCGCCGACGGTGATGTGCAGCCCGGCGTCGTCGATCCGGTCGTAGCGGACCCCCGGGACCATGGTGACGCCGCGGTGCTTCAGCTCGGTGCGGTGGATCCAGCCCGTGGTCTTGCCCAGTCCGGCGCCGACCTTGGACGTCTTGCGCTGGAGCAGATGGACGGTGCGCGGCGGCGCGGGGCGTTCGGGCGCGGCGAGGCCGCCGGGCGCGCGGTAGTCGGTGTCGACGCCCCAGAGACGGAAGTACGTCCCGGGGTCCTCGTGCGCCTTGTCCCCGCCGTCGGTGAGGTACTCGGCGACGTCGAAGCCGATGCCGCCCGCGCCGAGGATCGCGACCCGCTCGCCGACGGGGGCGCCGTCGCGCAGGACGTCGAGGTAGCCGACGACGGACGGGTGGCCGATGCCGGGGATGTCCGGCGTGCGCGGGGTGACACCGGTGGCGACGACGACCTCGTCGTGGCCGGTGAGGTCGTCGGCACCGACGCGGGTGTTCAGGCGTACGTCGACACCGTGCGCCGCGAGCTGGGTGCGGAAGTAGCGCAGCGTCTCGTCGAACTCCTGCTTGCCGGGGACCTTGCGGGCGACGTTCAGCTGGCCGCCGATCTCGCTCGCGGCGTCGAACAGGGTGACCTCGTGGCCGCGCTCGGCGGCGCTCACCGCGCAGGCCAGCCCGGCCGGTCCGGCGCCGACGACGGCGACGCGCTTGCGCCGCCGGGTCGGGGACAGGACCAGCTCGGTCTCGTGGCAGGCGCGCGGGTTGACCAGGCAGGAGGTGATCCGGCCGCTGAACGTGTGGTCCAGGCAGGCCTGGTTGCAGCCGATGCAGGTGTTGATGGCCTCGGGGCGGCCGGCCGCGGCCTTGGCGACGAAGTCGGGGTCGGCGAGCATCGGACGGGCCATCGAGACCATGTCGGCCGTGCCCTCGGCGAGCAGTGCCTCGGCGACCTCGGGGGTGTTGATGCGGTTGGTGGTGACGAGCGGGACCGACACCTGGCCCATCAGCCGCTTGGTCACCCAGGTGTAGGCGCCGCGGGGCACGGAGGTGGCGATGGTGGGGATGCGGGCCTCGTGCCAGCCGATGCCGGTGTTGATGAGGGTGGCGCCGGCGGTCTCGACGGCCTTGGCGAGGGTGATCACCTCGTCGAGGGTGGAGCCGCCGGGGACGAGGTCGAGCATCGAGAGGCGGTAGACGAGGATGAAGTCCTCGCCGACCGCCTCGCGCACCCGGCGGACGATCTCGACGGGGAATCGCGTGCGGTTCTCGTAGGAGCCGCCCCAGCGGTCGGTGCGCTGGTTGGTCCGCGCGGCGATGAACTCGTTGACGAGGTAGCCCTCGGAGCCCATGATCTCGACGCCGTCGTACCCGGCCTCGCGGGCGAGGCGGGCGGTGCGCACGTAGTCGTCGATCGTGCGCTCGACCTCGGCGTCGGTCAGCTCACGCGGCACGTGCGGGCTGATCGGGGCCTGGAGCGCGCTAGGGGCGACCAGGTCGGCGTGGTAGGCGTAGCGGCCGAAGTGCAGGATCTGCAGGGCGATCCGGCCGCCCTCGCGGTGCACGGCGTCGGTGACGACCCGGTGCTGTTCCGCTTCCGCCTCGGTGGTGAGCTTGGCGCCCCCCTCGTACGGGCGGCCCTCGTCGTTGGGGGCGATGCCGCCGGTGACGATCAGGCCCACTCCGCCGCGTGCCCGGGCGGCGTAGAAGGCGGCCATGCGCTCGAACCCGCGCTCGGCCTCCTCCAGCCCGACGTGCATGGAGCCCATCAGGACCCGGTTGGGGAGAGTGGTGAAGCCCAGGTCGAGCGGGCTCAGCAGGTGCGGGTAACGGCTCATCGGGCCCTCCGTGCGCGGTGACGTGCCTCTGTTGTAGAGGACGGCCACCCCATTGTGCAACTAGTTGCACAATGGGGTGGCGCACACCTCACCGCACCCGGCGGGACGCCGCTCAGCGACTTTCGAGCACGACGTGCAGTTCCCGCTCCTGATCCCCGGAGGCCTGGCTCAGGTCGTGCACGGTGAACAGGGAGTCCAGGGTCGTCCGGAGCCTCTCGATCGCCCAGTAGCCGCCCTGCGCGTCGGCCTCCACGGAGGCCCCGAGCCGGGCGGGACCGCACTCGCCCCGCAGGGCGTCGGCCACGTCGAAGGTGCCCAGCCACACGGTGGGGCGCACCTCGTCGTACTCCCGGGTCACGTCGCCCGCGTGCCGGTCGGAGGAGAAGCACGCGCACAGGGTGTCGAACACGGTCCGGGCGTCCTCCTTGCTGCATCCGCTCAGCTCCACCGAGACGGACTCCGGATGCAGTCGCTCACCGTCCATCGTGATCGCTCCCTCTCGTGGTCATGGCCGATACCACCAGAAAAGCACCACCTGCGGCCCGGCGCGAAGGGGCCGGGTCAGCCCCGGGTGAACTTGTACGTCTTGCTGTCGGTGAGCACGCAGAAGCCGGGCGACACGACGATCACGCGCAGGGTGCCGGTACGCCGGTCGTAGTCGACGCCCTCCGCCTCGAAGCTCCCGGAGCAGGCACTGCGCAGGGGCAGCTGCCGCAGCGCGGTGACGTGCCCGGTGACGTCCGCGGTGCCGTTGGGTGCGGCCGACAGGTCGATCCTCAGCAGCGGCTTGGTGAGGCCGAAGAGCGCGCCCTCCGGGTCGTCGGAGGAGCACAGCAGCGTGGTCGCGTCCAGGAAGTCGCAGCCCTGGACATCGCGCACGGCGTGGTCCAGGTGGACGGTGGCCGCCTGCGGGAGGTTCGCCGAGGGCGAGGTGGCGGGGTTGACGCCGGGGGTCGGGAAGACCAGCAGGCGGTTCATGGTGCCCCACTCCCCCGCCAGCATCCACTGCCCGTCGGGCGAGACGGCGGACCAGGAGTTGTTCAGCGCCTCCCCGGCGCTCAGCGTGTGCACGTACTCCGACCAGCTCCCGTCCGGTGCCTGAACGCGGAACATCTTCGTGTTCCCGTCGTCGCGCTGGTACGGCTCGACGTAGTGGCCGTCGTAGGAGGCGTCCGGGTCGCCGACGTGGTTCCAGCCGCGGGTGCTGAGGCCGAGCGGAATGGTGCCGATCCCGGTGTAGCGGTTGGGGCTGCCCGCGGGCACCTCCACCGACGCCAGACCCTGGCTCTCGGTCAGCGGGTCGGCCCGGTCGGAGCCGGCCTCGGTCCAGACGTCGGCGGCGAGGGCTCCGGCCGCGGGGGCGTCCGCTGCCGCCGGACCCGCGAGGCAGAGGGAGAGGGTGAGGACGGCGAGTCCGGTCAGGAGGGTGTGACAACGTTGCCGGGCACGCAGGGGCATGGGGGCTCCTCGGTGGGGGTGGCCGGGCGGCACGGGCGGGCGTGAGGCACTCGGCGCACAGTCTGGACCGTCCACAGAGTCATGTACAGACCAACTCCGGACGCGCTTCGTGCGGCGTTCCCCGGCCCGCGGGGAGATGCTGGGAGGAGACGGCGGAGCCCCGGCGAACCGGCCCTGTGCGCGGTGGAACGCGGTAGAACAAGGAAGTCGGCATCGAAGGGCGTGCCGCGTCGGACGGCGAAGGCGGGGCGTGGGATGAGTGCAGCGGGGTCTGCCGGGTTCGAGGGCGAGCCGTCGCCGCGCGGCCCGGTGCGCCCCAGCGGGCTGCTCGACCTGCTGAACGTGGCCTCGATCGTGCTGGACGCCGAGGGCCGGATCGTCCTGTGGAGCCCGCAGGCCGAGGAGCTGTTCGGCTATTCCGCGCCGGAGGCGCTGGGGCGGTACGCCGCCCGCATCATGGTCGACGAACGCCATCTCGACCTGGTGGTGAGGCTGTTCGAGGACGTGATGAAGACCGGCCGGAGCTGGGCCGGCGCCTTCCCCGTCCGGCACAAGGACGGCGGCACCCGGCTGGTGGAGTTCCGCAACATGCGCCTGCTGGACGACCGCGGGGACGTCTACGCCCTCGGGCTCGCGGCCGACCAGTCGATGGTCCGCAGGCTGGAGCGGGACGTCGCCCTGTCCACGCGGGTGATCATGCAGTCCCCGATCGGTCTGGCCGTCCTGGACACCGGGTTGCGGTACGTCTCGGTCAACCCGGCCCTGGAGCGGATCAACGGCATCCCGGCCGAGGAGCACCTCGGCCGGACGATCCGTGAGCTGCTGCCGGAGGTGGACGCCGGCCCGCTGGAGGCGGCGGCACGCGAGGTGCTGGAGACCGGGCGGCCGGTCGTCGACCGGCCCGCGACCGGCCGCACCCCCGCCGACCCGGACGAGGACCACACCTGGTCGGTCTCGCTGTACCGGCTGGAGGACGCCATGGACGCCGTGCTGGGCGTGGCCGTGTCGGTGGTGGACGTCACCGAGCAGTACCGGACGAGCGCCGAGGCGGAGGCCGCGCGGCGCCGGCTGGCCGCCGTGGCGGACGCCTCCGCCCGGATCGGCACCACGCTGCGGCTGGACCGCACCGCGTACGAGCTGGCCGACGTGGCCGTGCCCGGCCTCGCCGACGTCGCCGCGGTGGACCTGCTGGACGCCGTGGTCGAGGGCCGGCGCAGCACGCTTGGCCCGGCCGAACCGGCGGTGATCAGGGCGCTGGCCGTGCGTGCCGGCGACGACGCCCGGGACGCGCTGGAGGCGGCCGACCCGCCCGGCCGGGTCGCCCGGTACGGACCGGACCGCCTGGTCACCGAGTGCGTGCGCACCGGCCGGCCGGTGATGGTGGCGCGGGTGACGCGGGAGGACCTGTCACGCGTCGCCCGCTCGCCGGAGGCGGCCGAGCTGCTGCGCCGGGCGGGTGTCCACTCGTACCTGGCCGTGCCGCTGATCGCACGGGGCGAGGTGCTCGGCGCCCTGGACCTGAAGCGGATCACCAACCCCCTGCCGTTCGACGGGGACGACCTGCTGCTGGCCGGGGAGCTGGCGGCGCGGGCGGCGCTGCAGATCGACAACGCCCGCTGGTACCAGAACGCCCGCGACACCGCGCTCACCCTGCAGCGCAGTCTGCTGCCGAGCCATCCGCCGGTGACCGGAGGTCTCGAGGTCGCCTCCCGCTACCAGCCGGCCGGGGGCACCAGCGAGGTCGGCGGCGACTGGTTCGACGTGATCGAGCTCGCCGGCGGCAGGACCGCGCTCGTGGTGGGCGACGTGATGGGCAGCGGTATCGCGGCGGCGGCCTCCATGGGGCGGCTGCGCACCGCGACGAACACCCTGGCCGCCCTCGAACTGGACCCCGCGCAGCTGCTCGGCCACCTGGAGCGGACCACGGCGGGTCTGGACCAGGCCATCGCCACCTGTCTGTACGCCGTCCACGACCCGCACCGGCGGCGGTGCCTGATCGCCAACGCCGGGCATCTGCCCCCGGTCCGCCTGCGGGCCGGCCGTCCGCCCGAGCTGCTCGACCTGCCCACCGGTGTGCCGCTCGGGGTGGGCGGCGTCGCCTTCTCCACCACCGAGGTCGGCCTGGAGCCGGGCGACCGGCTGGTCTTCTACACCGACGGTCTGGTCGAGACGCGCAGGCACCCGCTGGACGAGCGGCTGGACGCGCTCCTCGCCCTGCTGGAGGGCCCGGACCGCCCGCTGGAGGAGGTCTGCGACCTGCTGCTGCGCACCCTGCACGAGCCGGAGAACTCCGACGACGTGGCCCTGCTGATCGCCCGGGCCACGCCGCCGGTGCGGTAGCGGCACCGAGCGGTGGCGGTCAGTCCCCGACGCCGATCACCACATGGGCGTACAGCTCCTCGCAGACCGCGAGGCGGGTCGTCAGACCGGCCCGGGTGAAGGCCTCGACGGCGTCGGGCGCCTGTCGCCGGCTCGTCTCGACCAGCAGGCAGCCGCCCGGGGCGAGCCAGCCGGGTGCCTCGGCCGCGACCCTGCGCAGCACGTCGAGGCCGTCGCTCCCGCCGTCGAGGGCGACCAGCGGTTCGTGCTCGCGGGCCTCGGCGGGCAGCAGAGCGACCTCGCCGGTGGGCACGTACGGCACGTTGGCCGCGAGGATGTCCACCCGGCCGCGCAGGGCGTCGGGCAGCGCGTCGAACAGGTCACCGGCGTACACCCGGCCGCCCGCGCCCGCGAGGTTGCCGCGGGCGCAGCGCACCGCGACCGGATCGACGTCGGCGGCGTGCACCTCGGGACGGTCGAGGGCGGCCGCCAGGGCCGCGCCGACGGCCCCGGACCCGCAGCACAGGTCCACGACGACGTTCGCGTGCGGCGCATGGGCCAGGGCCGTCGCCACCAGGAACTCGGTCCGGCGGCGGGGCACGAAGACACCGGGGGCGACCGCGATGCGCAGGCCGCGGAACTCGGCCCAGCCCAGGACGAGTTCGAGGGGCAGACCGGTGACACGGCGGTCGACCAGCGCGGTGAGTTCCGCGGCGGAGCGGGCGGCGGTCAGGATGAGCGCGGCCTCGTCCTCGGCGAAGACGCAGCCGGCGGCGCGCAGCGCGGCCACGACGGCGTCAGGCGAGGGGAGAGCCGCCGAGAAGAGGGAGACGGGGGCAGAGGAGGAGGCGGGAGCGGGCGAGGCGGAGAAGGTGGGAGGCATGGGAGCCGAGAGCCTTTCGGGAACCGAAGGGCGCTCTCCCGGTCACTCGTTTCCGGTGACCGCACTGGCGTGAGGTGAGAGCACCCGGGCCGACACAGCGGTAATCGGTCTCACCTCCCAGTCGTCCGGCGGCCGGGGCGGTCCGCGGCCGACGGTCACACTACCCCAATGATCAGACGCCGCCGGCCCTCCGCAAGTAGTTGACTCGCGCAACCTTTCAGGCAAAGTTGTACTGTACAACGAGCAATGCGGAGGAGGAACCGTGCCGGCTGCCGAGCCACCGGACGAGAGGACCGTCGTCCCCGGCGGGCGCCCCGCGGACGCGGCCGTGGAGACCATCCAGCGCGAGATGACGGTCTTCGCCCGCCGGGCCCGCGCCTCGGCGGGGCGCATGCACCCGGAGCTGTCGCTGGTCTCGTACACGCTGCTCGGCCATCTGGAGGAGCGGGACGGCCGCCGGGCCACGGACCTGGCCGCGCACTACGCGCTGGACAAGTCCACCGTCAGCCGCCAGGTGTCCGCGCTGGAGCGCGCCGGGCTGATCGAGCGGCGCGTCGACCCGGACGACCAGCGTGTCCAGGTCCTGCACCTGACGGAGTCCGGACGGGACGCCCTGGACCGGGTCACCGCACGCCGCAGGACCGCCTTCCGGGAGCGGCTCGCCGACTGGCCCGAGGAGGACCTGCTCCGCTTCGCCGTGTACCTGGAGCGGTACAACGCGTGGCCGGGCGCGGCCTCGGACGGGGAGCGGGACTGAGCGGCGCAAAGGGCACGTACGGTGGACGGGTACGCACTGATCACGCCGGCCGCGGGCAGCCCGCCCCGGCGGCCCGAAAGGCACCACCGCATGAACACCACCCGAGGCTTCACCGGGCGCCCGCGCGCCGCCCGGCCGGGGCTGCCGCCCGGCCAGTACGACGCGGGCGACGACTGGCCCGTGCTGTCCGCCGAGGTCACGCCCGAGATCGCGCCCGCCGACTGGACCTTCCGCGTGGGCGGTCTGGTGGCCGAGCCCCGCACCTGGGACCTGGCGCAGGCCCGCCTGCTGCCGTCGTCGGGGTACGCGGGCGACATCCACTGCGTCACCGGCTGGTCGAAGTTCGGGGTGCGGTTCGGGGGCGTGTCCCTGGACGCCTTCCTGGACGCGGCGGGCCCCCTGCCGTCGGCCACGCACGCGGTCGCCCACGCGCACACCGGCTACACCGCGAACCTGCCGCTCGCCGACCTCACCGGCGCACGGGCCTGGATCGTGTGGGAGTACGGCGGAGAGCCGCTGGCCCCCGAGCACGGCGGCCCGGCACGGCTGATCGTGCCGCACCTGTACTTCTGGAAGAGCGTGAAGTGGATCGCGGGGCTCGAACTCCTCGACCACGACGAGCCGGGCTTCTGGGAGCGGAACGGCTACCACGCGCGCGGCAATCCCTGGGAGGAGCAGCGGTACTCCGGTGACTGAGACGGCCACGCACACGGCAGGGGGCTTCACTCCCCCGACACGGTTCGCCGTGCCCGGACGGATCGAGGTGAACGGCCGGGTGGCCGGGACGTGGCAGACGGCCACGCTCACCGAGATCCGCCGCGAGACGCCCCGCGCGTCGACCTTCCGCCTCGCCGTGCCCGGCTGGGCGGGCCACCTGCCCGGCCAGCACCTGATGCTGCGGCTCACCGCCGAGGACGGCTACCGGGCCCAGCGCCACTACTCCCTGGCGTCCGCCCCGGACGAGTCCGGGCACATCGAGCTGACCCTCGACCGGGTGCCCGACGGAGAGGTGTCCGGCTGGTTCCACACGGTGGCCCGGCCCGGCGACGAGATCGAGGTGCGCGGCCCGCTCAGCGGATTCTTCGCCTGGCCGGGCGACCGGCCCGCCCTGCTGCTCGGCGCGGGCTCCGGCGTCGTCCCGCTGATGTCGATGGTGCGGCACCACCGGGCGCGGGGGCTCACCGTGCCGTTGCGGCTCCTGGTGTCCGCGCGCGGGCCCGAGGAACTGATCTACGCCCGTGAGTACGGCGCGGAGACGACGCCCGTGTTCACCCGCACCGCGCCGGCCGGCACGCCCGTGGGCCGGCTGGCCTCCGCGCACCTGGCGCCGCTCCTGGCAGAGCCGCCCGCCGGCGGCTGGGAGGCGTACGTGTGCGGATCCAACGCGTTCGCGGAGCACGCGTCGCGGCTGCTGGTGGCGGCGGGACAGCCGGTGGACCGGATCCGGATCGAACGCTTCGGCTGAACCCGCCCGGATCGTGAGCGAGGCCCGCAGGACTGGGTACCAGTCCAGTGCGGGCACTCGCACACGTGGCGCGACACGAAGGCGCGGCGGCCCCCGCGCTCGACGGCCGTCCGTCCGCCCCTCCGGTCGCGGTGATCGCGGGGAGGTCGACATGCGAACCCGGGTACGCGGCTGGCGCTGGCGGCGCAATCCGCTGCGGCGCCGGTCGGACGTCGTGGAGGCGTGGACCACGGTGATCGTCGCCCTCCTGCTGTTCGTGGCCGCGCCGCTGCTGGGGGCCGCCACCGCGTGGTGGGGCTACGGGCAGGCGCGGTCGATCGTCGCGGAGCAGCGGGCCGAGCGGCACCACGTCCGTGCCACGGTCGTGGACCGGCAGTCCGCCACCCTGCCGACGAGTCAGCTGAGCGGGCAGCAGTCCTACCGTGCGACCGTCCACTGGAAGGCGGCGGACGGCACGGAGAAGAGCACCACGGCCCGGGTGCCGGCCGACACCCGGCACGGTGACAGGGTCGAGGTGTGGCTGGACTCCCGCGGCCAGAGCGTGCCCCCGCCGTCGGACGGTGCCGAGCTCTGGCAGCACAGCGCCACCATCGGCTCGTTCACCACCATCGGGACGGCGCTCACGGTGCTGCTCGCGCACCGCGCCGTACGCGCGGTGGCGCTGCGCCGGCGCATGGCGGAGTGGGACCGCGACTGGGCGCTCACCGAGCCGCAGTGGACGCACCGCCGGGCCTGAAGGCACCCTTGTCCGCGCACGTCGAGCACGGCCCGACCTGGCGTTTCCCCGAGGCGCTCACGTACCGTGTGATCACCCGTACGGTCTGACGCGTCTCCCCGCAAAGGCGGTTATCGATGGCCCTGTTCGACCTTCCGCTCGACGAACTCCGCGCCTACCGCAGCGCGTCGGCCGAGCCCGAGGACTTCGACGCGTTCTGGAGCAAGACGCTCGCCGAGACCCGCGAGCACGACCTGGACGCCCGCTTCGAACCGGTCGAGACGGGACTGTCCACGGTGCGGGTGTACGACGTGACGTTCGCCGGGTTCGGCGGTCACCCGGTGAAGGGCTGGCTGACCCTGCCGGCCGCGGCGGCCGAGCCGTTGCCGCTGGTGGTGGAGTTCGTCGGGTACGGCGGCGGGCGCGGGCTGCCGCACGAGCACCTGCTGTGGGCGTCCACCGGCCGGGCGCACTTCGTGATGGACACCCGCGGCCAGGGCAGCGCCTGGGGCGGCGGCGGCGGGACCCCCGACCCCGTCGGCGGCACGCCCGCGTACCCGGGCTTCATGACCCGCGGCCTGGACGCCCCGGAGAACTACTACTACCGCCGGGTCTTCACCGACGCCGTGCGCGCCGTCGAGGCGGCCCGCTCCCACCCGCTGACCGACCCGTCCCGCACGGTCGCGCTGGGCGCGAGCCAGGGCGGCGGCATCACGATCGCGGTGGGCGGACTCGTGCCGGACCTGGTCGCCGTCGCACCGGACGTGCCCTTCCTGTGCGACTTCCCGCGCGCGACCACGCTCACCGACCGGCACCCCTACCGCGAGGTCGGCCTGTACCTGAAGACGCACCGCGGCCGGACCGAGGACGCGCTGCGCACGCTGTCCTACTTCGACGGTGTGCACTTCGCCGCGCGGGGCCGGGCTCCGGCGCTGTTCTCGGCAGCCCTGGAGGACCAGACCTGCCCGCCGTCGACCGTTTTCGCCGCGTTCAACGCCTGGACGCACGAGGACAAGACGATCGAGGTGTACGACTTCAACGATCACGAGGGCGGCGGGCCGTACCAGGAGGCCGCCAAGCTGCGCTGGCTGAGCCGCCGGGCCTGAGGCACGTGGGTGGTGTTTCGGCCGAACCGGCGGACCGGTCTTCCCAGCTGGTTTAGACCAATGGTAATCCTGGTGGCGCACCGAGCCCGCACGGCTACCGTACGTCATCAACAGGAGGCGCGGCATGGCCCGCACCACCCCGCACGACCCGTCCCCCGTCGACCTGGCCCGCGTCGGCCCGCCGCCCGTCGCCACCCGGCCGCCCCTGTACCGGCGGGTGGCGGACCAGCTGCTCGGCGAGTTGCGCGACGGGACCGTCCCACCGGGTGAGCGGCTGCCCGGCGAGCGCCGGCTGGCGGAGCACTTCGGAGTCAGCCGGGAGACCGTACGGCAGGCGTTGGACGTGCTGCGCAGGGACGGTCTGCTCAGCACCGACCGGCGGGGCAGCCATGTCGCCCTGCCCGGGACGCCGGCCGGGAGCCCGGCACCCCTGGTCTTCCCGGTCGGCGCCCGGGCGGCGGAGCCCCGCGCCGGCGACCGCGCCACGGTGGTCTGGGGGGCGCCGCCGCCGGAGCACTCCGCGGCGCTGGGACTGGTGCCGGGCCGGCCGACCCTGATGCACCGCTACACGTCGGCGGCGGCCGGGGGCAACGGCAGGCGCACGGCCGTGACATCGTTTTCCGCCGTGGCGCTCGCCGAGGTCGAGGAACTGGCCCGCTACCGCGACCGTGCCGACGGGACCGCCTGCGCGCAGCTGCGGCGGGCCTACGACTGGATGCGCCGGGCGGGCCTGACGCTGCACCACCGGGACACCATCACGCTCCAGCCCGACATCGCGTCGGTCCGGGTCGTGCGGCGGGTGCACGACCAGTACGCGCGGCCGCTGGAGATCACCGACCTCCTGGTGGACACCCGGCAGGACGCCCTGGTCTACGAGTTCACCCTGCCGGCGGCCGGCTGACCCGGCGCCCTACGGGAGCCGCCGGGCCACGACCAGCCGCACCCGCGGGCTGCCGTCGGGGCGGCGTCCGAACTCCGGCAGGGCGTGCAGGTCCGTCCGGAAGCCGGCCCGTGACAGTTCGCGGCCCACGCCCCCGAGCCGGAACGTCCGGTAGTACATGACGAACGGCGGCCGCCACAGCGCGTTGCGCACCCGCATCGCGGCGTCGAAGCCGAGCAGCGTCCAGTATCCCGGGGAGCCGGGCCGGGGCGGGGCGACGACCGGGAAGGCGAAGCAGCCGTCCGGCCGCAGCACGGAGCGCACCTGGCCGAACAGGCCCGGCAGTTCGCGGGGCAGGAAGTGTCCGAACGCCCCGAAGCTCACCACGAGGTCGAAGGCGGGGCCGAACGGCAGGGCGCGGGCGTCCGCGCGCACCCAGGAGACCGCCGGGCCGGGCGGCAGGGTGCGCCCGCGCGCGACCTCCAGCATCCCGGCGCTGAAGTCCACCCCGGTCACGCCCCGTTCGCACACCCGGGCCAGCACGTCCAGGCCCGCGCCGGTGCCGCAGCACAGGTCGAGTCCGGTGGTGAAGGGGCCCAGCGGCTCCAGCGCGCGGGCCACGGCGTCCAGCACCCGGTCCGGCGTCCGGTACGGGGTGTGGTCGAACTTCGGGGCGAGCAGGTCGTAGCCGCGCTCGACCGACGACAGCGCCTGGACGGCGAGTTCGCGCAGGGTGGGGCCTTCGGGGCTGAACATCCGGTCAGCCTAAGGGCTGTCCTGCGGGCCCCGCGGGAGCGCGGCGCTCGGCGAGCACGGTGAGCACGTGGTCGCACCAGCGGGCGTTCTCCCGCTCGAACGCGATCCCGGCCGCCAGGGTCAGGTAGGGCCCGACACGGTCGGCCTCCCGGAGGTGCTCCTCCTCGGTGCGGCCGTCCAGGAGGCGTTCCCGCACCCGCTCGTAGCGGGCGAGCTTGCCCAGCGCCCAGGCCCTGCGCTCCTCGACCAGCGCGCGCACCGCCGCCGGGTCGACGCCGTCCAGGGCCTGCATCTTGATCAGGAACTCGTCGCGGACGGCGGTGGGACGCCGGGTCGGCTCGGCGGCGAAGGCGCCCAACTGCTCCCGGCCCGCTCCGGTGAGCGAGAACAGCCGCTTGGTGGGCCGGCGTTCCTGCTGCACGGTCCGGGCCTCGATGAGTCCGTCGCCCGCGAGGCGCTCCAGCTCCCGGTAGAGCTGCTGCGGCGTGGCGGGCCAGAAGTTGGCGAGCGACACGTCGAACACCTTGGACAGCTCGTAGCCCGAGGCCTCGCCCTCCAGCAGGGCGGCCAGGACGGCGTACTTGAGAGACATGTCGACACGCTAGCAAGCACGGACCACCACGACTACTCTACTCCACACCTATTCAAATAGTTCAGTATGAAGGAGTGGCGATGCGGGCATTCCGCGCGGCGGTCGAGGCACACGACATGGACGCCGTCGAAGCACTGCTGGCCGACGACGTGGTGTTCTCCAGCCCCGTCGTCTTCAAGCCCTACCACGGCAAGGCGATCACGGCGGCGATCCTGCGCGCGGTCGAGCGCGTCTTCGAGG
This sequence comes from Kitasatospora aureofaciens, assembly GCA_000720845.1. Taxonomy (GTDB): domain Bacteria; phylum Actinomycetota; class Actinomycetes; order Streptomycetales; family Streptomycetaceae; genus Streptomyces. The sequence goes on along the minus strand of JODU01000002.1, from coordinate 314,380 downwards.
ACTTCCGCTACGAACGCGTCATCGGCGAGGCGGACGGCCGCGACCACGCACTGGTCTTCGCGGCGCGCGTGGGCGACCGTGAGATCGGCGGCTGCGACTTCCTGCACCTGGACGCGTCCGGCCGGATCGACGAACTGACGGTGATGGTGCGCCCGCTGTCGGGGGCGCAGGCCCTTCAGGCCGCGATGGCCGCGCAGTTCGAACGGATCGCGCAGGAGGCAGCGAAGGCCCCTCGGGCACGTTCGGGCGGCTGAGCCCGGCAGGGGCACATCGCGGAACGGAAGACGGAGAGCGCGAGACGGAACAGGTTGCGCGCCGGCCGCGTTGGAGAGGGTGGGACGTCACCCGTCCCGCCCCACCACCGCCCACGGCGCACGGTCCCGTGGTAAGGTGCAGTCAGCACTTGTGTACGCCCCTCCAGATATCGGGGCGCCGGTGCCAGTTTCCCCTCGGTTCGCGGATCCGCCCGTCCTGGTGCGACCGGCGTGTCCGCTTCTCAGCACAACCTCGTGAGCAGGGACTTCGTCCCCGCCGTGTCCGAGGTGCTGTTCCTCGCCGTCCGGAGGCGTGTCGTCCGACCCCTCGCGCGGCTTCCCCCCTTCCCTCCGCATGTCCCATGCCCGTGTCCTCGAAAGGACCGAACATGACCACCACACTCGAACACCCCCCTGTGCAGCAGTCCCCGACCGAGATCGCGAGCGGTGTCCTCGACATCGAAGCGGGCGGGAAGGGCCGCCTACGGGGCAGGAACCTCCAGCCCGAACCCTCCGACCCCGCCCTCTCCCCCGCGCTGATCCGCCGGCACGGGCTGCGCAAGGGCGACCTCGTCGAGGGGGTGTGCGGCGACCGGCACGCCCTGACCGACGTCGTCCGCGTCAACGGCCGTACGCCCGACCGGCGGGGCGCGCGGCGGCACTTCGCCGACCTGACCCCGCTGCACCCGCACGAGCGGCTGCGGCTCGAACACCCGGCGGCCGGCCTCACCGGACGCGTCACCGATCTGCTCGCTCCGGTCGGCAAGGGCCAGCGCGGCCTGATCGTGGCTCCGCCGAAGACCGGCAAGACCGTCCTCCTCCAGCAGATCGCCGCCGCGGTGGCGGGCAACCACCCCGAGTCCCGGCTGATGGTTGTGCTGCTCGACGAACGCCCCGAGGAGGTCACCGACATGCGGCGCTCGGTGCGCGGCGAGGTGTACTCCTCGACCTTCGACCAGAGCGCCAAGCAGCACATCGCGCTCGCCGAGCTGGTGATCGAGCGGGCCAAGCGGCTCGTCGAGGCCGGGGAGGACGTCGTCATCCTCCTCGACTCCCTCACCCGGCTGTGCAGGGCGCACAACAACGCCGCCTCCTCCGGTGGCCGCACGCTCAGCGGCGGCGTCGACGCCGGGGCGCTGCTGGGTCCCAAGCGATTCTTCGGCGCGGCCCGCAAGGCGGAGGAGGGCGGCTCCCTCACCATCCTCGCCACCGCGCTGGTGGAGACCGGCTCGCGTGCCGACGACTTCTACTTCGAGGAGCTCAAGAGCACCGGGAACATGGAACTGCGGCTGAGCCGGGAGCCGGCCTCCCGCCGGGTCTTCCCCGCCGTCGAACCGGTCGGCTCGGGCACCCGGCGCGAGGAGCTCCTGCTCTCCGCCGCCGAGGCGAACGCCGTGCGCGGGCTGCGGCGGGCCCTGGGGACCCGGGACGGGCTGTCCGGCCTGGAGACCCTGCTGGAGCGGCTGCGCCGGACGCCGGACAACGCCACGTTCCTGCGGCAGGTGCAGCCGACGCTGCCCGCCGACTGAAGCTTCTGCCGAGGTGTTCTCCCCCTCCCGCCGAGGTCACCGACGGGCACGGGCCGTCGGCCTCCGCTACGGCATCCGGGTGCTTGCGCGGCGGACCCGGCCCGGTCAGCGTGGCGGTGCGGGGGGCCGTTCCTACGTTTGCGGTATGACTATCGGATTCTCATCCCGGGCGGCGCGATCCACCTGCATGCTCTGCGTGGCAGGACTGCTGACCCTCGCGCCGGCCGCCGCGGCCGCCCGTGCGGAGCGGCCGGACCCCGGCCCGACCGACGGCGCCCCGGCGGCCCGGACGTCGCCGCTGTACCGCTCCGGCACCCAGGTCCGGCCGCATCCCGGAGCGCCCCGGGTTCCCGATGTCTCCGCCCTGTCCTGGGTCGTGGCCGACGCCGGGACGGGCGACGTGCTGGCGGCGGACGACGCGCACCGCAGGCTGCCGCCGGCCAGCACCCTCAAGACGCTGTTCGCCCTCACCGTGCTGCCCGCCCTGCCGGGCGGCATCCGCCACGAGGTCGGCGCCGAGGACCTGTCCGGCATCGGGCCGGGCAGCAGCCTGGTCGGCGTCGTCGAGGGCCAGACGTACCGGGTCTCCGACCTGTGGAACGGCGTCTTCCTGAACTCCGGGAACGACGCCGTGCACGTCCTCGCCTCGCTCACCGGCGGCTGGAGCGCCACGGCGGCCCGGATGCAGGCCCGGGCCCGGGCGCTGGGCGCCCTCGACACCCACGTCAGCTCGCCCGACGGCTACGACGCCCCGGGCCAGGTCTCGTCGGCGTACGACCTGGCCGTCTTCGGCCGGGAGGGACTGCGCCGTCCCGACTTCGCGCGGTACTGCGCCAAGGTCGACGCGAGTTTCCCCGGCCGCGACGGGAGCTCGTACGGGATCATGAACACCAACCGGCTGCTCACCGGGGCCGACGGCGTGAAGCCGTACCCGGGGCTGATCGGGGTCAAGAACGGCTACACCAGCAACGCCGGGAACACGCTCATCGCCGCCGCCCGCCGCGACGGAAGGACTCTGGTCGTCACGGTGATGAACCCTCAGGAGGGCGGCGGCCACGCCGTGTACGAGGAGGCCCGCGCGCTGCTCGACTGGGGCTTCGAGGCGGACGGGGAGGTCGACCCGGTGGGATCGCTGGCCCACGAGGGCGTCCGGGCCCGGCAGGGGCCCCAGGCCGTACCCGCGGCGGCGACCGCGGCGGAACCGGCCGAGGACGGTCCGGGCTGGCCGGAGACCGGCGCGATCCTGGGCGTGGCGGCGCTCGGCGCGGGCGTCACGGCGCTCGCCCTGCGGCTCAAGATCGTCCGGGACGACGGCAGTTGACGGGAGCGTCGCACACGTTCAGAACACCGACAGCCCCGTCAGCGTCGTGAAGCGGTCCAGGGCCGCCACTCCGGCCACCGAGTTGCCCCGCTCGTCCAGGCCGGGGCTCCACACGCACAGCGTGCAGTGCCCCGGCACGACCGCGATGATGCCGCCGCCGACCCCGCTCTTGCCCGGCAGGCCCACCCGGTGGGCGAAGTCGCCGGCCGCGTCGTAGGTCCCGCAGGTCAGCATGACCGCGTTGATCTGCTTGGCCCGGCTGCGGCTGAGCAGCCGGGTGCCGTCGGCCCGGATCCCGTGCCGGGCCAGGAACCCGGTCGCCAGGGCGAGGTCGGCGCAGGACGCGGTGACGGAGCACTGGCGGAAGTACTGTTCGAGGAGCACCGGCACGGGGTTGTCGATGTTCCCGTACGACGCCATGAAGTGCGCCAGCGCGGCGTTCCGGTCGCCGTGCGCGGCCTCGGAGGCGGCGACCTCCTCGTCGTGGGTGAGGTCCGGGTTGCCGCTCTCCGCGCGCAGGAAGGCGAGCAGTTCGCCGGCCGCGTCACCGGTGCGGGTGTGCAGCCGGTCGGTGACGACGAGGGCACCCGCGTTGATGAACGGGTTGCGCGGGATGCCGTTCTCGTACTCCAGCTGCACCAGGGAGTTGAACGGGTTGCCGGACGGCTCGCGGCCCACGTGCTCCCACAGGGCGTCGCCCTCCCTGGCCAGGTCGAGGGCGAGGGTGAAGACCTTGGTGATGGACTGCGCGGAGAACGGCTCCCGCCAGTCCCCCACCCCGTAGACCGTGCCGTCCGGTTCGGCGACGGCCATGCCGAAGCGGCGCGGGTCGCGGGCGGCGAGCGCGGGGATGTAGTCGGCGGGCCGGCCGCTGCCCGGGGTCCGTTCGATCTCCTCGGCGATGCGTTCCAGGACCGGCCGGAAGGTCGTCGGTGTGCTCATGATCGCCATTCTCCCTCCGGGCCGGTCCGGGCGGCACGGGGCTCACGGCGGGTGGACCCCCGCTGAGGGGTGGTGCTGGCCTCACCCCCGTTTCGGGGGCGGACGCCATTCTGCGGCCGGGCGGCCGTTCACATACTCGAGTACATGGTCGAATCAACGGTGCTCGTCGAGAGCCTGCCCACACCCGCACAGGAAAAGGGACGCGAGAAGGGGAGCGACTTCTCCGAACTCTCCCGGCGCATGGCCGACGCGGGGCTGCTCCGGCGCCGCCCGCTGTACTACACGGTCCGTTTCGGCGCCGTCGCCCTCGCGCTCGCCGGCGGTGTCGCCGCGTTCGTCTCCCTGGGGGACAGCTGGGGCCAGCTGTTCGTCGCGGTGGCGCTCGCCGTCGTCTTCGGACAGCTCGGGCTGGCGGCCCACGACCTCGCCCACCGGCAGGTCTTCTCGCGCCGCCGCCCCAGCGAGACGGGCGGCCTGCTGACGGCCAACCTGCTGCTCGGCATGAGCTACGGCTGGTGGATGAACAAGCACACCCGCCACCACGCGAACCCGAACCACGAGGAGAAGGACCCGGACGTCTCCCCCGACATCCTGGTGTGGTCCCGGGGTCAGGCTGCCCGGGCGACCGGGCTGCCGCGGTTCGTCGGCAAGCACCAGGCCGCCCTGTTCTTCCCGCTGCTGACGCTGGAGGGCCTCAACCTGAGCTTCAACAGCTTCAAGGCCCTGGGCAGCCGGGCCGTGAAGCGGCCGGTTCTGGAGGGCACGCTGCTCGTCACCCACTTCGCCCTGTACTTCGGCGGCCTGTTCACCGTCCTCTCCCCGGGCAAGGCGCTCGTCTTCCTCGCCGTGCACCAGGGCCTGTTCGGGATCTACCTGGGCTCGGTCTTCGCGCCCAACCACAAGGGCATGCCGATGATCGAGGAGGGCATGCGGCTGGACTTCCTGCGCCGCCAGGTCCTGACCTCCCGCAACGTGCGGGGCGGCGGGCTCGTCGACGCCTTCATGGGCGGTCTCAACTACCAGATCGAGCACCACCTCTTCCCCAGCATGCCGACCCCCGCCCTCGGCCGCGCCCAGGCCATCACCGAGGCGTACTGCGCCGAGCTGGGCGTGCCGTACCACCAGACGGGGCTGCTGGCCTCGCACCGCGAGGCCCTGCGGCACATGAGGAGCGTCGGGGAGCCGCTGCGCGAGGCCCGCTGAACGGCAGGCGGCGGGCCGCCGGCGCTCGGCGGTCAGCTGTGCAGCACTCCCGCGCCGAGCAGACCGAACAGCAGGACGCCGACCGCGATCCGGTAGATCACGAACGCGTTGAAGGAGTGCTTGGCGACGAACTTCAGCAGCCAGGCGATGGAGGCGTAGGCCACCACGAAGGAGACCAGGGTGCCGACCGCCAGGGGCGCGGCGCCCGCTCCCGTGCCCAGGGCGTCCTTCAGCTCGTACAGGCCCGCCCCGGTCAGGGCGGGAATGCCGAGGAAGAAGGACAGCCGGGTGGCGGCGACCCGGTCGAGGTCGAGCAGCAGGGCGGTGGACATGGTGGCGCCCGAGCGGGAGAAGCCCGGGAAGAGCAGGGCGAGGATCTGGGAGCCGCCGACCAGCATCGCGTCCTTGAAGGACGTGTCGTCCTCGCCCCGCTTGTGCCGGCCGGTGCGGTCGGCCCACCACATCACACCGCTGCCGACGATCAGGGAGCCCGCGACCACCCAGAGCGAGGCGAGGGGGCCCTTGATCAGGGGCTTGGCGGCCAGGCCGACGAGCACGATCGGGACGGTGGCGAAGATGACCCACCAGGCGAACTTGTAGTCGTGGTGGTACCGCTCCTCGCGGTCGCGCAGCCCGCGCGCCCAGGCGGAGACGATCCGCGCGATGTCCTTGGAGAAGTAGACGAGCACGGCGGCGATCGCGCCGACCTGGATGACCGCGGAGAAGCCGATGACGGCGTCGTCGTCGACCGGGATGCCCATCAGCCCCTCGACGATCTTGAGATGTCCGGTGGAGGAGACGGGCAGGAACTCGGTCACCCCCTCGACGGCTCCGAGGACGACGGCCTGACCGATGCTGATGGCGCTCATGGCATCCAGTTCCTACTACACCAAGCTGTGTGCCCGGCGTCAGGTCCAGAGCGCGTCGGCCAGCGTCACCCCCGCGAACGCCGCCGCGAGGCCGGCCGCCACACTGCCCGCCACGTTCACGGCGGCCTGCAGCCGCGCGCCGGTCTCGGTCAACCGGAGGGTCTCGTAGGAGAAGGTCGAGTAGGTCGTGAGGGCGCCGCACAGCCCGGTCCCCAGCAGCAGCCGCGCCCCGGAGCCGGCCGCTCCGGCCAGGGCGGCGCCGGTCAGCAGGCCGAGGACCAGGCTGCCGAGCACGTTCACCGTGAAGGTGCCCCAGGGGAAGACGGAGTCGTGCCGGGACTGCACGGCCCGGTCGGTGAGGTAGCGCAGCGGCGCGCCGACCATGCCGCCCACGACGACCAGCAGCCAGTTCACGAAGGCCTCCGGCCCTCGTACCTGACGACCTCGCACGGGTCGAGGGTGACCAGGCCCTCGGTGACGAGTTCGTCGAGCAGCGGCAGGAAGTCCCGGACCCGCTCCTCGGTGTCGACGACGACCACGGCCACCGGGAGGTCCTCGCTCAGGGACAGCAGCCTGGTGGTGTGGATCAGCGACGAGGCGCCGAAGCCCTCGACGCCGCGGAAGACGCTGGCACCCGCCAGCCCCGCCGCGTGGGCGCGGTGGACGATCTCCGAGTACAGGGGGCGGTGGTGCCAGGTGTCGTTCTCGCCGACGAAGACGGTCAGGCGCAGGGCGCTGCCGGTCAGTCTCGTCATGACTGCCTCCACTTCAGGACCAGGCGGGCCGCCCATGCGGCGAGCCACACCGCCGTGAGTGCCGCGAGCGGGGTCGCGGCGAGGTAGGCCAGGCCGGTGGGGACCCGGCCGTCGGCGAACAGGGAGCGGCTGTCGACCGCGTAGGTGGAGAACGTGGTGAAGCCGCCGAGCACGCCGGTGCCGAAGAAGGGCCGGACCAGGCGGTGGGCGGCCCGGATCTCGGTGATGACCACCATGAACACCCCGATCACGGCACAGCCGGTGACGTTGACCCCGAAGGTCGTCCATGGGAAGCCCCCGCTCTGCGTCGGCCACCACAGGGAGGCCGCGTAGCGGGCGGCGGCGCCGGTGCCGCCGCCGAGGGCCACGACCGCGACGACCGGTGCCTGGGTACGCCACCCGGACCGTGTCGGGGCGGTGGCCCGGATCCCGCCGGGACGCCCGGTCCTCGGGACTGTCATGGTCGTGCGTCTCCTACTCGCCGGGCAGGGGGGTGCCCCCGTGCGCAAGTCAAGTAGGGACCGTTGGCGGCGCCTGAGCCGCGGTTCGGGTACGGCGGGCCCCACCGCCGCGCCGCGCCCCTGCGGGCCGCGGCCGGTGCTCAGCGTAACGCCGGGGCGGCATCCGGGTCATCCGGGAGGGGACCCGCCCTGCCAGCCCTTCTCGAACATCCGTGCCACCTCGGCGATCCGCACCTCGTCGCGCCGGTAGTACGTGCGGCGCCGGACCCTCCTGGCCCGGAGCAGGCCGACGGCGGCGAGGAGGCCCAGGTGGGTCTCGGCCACCCGGCGCGGCACCCCGAGCTTCGCGGCCACGGGACCCGCGTGGACGCCGTGCTCGACGGGGTCGACGTGACGCTGCGGCGGAAAGTGCGCGGCCGGGTCCTCCAGCCACTCCAGGATGTCGAGACGCGTGCCGTGCACGGGGGTCCTGAGCATCTCGTCCTCCCTCCGCGCGAGCCCGACCCTGCCGTTGCCCTCCACCTTCCCGCAGCCGGGGCCCGTTCTCCGCCGACCGGGCCATTTGCACATTCAACCAATATCGCTCGCGGTGCTACCGTTCACACATGGGAGCCAGGACGGCCGGTGCGCGGCTCGAGGAACGGTGGCGGGACATCCTGTCGCTGCACGCGCGCACGGTGTGCGAGATCGACCGGGCACTGCACCCGTACGGCCTGGGCGCGAGCGACTTCGAGGTGCTCGACCTCCTCGTGGCCGAGGGGCCCGAGGCCGGCGACCGGTGCCGGGTGCAGAACCTGGTCGGCCGGGTCCACCTGAGCCAGAGCGCGCTGTCCCGGCTGATCGCCAGGCTGGAGAAGGACGGGCTGGTGCAGCGCTCGATGTGCGCGGAGGACCGGCGCGGCGTGTACGTCACGCTGACCCCCAGGGGCCGGGACCTGCACGCCGAGATACTGCCGCTGCAGCGGGCCGCGCTGGCCCGCACGCTCGGCGACGACGACGAGGGCCCTCGCCCCTGACGGGAAGCGGAGGCCCTCGCCACCGGCCTCGCTCCTAGGGGCGGGCCAGCAGGGTGCGGACGCCGTCCGACGTGAGGGTGAGGCGGTGCTCCGAGCCGGCGTCGATGGACAGCGACAGGTCGTCGGCAGGCCACTGCGCGGCGAGGGCGCCCAGCGGCACCATGCGGTAGCGGGAGACGTACGGCAGCAGGTCGGCCATCTCCAGCTCCGAGGTGAACACGGGCACCACCTGGCGGCCGCCCTGCTGTTCCAGGACCGGCAGCGCCAGCATGCCCGGGTCGGCGGCGTCCTGGTCGTTCGCGTCGTCGGGCACCGGCACGAGGACGTCGCTGCTCGCGAGTGTGTCGAGCGCCGACGTGTTGTCGGCGGCCTCGGGGGCCTCGGCCAGCGTGTCCAGCGCCCGCTGGGCGGGCGTGACGGGGTGGTCGTTCGCGGGTGTCTCCATGGCAGATTCCCTGGTAGCGGCGGTGTTGCGGCCCACGCGGACGATCGGCGCGGACACGGTCCAGCCTCGCGTACCCGGTACGTCCACGGCGCAATCCTGTTCGAGACGCACCCCCGGTTGCGTACTCATCTGATCGGCCGGGGGCCCACTTGATCGATCATCAACGCGGTGGGGTTAGCATATGAGCGCCGCCTAGCTCGAAAGATAGAGACGTGACTGTCAACGACGACTCGTTCACCAACTGGAAGCACCGCGAAGAGACCGCGGAATCGATGATCCCGATGATCGGGAAGCTGCACCGGGAGCAGGACGTCACGATCCTGCTGCACAGCCGTTCCCTGGTGAACAAGTCGGTGGTCAGCATCCTCAAGACCCACCGCTTCGCCCGCCAGATCGCCGGGGCGGAGCTGTCGGTCACCGAGACGATGCCCTTCCTGCGGGCACTCACCACGCTCGACCTCGGGCCCTCGCAGATCGACATCGGCATGCTCGCCGCGACCTACCGGACCGACGACCGGGGTCTGTCGGTCGAGGAGTTCACGGCCGAGGCCGTCGCCGGGGCCACCGGCGCCAACAAGATCGACCGGCGCGAGGGGCGCGACGTCGTCCTGTACGGCTTCGGCCGCATCGGCCGCCTCGTCGCCCGGCTGCTCATCGAGAAGGCCGGCTCGGGCAACGGCCTGCGCCTGCGCGCCATCGTCGTCCGCGGTGGGGGCGACCGGGCAGCCGAGGACATCGTCAAGCGGGCCTCGCTGCTGCGCCGCGACTCCGTGCACGGCCAGTTCCAGGGCACGATCACCGTCGACGAGGACAACAGCACGATCCTCGCCAACGGCAACGCCATCAGGGTGATCTACGCGGACGACCCGTCCCAGGTCGACTACACGGCGTACGGCATCAAGGACGCCATCCTCATCGACAACACCGGCAAGTGGCGCGACCGCGAGGGCCTGTCGAAGCACCTGCGTCCGGGCATCGACAAGGTCGTGCTGACCGCGCCGGGCAAGGGCGACGTCCCCAACATCGTCCACGGCGTCAACCACGACACCGTCAAGCCGGACGAGCGGATCCTGTCCTGCGCGTCCTGCACCACCAACGCGATCGTCCCGCCCCTGAAGGCGATGGAGGACGAGTACGGCGTGCTGCGCGGTCACGTGGAGACGGTGCACTCCTTCACCAACGACCAGAACCTGCTGGACAACTACCACAAGTCGGACCGCCGCGGCCGCAGCGCGCCGCTGAACATGGTCATCACGGAGACCGGCGCCGCCTCCGCGGTCGCCAAGGCGCTGCCCGACCTGAAGGCGCGGATCACCGGCAGCTCGATCCGGGTGCCCGTGCCTGACGTGTCGATCGCGATCCTCAACCTCCAGCTGGCCCGGGAGGCGAGCCGCGAAGAGGTCGTGGACCACCTGCGCGAGGTGTCGCTGACCTCGCCGCTCAAGCGCCAGATCGACTTCATCAGCGCGCCCGACGCCGTCTCCAGCGACTTCATCGGCTCGCGCCACGCCTCGATCGTGGACGCCGGCGCGCTGAAGGTCGAGGGCGACAACGCGATCCTCTACCTCTGGTACGACAACGAGTTCGGCTACTCCTGCCAGGTCGTCCGCGTCGTGCAGCACGTCTCCGGGGTGGAGTACCCGACGTACCCGGCTCCGGCGGCCTGATCGGGTCCCGTTGCCGGTTCCGGGTCCCGGGGCGTCCGCGAGGAGCCGTACCCGCTGCCGGAAGGCGGACGGCGTGCGCAGGCCGACACGTATCGGCCGGCCCGGGGCGGGGCATGCGTGTGAGGGCACGCCCCTTTCGACGCCGTGCGGCACGGCGGCCGGCTGACACGAGAATGGGTCCATGAACGCACTGGTCCGGCACCCGCGCTGGGTCGAGGTGCTGGTCTGGTGCGTGGCGGTGCTGAGCCTGACCGTCCTGGCCGCGGCGGCCGTCGTCCGCAGTACGGTGCTGGACCCCGGGTTCTACGGTCAGGTGCTGGAGGACGAGCGCGCCTACCAGCGCTTCTACGACGAGGTGCTGGTGGACCCGGGCAGTACGCCGTTCACCAGCGACCTGCTGGAGCGGCTGCCCGTTCCGCAGTCGACCATCACCTCGAACCTCAAGGTGGTGATCCCGCCGGAGACGCTGCGGACCATGGGCGACGGGCAGATCGCGGAGATGGTCCACTACCTGGAGGGCGACTCCGACCGGCTGCGGATCACGGTCGATCTGGAGCCGGTCGTCGCGAACGTCGAACGGCTCAGCCAGGCGTACTTCGGTGACGCCGTCGCCGCGCTGCAGAAGCGGTCCGAGCCCGATTTCCAGGCCTTCGTGCAACGCGTGTCGGAACTGGTGGCGCGGGTGGTGGCCGGCGAGGCGCCGCTGGAGGAGCTGCCGACGCTGCCGCTCTCCCACGGCCAGGCGGTCGCGGCCACGGACGCCCTGATGCGGCTGGTGCCGGACGGCGCGGCGCAGGACGGGGTCAGATCCACCGTCCTGACGGCGCTGGACCGGGGCGACGTGGCCTCGGCCCTGGCCGCGATCGCCCCGGTCGCCCTGACCGACCAGGTCCGGGACGCCGCCGAGGAGTTGTTGCGGGAGGCGAGGCAGGGCACCTGGGTCGTCACCGTCGACGTCGAGCCCGGGACCGAGGCGCTGGCCCCGCTGGACCGCGCCCGCCACGTCACCCGGCTCTTCCAGGACGTGGTGGAACCGGCGGCGGCCGTGCTGTGCGCCGCCGCGCTCACCCTGCTGTGGTTCCTGACGCCGTCGCCCGCCAAGCGGCGGCTGATTCCGCTGGGCTGGGTGCCGGCGGCCGCCGCCGCTCTCCTGGCGCTCACCGTGCTCGTGCTGCGGCTCACGCTGGGCGACACACTGTTCGGCACCCCCACGTCGTGGCCGCCGGCGGCCACGGGGCTGCTCGCCGACGTCCAGGCCGCCGCGCTCGACCGGCTGCTGACCACCGCCGTCGTCGTCGCGGTGATCCTGCTCGCCGCGGGCGCCCTGCTGATCACCGTCGGCTGGGTCTGGCAGACCCGGCCCAGCGTGCCGGTCCTCACCGATCCGCGGCACGTCCCGGCGCTGACCTTCACCGTCACCGCCGTCGCCCTCGTCGGGACGATGCTGGCGCCGGTGGCGATCACCGGTTCCTCCCCGCGGATCTGCCAGGGCAGCGCCGAGCTGTGCGACGCCCGTTACGACGAGATCGCCCAGCTCGCGTCGCACAACGCGATGGCGACGACGGCCGACCGGTTCATCGGCCCCCTCCAGGACCCGGACATCGTCGGCCAGCTGGGCGCCGGGTCGCGGGTCCTGCTGCTCGACACCCACCGCTGGGAGCGGCCCGAGGAGGTGGCGGAGCGGTTGAGCACCTCCGACTTCTCCCCCGCCGAACGCCGTCGGCTGACCACCATCCTGAAACGGGTGAACCCGCCCCACCCCGGCCTGTGGCTGTGCCACTCGGTGTGCGGCGCCGGCGCCCTCGAACTGGAGCCGACACTGCGGCAGATCGGTGAGTGGCTGCGCGACAACCCCACGGAGGTCGTCACACTGATCCTCCAGGACGGCGTGGACGCGGCGACGACCCAGGACGCCTTCGTCCGGGCCGGGCTGTCGGATCTGCTCTATGAGCCGGAACCGGACCCGGACCGTCCGTGGCCGAAGCTCGGGGACATGATCGACAGCGGTCGGCGGCTGGTCGTCTTCGCGGAGAAGGCGGACGGGCCCGCGCCGTGGTACCGGAACCTCTACCGGTACGGCATGGAGACGCCCTTCGCCTTCCGCAGCCCGGACGAGATGTCCTGCCTGCCCAACCGGGGCGGTTCGGACAAGCGGCTGTTCCTGCTGAACCACTTCGTCACGGCGGGCGGCGGGCTGCGGCTCGACGCCGGGGTCGTCAACTCCCGGCAGCGGGTGCTGGAGCGGGCGCACACCTGTGAACGGCAGCGCGGCAGACCGGTCAACTTCATCGCGGTGGACTACGCGACGATCGGCGACGCGATCGGAGCGGTGAACGAACTCAACGCCGAACGCCTGGAGGACGACACGCGCGTCCCCGTCGATCGCACCCCCGGCCGGCTCCCGGGCGCGGCGGAAGCCCGGCGGCGCGGTGGTGTTCCGCGCCGCCGGGCGGTCTCCCCCCGACCGGCTCCTGCCTGACCGGCCTACTGGTTGATCTTGAACTGGGAGCCGGGCTCGATCCGGATGTCCTCCTTCGCCGAGTTGGTGATCGTGACATCGGTCAGGGTCGCGCTGCCGCGGGCGCCGCCCATCGCGAGGATGCCGGAGCCGTTGTTCGACTTGTCGATGCGGACGTTCTCGATCTTCACGTCCGGCATCGTGCCGCCACCCGTCTTGAACTGGATGCCGTCGTAGGTCGAGTCGAGGATCTCGGTGTCCCGGATGGTCACGCCCGGGATGTCCTGGCCCTGTGCGAAGAGGGTGATGGCGCCGAACTCCTGCGCCTCGCCCCAGAACGCGCCCCCGGTCCGGTGCAGGGCGTTGCCCGCGATCAGGGTCTGCCCGGAGAAGGGCAGCGGGTCGTGGTCGGTGGCGAGCATGATGCCCGGGTAGTTCATCGTGTCGGAGACGACGTTGTTCTCGATCGTGTTGCCGTAGCCGCCGTAGACCGCGATGCCGTTGGCCCGCCACGGAAGCTGGATGGTGTTGTTGCGGAAGTGGTTGTCGTGGCCGACGTCCACGGAGGTGTCCTTCACGTACTTGTTGGCCCAGACCGCGAGCGAGTCGTCTCCGGTGGTGCGGAAGGAGGAGTTGTAGACGCTGGAGTTGCGGGTGCCGTTGGAGAAGTTGATGCCGTCCGCGTAGGTGTCCCGGACGCGCATGCCCGTGAACTCCAAGCCGTCACCGGGGCCCCACAGCTCGGGGATGTTGGAGTAGTCGCGGCCGACCCAGACACCGACGTTGGCGTGCTCGATCCACACGTTGCTGATCTTGGTGTCCTTGCCGAAGCGGCCGTTGAGGCCGACGCCGCCCTCCGCGTTGCCGTCTCCGCCGCGGATGGTGCCCGAGCCGAAGATGGCGATGTCGGAGATCTGCGTGTTGTCGTCGATGTCGAAGCCGAAGTTGCCCTCGTGCGGATGGTTGATGCCGCCCGCCTCCTGCGGCGGGGTCAGGGTGTAGAGCTGGGAGTGCCACATGCCGGCGCCGCGGATGGTGACGTCGCTGATGCCGACCTGGTTGTACTGGCCGCGGTTGAGCGGGTCGTCGGTGAGGATCTTCTGCTCCTGGCGCCACTGTCCGGCGGGGATCCACACGCAGTCGATCCTGCCGTTCTGGTCGTCGGTCACGGCACGCTGGATGGCGTCGGTGTCGTCGAGTCCGTCGCCGGGGACGGCACCGTACTCGGTGATGGAGGTGCACTCGGCGGGCTTGGTCCTGGCGGGCGCGACCTGCTCCAGGTCGATCAGGTCGATGACGTAGAAGGCCGCTGAGTCCCCCGCATCGCGCTGGAGGCGGAACTCGGTGCCCTGCGGGAAGGTCCGGTCGAGGAGCGCGTGGGACTCGTCGAAGAGGCGCCGGGCGTCGCCGCCGGGCCGGTTGGTGAGGCCCTCCGGGTCGTCGGTGCTGCCGTAGAGCCAGCTGTGCTTGGACGACAGGTTCAGCTTCTGCACGAACCGTCCGTCGGCGTAGAGGCTGAGGGTGGCCTCGGCTCCGCCGCCGCCCGGGGCGTCGGGGATGGAGTTGCGCACCACGATGGAGTTGGTGGGTGTGGTGGACGTGAACTCGACGTACTCGCCGGTCGAGTCGAGCCGGACGGACTCGCGGCCGGAGGACTCGGTGCCGAAGTTGGTGTGCCCGAAGGTCCGCTTGGCGTCGGTGGTGAGCAGGGTGCCGTCGTACCGGCCGTCCTCCGCCTCGTACTCGGTGTACGGCACGGCGGCGCCGCGTCCGACGACGAGGGACTTGGCGAGCACGTTGTTGTTCTCGTTGGTCTCGGCGACCCGTGCGGTGGCGTCGGCGGTGGCGGTGAGGGTGACCCCGCCGCCGGTCGCCTTCCAGGTGCCGCTGATCGGCACGTTCACCGTGGCGCCCGCCGCGACCTGTCCGGTGGTGCCGTCCAGGGTGCTGGAGCCGGCCTGGACCCGGGTCACCGAGCCGGCCTCGACGGCGCTGGTGCCGCGGTTGTGCACGGCGACGGTGAAGGAGACCTCGGCGCCCACCGCCGGGTTGGCCGGGTTGGTGGTGATGGAGCGCACTTCGAGGTCGGGTCCGGGCGCCCGGTCGACGACGAGGCGGTCGGTGGCCGAGCGGCTGTTGTTGGTGTCGTCCAGTTCGGCGACGGTGTCCCGCGGGTCGGCCACGGCGGCGACCGCGTAGCTGCCGGCCGCGTGGGCGCCGGTGGCGACGGCGACCTCGGCGGACTCGCCGGGGTCCAGTGCGGGGACCGCGGCGCTGCCGGCCGCCCGGCCCTCCACGGTGACCTCGGTGGTGGTCGCGGCCGAGGCCGCGGTGCCGGCGTTGCGGACCGTGGCGTTCACGGTGACCTCGTCGCGCTCGTTCGGCGCGGCGGGCGACCAGTCGAGGCCGGTGACCGTGAGGTCGGGCGCGGGAGCGGCGCTGCCGAGCACCTGGAACTCGGCGACCTGGCCACCGGGTGCGCCGGTGTTGGAGAAGAACCGGAGCCGTACGTCGGAGACCCGGCCGCTGACCGGGATGGTCACCGCGTTGTCCTGGCCCGGGCTGAAGGCGTAGTCGGCGCGGTCGCGCAGCGAGGTGAAGCCGCTCTCGCCCTGCGCCCGTCCGAACACCTGGATGCTCTGGGTGCGGGCGGACCACACCGGGTCCGGATCGAGCTTGACCACCACCCCGCTGACGTCGGCGTCGGCGCCGAGTTCGACCGTGAGGTCGGCCGGGTTGCCGGCGGCCTCCCAGTAGGTGGAGGTGGAGTCGTCGGTGGCGTTGGCGGCGACGTAGTTCTGGGTCGTGGAGGTGGCCTCGGCCGGCTTGTTGCGGGCGAGGTTGGTACCGGTGGGCGGCGGGCCGGTGTCCACGTCGTCGCCGTACACCTCGACCTCGGCCAGTTGCGCGGCGTTCCAGCCGGTGTTGCCGGTGATGTCGACGCGGACGTAGCGGGCTTCGGAGGGCGAGTCGAGGTCGATGGCGACGGTGCCGGCCTGCGCCGGTCCGAACGCCCGTCCGTCCGAGGCGTCGAGGCTGCGGAACGTGGAGCCGTCGGCGCTGCCCCGCAGGGAGAGTGTCTGGGTCCGGCTCTCCCAGCCCGCGGGCAGTTTGAGCACCACGCGGTCCACCTCGCGGGCGGTGCCGAGGTCGACCTGCAGCCACTGCGGGAAGGAGCCGGCCGGTCCCTCCCAGTAGGTGGCCTGCTGCCCGTCGGTGGCGTTGCCGGCCGGGTAGGCGCCGTGCGAGCCGCCCGCCTTGGCGGGGCGGCCGAGGGCCAGATTGACGTCGGCGGCGGCCGTCACCGGCGCCGTCGCCGCCCGCGCGGTGGCGGCGAGGGGCAGTGGCAGCAGCCCGACCGTCATCAGCCCGGCGACGGCGGCGCCCGTGAGCGTCCGTCGGCCGAGAGATCTCCGTCTCATGGGGTCCTCTGTTCCGTGGGGAGTCGGGGAGGGCGCGACGGTCCGGCAGTTGGGGGGAAGCACCGACTCTGCGCGCCAATTGAGCAGGACAGTCGATTCTTTGCGGAAAGTGCGTCATCAGGTTTCTAGCGCGTCACCGGTTTGTCAACGGTCGCGGTTGAGGCGGGAATTGGCACGCAAACGCCTTACGTTGTTTGCGACGCACTTGCGCTGCATGTGAACTGGCAACAAAGGGCCGGACGGTGCCGGAAGGACCGTTCGAAGCCCGCAAGTCGCGCAAGCCGTGCACGAGGTGGAGCAACAGACGCGACAAACACAAGGGCCGGCCCGGCGCCCTGAGGCGTCGAGCCGGCCCTCGCCGGTGCGTGGTCCCCGGAGTGGGGACGCGGGGATCAGTCCGTGCCGGACTCCATCGCGGCGCGGTCCAGCAGCTCGTCGTCGGCGGAGACCTCGCCGCGGGAGGCGATGGCCTGCGCGCCGCCCTCCGGCATGGCGCCGATCAGCCCGGTCGCGGCGGCCTGGGCGGCACCGATGGCCGGGTTGGCGGCGCCGATGAGGCCGAGCCCGGCGTACTGCTCCAGCTTGGCGCGGGAGTCGGCGATGTCCAGGTTGCGCATGGTCAGCTGGCCGATCCGGTCCACCGGGCCGAACGCGGAGTCCTCGGTGCGCTCCATGGACAGCTTGTCCGGGTGGTAGCTGAACGCCGGCCCCGTGGTGTCGAGGATCGAGTAGTCCTCGCCGCGCCGCAGCCTGAGGGTGACCTCTCCGGTGACCGCCGAGCCGACCCAGCGCTGCAGCGACTCACGGATCATCAGCGACTGCGGGTCGAGCCAGCGGCCCTCGTACATCAGCCGGCCCAGGCGCCGCCCCTCGGTGTGGTACTGGGCGAGGGTGTCCTCGTTGTGGATGGCGTTGACCAGGCGCTCGTAGGCGGCGTGCAGCAGGGCCATGCCGGGCGCCTCGTAGATGCCGCGGCTCTTGGCCTCGATGATCCGGTTCTCGATCTGGTCGGACATGCCCAGGCCGTGCCGGCCGCCGACGGCGTTGGCCTCCATCACCAGGTCGACCGCGGAGGCGAACTCCTTGCCGTTGATCGTCACCGGGCGGCCCTGGTCGAAGCCGATGGTCACGTCCTCGGGGGCGATCTCGACCGACGGGTCCCAGAACCGCACGCCCATGATGGGCTCCACGGTCTCCACGCCGGTGTCGAGGTGCTCGAGGGTCTTGGCCTCGTGGGTGGCGCCCCAGATGTTGGCGTCGGTGGAGTACGCCTTCTCCGTGGAGTCCCGGTAGGGCAGGTCGTGGGCGACCAGCCACTCCGACATCTCCTTGCGGCCGCCCAGCTCGGTCACGAAGTCCGCGTCCAGCCACGGCTTGTAGATCCGAAGCTGCGGGTTGGCGAGCAGGCCGTACCGGTAGAACCGCTCGATGTCGTTGCCCTTGAACGTGGAGCCGTCACCCCAGATCTGGACGTCGTCCTCGAGCATCGCCCGAACGAGGAGGGTGCCCGTGACGGCGCGGCCCAGCGGCGTGGTGTTGAAGTAGGCACGCCCGCCCGAGCGGATGTGGAACGCCCCGCAGGTGAGCGCGGCCAGGCCCTCCTCGACCAGCGCCGCGCGGCAGTCGACCAGGCGCGCGACCTCGGCGCCGTAGGTCTTCGCGCGGTTGGGCACCGAGGCGATGTCGGGCTCGTCGTACTGGCCGATGTCGGCGGTGTACGTGCAGGGGACGGCGCCCTTGTCACGCATCCACGCGACCGCGACCGAGGTGTCGAGGCCGCCCGAGAAGGCGATACCGACGCGCTCGCCGGTGGGGAGGGAGGTGAGGACCTTGGACATAGGAAGAGTATGCATGATTACGCATGACCATGCAAAGCCCCGTCCCGGGTCGCCTGCGTCACCCCGTCGGCAGCGCCACGTACTGGTACTCCAGGAACTCCTCGATCCCGGCCCGCCCGCCCTCCCGGCCGAGGCCCGACTGCTTGACGCCGCCGAAGGGCGCGGCGGGGTTGGAGACCAGACCGGTGTTGAGGCCGACCATGCCGACCTCCAGGCGCTCGCTGACCCGCAGGGCGCGGTCCAGGCCCTCGGTGAAGACGTAGCCGACGAGCCCCCAGGGCGTGTCGTTGGCACGGCGGACCACCTCGTCCTCGTCGTCGAAGGTGAGGATCGCGGCGACGGGACCGAAGATCTCCGTCGCCATCAGGCGGCTGTCCGGGGAGACGTCGGTGAGCACCGTGGGCGGGTAGAAGCAGCCGGGGCCCTTCGGCGTACGGCCGCCGACCAGTACCCGGGCCCCGCGCTCCACAGCGTCGGCGACCAGCTCCTCGACCTTGGCGCGCCCGGCGGCGTCGATGAGCGGGCCGACGTCCACGCCGTCACTCGTACCGGGGCCCACGACGAGCGCCCCCATCCGCCGGGCCAGCCGGTCGGCGAACTCCCGGGCCGCCGAGCGGTGCACGAAGAAGCGGTTGGCGGCGGTGCAGGCCTCGCCCATGTTGCGCATCTTGGCGACCATCGCGCCGTCCACGGCGGCGTCCAGGTCCGCGTCGTCGAAGACGACGAACGGCGCGTTGCCGCCCAGCTCCATCGAGGTCCGCACGACCGTGTCCGCGCACTGGGCGAGGAGCAGCCGGCCGACGGCCGTCGAACCGGTGAAGGACAGCTTGCGGATCCGCCCGCCGCGCAGCAGCGGCTCGCACACCTCCCCCGCCCTGGAGGTGGTCACGACGTTCAGCACCCCGTCCGGCAGCCCCGCCTCCTTGAGGATCGCGGCGAGCGCCAGGCTGGAGAGCGGGGTCTGCGGTGCCGGTTTGAGCACCATCGTGCAGCCGGCCGCGATCGCGGGGCCGATCTTGCGGGCGCCCATGGCGAGCGGGAAGTTCCACGGGGTGATCAGCAGACAGGGTCCGACCGGGCGCCGCGAGAGGAGCATGCGGTTGCGTCCGTCGGGCAGGATCCCGTGCCCGCCGTCGATCCGGACGGCCTCCTCGGAGAACCAGCGGAGGAACTCCGCGGCGTAGGCGACCTCGCCCCGGGCCTCGGCCAGCGGCTTGCCCATCTCGGAGGTCATCAGGCGGGCCAGCTCGTCGGTGCGCTCCAGGACGATCTCGTACGCGCGGCGCAGGATCTCGCTGCGCGCCCTCGGTGCCGTCCGGGCCCACTCGTGCTGCGCCTGGACCGCCGCCTCCTCGGCGAGCCGGGCGTCCTCGGGGCCCGCGTCGGCGACGTGGGCGAGGATCTCGCCGGTCGCGGGGTCGTCCACGGGCATGACGGCGCCGTCCGCGGCGTCCACCCAGGCACCGCCGAGGAACAGCCGCGTGGGGGTGTCGGCCGGGGTGTCGGTCATGGGGTGCCTCCTGATCGCCGGTGCGTCGTGGGTACGGGGCGGGTCGTGCGGCGGTACGCGGCCGTCGTCATTCCGCTGCCCCCGTGCCGGCTTCGACGGCGGCGGCCCACGCCCGGAGTCCCTCGTCCACGGCCGTCTCGTCGATCACCAGGGCCGGGATCATCCGGACCACCTGGTTCCAGGCCCCGCACAGCAGCAGGAGCAGACCTTCGTCGACGGCGGCCCGCTGCACCCGGGCGGCGGTCTCCGGGTCCGGCTCGCCGTCCGCGGTGACGAACTCGCTGGCCAGCATCAGTCCCATGCCCCGTACGTCGCCGATGGCCGGGGTCCTGGACGCCACCGCCTCCAAGCCGTGACGCAGCCGGGCTCCCATCGTCTCGGCGTTCTCGACGAGCTTCTCGTCGCGTACGACGTCCAGCGTGGCGCAGGCCGCCGCGCAGGCGACCGCGTTGGCGCCGTACGTCCCGCCCTGCGAGCCGGCCCAGGCCTTGCGCATCAGCTCCTCGGGGGCGGCGATGCCGGACAGCGGGAAGCCGCTGGCCAGTCCCTTGGCGGTGACGAGGATGTCGGGGGTGACGCCGAAGTGCTCGTGGCCCCAGAACCGGCCGGTGCGGCCGACGCCGGTCTGCACCTCGTCGAGGATCAGCAGGAATCCGTGCCGGTCGGCGCGCTCGCGCAGGCCCTGGACGAAAGCGCGGTTCGCCGGGACGTACCCGCCCTCGCCGAGGACCGGTTCGACGATCACGGCGGCGGTGTCGGCGGGCGGGGAGATCGTCTGGAGGGCGTAGTCGAGTTCCCTCAGGGCGAAGCGGGTGGCGGTCTCCTCGTCCCAGCCGTAGCGGAAGGCGGTCGGGAAGGGGGTGACGACCACGCCGCTCATCAGCGGCGAGAACCCGGAGCGGAAGCGGGTGCCGGAGGTGGTCATGGAGGCGGCGGCCACGGTGCGGCCGTGGAAGCCGCCGTGGCAGACCAGCACGTTGGGCCGTCCGGTGGCCTGGCGGGCCAGGCGCAACGCGGCCTCGACCGCCTCGCTGCCGGAGTTGGTGAAGAACAGGCTGTCCAGGCCCTGGGGCAGTACCTCGCCGAGCTTGTCGACCAGACGCCGCAGCGGCGGGTGCATGACGGTCGTGTACTGGCCGTGGATCAGGGTGGCGACCTGCTCCTGGGCGGCGGCCACCACCCTGGGGTGGCAGTGGCCGGTGCTGGTGACGCCGATGCCGGCGGTGAAGTCCAGATAGCGGCGGCCGTCCTCGCCGTCGAGGTGGACGCCCTCGCCCCGGACCGCCACCACGGGGGTGGCCTGGCGAAGGTGCGGCGACAGTGCGGTCATGCTCGTCTCCCGGCCTGTTCGTCGGACTCCTGCGGTCCCGGGAGCCTTCCCGCCCCGGCGGACGCGCCAACGCGTGATCTGTCCGGCCGGGGCAGCGTGTCCGGACGATGTGTCAGGCGTTCGGCGTAACGTGAGTACACAGGGAGGCACCGTGAGCGAGAACCGGCAACCGGGCCCGGCGGGCCGCTCGCCCACCGTGGCCGACGTGCTGGCCCTGCCGGTGCTGGCGGGCGGGGAGCCGCGGGTGGTGACCGGCGGGCAGCACCTCGGCCGTCCGGTCCGCTGGGTCCACGTCACCGAACTGACGGACCCCGCCTCCTTCCTCAAGGGCGGTGAACTGGTCCTCACCACCGGCATGCCCCTGCCCGACGACCCCGCCGGTGTCCGCCGCTACGTCGACGAGCTCGCCGCCGTCGGTGCCGCCGCCCTCGTCATCGAGCTGGTACGCCGCTACCATCGGCCGCCCGACGCCCTGGTCCACGCCTGCCGTACGCACGGACTGCCCCTCGTCACGCTCGCCAGGGACGTCAACTTCCTGGAGGTCACCCAGGTCGTGCACACCCTGATCGTCGGCCACCAGGCGGACGCGATCCGCCGGACCCAGCGCGTGCACGAGGCGTTCACCGCGCTCACCCTGCGCGGCGCGGGGCCCGAGGAGGTGCTGCGCGTCGCGGCGGAGATGAGCGGCCGTACGGTCGTGCTGGAGAACCTGGTCCACCGGGCGCTGGTCTGCGAGCCCTCCGGGACCACGGTCCGCGCCGCGCTCGCGGACTGGGAACGGCGCTCACGCACCACGCCGGCCACCGACCGCGCCGAGGTGTCCGGCCCCGGCGGCTGGCTCGTGGCGCCGGTGGAGTACCAGGGCGAGCGGTGGGGCCGGGTGGTCATGCTCCCCGCCGCGCTTCCCGGCCGGGCCCTCGGGCCGGAGGACGTCACGGTGCTGGAGCGGACCGCGATGGCGCTCACCATCTCCCGTCTCACCCGTCCCACGCCGTGGGAGCGCACCGCCCACCGCAACGCCCTGCGCGACCTGGTCGAGCGGCGGCACCGCTCCCCCGCGGACGCGCGGGCCCGCGTCGCGGCGCTGGGACTGCCCGCGGAGCACGTCCGGTTCGTCGCCGTCCTCGCGGACCTGCCGTCCGAGCCGGACACCGGGGCGGCCGAGACCCGGCTCTCCGAGGAACTGTCCGGGACGGGGGCGCGGGCCCTCGTCGGGCTGCTGTCCCCTACCCGCCTCGGCGTGCTGCTGGCGCTGTGCCCGTCCCGGCCGTGGCGCGAGGCCGTCGAGCGGGTGGGCCGCACCGCCCTGGACGCGGCCCCGGGTGCGACGGTGAGCGTGGGCTCGCCCACCGAGGACCTCGCCGACGCGGCGCGCTCGTTCCGTGAGGCGGCCCGGGTGGCCGAGGCCACCGAACCGGGCCGGCCCCTCCCGTCCGGCCGTTCCTTCCACGAGCGGTCCGACATCGGGCTGCGCCGCCTGCTGTACGCGCTGCGCGACGACCTCCGCGTCCAGGACTACGCGGAACGGCGGCTGGGCCCGCTGCTCGACCACGACGCCCGGCACGGCACCGACCTGGTGGCGACCCTGCGCGGTTATCTGGACGCCGCGGGCAACAAGACGGTGGCCGCCCGCTCGGCCGGTCTGTCCCGGGAGACGGTCTACCAACGGCTGCGCACCATCGAGCGGCTGCTCGGACGCGACCTCGAGTCCGGTGAGCAGCGCACGGAGCTCCACGTGGCCCTGCACGCCGTGGACGCGCTGCGGGCAGGGCCGGTCACTCGCGCCGCGGTGGGGACCGATGAGTTCTTCCCCCGCCCCGGGTCATAGGCGTACACGGACCGGACACGAAACGTTGAGGAACTTCGCATGCGCACTCTGATCAGCACCGCCTTCGTCTCGCTCGACGGTGTCGTGGAGGCACCGGGCGGCGAGCCCGGCTACCGGAACTCCGGGTGGACCTTCCGGCTCGTGGACTTCCTCCCCGAGGCGTACGAGATCAAGGGCCGCGAGCAGGGCGAGGCCGCGGCACTGCTGCTGGGCCGGGTCAGCTACGAGGCGTTCAGCCCGGTCTGGCCCGACATGGCGGAGTTCCCCGAGTACCGGACGATGCCGAAGTACGTCGTCTCCACCACCCTCACCGAGGACGACCTGGTGACGAACTGGGGCGAGACGACGATTCTGCGCTCGCTCGACGAGGTCGCCGCGCTCAAGGAGACCGAGGGCGGCCCGGTCATCGTCCACGGCAGCGCCGCCCTGAACCGGAGCCTGTCGGACGCCGGCCTGATCGACCGCTACCACCTGCTGGTCTTCCCGCTGCTCCTCGGCGCGGGCAAGCGGCTGTTCAGCGACACGGACAAGGACGCCCAGCGGCTGCGGCTCGTCGAGCACGAGGTGTACGCCAACGGCATCCAGAAGAACGTCTTCGACGTCGTGCGCTGAGCCGCCGGCGAGCGGTGGTGTGCGACCACCGCTCGCCGCCGGTGGCAGCTCAGGCGCCTTCGACGGCCTCCTGCGCGAACGAGGCGTGCAGCCGCCGGGTGTGGTCGACCCGCCGTTCCGGTCCGGTGAGCGCGACCGTCGCCGTCAGCCGCGGCTCGGTGCTGGACGCGGCGAACCGCAGCTCCAGGCCGCCCGGTTCGACGACGCGGCGGCCGTCGCGGCCGGTGAAGGAGGCGAGGTCGGCCGGGACCTGGACGCGCACCCTGCGGGCCTCACCGGGGGCCAGCGGCACCCGCGTGTAGCCGATCAGGCGCTGCACCGGCTGGACGACGGAGGCGACCGGGTCGTGGAGGTAGAGCTGCACCACCTCGGTGCCGTGCCGTTCGCCGGTGTTGCGGACGGTGAGCTCCAGCGAGAACTCCCCGTCGGTCGGCGCCTGCCCGGTGTGCGTCACGAGGTCGCTCCAGGCGAACGTGGTGTACGTGAGCCCGTGCCCGAAGCCGAAGGCCGGTGTCGGGTCGATGCTGGACACCTCGCTGGCGTGGGCGAGCCGTGCCCCCAGGTAGGTGGTCGGCTGGGCGCCCGCACTGCCGGGCACGCTGACGGGCAGTCTCCCCGAGGGGCTGGTGCGCCCGCTGAGCACACCGGCGATCGCGGCGGTGCCCTCCTCGCCGGGGAAGAACGACTGCACGATCGCGGCGGACTCGGCCACGGCGCGGCCCAGTGCGTAGGGCCGTCCGGCGAGCAGGACCGTGACCACCGGTGTGCCGGAGTCGAGCAGCGCGTCGAGGAGCTGCTGCTGGGCGCCGGGCAGTGTGAGGGACTCTGCGTCGCAGCCCTCACCGCTGGTGCCGCGGCCGAACAGGCCCGCGCGGTCGCCGAGGACGGCGACGACGACGTCGGCCTCGCGGGCCGCGTCCACCGCCGCGCCGATGCCGGACAGCTCGCCGTCGTCGACGCCGGTGCCGCGGACGACGGTGATGTCCGCGTCGGGGAACTCGGCGGTCAGGGTGTCGCGCAGGGTGGGCAGGTCGATGCCGACCGGGACATGCGGATGCTGGACCCCGACGTGCCGCGGGAAGGAATAGCAACCGAGCACGGCGGTCGCCTCGGTGGCGTTGGGGCCGACCAGGGCGATGCGCCGGGGCCGGGCGAGCGGCAGGGTGCCGTCGTTGCTGAGCAGGACGACCGCCTTCTCGGCGATCTCGCGGGCCAGTTCCCGGTTCTCGGGCCGGTCCAGATCGATGCTCGCGCGCAGTGCCTCCGGGTCCGCGAGGTCCACCCCGTCGAGCGCGGGCGGGATGGGGCTCCAGTCCGGGTCGAGCAGTCCCAGCTCCGCCTTCTGTCCGAGGACGCGGCGCAGCGCCCGGTCGATGAGCGACTCGGGGACCCGGCCCTCGGTGACCGCCTCGACGAGCGGGGCGCCGAAGGTCTTGACGGTGGGCAGCTCGACGTCGACGCCCGCGCCGAGCGCGGCGCCCGCGGCGTCGGCCCAGTCACCGGCGATGCCGTGCAGGGTCTTGAGGAAGGCGATGCCGAAGTAGTCGGCGACGACGGTTCCTTCGAAGCCCCAGGTGTCGCGCAGCAGCCCGGTCAGCAGCGTCTCGTCGGCCGCGGCGGGCACCCCGTCGATGTCGGTGTAGGCGTGCATGACGGAGCGGGGGGCGCCCTCGCGGACGGCCATCTCGAACGGCGGGAGCAGGACGTCGGCCCGCTCGCGGGCGCCCACGGAGGAGGGGGCGAGGTTGCGGCCGGCGCGGGAGGCGGAGTAGCCGACGAAGTGCTTGAGGGTGGCGACGATCCCGGCGGACTCCAGGCCGCGCACGTACGCGGTGCCGATGGTGCCGACGAGGTAGGGGTCCTCGCCGATGGTCTCCTCCACCCGGCCCCAGCGGGCGTCGCGGACCACGTCGAGGACGGGGGCGAGGCCCTGGTGGATGCCGACGGACCGCATGTCGCGGCCGATGGCGGCGGCCATCCGGCACACCGCGTCCGGGTCGAAGGTGGCGCCCCAGGACAGCGGGACGGGGTAGGCGGTGGCCCCCCAGGCGGCGAAGCCGGCCAGGCACTCGTCGTGCGCCACCGCGGGGATGCCGAAGCGGCCCGCCGAGGTGATGCGGGCCTGGGTGCGCATCAGGGAGAGCGCTCCGAGCGCGGGGTCGACGGGGACGGTGCCGAAGGGGCGGGTCAGCTGGCCGAGGCCGACGGGCACGAGCGCGTCGAGGTCGACGGGCTCCTCCATGTCGTGCTGGTGGGGGGCGACTTCGCCGCCCTTGTCGGAGGCGCCGACCCACACCCCGTACAGCTGGGCGATCTTCTCCTCGAGGGTCATCGCGGCGACGAGCGCGTCGACTCTGGCGGCGACGGGGTGGGTGGGGTCGTTCCAGAGGGGGATTTCGGGGGTGGTCTCTACGGCCACGTCGGCAGTCACTTTCCTCCGGCACCCATCAGCCCCTGGACCAGGGCACGACGGGCGAACAGGTAGACGAGCAGGATGGGCACCATGGACAGCACCACGGCTCCCAGCAGACCGGGGATGTCGATGCCGTGCGCGGTCTGGAAGTTGTACAGGCCCAGGGTGACCACCTTGGTGGACTCGGACTGGGTCAGCACGAGCGGGAACAGGAAGCCGTTCCACGCCTGGAGCGCGGAGAACACCACGATCGTGGACAGTCCCCCGCGGGACAGCGGCACGACGAGCTGGAAGAACATGCGCCGCGGGCTGGCGCCGTCCATGGCCATGGCCTCGTACAGCTCCGGAGAGATGTCGCGCATGGCTCCGCTGAGGATGAGCGCGGACATCGGCAGGCAGAACGCGGCCGTGGGCAGGATGACGCCGAGCAGGTTGTCGTACAGTCCGGCTTCGCTGATCAGGTAGAACATCGGCACGATCACGGCCTGCGCCGGGATGGCGAGGCCGAGCAGGAACAGCCGGAAGATCGCCGACGTCGTCCTGCCGCGGCTGCGGACGATCGCGTAGGCGAGCGGCGGGACCAGCAGCAGCACGATGCCGATCACACAGGCGGTCACGACCAGCGTGTTGAAGAAGTACTGGCCGAAGCCCGAGTCGAAGGCGCCGGTGAAGTTGTCCAGCGTGAAGCTGTCCGGGAGCGAGACCGGGCCGTTCTCGGCGTAGTCCTGGCGGGTGCGCAGGGTCGCGGCGAGCATCACGTACAGCGGCAGTCCGACCAGGACGAGCCAGACGAGCGAGCCGATGCCGGCCACGTAGTTGGGTCGGCGTCTCATGACACACCCTCCATGGAGCTGCGCATCTTGTCGTAGCCGGACACCCGGACGACGATCAGCGAGATGATCGTGGCCGCCACGACCAGGGCCAGGGCGATCGCGGAGCCGATGCCGTAGTCGAAGCTCTTGAAGGCCTTGTCGTACATGTAGTAGGCGCTGATGGTGGTGTCGGTGCCGGGACCGCCCTGGGTCAGGATGAGGACGGTCTCGAACGTGGTCAGGCCGCCGACGATCATCAGGATCATCGAGGTGATCATGGAGGTGCGCAGCTGCGGCAGGGTGATGTGGAAGAACTGCCGGTAGCGGCCCGCCCCGTCGATCTCCGCCGCCTGGTAGAGCACCGGCGGGATCGCGCGGGCGGCACCCTGGTAGATCAGCGTGTGGAAGGGGGTGAACTGCCAGGTGCTGACGAAGGCCAGCACCCCGATCGCGGTGGTCTGTTCGCCGAAGAGGTTGCCGTCGCCGAAGAGCCAGCCGGCCTCGGCCGGGATGCCGAAGTTCGGGTCGAGCAGCGCCCGCCACAGCACGGACACGGCCGTCGCGGACAGCAGCAGCGGGATGAAGTAGATGACCGACAGGACGGCGCGGTTGCGCTGGTGACCCGCTGCCCAGACACCGAGCAGGATGCTCAGCGGAGTCTGGAGGACCACGCCGAGCGCGGTCAGCAGCAGGGTCAGCCAGATGCTCTTGAGCATGACCGGGTCGTCGATGAGGCGCGACCAGTTGTCCGTGCCGACGAACTCGGGCGAGCTGATGCCGTCCCAGCTCATGAAGGACAGCACCGCCACCATGATCAGCGGGACGATCGCGAAGAGGAAGAAGAACAGTGCGGCGGGCACCGCCCAGCCGAAGCCGGGGCGGCCCACCGTCGTCGCGGACGGGGCGGGCGGCCGCCGCCGGGACTCCTTGCGGGGTCCGGCGGCGGGCCGAGCGCTCGTGAGGTGTGTGGTCATGAGCCGTTCGTCACTCGGTGGGGAGGGCCTGCATGGCCTTGATGAAGCCGTCCGTGTCGAGCTGTCCGTTGAAGAACTGCTGGATGGCCTTGTGCAGGTCCGAGCTGGCCTTCTGCGGGTACGCCTGGTCCCAGGACAGCTGGAAGGACGGGGCCTTGGAGACGAGGTCGTACTGGAAGCGCGAGTACTCGGGGGTGCCCGAGCTGTCGATGAACTTGTCGGTGTTCGTCGTGGTCGGCAGGTTGCCGATGTCCAGCTGCGCCTTGACGAACTCGTCGGAGTACATGAGCTTCAGGAACTCGGCGACCGCCTCGGGGTGCTTGGTCTTCTTCATCACCGAGTAGTAGTTGTTGGTGTTGCCGGCCACGTCGGCCGAGTCGCCCTTGCCGCCCTCGACGCTCGGGAAGGCGCTGTAGCCGAGGTCCTTCTCGGCGAAGTCCTTGTGGTCCGTGAGCTGCTGGGAGTAGTACCAGGAGCCCATCAGCTCGAAGCCGGCCTTGCCGGAGGCCACCAGCTGGACCGAGCCGCCGTTGGTGTACTTGACAGAGTCGTAGTTCTTGCCGAAGGCGCCGGCGTCGACCAGCTCCTTGATCATGTCCAGGGCCTTCTTGCTGTCCGGGCTCTCCCAGGCGCTCTTGTCGCCGCCGACGGCCTTGGCGAACAGCTCCGGGCCGGCTATGCGGTCGTAGAGGTACTGGAACCACATCTGGGTGGGCCAGACGTCGCCGCCGCCGAGCGCGATCGGGGTGACGCCCGCGTCCTTGAGCTTGCCCACCGCGGCGAGCAGCTCGTCCCAGGTCTTCGGCGGCTGGACACCCGCGTCGTCGAGGACCTTCTTGTTGTGGAAGAGCAGGACCGGCTGGGTGCCGCGCATCGGGACGCCGTACGGCTTGCCGTCGACGACCGCGCTCTCGAAGACGGACGGCAGGAACTTCTTCTCCAGGTCCGGGTTCTTCTTGATGAAGTCGTCGAGCGGCAGCAGCAGGTCCGCCTTGACGAACGGCTTGATGCTGCCGCCGCCCCAGTTGAAGAAGACGTCCGGGGCCTGCGGGGTGTTGATGATCGTCTGGAGCTTCGTCTGGTAGTCGGCACCGGGGATGGTGTCGAGCACCGCCTTGACGTCGGACGTCTTGTTGAAGGTGTCGACGATTCTCTGTTCGACCTTGTTGCTGGCGTCCCCGTAGACCAGGACATGGATCTTGCCGTCGCCCGACGACGCCCCGCCGTCACCGTCACCGCAGGCCGACAGGCTCAGCGCCAGGGCGAGCGTCGCACCGGTGGCGACCAGTCTGGGCAAGCGCGCACGTGTCTTCATCGTTCGCCTTTCGAAAGTTTCGGCGCCATCACCGAAAGTCCATGCTGGTCGGACAGTAAAGTGAGACCGGATTTCTGGTCAATGGCCGTGCGGCTGCCGACTCAAAACGTTATCGACGGCATGGCCTATCCTTCCCGCATGCACGATGAAGTTGAGGTGAGCGCCAGGGTCACCCTCGCCGAGGTGGCGAAAGAGGCGGGTGTCTCCCCTCCGACAGTTTCGAAGGTCCTCAACGGTCGTTCGGATGTCTCCAGCTCCACCCGGGCCAGGGTGGAGCGACTCCTGGAGGTGCACGGCTACCGTCGCCGCACCATGAGCCCGCCGCGCTCCCCGCTGGTCGAGCTCGTCTTCCACGAGCTGGACAGCGTCTGGGCGATGGAACTCGTCCGGGGTGTGGAGGACGTCGCCAAGGCCAACCGGACCGAGGTCGTGCTCACCCGCAGCGGCACTCGGCACGCGCCCGCGCCGGACTGGATCGAAGGTGTGCTCCGGCGCAGGCCGCTGGGTGTCGTGCTGGTCTTCTCCTCGCTCCCCGCGGAGGTCAAGCACCGGCTCCGCTCCTGGGACATCCCCTTCGTCATCGTCGATCCGGCCGGCGATCCCGATCCCGACGTCCCGTCCGTCGGCTCCGCCAACTGGGCCGGAGGGCTGGCGGCGACCCGTCACCTCACCGATCACGGACACGAACGCGTCGCGATCATCACCGGGTTCGAGGACATGCTGTGCTCACTGGCCCGGCTCGACGGCTACCGCTCGGCGATGACCATGGCGGGCCTGCCGATCGACCCGGCCCTCGTCCGGTACGGCGACTACAGCGTGGAGAGCGGCTTCGAGCACGGCATGGACCTGCTCGCCGGGCCCGGGCGGCCGACGGCGGTCTTCGCGGGCAGCGACCTCCAGGCACTCGGCGTGCTGGAGGCGGCCCGCGTCAGCGGCCTGAGGGTCCCTCAGGACCTCTCGGTCGTCGGCTACGACGACGTGCCGCTGGCCCAGTGGTCGAGCCCGCCGCTGACCACCGTCCACCAGCCGCTGCGGCACATGGCCGAGGAGGCCACCCGCATGCTGTTCCGCCCGGACGACCCCGGCCGGGCCGGGCGGCGCATCGAGCTGGCGACCCACCTCGTCGTACGGCAGAGCACGGCGCCACCGGGCGGGGCGGCGCGGGCGCCCGGCCGCGCACGTACCTGACGCTACCGGGCGCGGACCGGGCGCGGACCGGGCGCGGACCGGGCGCGGACCGGGCGCGGACCCTACCGGCCCGGGTCGGCGGGCACGCCGGGCGCGCCGGTCATGCGCTCGTCGTAGCCGGTGGCGGGATCGACGACACGGCCGGCGGCCCACCAGTTCTCCCGCGCCGTCTCGAAGGCCACCAGCATGACGTCCTCCTCGGGGACGCCCGCGCGCAGCCGGAGGTTGTCGACGATCGCCCGGAACAGCTCCGCCTTCTGCTCCGAGCCGCGCTGGTTGAAGGACAGCTGGATGAACAGGGTGCGGCGGCTGCGCGGTATGCCGAACACCACCGGCTGCATGACGAAGTTGTCGTCCGTGACTTCGTGGAAGACGTGGAACTGGTCGTCCCGCGGGATCTTCAGGACGTCGACCATGGACTCGTGCAGCGCCTCGGAGACGAGGCGACGGTACTCGGGCGTGGTTCCCTTTCGCAGGGAGATGCTGATCAGAGGCATGACGTCGACGCTAGGAGCCCGCACGCCATTCCGACAGCGAATGTTTCGCATGCCGGATATGCTGTGGGCTCATGGGTATGGCCGATGTGACGCTGACCGGGCTGCTGGTGCTGCGCGAGGTGGCGGAGCGGGGCACTTTCACGGCGGCGGCGCGCAGCCTCGGGTACACGCAGTCGGCGGTCTCCCGGCAGGTGGCCGCGCTGGAACAGGCTGCGGGCGCCCGGCTCTTCGACCGTTTCCCCGGCGGCGTACGGCCGACCGGCGAGGGCCGCGCCCTCCTGCGCCACGCCGTCGCCGCCCTGGACGCGCTGGAGGCGGCCGACCGGGAACTGCGCGGGGTCCGGGACGCCACAAGCCGTATCCGGCTGGGGTACTTCCCCGCGGCGGGCGCGGTGATCGTGGCCGACGCGCTGACGGCGCTGCGCCGGGAACGCTCCCGTGTGCGGGTGTCGACACGGGAGGGGAGCACTCCCGCGCTGGTGCGCGCGCTGCGCAGTGGCACCCTCGACCTGGCGCTGCTGACCTCCCGGCCCCCGCACCGCTCGCCCGACACGGACGACCCGCCCCTGCACGTCGAACCCCTGCTGGAAACCCGTCTGGCCCTGGCGGTTCCAGCGGACAGCCGCTTCGCCGAACGCGGCACCGCCGACGTCGAGGACATCGCCTCCGAGGCCTGGATCGCCGGACCCGGCGGCACGGGAGATCCGCTGCTCGGCGTCTGGCCGGGGCTGCCCGGCCGGCCCCGGATCGCCCACACCGCCCGCGACTGGCTGACCAAGCTCCACCTGGTGGCGGCCGGGGCGGGCATCACCACGGCGTCACCGGCGCTGCTGCCCGTCGTCCCGCACGGTGTCCGCTTCGTCGGCGTCACGGGCGTCGCCGAGGAGGTACGGCGCATCGACCTGGTGTCGCTGCCGGACCGGGCCTCGGCACCGACCGCTTCCCTGGTGCACGCCCTGCGCCGGCGCGCCGCAGTCCTGGCCGGCTGACGGCACGTCGGCGAGCGTCAAACGGGCCCTGCCCGACCGGCGGTGGAGCGACATGAACGACTACTCCGACGCCAAGAGCGACGTCATCCCCGCGATCAAGAACCGGGCCAGGGCGGCTCGCCAATGACATGACGTGACGGTGACCGCGGCGGAGGTGACCGGCCGGGCGATGCGCCGGCAGGGCGGCGCCGCAGCCGGGAGGGGCCATGAGTGGTGTGGGAACGCACTCCCGCGGACCAAACTATGGTGCCCCACCACATACGCCGCTGACCTGCGTGTTCCTACGGTATGGCGACACACAACCGTCCCCACCGAACGCCAGGAAGTGGTGCCGATGTCGTCGCCCGCAGCCGCTCCACCAGCCCCGAACAACCTCAAGCGCATCGTCGCCGCGTCCCTGATCGGCACCACCATCGAGTGGTACGACTTCTTCCTCTACGGCTCTGCCGCCGCGCTCGTGTTCAACGAGCTGTTCTTCCCGGACTCCGACCCGCTGGTGGGCACGCTGCTGTCGTTCCTGACCTATGCCGTCGGGTTCGCCGCGCGGCCGGTCGGGGCCCTGGTGTTCGGGCACTACGGCGACCGGCTCGGCCGCAAGAAGCTGCTGGTGCTGAGTCTGTTGATGATGGGCGGGGCGACCTTCGCGATCGGGCTGCTGCCCACCCACGCGACCGTCGGCACTGCCGCTCCCGTGCTGCTGACCGTGTTGCGGCTCGTCCAGGGCTTCGCCCTGGGCGGTGAATGGGGCGGGGCCGTGCTGCTGGTGTCCGAGCACGGGGACGCGCGTCGGCGCGGGTTCTGGGCGTCGTGGCCGCAGACCGGGGCGCCGGCCGGGCAACTGCTCGCTACCGGCGTGCTGTCGCTGCTGACGGCCGTGCTGTCGGACGCCGCGTTCAACAGCTGGGGCTGGCGGATCCCGTTCCTGCTCTCCGGTGTCCTCGTCATGGTCGGTTTGTGGATTCGTCTGTCTGTCGACGAATCGCCGGTCTTCAAGCAGGCGTTGGCGCAGGCCGAGTCGCGGAAGGCGAAGGCCGAGCCGCTTCCGCTGGTCGCCGTGATGCGGTACCACTGGCGCGACGTGCTGATCGCCATGGGCGCGCGGATGGCGGAGAACATCAGTTACTACGTCATCACCGCCTTCATCCTCGTCTACGCCACGTCCGCGGCCGACGTCTCCAAGCAGACGGCGCTCAACGCGGTGCTGATCGCCTCGGCCGTGCACTTCGCGGTCATCCCGGCCTGGGGCGCGCTGTCGGACCGGATCGGCCGGCGCCCCGTCTACCTGCTGGGCGCGGCCGGCGTCGGGCTGTGGATGTTCCCCTTCTTCATGCTGATCGACTCCGGTCGCTTCGGCAGTCTGCTGCTCGCGGTGACCGTGGGGCTGGTGCTGCACGGCGCCATGTACGCGCCCCAGGCGGCCTTCTTCTCCGAGATGTTCGCGACCCGGATGCGCTATTCGGGGGCGTCGATCGGCGCCCAGTTCGCCTCCGTGGCGGCGGGTGCTCCGGCGCCGCTGATCGCCACCGCGCTGCTGTCCGAGTACGACAGCTCGACGCCGATCTCCCTCTATGTCATCGCCTCGGCCGTGCTGACGCTGTTCGCCGTGGGGGTGGCCCGGGAGACCCGGCACCGGGACCTCGCGGAGGCCGGCACCGTCCCCGGCGACGAAGGCGGGACCGGGCCGGTGTCCGACTCCCGTGCGCAGCAGGCGCGCACCGTCTGAGCCGCCCACCACCGGCCCCCGTACGCCCGTGCGTGCGGGGGTCAGTGCCGTGCCGGGGCCGACAACCGGTGGAGTCTGAGGGCCAGTTGTATCTCCAGGGCGCGGTCGGGGCGCTGCCAGTCCTCGCCCAGGAGCCGGCCGACGCGCTCCAGGCGCTGGGCAACGGTGTTCACGTGGACGTGCAGGGCCTCCTTCGTGCGGGCCGGGCTCATCCCGCAGGCGAAGTACGCGTCGAGGGTGCGCACGAGTTCCGTGCCGCGCCGCTCGTCGTAGGCGACGACCTGGCCGATGGTGCGGTCGACGAACCCGGGTACGTTCCGGTCCCCGGCGAGCAGCAGGCCCAGGAAACCGAAGTCCTCGGCCGCCGCGCCGTCCCCGGAGCGGCCCAGCAGGCGCAGGGCGTCGAGGCAGCGTCCGGCTTCGGTGTAGGCGGCGGCCACGGCGTCGGGGCGGGCGGCGAGGTCCCGTACGGGGGCGGAGGCGCCGACGGTGACGGCCTCGTGGACCGCGCGGCCCAGGTGCCGGGCGGTGCGCCGGGCCAGACCGGTGGCCCCGTCCCCGTCCGCCAGGGGCAGCAGCAGTACGGTGCCGCCGTCCCGCGCGGCGGCCAGGCCGTGCCGGGTCGCCGCGAGGTGGGAGGCCGCGGCCCACAGGCGTCGGCGCGCGTCCGCCTCCTGGTCGGCGTCGGCCGCGGTGGCGTCGAGGCGGGCGACGAGGACGACGTGCGCGGCAAGGAGGTCGGCGTGCAGGCGTCGGGCCCGGTCGTTCAGCAGGCGCGGATCGCGGTCGCGGGCGTCGAGCAGGTCGTCGAGCAGCTCGCCCCGGACGCGCTGTTCGGCCTCGGCTGCGGAGCGGCGGGCGAGCAGCAGCAGGGAGGTGACCATCGCGGCGCGTTCGAGGGTGAGCTGGTCGACGGGGTCGAGACCGGGGTGGCCGCGCAGGACGAGGGCGCCGAACAGCTCGTCACCGGCGGCGACGGCGGCGATCCAGTCGTCCTTGTGCCGCACCACGTGTCCTTCCGCGCGGGACGCCTCCAGCGCGTACTCCGGCACCGCGAGCGCCTCGGTGAACTCCACGGTGCCGTCCAGCACCTGCGAGACGGCGGCGGCCACGTCGTGCACCCCGCCGCCGCGCAGGACGAGCTCGGCGAGCCGGTCGTGGACGTCGGAGGCCCGCTCGATGACGCCGCTGCGGTCCCGGATGATCTCGTTGGCCCGCTCCAGGCCGGCGAGGGCCGAGCGGGTCTCGGCGAGCAGGTTCGCGGTGTCGATGGCGGCGGCCGCGAGGGCGGCGAAGGAGCCGAGCAGGGCGATCTGCTCGCGTTCGAAGACCCGGGCCCGCCGGTCGGCGGCGAAGAGCACGCCGATGACGTGGTGGCCGAGCATGAGGGGTACGCCGAGGATGGCGACCAGGCCCTCGTCGCGCACTCCCGCGTCGATGGGGCCGGTGTGCTGGAAGCGGGCGTCCTCGAAGTAGTCGTCGGTGACGTAGGGGCGGGCGGTCTGGGCGACGAGGCCGCCGAGCCCCTCCCCCATGCCGAGCCGCAGTTGCTGGAAGCGGGCGGCGACCGAGCCCTCGGTGACCCGCATGTAGGTGTCACCGCGCTCCGGGTCGTTGAGGCTGAGGTAGGTGACGTCGGTGCCGAGCAGGGAGCGGGCCCGCTGCACGATCGCCCGCAGTACCGCGTCCAGGTCGCGCAGTCCGGCGAGGTCGTGGGCGGTCTCGAAGAGCGCGGACAGCTCGGCCTCGCGCCTGCGCCGGCCCTCCAGCTCCGAGCGCACCCGCAGCGCGAGGTGCTTGGCCCGGTCGAGCGCGTCGATCCGCTCGGCCGGTCCGCCCTCGGCACGGGCGAGCAGCACCGGCTGCTCATAGGCGTCGGCGGAGGCGCCGCGGGCCAACAGCTCCAGGAACGGCGTCTCGGCGGACTGCACATGATCACGGGACATGCCCACAGGATTCCCCATCACCCGCCCGTCTCGGCAGCCCTGTGGAAAACCCCGGTTCAGTGCGCGGTCCAGCCGCCGTCCAGCACGAGTGAGGTGCCCGTGATGCCGGCCGCGTGCGGGCCGGACAGGTACGCCACCGCCTCGGCGACCTCGTCGGGTTCGATCAGCCGCCGTACGGCGCTGTCCCGCAGCAGTACGTCGGAGAGCACCTGCTCCTCGGGGACCCCGTGGGCGCGGGCCTGGTCGGCGATCTGCCGCTCCACCAGCGGGGTGCGGACGTAGGCGGGGTTCACGCAGTTGGAGGTGACGCCGTGGGCGGCGCCTTCGAGTGCGGCCGTCTTGGACAGGCCCTCCAGTCCGTGCTTGGCGGACACGTAGGCCGCCTTGTAGGCCGAGGCCCGCAGGCCGTGGACGGAGGAGATGTTGACGATGCGGCCCCAGCCCTGCCCGTACATGTGGGGCAGGGCGCCGCGGATCAGCCGGAAGGGTGCCTCCAGCATCACGGTGAGCACGGTATGGAAGACGTCCGGCGGGAACTCCTCCAGGGGTCGCACCAGTTGCAGCCCGGCGTTGTTGACGAGGACATCGGTGCCGGCCGCGGCGCGTTCGGCGGCGTCCAGGTCGGTCAGGTCCAGGACCTGCGGCTCGACACTGCCCGCGAGGTCCCCGCAGCTTCCGGCGAGCGCCTCGAGGCCCTCGGCGTCCCGGTCGACCGCTCTGACCTCGGCCCCGGCAGCGGCGAGCCGCAGCGCGCAGGCACGGCCGATGCCGCCGGCGGCGCCGGTGACGAGGGCGGTGCGGCCCTGGAGGTCGAGCGAGGAGGTGTGAGGGGCCTGGAGGACGCTGGGCGAGGTCATGTCCCGACCCTAGGCAGCGTCCACTCCGTCCCCCATGTGGGCACGCCCCATACTTCAGAAGGAACCAGTGGGTTCGAACCATGTGGGGGCGTCGGACAGGGCCTGCTTCACCCTGGTCTGCCCGAACTCCTTGATGTCGGGCAGGGCGTCCACCGCGAACCAGCCCACCTCCAGCGACTCGTCGTCGTTCACCCGGGCCTCGCCGCCGACGGCCCGGCAGCGGAAGGTGATGTCCATGAACTGGCAGACGTCACCGTTGTCGTAGGTGACCGGCTTCAGCGCCTGCACGAGGACCAGCCGCTCGACGACGCACTGGACGGCGGTCTCCTCCTCGACCTCGCGCACGGCGCAGGCGGCGGGCTGCTCCCCCGGTTCCGGGATACCGCCGATCAACGACCATCGCCCGTTGTCGGACCGTCGGCCGAGCAGCACTCTGCCCTCGTCGTCGAAGACGACGGCGGTGACTCCGGGGAGCCACAGGAGCTGGTGTCCGGCAGAGGCGCGCAGGTCGCGGATGAAGTCGGGAGTAGCCATGGACCCGACCCTAACGGGGGCAGCCCACACGCTCCCGCCGATGTCGTGGGGCGTGCGCCGGGCGTACGGCTACACGCCGTGGGCGCGCCGACCGCGCACACCGGCACCGACGGCCCAGCCGAGTCCTCCGGCGGCGACCAGTACCAGGGCGATCTCGGGTGCGATGCCGAGCCGGGTGGCGGGCGTCTCGGAGGAGCGCAGGGGCACCTCCTGGACCAGGGAGTCCGCCACGAACATGCCGGTCTTCTGGGTGATCCTGCCGTCCGGCATGATGATCGCGCTGACGCCGCTGGTGACCGGGACGGTGACGGTCCGGCTGTGCTCGACCGCGCGGATCCGGGACATGGCGAGCTGCTGGTAGGTCATCTCGCTGCGGTCGAAGGTCGCGTTGTTGCTGGGCACGGAGATCATCTGGGCGCCGTCGGTGACCTCGGAGCGCACGGCCCAGTCGAAGGCCGCCTCGTAGCAGGTCACCAGGCCCACCTCGGTCCCGGCCATGGTGAACACGCCGGGCTCGGTGCCCCGGCTGAAGTCCCTGCTGACCATGGTGGTCCAGGTGTCGTTGATCGCCCCGATGAGCGAGCGCAGCGGCAGGTACTCGCCGAAGGGCTGGATCTGCCGCTTGTCGTAGGTGTCGACGGGGCCCTTGTCCGGGTCCCACAGGATCTGCTCGTTGAGCAGCTTGCCGTCGCGTTCCACGACGCCGCCGACCGAGATGGGCGCGCCGATCGCCCGCGCGGCCCGGTCGATGATCCGGCGGGCGTCGGCGTTGGCGAACGGGTCGATGTCCGAGGAGTTCTCCGGCCAGAGCACGAAGTCCGGGCGTGCCACCTTGCCCGCCTTCACCTCGGCGGCCAGGCGCTGCGTCTCGCGCGCGTGGTAGTCGAGTACGGCGCGGCGCTGGGCGTTGAAGCCGAGACCCGCGCGCGGCACGTTGCCCTGGATCACGGCGACGGTCGCGGTGCCGTCCTCCGCCGCGTCGGTCACCAGCGGCCGGGCGGCCACGGCACCCACGACGGGCACGGCCACGCCGAGCAGTGCCACGGCCGCGGCGCCGCGCCGTACCTCGTCGCCGCGGCGCGCCCGGACGGCCAGGCGCACGGCCTCGCAGAGACCGAAACCGCACAGGACGACCGCGAAGCCGAGTACCGGTGTGCCGCCGAGGGCGGCGAGCGGCAGGAACACGCCGTCCGCCTGCCCGAACGCGATCTTGCCCCAGGGGAAGCCCTCGAAGGGTACGCGCGCGCGTGCGGCCTCTCCCGCGGTCCACAGCGCCGCCGCCCACACCGGCCATCCCGGCAGCTTCGACACCGCCGCGACGCCGGCGCCGACCGCCGCCACGAAGAGCGCCTCGATCGCGGCCAGGGCGAGCCAGGGGCCGGGGCCGACCTCCACTCCGGTCCACACCAGCAGCGGGAGCAGGAAGCCGAGGCCGAAGAGGTAGCCGAGGCCGAGACCTGCCTTCCAGCCGCGGCCGCGCAGCACCCAGCCGAAGGCGGCGAAGGCGGGCAGTGCGAACCACCACAGGGTGCGCGGCGGGAAGCTGACGTAGAGGAGCACTCCGGAGAGCGCCGCGGCGGCGGCCGGGGCGAGGCGCACGAGCCGCGCGACGGCCCGGGAGGCGGGCGTGGTCTGCGGCTGCGTCCGGTCCGACTCGCCGACGGAGGTTGCGGTGGCTGTCACCCCCCGGAGTGTACGGCGGGTGACCTGGCCGCGGACAGGACGGTCCGGGGACGTCGAAGGGCCGGGCAGAGCCTGTGCCGCATCGTTTCGCCACAACCGGGAGCCGACCGGTCCCCAATCCGCCGACCAGCCGTTACCGTGTGCCCGAGCCCCGGTCGCCGGCCCGATTCCGCCGGGCGGCGGGGGCCCGTCAGGTCGGGGGCGACGGGGGCGGGGGACACGGTGGGGTCGAGGGGGACTGCGTCCGCGGACGGTGCGCTCGCGGACGGCGGGAGACGCGGTGGCACGGACTCGGCGGGGGTGGTGATCCTCGCCGCCTGCGCCTCCTGGTCGTTGATCACCGCGGCCGCGCGCGACGGGCGTCCGGAGGGTGTGCTGCTCGCGCTGCTGGCCGTGGCCGCCGGTTACGCGGCGGGGCGGATCGGCGGGGCGCTGCTGCCGGTCGCCGCGCCCTGTGCGGCGGCGCTGGCCGGGCTGGTCCTCACGGTCGCGGTCCCACATCTCGCGCCGGGGCCGCGGATCACCGCACCGCTCGGGCACGCCGGTGCGACCGCCGCCCTGCTGGCGCTGTCGGCGGGCGCCGCGTGCTGCGGGGCGTGGGTCGGCGGGGGGCCGGCCGTGCGGGCCGCGTTACGGGTGCTGGCCGTCGGGATCGCCGTGACCGCGGCCGCCATGGGCTCGGCCGCCGGGTGTGCCGCCTGTGCGCTGGTACTGCTGTGCTCGCTCGCCGCGGGCCGCGTACGCCGGCGCGGTGCGGCGATCGCCGGGCTGGGGCTGGGCGCGGTTGTGGTGACCGGCCCGAGCTGGGCGGTTCCGGGTGGCTTGGTACCGGACGGGCTCGCCCTCTCCGTCGAGGGGCGGCTGACCTCCCATCGCGTCCGGCTGTGGGCCGACGCCCTGGAACTGCTGCGCGGGGAGCCTGCGCTCGGTGTGGGGCCGGGACGCTTCGGGGCACTGAGCCCCACGGCCGCCCAGGCGCCGTCGCCGGACGGCCGGCCGCACTCGGCGGTGTGGCAGCAGGCGGCGGAACAGGGGGTCGTGGGTGTGGCGCTGCTGGCCGCGGCCTACTTGTGGGTGCTGTACGCGCTGTGGCGTTCGCCGCGTCCCACGCCGGTCGTCCTCACCGCCGGTGTGGCCCTCACCGGGCTCGCGGCGATCGCCGCCCTCGGCAACACGCTGAGCTTCACGGCGGTGCCGCTGGGCGCGGGAGTCCTGGCGGGACTGGCCACGGCCCGCCCGCTCGCCGACGAGCCACCGGCGCGGGGCGCGGAGGCCCGCCCGCGGGACGACCGGCTGCCCCGGTGAGGACCGTACGCCCGACGCCACCGGACCCGGACCGGTCGGCTCGCCCCACGCCGCCCCGGGGACGGGTCGCTCGGTTCAGTGGGCCGGGCCCGGTGTCTTCGGGCGCAGCCGGTCCTTGATGACCTGGACGGCCGCCTCCGCGTCGTCCACGGTGACGGTGAAGGTGTGGCCGTCCCACAGCCGCAGGATCAGCCCCTCACCGCGCCGTACGACGACGGCGGTACCCATCTCCGGCCGCCACCGGTAGCCCCAGCCGCCCCAGTGGCGCGGGGTGACATGCGGCGCGAACTCGGCGCCGGCGACATGGGAGAGGGGGATGCGGCGGCGGGGAACGCCGATGTGGCCGCAGCGCACCTCGAGACAGTCCTCGTCGACTCTCAGCGCGACGTGCACGAACGCGAGCGTGCCGAACAGGACCAGCAGTCCCGCCGCGATGCAGCCGACGACGGCCATGGCGAGCGGGGCGACGCCCGACTCCCAGGCCGATTCGACGGCCAGGGCGATGCCGAGCGCCATGCAGGCGGCGCCGATGAGCGCCAGGAACCACTGGACCCGGTTGGTGGCCCGGCCGGTCCAGACGTTCGACGGTGGGACGGTCTCGCCGTGGCGATGCCTCATGGATATGAGGTTACTCATGTTTCGCTGCGCGGGTACCTCGTCGCGCAGGGTGACTGAGCCGACCGGGCGGAACGGTGCGTCAGCGGGCCGGAGTGACCGCGCGCAGGAGCCTGCCCTCGTCGTAGGCCAGCGCCGGGGCGGGCAGGGTGCCCTCGCGTCCGCTCAGCAGCACGGTCAGGGTGCCCTCCGCCGGGGCACCGGGGTCGGGGCGGGCTCCGATCCGGCGCAGTGCCTGGGCGGCCACCGCCCCGGCGGAGCCGTGCAGGACGAGGCGCGGGGCGTCGGGACGCTGCACGGCGGCGCGGATGCGTTCGGCGACCAGTTCGTAATGGGTGCAGCCC
Source organism: Kitasatospora aureofaciens (assembly GCA_000720845.1). Taxonomy (GTDB): domain Bacteria; phylum Actinomycetota; class Actinomycetes; order Streptomycetales; family Streptomycetaceae; genus Streptomyces. Next base: position 273,725 of record JODU01000002.1, on the reverse strand, counting down.
AGGACGATGGTCGTCACGTCGCCGGGGGTGAGGGCGGCCGCGGCGCCGACGGCCTCGGTGATCGCCGTCTCGTCCGCGTGCTCGACGGCGTCGGCGAGTCCCGGACACGGCACCTCGGTGACCCTCGCCCCGCCGGCGAAGTCCTCGATCAGACCCCGCTGGTAGGGGCTGCCGGTGGTGGCCGGCGTCGCCCAGATCGCCACGGGACCGCCGCCGGCCGCCGCGGGCTTGATCGCCGGCACGGTGCCGATGACGGGCACTGAGGGCTCGAGCCGGGCCCGCAGCGCGGGCAGGGCATGCACCGTGGCGGTGTTGCAGCCGACGATCAGGGCGTCCGGACGGTGCGCGGCGGCGGCCTCGGCCACGGCGAGGGCACGCCCGGTCAGGTCCTCCGGCGTGCGCGGGCCCCAGGGCATCCCGTCGGGGTCGAGGGAGAGGATGAGATCCGCGTCCGGTCGCAGCCGCCGTACCGCGGCGGTCGCCGCCAGCAGACCGATTCCGGAGTCCATGAGCGCGATCTTCACCCGGCCACCATAGACGATGCGCTGCCACCGGCCGGTGCCGTGGGGCAGACTGCGCACGTGAGCGCCGATGTGTGGACTTCCGTCGAGACCGCCGTGGCGGGCCTCTCCCTCGCCGCCTGGCTGTGGCTGCTGCTCGCCCGGGGCTTCTTCTGGCGTACCGACGTCAGACTCCCGGCCCGGAAGGAGCCCGCCGTCTGGCCCCCGGTGTGCGTCGTCGTCCCCGCGCGCGACGAGGCGGCGGTGCTGTCCTCGAGCCTGCCGTCCCTGCTCGCCCAGGACTATCCGGGGCGGGCCGAGGTCTTCCTGATCGACGACGGCAGCACGGACGGCACGGGTGAGCTGGCGTGCGAGCTGGCCCGGCGGCACGAGGGGCTGCCGCTGACCGTTGCCTCGCCCGGGGAGCCGCCCGCCGGGTGGACGGGCAAGCTGTGGGCGGTGCGGCACGGCATCGACCTGGCACGCGCGCGTGAGCCCGAGTACCTGCTGCTGACGGACGCCGACATCGCGCACGCCCCGGACAGCCTGCGCGGGTTGGTGTCGGCGGCGGGCACCGGAGGTTTCGACGTCGTCTCCCAGATGGCCCGGCTGCGGGTGGAGAGCACCTGGGAGCGGCTCGTGGTGCCGGCCTTCGTCTACTTCTTCGCCCAGCTGTACCCGTTCCGGTGGATCGGCGGTGGCCGCGCCGGGAGCGGGCAGAGGAAACAGAGGCAACAGAAGAAGGGGACGCGGACGGCGGCCGCGGCGGGCGGTTGCGTGCTGCTGCGTGCCGACACCGCCGAGCGGGCCCGGATTCCCGACGTCATCCGGCACGCCGTCATCGACGACGTGGCCCTCGCCCGCGCGGTCAAGGGCGCCGGGGGCCGGGTCTGGCTGGGCCTGGCCGACCGGGTGGACAGCGTGCGTCCGTATCCGCGGCTGCACGACCTGTGGCGGATGGTCTCCCGCAGCGCGTACGCGCAGTTGCGGCACAACCCCCTCGTGCTCGCCGGAACGGTGCTCGGCCTGGCGCTGGTGTACCTCGTGCCGCCGGCGGCGGTGCTGCTCGGTCTGGCGGCGGGGCGGGGCCCGACGGCCGTGCTCGGTGCCGCCGCCTGGCTGGTGATGGCCGGGACGTATCTGCCGATGCTGCGTTACTACCGGCAGCCCCCGTGGCTCGCGCCGCTACTGCCGTTCACCGCGTTCCTCTATCTCCTGATGACGGTCGACTCGGCGGTGCAGCACTACCGGGGGCGGGGCGCGGCCTGGAAGGGCCGCACCTACGCCCGTCCGGAGGCCGTGCCCGAGGAGGGCCGGGCGGGCTGAGCCCTACCCAGCCCCCCGGGCTCATTTCCGGCCGGGAGTCCAGTTCATGCCCCAGCCGTAGGCGTAGTCGACCGTCCGCTGGGGGCTCACGCCGCGCTCGGGCACCAGGTAGCGGGCCTCTCGCTGGACGACGAGGTCGTTTCCGGTGTTGGTGATCAGCGCGAGGGCGCACACCGTCGAGGGCACGCTGCACTCGTCGAGCGAGAAGTCGATCGCGGCGCCGTACTGCGGCTGCAGGGTGACCTTGGCGTGCAGGTCGGCGAAGGAGCGGGCGCCCTCGTAGATGGTCACGAAGACGAGGATGCGCCGGAAGTACCGCTGGTGGTCGAGGCTGATGGTGAGGTTCTCGCCGGTCGACACGGCGCCGGTGCGGTCGTCGCCGTCGAGGTGGATGAACGGCGGCTGGTGCAGCGCCCCGAAGGCGTTGCCGAGTGCCTGGACGACGCCCTTGCTGCCGTCGCTCAGTTCGTACAGGCAGCACAGGTCGAGGTCGAGGTCGTCGTGCATGGCGACCGGGCGGCCGAGCTTGCGGGCCCAGCCCGAGAACTGCTTGCGCACCTGCCAGTTGAGGTTGACGCGCATGGCACCGGAGGTGCCGCCCTGCTTGGCCAGCGAGACGGAGGGCGCCGCCTTGGTGAGCGTGACCTTGGTCAGCCGGACCGGCTCGGCGGAGGGCGCGGCCGCCGGGGGCGGAGCGGCGGCCGGCCGCGTCGCGGGAGGCGCGGGGGGTGCCGGCGGGGGCGGCGTGGCAGGGAAGGCCGGCGGGGCCATCGGCGCCGGCTGGGCGGGCGCGGGTGTGGGCGCGGCGGCCGGAGGCGCGTGCTGGGGTTCGTCCACCGAGATGCCGTAGTCCGTGGCCACGCCCTCCAGTCCGCTGTCGTATCCCTGTCCGACGGCGCGGAACTTCCAGACGCCCTGGCGGCGGTAGAACTCGCCGAGCACGAAGGCCGTCTCGACGGTCGCGCCCGGGTTGTCGAAGCGGGCCACGACGGTGTTCTGCGTGGCGTCGCGCACCTCGATGTACAGATCGGGCACCTGCCCGAAGCGGCCGCCGTCCGAGGAGGCGGCGAGGATCACGGTCTCGATCGCGGGCTCCACGCGCGCGAGGTCGACGAGCAGGCTGTCGGTCACCCGGCCGCCGGCGTCCCGCTTGCCCTCGTGACGGACCGATCCGGAGGCGTGGGCCGGCTGGTTGTAGAAGACGAAGTCCGCGTCCGAACGGACCTTGCCGCCCACCAGCAGGAGGGCGGAGGCGTCCGCGTCGGGCACGCCGGGCCCGGACCTCCAGCCCAGTTCCACCCGCAGCGCCGTCGTCGGCACCGGGGTGTTGGACCCTTTCGACATTGACATGTCCGCCCCCATCACGTGTCACCGAACCGGGTGGTGTCCCGGCGAATCGTCGAGTTCCTGACGCTCAACCTATTCTCCGGGCCACCCGCCCCAGAAGAAGAGTCCGGCAGAAGCTTCGGCCAACCGCCGGTAACCCGCCCGGAACTCGGCCTTTACCGCACAATCGCGTGGCCCGACGCCCCATTTTGCCAAGTTCGCTCGCATTGGGGATGCCCGGTCACTGCGGACACGGAAAACAACCCTCTTATCGGTCTCCCCAACCAGCACATCGTGGGCTTAACTTATGGCCATGACCTCCCCCCGCTCCACTTATGGCGGCGGCTACTACTCCGCCTCCTTCCCGGACACCCCGATCTACGACTCGCTCGTGGCCGAACGGGGCACACCGCAGATCGCCCCGATCCGGGTCCCCGCCGCGTACGACATGCCGAGCAACAGCCATCTGCCCGCGCTGCCGTCCGCCCTGCCCGCCCTGCCGGCGGGCCCCTCGCAGCCCTCCTACGGATACCCGCAGCAGGCCCCGCAGCCCGCCCCGCTCCAGCAGGCCCCCGCCGCGTACATCCCGCACCAGGCGACCGCGCCACGCGGCTACCCGGGCCCCCAGCAGCCACAGCAGCCCCGCCCGGCCGCGCCCGCTCCCGCGGGGTACGAGGCGATGCGCCCCGCGGCTCCCCGGCCGGCCCCCGCGCCGTACCAGGATCCGTACAACCAGCAGCAGTACCGCGGCTACTGAGCCGTCCTCCGGGCCGTCGGTGCCACCTGGCACGATGACCCCATGGGGTACGCGCGACTGCAGTCGATCCACGTCCATCCGGTCAAGGCGTTCCGGAGCCTGTCGCTCCAGGAGGCCGTGGTGGAGCCCTGGGGGCCGGCCGGAGACCGACGCTGGATGCTGATCGACGACGGGGGAAAGGTCGTCACGCAACGCGGGCAGCCGCGCCTCGCCCTGGCCGCCGCCGAGCTTCTGCCCGGCGGCGGCGTACGGCTGTCCGCGCCCGGCACGCCGCCGCTCACGGTGCCGGTCCCGCGCGCGGGCGCCACCGTGACTGTGCGGATCTTCCGGGACAAGGTGGAGGCGCTCCCCGCCGAGGACGAGGCCGCGCACGCCTGGTGCAGCGCGCTGCTGGGGACCGACGTCCGGCTGGTGCACCTGGACGATCCGGCCACCCGCCGGCCCGTGGACCCCGAGTACGCGCTGGGGGGCGAGACCGTCTCCTTCGCGGACGGCTTTCCGCTGCTGCTGACCACCACCGCCTCGCTCGACGCCCTCAACTCCCTGATCGCGCGCGGTGAGCACGCGGACGAGGGCCCGCTGCCCATGAACCGCTTCCGGCCGAACCTGGTCGTCTCCGGCACCGAGCCCTGGGCCGAGGACCACTGGTCGCGCGTCGCCGTCGGCGAGGTCGTCCTGCGGGTCGCCAAGCCGTGCGGGCGGTGCGTCGTGACAACCACCGACCAGGGCACCGCGGACCGCGGCGCCGAGCCCCTGCACAGCCTCGGCCGGCACCGGCGCGTCGACGGCAGACTGGTCTTCGGCCAGAACCTGGTCCCCCTCGGCCGCGGCACGGTCCAGGTCGGCGACCCGGTGCGGATCATCGAGTGAGGGCCGGCCGCTCGCCCGGGCCGTGCTCCGGTTCCGGACAAACGGCCCGGTGACGGGAACCCGGTGCGGGGTCCGCGCGTTGGGATTCGTGAGAGGTTCATGAGAACCCGGGCCGTGACGGGCCACCGAGCGGGGACCACGCGCCCCCGCGGTCCGGTCCGCCCGGGATCCGCGTGAACGGCTCGAGAGGGGTGGAGCGGAGCGGGAAGGGGGTCCGTGTGTGCGGGCGATCAGTGGTCTGTGGCGGTGGCGGGGCAATCCGCTGTGCCGCGCGAGCGACCTGGCCGAGGCCTGGGTGGCCCTGACGGCGCTGCTGCTGACCGTGTTCGTGGCGCCGCTGACAGGCGTGCTCGTGGGCGGCACGGCACAGAGCGCCCTGCAGCGGTCCGTGCGCGAACAGCACGAGTCGCGGCACCGGGTGACGGCCACCGTGGTGCGGGCCCTGGAGCGTTCGCCCCTGACCGTCGACCCCGAAGGTGCCTCCGGCGAAGAGCTGCGCAGCCGTGTCCTCGCCGCCTGGAGGGGGCCGGACGGCTCGCGGCACGAGGGGCCCGTCCTGGTGGGCATCGATCGTCCGGACAGCGGCGACCAGTTCGCGATGTGGACGGACGCTCGGGGCCGCGAGGCGGCCCGCCCGCTGGACTCCGCGACCGCGACCACACACGCCGTGCTCGCCGGGATCGGCACCGCGGTGGCGGCCGCTGCCCTGGTGGAGACCGCCCGGCGGATCGTGGTCTGGCGCCTGGTCCGCCGCCGGTACGCGCGCCTGGAGCAGGAGTGGCAGCGGGCGGGACCGGACTGGGGCAGGACCGGCGCGGGCAGTTGACGGGCTTCGGCCTCCGGTCAACTCACCACCTGCGCGCACGCTACGGTGGACCGGCCGAACCGAATCGGCGACGACCCGCGTACGACGAGGTGGGGGCACAGCAACGCCATGGCACAGGGCACGGTCCAGGTGACGCACACCGGCACCTCGCGGTGGCGGCGCCGCACGGGTGAGTACGCATCGCTCGCCGCCGCCCTGGAGGCCGCGGCCGACGGTGACGTCCTCACCGTCGCCCCCGGGACCTACCGGGAGAACCTCGTCGTCCAGCGAGCGGTGACCCTGCGCGGACCCGAGGGCGCCCAGGGCTCGGTCCGGATCGCGCCCTTGGACGGTGTCCCGCTGACCGTGCGCGCCTCGGCGGTGATCCAGGACCTGCACGTCGAGGGCCAGGACGCGGCGGCGCCCGCGGTGCTGGTCGAGGACGGCACGCCGGAGCTGCTGGGCCTGAGGGTCGTCGCGCGTTCCGCCTCCGGGATAGAGGTACGCGGCAGCGCGCGTCCCACGGTGCGGCGCTGCACCGTCGACAATCCGGCCGGTGTCGGCATCGCCGTCCTGGACGGCGGGGGCGGCGTGTTCGAGGAGTGCGAGGTCGTCGCGGCCGGCCAGGCGGGCGTCGCGGTGCGCTCCGGGGCCCACCCGCGGCTGGAGCGCTGCCGGGTGCACCACGCCGCGGGTTCCGGGCTGACGGCGACCGGCGAGGGCTCCGCCCTGGAGGCCGTGGGCTGCGAGGTCTACGAGGTCCGCGGCAGCGGCGTGCAGGTGACCGGCCGGGCCACGGCCCACCTGACCGACTGCGACGTGCACCGCACCACCGGCGACGGCGTCACGCTGGACACGGACGCGGTGCTCACCCTCGCCGACTGCCGCATCCACGACATCCCGGAGAACGCGGTCGACCTCAGGTCCCGCTCGGTCCTCACCCTGACCCGCACCAGCGTGCGGCAGTTCGGCCGCAACGGTCTGTCGGTGTGGGACCCGGGCACCCGGGTGGACGCCAACCAGTGCGAGATCTTCGACAGCACCGGCGACTACCCGGCGGTCTGGATCAGCGACGGCGCCACCGCGGTGCTCGACTCCTGCCGGGTGCACGACGTGCCGGACGCGCTGTTCGTCCTGGACCGGGGCTCGCGCGTGGACGTGGTCGACAGCGACCTCTCCCAGGTGCGCAACACGGCCGTGTCGGTGAGCGACGGCGCCACCGCGCAGCTCGACGACTGCCGTATCCGGGACGCCGCCACCGGCGCCTGGTTCCGCGACCACGGCAGCGGCGGCACCCTGAACAACTGCGCCCTGGACGGCAATCGCACCGGTGTGATCGTCACCAAGGGGGCCGACCCCACGATCGAGCGCTGCACGGTGGACTCGCCCTCCGAGGCGGGTGTCTACGTGTCGGCCGGAGGCCGCGGCAGCTTCCTGAACTGCCGGGTCACCGGCAGCGCCGGCTACGGCTTCCACGTGATCGACGGGTGCCGTACGACGCTGAAGAAGTGCCGCACGGAGCGGTGCGCGCGCGGCGGGTACGAGTTCGCGGACGGCGGCCCCGACACGGCGTACGACTCCGGGCCGCTCGTCGAGGACTGCACGAGTGACGAGAGCACCGGCCTGACGGCGCCCGCCGCGGCCGAGCCGGTGGTGCAGACGACGGCACAGTCCCCCGGGCTGCTGGGTTCGATCCCCGGGCAGCGCACCACGGAGCAGGAGCCGCTGATCGCGGGCACCGCCGCCCAGGAGCCGGCGCGGACCTCGAAGGCCGTCCTGGGCGAACTGGACGCCCTGGTGGGCCTGGACAGCGTCAAGCGCGAGGTGCGTGCGCTCACCGACATGATCGAGGTGGGCCGGCGCCGGCAGCGGGCGGGCCTGAAGGCCGCGTCGGTCAAGCGTCACCTGGTCTTCACCGGCTCCCCGGGCACCGGCAAGACGACCGTCGCCCGGCTGTACGGCGAGATCCTCGCCTCGCTCGGCGTGCTGGACAAGGGCCACCTGGTCGAGGTGTCCCGGGTGGACCTGGTCGGCGAGCACATCGGCTCGACGGCGATCCGCACCCAGGAGGCGTTCCAGCGGGCGCACGGCGGCGTGCTGTTCATCGACGAGGCGTACGCGCTCTCCCCCGAGGACGCGGGCCGGGACTTCGGCAAGGAGGCCATCGACACGCTGGTCAAGCTGATGGAGGACCAGCGGGAGGCCGTCGTCGTGATCGTCGCGGGATACACGGCGGAGATGGAGCGCTTTCTGTCCGCCAACCCCGGTGTGGCGTCCCGCTTCTCACGCACCATCACCTTCGGCGACTACGGCCCGGGGGAGCTGCTGCGGATCGTGGAGCAGCAGGCCGACGAGCACGAGTACCGGCTGGCGCCGGGCGCGGCCGAGGCGCTGACGAAGTACTTCACGGAGATTCCCAAGGGCCCGGCCTTCGGCAACGGCCGCACCGCCCGCCAGACCTTCGAGGCGATGGTGGAGCGGCACGCGAGCCGGGTCGCCCAGCTGGCCGACCCCAGCACGGACGACCTGACCCTGCTGTACCCCGACGACCTCCCCGAGCTGCCGTGACGGCCCGGGCGTCAGCAGCCCTCGGTCGCGTCGTCCGCCGCCGGGACGGATGACGCCGCGGCAGCGCCGGTGTGGCGCGGCGCCGGCACCTCTGGCCGGAGCCGGGCCAGCAGCCGTCCGCGTTCCTCGGCGAAGGCCGGGTCCGCCTGGTAGTCGGAGTGGCCGAGGACCGGCGCCGGCAGCGGATGGAGTTCGGTCCTGCCGTACGTCAGCGGGTCCTTGAGGGGCGCGCGGTCCACCGCGGGGCCCGCGTCGCCCGGCAGGCGCATCGGGCCGCCGATGGGGTCGGTGCGCCGGTAGAGGTTGCGCCAGCAGTCGACCTCCTCGTGCAGCGAGGCGAGCGCTTCGGGACCGAAGTGGGCCGGGAACCAGCGGCCGTACAGCCGCTCCAGCGGGGAGCCGTAGGTGAGCAGGGCGACGCGCCTGCGGGCGGACGGTTCGAGCTGCCAGGACGCCGCGGCGGCGAGGACGCTGCCCTGCGAGTGCCCGGAGATGACGAGCCGGCCGCCGGTGGCGCGGGTCCAGGTCGCCATCCGCCAGGTCAGGTCGGGCACCGCGCGCTCGGCGTAGCACGGCGGTGCGAAGGGGTGGGCGGCGCGCGGCCAGAAGGTGCCGACGTCCCACAGGATGCCGATGGTGCGCCGCGCGGAGGCGTCCTTGTAGGCGCGCCTGCCCCAGGTGACGAACAGTATGAAGCCGAGGCCGATCAGCCAGGAGCCCAGCTCCTGCGCGGTCTGCGCGGCTCCCTGGACAACGGTGTACGACCCCCGCGCGGCCTCGCCGGGCACCTGGTCGGTCGTGAGGGCGCCCACCAGGGCTCCGGCGCCCAGGAGCAGGGTGGCGGCGGAGGTGATGGCGACGAGGAGGGGTGCCCGGTCGGTGAGGCCGGCCATGGCGCGGGTGAGCGCGATGCGCCGGGTCCGGCCCGGATCGCCGGCCTCCCCCGGGTGGTCGCCTTCCACCGCGTCCCGTTCCGCGCGGGCCAGGCGCAGGGTGTGCCGGGCGAGCGCGGCGCACATCAGCAGCACGACGACGAGCAGCGGCGGGATGACGGACGCCTGCCAGGTCAGCAGGACGGGCGGGCCGTCGAGGAAGGTGCCGGTGCCGTCCAGCCAGTCGGCGACGCGCTGGGCGATGCCGCCGGACATCACGCCGCCCAGCGCGCAGGCCAGCATGGCGACGGCGGGACCGCCCAGTCCCCGGATCGCGGCGCGGGCGTCGGGGCGGCTGCGGTGGAGCAGGTGGGCGACCACGGCGAGCGCGATGACCAGGAGCCCCTGCACCAGGGCGATGCCGCCGAAGGCCGTGTCACCGGCCAGCCGGCCCTCCGACGTCCATTCCGGGCGGGCCCAGCCGCCGTACACCAGGGCGAGGACGAACAGCAGGAGGGCGGCGAGCGGCAGCCGGCGGACGAGGTGCCCGTCGAGTCGCCGGTCGAGCCGCCGCTCGCTGCGGCCCCGGCGGCACACCACCGCGACGACGGCGACCGCCCCCGCGGCCAGCGCCGCCGGCAGCAGCCATCCCAGCGTGTCGAGCAGCGCGGGCCCGCCCGGCCGGCGGTCGAAGCGGGCCGCCGGCGCGGCCACACCGACGGCGACGGTCAGCAGTCCGGCGGCGGTGTGCGCGGCGCGCAGCCGGGCCACCAGACGGCGCCCGTACCAGAACCCGGGGCGGCTGAGCGCGGCGTGGCGGGGGTCCTCCCCGGGGCCTGCCTCGCGGTCCATGGGCTGCTGGGACTCGTAGGCCCGCCAGGTGCGCAGCGACAGGTACCACAGCAGCCCGGTGAGCGCGGCGGGCACCGCGGCGGCGAGGGCGAGCCTGCGGCCGGGCGTGCTCCACCAGCCGCCGTCCGACATCACCGGCGACAGGAAGCCCAGCCAGGTGTGCCGCTCGGCGCACGCGCGCGTGCCCGCGCACTGCCAGGCCACGAGGTCCAGCGCGACCTCGCAGGCGGCGGCGACCAGGAGCACCGTCAGGGTGAGGCCCGCGAGCCGCAGCAGCAGCCCGTAGAGGCGGACCGTGCGGATCCGGCCGCGGGCGGCGGGCCGCATCCAGTGGGCGATGTTGACCACCATGAAGGGCAGGAGCAGCAGCCACAGGGCGCGGGAGCCGTTGCCGGAGGTGAGGTTGCACCAGACGTAGGCCTCGGGCACCGGCCGGCCCCGGTAGTCCTCGGGCCGGGACTCGGCGTCGGCGTCCTCGGTGCGCCGGAAGACGGCCGCGACGTGGTCGCCGGTGACCCGCACGGTCCGCGGGTCGTCCAGCATCTCGGCGGGTGTCGTACCGCCCACTCCGTGGACCAGGAGTTCCAGGGCGGTGCCGCTCCTCGCGTCGGTCCCGCCCGTCCCGGCCCGCTCCTGCGCCTTCTTCACTGTCCGCACTCCCCCGTGACGCGCCGTCGGCTGTGTCCGTGCGGGCACAGGATCTCCCGTCCGCGGGCGTCGTACACCCCTCGGCACGGAATCTCCCCGATCCGTGTGACAGGTGGCGCCGGGCGGGCGGTGGCGCGGGCCGTGGCGGGGCGTGCGAGGATGGGACGTCCGCGCACGGGTGCGGGGAGAAGCCCTCATCAGAGCGAGTGCGTCGGCGTGTCGGGCGGTTGTGCGGCGAAAGGACCGAAGCGTACGTGAGTGAGAATCCGAACCTCCTCGCGGAGCAGCGGCGCGCCCTGATCCTCGACGAGGTGCGCCGCCGGGGCGGTGTCCGGGTCAACGAGCTGACCCGCAAGCTCGGCGTGTCGGACATGACGGTCCGCCGCGACCTCGACGCGCTGTCCCGGCAGGGTGTGCTGGAGAAGGTGCACGGCGGCGCTGTCCCGGTGGCGGAGGCGAGCACCCACGAGCCGGGGTTCGAGGCCAAGTCGGGTCTGGAGCCGACCGCCAAGGAGGACATCGCGCGGGCCGCCGCGGAGCTGGTCGCGCCGGGCGCCGCGATCGCCCTGTCGGGCGGTACGACGACGTACGCGCTGGCGCACCGGCTGGTGGACGTGCCGGATCTGACGGTGGTCACCAACTCGGTGCGGGTGGCCGACGTGTTCCACGTGGCGCAGCGCACCTCGGGGGCGCGGCAGGGCGGGGCGACGGTGGTGCTCACCGGCGGTGTGCGCACGCCCTCCGACTCGTTGGTGGGCCCGGTCGCCGACCAGGCGATCGCGACGCTCCACTTCGACCTGCTCTTCCTGGGCGTGCACGGGATATCGGCCGAGGCCGGTCTGTCCACGCCGAACCTGGCGGAGGCCGAGACGAACCGGCGTCTCGTGCAGTCGGCACGGCGTGTCGTGGTGGTCGCGGACCACACCAAGTGGGGTGTCGTGGGCCTGAGTTCGTTCGCCGCGCTGGAGCAGGTGGACACGCTCGTGACCGACTCGGGACTGTCCGCCGAGGCTCGCGCTGAAGTCGCCGAGCACCTCGGGCTGGTCGTGGCGGGCGAGCCGGAGCCCGCTGCGGACTGACGTCGGCATCCGCGGGAGCCCGAGCCTCCTGTCGGGCGAGGCGCCGGTCCGAGGGCCCGCCGTACGGCGCTCGCCCCGCTGACACCCGGCGCGCCCGGGTCTATCGTGGCGCCACCCGACCGATCGTCCGCCACCCGCGGCTTCGCACAGGGGGGTTGTGTCCATGGTTCGCCGTCTGCGTCCGGTGGGTCTCGACTTCGTCGAGACGGCGCCGGTGCGCCTGGTCTTCGCGTGGGAGATCTCCGCGGCCCCGGACGCCGTCTTCCGCGCCCTGGCCGAGGACGTGCCCGGCTGGACCGCCTGGTTCTCGGCGGTGACGTTCGCCCGGCCCATCGGTGAGGGCGCGGGGCGCGAGATCCGGCTCAGGGGCGGCGCGCGTTTCGTGGAGACGGTGCTGGCGGCCGAGCGGCCGGAGGTGTATGCCTACCGCGTCGACGTCACCAACGCGCCGGGCGCCCGGGCCCTGCTGGAGGAGTGGCGGCTGACGCCGGCCGGTACCGGTACGCGGGTGCGGTGGACGTTCGCGGCGGACGGTACGGCGCCGTTCCGCTTCGTCCTCGACCGGGCGCGTCCGCGGCTGGGCAGGGCCTTCCGGGGCGCGGTCACGTCGCTGGACCGGCGGCTGCGGCGTCCGTAGCCCGGCGCGCCGGTCGTCAGCGGGGCCAGGTGCCCGTGCGCAGCAGGGACTCGATCGCCGCCGTGTACGGCTCGATGTCGAGGCCCTGTCCGGCGAGCCAGGCGTCCGAGTAGTACTTGTCGAGGTACCGGTCCCCGGGATCGCACAGCAGCGTCACGACGCTGCCCCGCTCCCCCGCGGCCACCATCTCGGCGACGATCTTCAGCGCGCTCCACAGCCCGGTGCCGGTGGAGCCGCCCGCCTTGCGGCCGATGGCCCGCTCCAGGGACCGCACGGCGGCGACGCTCGCCGCGTCCGGCACCTTCATCATGCGGTCGATCGCGCCGGGCACGAAGCTCGGCTCCATCCGGGGCCGGCCGATGCCCTCGATCCGGGAGCCCCGGTCGCAGGCGACGTCTGGATCGCCGGTGGTCCAGCCCTCGAAGAAGCAGGAGTTCTCCGGATCGGCGACGCAGACGCGGGTGTCGTACTGCATGTAGTGGACATAGCGGGCGAGGGTCGCCGAGGTGCCGCCGGTGCCGGCCGTGGCGACGATCCAGGAGGGCTCGGGGTACCGCTCCAGCCGCAGCTGCCGGAAGATCGACTCGGCGATGTTGTTGTTGCCGCGCCAGTCGGTGGCGCGTTCCGCGTAGGTGAACTGGTCCATGTAGTGGCCGCCGGTCTCCGCCGCGAGGCGGGCCGACTCCTCGTACATGCGCCGGGAGTCGTCCACGAAGTGGCACCGTCCGCCGTGGAACTCGATCAGGCGGATCTTCTCGGTGCTCGTCGTGCGGGGCATGACGGCGATGAAGGGCACGCCGATCAGCTTCGCGAAGTACGCCTCGGAGACGGCCGTCGAGCCGCTGGACGCCTCGATCACCGGGCGGTCCGGCCGGATCCAGCCGTTGCAGAGGCCGTAGAGGAACAGGGAGCGGGCGAGCCGGTGTTTGAGGCTGCCGGTCGGGTGGGTCGACTCGTCCTTCAGGTACAGGTCGATGCCCCAGTGCTCCGGGAGCGGGAACAGGAGCAGGTGGGTGTCGGCCGAGCGGTTGGCGTCGGCCTGGACCTTGCGGACGGCCTCTTTCAGCCAGGCGCGGTAGGCGGCGTCGCTGTGGTCGACGTCGAGGGTGGCGCCGGTGGCGGTCTGCCGGTCTGTGCTCACTTCAAGGGCTCCTTACGCTGCGGCGCCGACGGCGGAACAGCGCGGCCGACACCTGGATCATAAACACCTTCCACACGCTTCTCACCTGCATAAACACCCCTTTGGGCACCTCAAAGGCACCCCTGGGGCACCGGCGCCGACGCGGCGGGCGCGCGGCGGGGGCGCATTCGCGCGAGTGCTCCGGCCGACCCCGGAAACGGGCGGCGCGTACTGGTGCTCGGAGCACGGTGCGGGCAGACTGCCAGCGGCAGGGGACCGACGCGCACGAGGGGGCGACGGGCATGGCGGAGCCGGAGTTCAGGGCCACGGGGGTGCGGATCGGCAAGCGGCTGCGTTCACTCACCCGGGCCGGGACGGTCCGGATCAGCGGTGGCCGGGTGGAGTTGCTCACCAGCTACGGCAGCGAGATAGACAGCGCGCCGGTGCAGTCGGTGCGCGCTTCACGCCCGTGGTTCGCCCCGCAGGACCGGGCACTGGCCGACCTCGACGGCAAGCGGTACCTGCTGACCCTCGGCGAGCGCGACCCGGCTCCCGGCGAGCCGGGCCCGCCCGCGGCCCACCGCTTCATCGAGGCGGTGCGCAGGGCGGCCGGACACCGCGCCTGAGAGATGTCCGTAAGTTGCGGTGCCTCACCCCTTGCGTCACGCTGGTCTCACGTCACTCTGGGTTTACCGGCGATAACGCTGCGAACCAGCCCGCCGGCCATGACAGCGGGCGGCGTGCGCCATGTGCGCCTCGCTGGATCCGAACTCCGTGTTCTTCCGGACCTCTATGTCGGGGAGTCGCAGCCGTGATCACTCACCCAAGCAGACACTGCACGGTGGAGCTCCAAGCCCTGCCGTCGCGGATCGGCCAGGTCCGCAGAATCGTATCTGCGCAATTGCGCTACTGGCATATGGATCTCCTGATCGACCGGGCGGTGCTCGGCGTGACGGAGTTGCTGACCAATGTCCACCTGCATGCCAGGCCCGACAACACGTGCACCGTGGAGATGGAACTGCTCCTGGACCGGCTCACGGTCTCGGTGCGCGACCACGATCCGCGGCTGCCCGTCGTGGACGACGCCGAGCCCCTCGCGACCTGCGGGCGCGGACTCGCCATGGTGGCCGCGATGAGCGAGAGCTGGGGCGTCCGGCCGGACGGCGAGTCGGGCAAGGTCGTCTGGTTCACGCTTCCCACGGCGGTCACCGCCGCGCCGCTCACCGCGCCGCCCGGGGCCACGCGTCCGTCGCGCCGTCTGGTCGAGGAGGTGCCGGCCGCCGCGTTCGCCGAGGTCGAGCACGCGGTCGAGGTCGGCAGACCCCAACCCGCTCCCGCCCGGTCGGCCGTTGTCGGCTGACCGGGCGGTGACCGTCCGCTGCCGCGGACCGTGCGGCACGGTGCCGGCCGACGTCGGGAAAGCGGGCCGGCGCCTTCCGCTGTCGGCAACCGCCGCTGCGTGGACGGTCTCTGACCGTATGTCGGCCAGCCGGAAGGACGCCGGGCGGGGCGTGCGGTGACGGGCCCGGTCGGGGTGGGCACCCACCTGCCGGACCTGCTTCTGCCCGGCCGGGGAGCGGTCGATGCGGGACACGGGCCGTCGCCGCCCGGAGCCTCCGTCGCCCGCCTCCGCCGCTCCGACAGCCCGGCAGCCCGGCAGCCGGTACGGCATCCCCGGTTGCGGTGAAGGGCGGGTGCCGTACCGGCCGGGCGCGGCGTGGGCTACTGCGTGGCCACGGCGCGCAGTACGTCCAGGCGGGCTGCGCGACGGGCCGGGCGCAGGCCCGCCAGGGCGCCGGCCGCGAGGCCGACCAGGGCCACCACCGCGAGCTGCGCGGGCGGCACGGCGAAGGCGAAGGCACTGTCCGAGGCGCCGTCGGAGGCCGCCACCAGGACCCAGCCGAGGAAGGCGCCGAGCCCGAGCCCGCCGACCGTGCCGAAGGCGGCGACCAGGACGGACTCCCAGCGGACCATGGCCCGCAACTGGGCCCGGGTCTGCCCGACGGCCCGCAGCAGGCCGAGTTCGCGGGTGCGCTCGTGGACCGCCAGGGTCAGGGTGTTGGCGATGCCGAGCAGCGCGATGAGCACCGCGAGGGCGAGCAGCGCGTAGACGAGGGTCAGCATCATGTCGATGCCGCCCGCCGAGGACCGCGCGTACTCGTCGCGAGTCTGCACCTCGGGGTCGCCGTACCGGGCGGCGACCTTCTCGACCGCCGCCTTGCCCGCGTCCGCGCCCACGCCGTCCTCGAAGGCGACGGCGACCAGGGTGTCGGAGTCCTGGGTGCGGTGCGGGGCCCAGGCGGCGCGGGTGATGACGTAGTCGCCGGCGAGTTCGGACCGTCCGTAGACCGCGCGGACGGTGAACGTCCCGCTGCGCCCGTCGGTGAAGGTGAGGCGCGTGGTGTCGCCGGTGGCCAGTCCCCGCTTCTCCGCCTCGCTCTCGGTGACCGCGATGCCGTCGGTGCCGAGGCCGTCCAGTGAGCCGTGGACGGTGCCCAGGTCGAAGGTGCGGTGCAGGGCGACCGGGTCGGTGACGGTCAACGCCCGCCCCTGGCCGTCCACTTCCGCCACTCCCCGGCCGAGTCCGACGGCGGTGTCCACCTCGGGCAGCTCCTGGACCGCGCCGGCCAGCCGCGGGCTGAGGCCGCTGCCGCCCGCGCCGAAGGACGGCGCGCTGACGGCGACATCGCCCGCGAAGGACCGGGAGACGGTCTGGTCCATGGTCGCCTTGAGGGAGGCGCCGAACACGGTGAACAGGGACACGACCGCCACGCCGATCATCAGCGCCCCGGCGGTGGCCGCGGTCCGCCTGGGGCTGCGCTGGGCGTTGCGCCGGGCGAGGACGCCGGTGACGCCGCGCAGCCGGTCCAGCGGGGCTCCGAGGACGCGTACGGCGGTGGCCGAGGCGACCGGGCCGAGCACCACGAAGGAGGCCAGGGTCAGTACGGCGCCCAGTCCCGCCAGCCACACCGACGGAGAGAGCAGGACCCCGACGAGCGTCACCGCGAGGGCGAGGCCGAGCGTCCCCGTGCCGATGAGCGTCCGCGGGCGGGAGGCGCCGGAGGTGTCGACGGCCGACTCGCGCAGCGCGGCCAGCGGTGCGGTGCGGCCGGCCCGGACGGCGGGCAGCAGGGCGGAGCCGAGGCAGACCACGACGCCGACGGCGAGCGGGAGCAGCAGTGACAACGCGC
Organism: Kitasatospora aureofaciens; assembly: GCA_000720845.1. Taxonomy (GTDB): domain Bacteria; phylum Actinomycetota; class Actinomycetes; order Streptomycetales; family Streptomycetaceae; genus Streptomyces. The sequence goes on along the minus strand of JODU01000002.1, from coordinate 257,174 downwards.
TGATCACCAGGGCACCCTCGGGGAACGGGAAGCCGATCGCCGGGAACAGGGCCTGGAGTCCGGCCGCGATGCCGATGCCGCCCACGAGCCCCGCGGCGGACGCGGTCATGGCCACGACGGCCGCCTCGACGAGCGTGGCGGCGGTGACCTGACGGCGGGAGGCGCCGAGCGCGCGCAGCAGGGCGTTCTCGCGGGTGCGCTGGGCGACCACGATGGCGAAGGTGTTGTGGATCGAGAAGGTCGCGACCAGCAGGGCGATGCCGGAGAAGACGAGCAGGAAGGTCGTGAACAGGGTCAGGAACTGACTGGAGATCATGTCGGTGTTCTCCGCGGCCGACTCCTCGCCGGTGATGGCTTCGACGCCCTCGGGCAGTACGGGCGTCAGCCGGTCGACGAGCTCCTGACGGCCGACACCCGGCTCGGCCCGCACCTGGACGCTCGCCGCCTCGCCCGGTCGCGCGGTGAGGTACTTCTCGGCGTCGGCCCTGGTCATACCGGTGAAGGTCACCTGGGCCATGCCGTCCTCGCCGCCGAAGGTCGCGAGACCCACGACGGTCACCTCGACGGGGTCGGGCGTGCGCAGCGTGGTGGTGTCGCCGATCGCCAGGCCGCCCTTCTCGGCGGCGCCGCGGTTGACGACGACCTCGCCGGACCGCTGCGGGGCACGGCCCTCGGCGAGGCGGTACGGGTTCAGCTCCGGGTCGGTGATCCAGTTGCCGGCCAGGGTGGGTGGTCCCTGACCGCCGATCGGGTCGCCGTTCGCGCCGACGAGCTGGCTCGCGCCCTGGATGCTGGGGGCGGCGGCCGCGACGCCGGGCACCCGTTCGACGGTCCGGACCAGGTCGGTGCCGACCGGCTGCCGTACGCCCTGGCTCTCGCCCGGTGTGGTGATGGCGTCGGCGCTGCGCACCACGGCGTCGGTGCCGACGGTGGCGTTGCCGAACATGGTGTCGAAGCCGGCGCGGAGCGTGTCGCCCATGACCAGGGTGCCTGCCAGGAAGGCGACGCCGAGGACCACGGCGAGGAACGTTCCGGTGAAGCGGCGTTTGTGGGCCCTGAGCGAGGAGACGCTCAGGCGGACGGAGGCGTTCATGAGGGCACCTCGAAGGCTTTCATCCGGTCCAGGACCTTGTCGGCGCTCGGCGCGTCCATGCGGTCGACGAGGCGTCCGTCGGCGAGGAAGACGACCTCGTCCGCGTGGGCGGCGGCGACGGGGTCGTGGGTGACCATGACGACCGTGCGGCCGGTCTGCCGGACGGTCCGGCCGAGGAGGCCCAGCACCTCGCCGCCGGAGCGGGAGTCGAGGTTGCCGGTGGGCTCGTCGGCGAAGACCACGTCCGGCTGTCCGGCGAAGGCGCGGGCCACGGCGACGCGCTGCTGCTGGCCGCCGGAGAGTTCGGCGGGCCGGTGGTGGAGGCGGTCGCGCAGTCCGACCACGTCGATCAGCGCGTCGACCCACTCGGTGTCGCCCCGGCGTCCGGCCAGGTCGAGCGGGAGGGTGATGTTCTCGGCGACGGTCAGCGTCGGCACCAGGTTGAACGCCTGGAACACGAAGCCGACGCGGTCGCGGCGCAGCAGGGTCAGCCGGCGGTCGTCGAGGGTGCTCAGGTCGGTGTCGCCGATGCGGGCGGTGCCCGAGGTGAGCGTGTCCAGGCCGGCGGCGCAGTGCATCAGGGTGGACTTGCCGGAGCCCGAGGGTCCCATGATGGCGGTGAAGCGGCCGGCCGGGAAGTCGACGCCGACCCCGTCCAGGGCGCGTACGGCGGTGTCGCCACCGCCGTACACCTTCACTGCGTCCACGACCCGGGCGGCGGCCCCGGTGACGGTCGTCGTGGTCATGCCGCACCGCCCTTGCCGGTCCGGCCGAACTGCTCGTCCAGCACGGACAGGCGGCGCCAGTACTCGTCCTCGTCGATCTCGCCGGAGGCGAAGCGGTGGCCGAGCACGGTGATGGGCGAGTTGTCCTCGACGGTCGTCGGCCGCCCCGGTCCGCGGCGTCCGCGCCACACCGTGCGGCGCAGCAGGGTGATGCCGCCGCCGATGACGAGTGCCCAGATCACCGGGAAGAGCAGGATCCACGGGCCGGGCCCGCCGTCGCCGAACTGTGCCAGGGTCTCCATGTCGTCCAACTCCTCGGTCGCGATGTCCCTTGTGCCGCTTCCGAGCCTCGCTCCGGGAGGGGGTCCCGGTCGTCGTACGGCCAGCGGCAGTGTGCGTACGCCGCGGGGAGTACTCCGGCGGTCCGCGACTGCTTCTCCCGACTCTCGCGGGCCCGCTCGACTTCTGTAACTACTGGTATGTACAGTGAGCGCATGAGCACCTCGGAACGACTGATCGAGTCCACCCGCGAGCTGCTCTGGGAGCGCGGGTACGTGGGCACCAGCCCCAAGGCGATCCTCGAGCGGGCCCAGGCCGGGCAGGGCAGCATGTACCACCACTTCAAGGGCAAGCCCGATCTCGCGCTCGCCGCGATCCGGCGCACGGCCCAGGAGATGCGGGCCACCGCCGAGGCCGTGCTCACCGGTCCGGGGACGCCGTACGAGCGCATCGCGGCGTATCTGCGGCGCGAGCGCGACGTGCTGCGCGGGTGCCCGGTCGGGCGTCTGACGATGGACCCGGACGTGATCGCCGACGACGCCCTGCGCGCCCCGTTGGACGAGACCCTCGACTGGCTGCGCGAGCAGATCGCCCAGCTGGTCGAGGAGGGCCAGGAGCAGGGCGAGTTCGCTCCCTCGCTGGACGGCGAGGAGATCGCGGCGGCCGTCGTCGCGACCGTCCAGGGCGGCTATGTGCTGGCCCGCGCGTCCGGCTCGCCGGCCGCCTTCGACGCGGGTGTCCGGGGGCTGCTCTCGCTGCTCGCGCCGCCGACCGCCCGTACGCGCTAGCGGACTTCACGCCCACCGAGAGGACCGGAGGATTCACGACCCGTGCACGCCATGCAGTACACCTTCACCCTGCCGGCCGACTTCCCGGTGGACGTCATCAGGGAGCGGGTCGCCCGCACCGGTCACCTGCTGGACGACTGGCCCGGGCTCGGACTCAAGGCGTATCTGATCCGCGAGCGGGAGAAGGACGGCTCGCCGGTCAACCAGTACGCGCCGTTCTACCTGTGGCACACCGTGGAGGGCATGAACTCCTTCCTCTGGGAGGGCGCCTTCCAGCGGCCCACCGACGACTTCGGCCGGCCCGCGGTCCGGCAGTGGACGGGCCTGGCGTACGAGGAGGGCGCCGCCGCCGGCGCCCCCGCGCGGGCGGCGGTACTGCGGCGGCGGCCGGTGCCGGAGGGGGTGCCGCTGTCGGAGGTGGCGGCGGACGCGGTGCGGGAGGCCGCGCGGCTGGCGGCCGGGGACGGGAGGCTGCTCGCGGCGGCGGTCGTGGACACCGGGCGCTGGGAGCTGGCGCACTTCTCGCTCCACGCGGGCGACGCGCCCGACGGGGTGCGGGGCGAGGTCTTCCAGGTGCTGCACCTCTCCGCGCCGGGGCGAGGCCTGCTGCCGAGGGGGCGGCAGTGGTGAGCGGCGCCGTCCGCACGGTCCTCGGGGACGTGCCGGGAGGGGAGTTGGGTGTGTGCGACGCCCATGACCACCTGTTCTTCGCCAGTCCCCGGCTGCCCGGCGAGGAGCTGAGCGACCCGGCGGCGGCACGGGCGGAGCTGGCCGCGTTCCGGGAACGGGGCGGGGGCGCGGTGGTGCAGTGGACGCCGTACGGACTGGGCCGGCGGGCCGCCGATCTGCCGGTCCTGTCCCGGGAGACCGGCGTCCACGTGGTGGCCGCGACGGGACTGCACCAGGACGTCCACTACGACGAGGACACGCTCACCGCGCTGCGGGGCCGGGCCGCCGACGTCTTCGTCACCGAACTGACGCGGGGCATCGGGACGTCGGGGGTCCGCGCCGGACTGATCAAGGTCGCGGGCGGCTTCCACGCGCTCGACGCGCACGCCCGGTGGACCATGTCGGCGGCGGCCGAGGCGCACCACGCGACGGGGGCGCCCATCGCCGTGCACCTGGAGCTGGGCACCGGCGCCCTGGACGTTCTGGATTTGCTGTGCGGCGAGTTGGGTGTCCCGCCACACGGGGTGATCCTCGGTCACCTCAACCGCTCGCCCGACCCCGTGACGCACCGGCAGGCCGCCCGATCGGGGTGCTGGCTGGCCTTCGACGGACCGTCGCGGGCCCATCACGCCACGGACTGGCGGATGCCGGACGCCGTGCGGGACCTCGCAGAGGCGGGGTTCGGCGACCGGCTGCTGCTCGGCGGTGACACGACGACCGCGTCCGCCCGGTCGGTCGACGGCGGCCCGGGGATGCCGTACCTGCTGCGCCGCGTGGCACCACGGCTGGCGCTCGCCGTGGGCGAGGAGCTGGTGCGGCGCGTCCTCACCGAGAACCCGGCGCGGGCGTTCGCCGTCGCATGGCGCTGACGTCCGCCCGCGCACCGGCCACCACCCGACGGGAGAAGAGATACCCATGCCCTTCGTGCGCATCGACGCCCACGGCGGCGACACCGACGACGACCGGCTCGACGCGCTCGGGCGGGCCGTCCACGACGCCCTGGTCGAGACGCTCGGCATTCCGGCCGACGACCGCTTCCAGGTCCTGACCGCCCACGACGCCACACGCGGCACCCTGCGCTACGACGACTACCTCGGCGTGCGCCGGGACGAGGGCGTCGTCTTCGTGGCGATCACCCTGCGGGCGGGGCGGACGACCGGGCAGAAGCAGGCGCTGTACCGCCGGATCGCCCAGCTCGCCGAGGAGTGCGCGGGGACCGACCCCCGCAACGTCTTCGTCACCCTGACCGAGAACACCTCCGCCGACTGGTCGCTGGGCAACGGACTGGCGCAGTACGTAGGGTCGGGATCATGCTGAGACTCGGAATCCCCGTCATCGGTGTCACGGACCTCCCCCGCGCGGTGGCGTTCTGGACGGAGGCGCTGCCCCTGGTGGCCGTGGAGGAGTGGAAGAGCGAGACCTGGCGCACGCTGGAGTACGCGGACGGCTCCGGGCGGGCCCTCGGTCTGCTGCGCAGTGACTCGCCGCCCGAGCCGCGGCCCCGGCTCCACCTCGACCTGTTCACGGACTCGGCCGAGGAGCAGCAGGCACAGGTGCGGCGGCTGATCGGGCTCGGCGCGAAGGCCGTCGACTGGGACCTGTACCCGCCCGACCCCGACTTCGTCGTCCTGGCCGACCCGGACGACAACATCTTCTGCGTCGTCGACCTCAGCCACGCCCCGAGCGGCGGCGACCGGCCCGCACCCTGAGGCGTCCGGTCCGCTGGGCGTGCCGTCTACGCCGGCACGCCCAGCGGGTCGTCCAGGACCGGCTGCCAGGCCAACTCGGCGGCGCCGACCAGGCTGTTGTGGTCGAGGCCGCAGGGCAGGATCGGCACCCCGCCGCTCTGGCCCCACAGGCTGCGCCCGGCGACGACCGCGCGCAGCCGTTCGGGGTCGGCGTCCAGGAGCGCCCGGTGCAGTCCGCCGAGGATGATGCGGTCCGGGTTGAGGATGTTCACCAGACCCGCGAGGCCCAGGCCCAGGCGGTCGATGAGGGTCTCGGTGGCGGTGCGGACGGCCGGGTCGGCGTAGTGCTCGCGGATCAGGTCGTAGGACTGCTGGAGCAGGGACACCTCGGGTCCCGGCCGGCGTCCGGCCGCCGTGAGGAAGGCCAGCGGGTCGGTCTCCACGTCCAGACAGCCCCGGCTGCCGCAGTGGCAGGGGCGGCCCTCCGGGTTGACGGCGAGGTGGCCGACCTCCAGCGCGAGGCCCGAACTGCCGGTGTGCAGACGGCCGTCGAGGACCAGCGCGCCGCCGACGCCGCGGTGGCCCGTCGCCACGCACAGCAGGTCGCGGGCGCCGCGACCGGCACCGTGGCGGTGCTCCGCGAGCGCCGCGAGGTTGACGTCGTTGGCGGCGAAGGCCGGTCCCCCGATCCCCGCGGCGCGCACCTGCTGCGCGAAGATCTGCCGCACCGGCGCGCCCGCGGGCCAGGCCAGGTGCAGCGGGTTGAGGGCCAGGCCCTCCGGTTCCGCGACGGCGGACGGCACGGCGAGTCCGGCGCCGACGCAGCGCCGTCCGGTCTCCCGCAGGAGTTCCGCGCCCGCCTCGACGACCGAGCCCAGCACCTTCGCCGGGTCGGCGTCGACGACCTCGCAGCCGGGCGCGGTGGCGACGATCCGCCCGCCGAGACCGACCAGGGCCGCGCGGAAGCCGTCGGCGTGGATCTGGGCGGCGAGGGCGACGGGCCCGTCCTCGGCGACCGAGAGCCGGTGCGAGGGGCGGCCCTGGGAACCGGCCGCCGCGCCGGGCCTGGCGTCCACCCGGATCAGGCCCAGCGCCTCCAGTTCGGCGGCGACCGCCCCGGCGGTTGCCCGGGTCACGCCCAGTTCCGCGGTGAGGACGGCCCTGGTGGGGGCGCGTCCGGTGTGCACGAGCTCCAACGCGGGTCCGAGCGCTGCGCGCCCCCGGTCCAGCCGCGTCCTCGAGGTGGTACCTTCCCCCGCCGCCCGGGGGTCCGCCTTGCCGCTCATGAGGGGGAGTCTCCCATGATCCGTCCGCGCGGGGTGCCTAGAGGCCGCTGACCCGGAGCGTGATGTTCAGCCGCCCGGTGAGTCCCAACTCGGGCGGCGCGGTGCCCGGGTGCACCTTCGGCACCCCGTGGTACGCGAGCCGGGAGGGGCCGCCGAAGACGAACAGGTCGCCGCTGCGCAACTCGGTGTCGGAGTAGGGGCGGGCGCGGGTGCCGGGGTTGCCGAAGCGGAAGACGCAGCTGTCGCCGAGGCTCAGGGAGACCACGGGGGCGTCGGAGCGCTCGTCCGCGTCGCGGTGCATGCCCATGCGGGCGTCGCCGTCGTAGAAGTTGACCAGCGCGATGTCGTACGGCTCCCGTGCCACCGCCGCGGCGCCGAGCGCGTCGGTCACCGCGCGGCGGGCGAGGTCGTCGAGCCAGGCCGGGAAGGGCTTGACCGGGGCGCCGTCGCCGTCGACGGCGGTGGGGGCGTAGCCGTACGGGTACCAGTGGCGGCCCAGGCAGACCTGCCGGGCGGTCATGGTGCCGCCGCCGGGGGTGCGCACCGTGCGCAGTCCGGCCGGCGGGCGGGCCCACGCGCGGCAGGCGTCCAGCAGCTCGCGCTGCCGTCCCGGGGCCAGCCAGTCCGGCACGTGGACGGCGCCGGGCGCGGTCTCGGCACGGGTCCTGGGGAACAGCTCGGCGTCCATGTCCCCCATCCTGCCTCCGCGCTCCGCGTGCCGGGCGCGACCGGCGCTGAGCTGCGGCTCGGCTAGCCTGGACACACGATGAACGACCGCAGCACGAACGACCGCAGCGACCGCGACGACCGCATGAGGACGCCCTGGGGGGAGCATGTGCTGTCCCGCTTCCCCGAGGACCCCCGCGACCGGCTCCGGGCCTGGGACGCCTCCGACGAGTACCTGCTGGCGCACCTCGCGGAGCGGGAGGTCCCCCTGGACGGCACGGTCGTGGTCGTCGGCGACCGCTGGGGAGCGCTGGTGACGGCGCTGGCGGCGCACCGGCCGGTGCAGATCACCGACTCCCACCTCACGCGGGAGGCGACGCGGGCCAATCTGGAGCGGAGCGGTGCCGAGCCGGGCTCGGTGCGCCTGCTCACCACGCAGGACCCGCCGCCGGACCGCGTCGACGTGCTGCTGGTGCGGGTGCCGAAGAGCCTCGCCCTGCTGGAGGACCAGTTGCTGCGGCTGGCGCCGTCGCTGCACGCGGGCACGGTCGTGGTCGGCACCGGGATGGTGAAGGAGATCCACACCTCGACGCTCCGGCTGTTCGAGCGGATCGTCGGCCCGACCCGGACGTCACTGGCCGTGAGGAAGGCCCGGCTGATCTTCGCCGAGCCCGATCCCGCGCTGAAGCGGCCCGCCAACCCCTGGCCGCTCGGCTACCGGCTCCCCGACGACGTCGGACCGCTCCTGTCCGGCCGCCCCGTCGTGAACCACGCCGGGGTCTTCTGCGCCGACCGGCTCGACATCGGCACCCGCTTCTTCCTCCGGCACCTGCCGGAGCCCGGGGTCTTCCGGCGGGTGGTGGACCTGGGCTGCGGCAACGGTGTGGTCGGTACGGCCGTGGCGCTGGCCGACGCCGACGCGGAGCTGCTGTTCACCGACGAGTCGTTCCAGGCGGTCGCCTCGGCCCGCGCGACGTACCGGGCGAACGAGGTCGCGGGCCAGGCGGAGTTCCGGGTCGGCGACGGGCTGGCCGGGGTGCCGGACGGCAGTGCCGACCTGGTGCTCAACAACCCGCCGTTCCACTCCCACCAGGCGACGACCGACGCCACGGCGTGGCGGATGTTCACCGGGGCGCGGCGGGTGCTGCGCCCCGGCGGCGAACTGTGGGTGGTCGGCAACCGGCACCTCGGCTACCACGTCAAGCTGCGGCGCCTGTTCGGCAACAGCCGGCTGGTGGCGGGCGACCGGAAGTTCGTGGTGCTGAAGGCGGTCAAGGAGTAGCCGGAGGAGGGGCGGGCGCGGTCCGGGCGACCACCCGGAGGAGCGCCGCCACCGTCCGGACCATGGCCTCCCTCCCCACGCCGAGGTAGCCGCGCGAGTCGACCGCCTCGGGACGGGCGGCGAGGTGCTCCCTGATCGCGTCGGTCATGGCGATGTTGAGCGCGGTTCCGACGTTGACCTTGGCGATGCCGCCCGCGACGGCGGCGGCGAGTTCGGCGTCCGGGACGCCGGAGGAGCCGTGCAGGACGAGGGGCACGTCCAGGGTGCCGGACAGTTCCTTGAGCAGGTCGTGGTCGAGGGCCGCGGTACGGGTGGTCATGGCGTGGGAGCTGCCGACGGCGACGGCCAGGGCGTCCACGCCGGAGTCGGCGACGAAGGCGCGCGCCTGGGCCGGGTCGGTGCGGGCACCGGGGGCGTGGGCGTCGAGCGGCGGTGCCCCGTCCTTGCCGCCGACCTCCCCCAACTCGGCCTCGATCCAGAGACCCCGTGAGTGCGCCCAGTCGGCGGCGGCCCGGGTAGCCACGAGGTTCTCGGCGTACGGCAGCCGGGCGGCGTCGTACATCACGGAGCTGAACCCGGCGTCCGGGGCCTGGCGCAGCAGGCCGTCGCTCTGCACGTGGTCGAGGTGCAGGGCGACGGGGACGGCGGCGCCCTCGGCGGCGGCGACGGCCGCGCGGGCCAGGGGCAGCAGGCGGCCGTGGCGGTACTTCACGGCGTTCTCGCTGACCTGGAGGAGGACGGGTCTGCGCACGGACTCGGCGCCCGCGACGACGGCCTCGACGTGCTCCAGGGTGATGACGTTGAAGGCGGCGACGGCGGAGCGCTCGGCCGCGGCACGGCCGATCAGGTCGCCGGTGGTGGCGAGGGGCACGGTCTGTTCCTTCCCGGGCGTCGGGGGGGGCGGGCGTCAGGGGGCGAGGATGACCGAGCGGGTCAGGTGGCGCGGGCGGTCCGGGTCGAGGCCTCGCGCGGCGGCGACGGCGACGGCCAGCCGCTGGGCGCGCACCAGTTCGGCCAGCGGGTCCAGCTCACCGGGCACCCACAGCGCTCCGGTGTCGCGGACCTGGTCGGCCAGTCCCCCGGGCGCCTCGCCGAACATCCAGGTCGCCGTGCCCGCCGTGCTGATGCTGATGGGCCCGTGCCGGTACTCCATCGCCGGGTAGGCCTCCGTCCAGGACAGGGAGGCCTCGCGCATCTTCAGGCCCGCCTCGTTGGCCAGTCCGACGGTCCAGCCCCGGCCGAGGAAGGTGAACTGGGTGCACTCGACGAGCCCTTCGGGCAGCTCGGTGGCGAGCGCGGCGCGGGCGTCGGCGACGGCGGCCTCGGTGTGCAGGCCGAGGTGGGCGCGGAGGAGGGTGAGCGCGGTGGTCGCGAACCGCGTCTGGACGACGGACCGTTCGTCGGCGAAGTCGAGGACGACCACGTCGTCGGCGGCGGCCATGACCGGTGTCTCGGGGTCGGCGGTGAGCGCGACGGTGCGGGTGCGGCCCTTCAGGTCCGCGAGCAGTTCCAGCACTTCGGTGGTGGTACCGGAGCGGGTCAGGGCCACGACACGGTCGTACGCCCGTCCCCGCGGGAACTCGGAGGCGGCGAACGCGTCCGTCTCGCCCAGGCCCGCGTCCTCGCGCAGCGCCGCCGCCGACTGCGCCATGAAGTACGAGGTGCCGCAGCCGACGATCGCCACCCGCTCCCCCGCCGCCGGGAGCGCCGCCGTGTGGTGCGCGGCCTGGGCCGCCGCGCGCGTCCAGCACTCGGGCTGGCTGTTGAGCTCGTCCTCGACATACGTCATGTCGCACACTCCCCGAAGACAGGTTGATTGTTCCTGCAAGATATAGCGAGCTTTCGAGCACAATCAAGCAATCCGAGGGAAGAGTGCGGTGCGCTAGGGTCGGCGGGGATCGAGGAACGGAGGCGCGGATGTCCCGCGACGCCCGCTGGAAGGCGCTGCTGGAGCTGCTCGTCGAGCGAGGCCGGCTGGACGTCGAGGAGGCGGCGACCGAGCTGGAGGTCTCGGCCGCGACGATCCGCCGCGACTTCGACCGGCTCGCCGAGCAGCAGATGCTGGTGCGCACGCGCGGTGGCGCGGTCGTGCACGGGGTGTCGTACGAGCTGCCGTTGCGCTACAAGACCGCCCGCCGGGCTTCGGAGAAGCAGCGCGTCGCGCAGGCGGTCGCCGCCCTGGTGGCGCCCGGCGAGGCGGTGGGGCTGACCGGGGGCACGACCACGACGGAGGTGGCGCGCGCCCTGGCCGTGCGCACCGACCTGGCCTCGGGCACGCCCGCGCTGACCGTGGTCACCAACGCGCTCAACATCGCCAACGAGCTGGCCGTCCGGCCGCAGTTCAAGATCGTGGTGACCGGCGGGGTGGCCCGGGCGCAGTCGTACGAGCTGATCGGGCCGCTCGCGGACGGCGTGCTGGGCCAGGTGACCCTCGACGTGGCGGTCCTGGGTGTCGTCGCCTTCGACGTCGCGCACGGCGCCGCGGCCCACGACGAGGCGGAGGCCGCGATCAACCGGCTGCTGTGCGAGCGGGCCGAGCGGGTGGTCGTGGCCGCCGACTCCAGCAAGCTGGGCCGGCGGGCGTTCGCCCGGATCTGTGCGACCGAGTCGGTGGACACGCTGGTGACGGACGGCGCGGCGGACCCGGAGCTGGTGCGCGGGTTCGAGGAGGCCGGGGTCCGGGTCGTCACGGCCTGAGGGTCCTTGAGGGGGGCGCCGGTCAGTGCCCGTGGCCGTCGGTGTGGCCGGGCGTGGCGGTCGGGGCGGACTCCGTGGCGCCCGGTGCCGATCCGGCGCGCACGGTGAACGCCGCGGTGTGGACCTCGCCCTGGTGCCGGAAGTCCAGGAAGAGGCGGTAGGTGCCGGCGCTGGGCGCGGTGGCCGTGAAGGAGATCTCCGGGCCGGGTTCGGTGCTGCCGTCGCCGGGTTCGCCGTTCGGGTGGACGTGCAGGTAGGCGAGGTCGCCGGAGCGCAGGGCGACGAGGTGGCCGTAGGCGCCGAGGTAGGGCTGGAGGTCGTTGACGGGTTCGCCGTCGCGGGACACCTTCAGCTTCAGCTCGCTCGCCTTGCCGGGGCGCAGGGAACCGGCGAGTTCGACCTGGTAGCCGTCGGCGAGGGCGGTGCTGTTCGGAGCCGGCAGCCGCGCCGGTTCGTAGCGGCCGGAGGCGGCCAGGTCGGCGCCGAGGGTGAGGTTCTCCGCGCCCTTGACGGCCGGGGTGAAGTCGGCGAAGACGCGGTAGCCACCCGCCGCGGGCAGGTCGACGGGAGTGCTCCAGGTGCCGTCGGCGGCGCGGGTGGGGTGCAGGTGGCGGTAGGTGACCAGGTCGCGTGAGGCCAGGATGAGGTGGAGCTCCTTGTCGTGCTCCCGCCGGTACGCGGTGACCGCCTCACCGCTCCCGTCCCGGACCGTGAAGCGCAGTTCGGTGCGCTGACCGGCGGTGACGCGCGGGGTGGCGAGGTCGAGGGTGTAGCCGCCCTCGGAGATCTGCAGGCCACCCGCCGGAGTGCTCTCGTGTCCCCCGTGGCCGCCGTCCTCCGGTCGTGGCGTCGGCTCACCCGGGCCGCCCCGGTCGTCGCGCTCGCCGTGCTCGTCGTGGGGCGCGGGCGCGCTGTCCGCGACGATCGGGTCGACTCCCGCCCCGACGCCGTAGGCGGTGCCGAAGGTCGCCGCGAGGGCGGCGGCGAAGGCGGTGATCCTCAGTCCGGTGTGCATGACGGTCGTCTCCTCGGATTACGGGGCTCCGGGTCACGCGGAGGCCCCTCCATGCACTTCACCATACCCCTAGGGGGTACTCAGTCAAGCCGTGGAGGCACTTGCTTCGTGTACCCCCCAGGGGTATACATGGAACCGCATCGGGCGGATACCCCCGCCCCGTATTCGTCTCACGACCTCCGGAGGAAGTCATGTCCTCGAACGTCACCACCCCCGCCGTCTCCCCCGTCATCACCACCTACGCCGTCGCCGGCATGACCTGTGGTCACTGCAGCGCGACGCTCACCCGGGTGATCGGCGAGCTGGACGGTGTCACCGGTGTCGACGTCCAGCTCGACACCGGCCGGGTCACCGTCACCGCCGCGGCCGAGCCGGACGACGCCGCGGTCGCCGAGGTGGTCGACGAGGCCGGCTACGAGCTGACCGGCCGGGTCTGACCGACCGCACTCCCCCACCGCACCGCCGGGACCCGCGACGCCGGGTCCCGGCCGACGACCCCGCGTCAGGAGCAGCCATGACCACCAGTACGACCAGCGCACCAGCCGAGGTGGAACTCGCCATCGGCGGCATGACCTGTGCCTCGTGTGCCGCCCGGATCGAGAAGAAGCTGAACCGGATGGAGGGGGTCACCGCCACCGTCAACTACGCCACGGAGAAGGCGAAGGTCAGCTATGCCGCCGACGTGTCCGTCCCGGAGCTGATCGCCACGGTCGAGGCGACCGGGTACACGGCCCGCGAGCCCGAGCCGGTGCGTGCCGAGGCCGGTTCCGGGCCCGGGGGCTCCGGGGCCGTGGACGAGCTGCGGCCGCTGCGGGAGCGGCTGGTGACGGCAGTGGTGCTGGCGGTCCCGGTGATCGCGATGGCGATGGTCCCGGCGCTGCAGTTCACGTACTGGCAGTGGCTGTCGCTGACGCTGGCGGCGCCCGTGGTGACGTACGCGGCCTGGCCCTTCCACAAGGCCGCGTTCACCAATGCCCGGCACGGCGCGGCCACCATGGACACCCTGATCTCGGTGGGCACGTCGGCGGCGTTCCTGTGGTCGCTGTGGGCGCTGTTCCTCGGCAGCGCGGGCACGCCCGGCATGACCCACCCCTTCGAGCTGACGATCGCCCGTGGCGACGGCTCGGGCAACATCTACCTGGAGGCCGCGGCCGGGGTGACCGCGTTCATCCTCGCCGGGCGCTACTTCGAGGCACGTTCCAAGCGCAAGGCCGGTGCCGCGCTGAAGGCCCTGCTGGAACTGGGCGCCAAGAACGTCACGGTCCTGCGGGGCGGCCGTGAGGAGCAGATCCCGGTCGCCGAGCTGAGGGCCGGGGACCGGTTCCTGGTCCGCCCCGGCGAGAAGATCGCCACCGACGGCACGGTCGTCGAGGGCACCTCCGCCGTCGACGCGTCGATGCTCACCGGCGAGTCCGTGCCGGTCGAGGTCCAGGCGGGCGACGCGGTCACCGGGGCGACGGTGAACGCGGGGGGCCGGCTCGTGGTCGAGGCGACCCGGGTCGGCGCGGACACGCAGCTGGCGCGGATGGCGCGGCTGGTGGAGGACGCGCAGAACGGCAAGGCCGCGGCCCAGCGGCTCGCCGACCGCGTCTCCGGCGTCTTCGTCCCCGTCGTGATCGCCCTCGCGCTGGCCACCCTCGGCTTCTGGATCGGCAACGGCTCGGGACCGACGGCCGCGTTCACCGCCGCCGTGGCGGTCCTGATCATCGCCTGCCCCTGCGCGCTGGGGCTGGCCACCCCGACCGCGCTGATGGTCGGCACCGGGCGCGGCGCCCAGCTCGGCATCCTCATCAAGGGGCCCGAGGTGCTGGAGTCCACCCGCAAGGTCGACACCATCGTCCTGGACAAGACCGGCACCGTCACCACCGGCCGCATGACCCTGCTCGCCGTGCACACCGCCGACGGCACAGATCAGGCCGAAGTCCTGCGGCTGGCAGGCGCGTTGGAGCATGCCTCGGAGCATCCGATCGCGCAGGCGGTGGCCGCGGGCGCCGCCGGACAGGTGGGCGCCCTGCCCGCCCCGGAGGACTTCGCCAACGTGCCCGGTCTCGGCGTCCAGGGTGTCGTCGAGGGCCACGCCGTCCTGGTGGGCCGGGAGAAGCTGCTCGCCGAGTGGGCCATGGAACTGCCCGCCGGCCTGGCCCGTGCGAAGGCCGAGGCGGAGGCCGCGGGCCGCACCGCGATCGCCGTCGCCTGGGACGGCGAGGCCCGGGCCGTCCTGGAGGTCGCCGACGCGGTCAAGGACACCAGCGCCGAGGCCATCACCCGGCTGCGCGCGCTGGGCCTGACCCCGGTCCTCCTCACCGGGGACAACCGGGCCGTCGCCGAGGCGGTGGCGGCGGAGGTCGGCATCGCTGCCGAGCACGTCATCGCCGAGGTCATGCCCGAGGACAAGGTCGCCGTCGTCAAGCGCCTCCAGGGCGAGGGGCGTTCGGTGGCGATGGTCGGCGACGGTGTCAACGACGCCGCCGCACTCGCCCAGGCCGACCTGGGCCTGGCCATGGGCACCGGCACCGACGCCGCCATCGAAGCCGGCGACCTCACCCTCGTCCGCGGCGACCTGCGTGCCGCCGCCGACGCCATCCGCCTCGCCCGCAAGACGCTCGGCACCATCAAGTCCAACCTCTTCTGGGCCTTCGCCTACAACATCGCCGCCCTGCCACTCGCCGCCGCCGGACTCCTCAACCCGATGATCGCCGGAGCCGCCATGGCCTTCTCCTCCGTCTTCGTCGTCGGCAACAGCCTGCGTCTGCGCGGCTTCAAGGCCGCGACCTGACCCACCACCGCCGCCGCACCGGGCCGCCGGCCGACTCCGCGAGGGTCGGCCGGCGGCCCGCCGGTGCGCGGCCCCGGCCGGGCCGATCCGCCACCACCGCCGCGGGGCCCCGCTCCGTCCCGGCGTCCCCCGGACGGGCCCCGCCCACGCGCCGCCGGGTCCGCGGCCGACCAGCATGGTGCGGGTCCCGTCTCGCCACGGAGCTGGAGCCCATGACCGAGCCGACCCACGCCGACGACGGCACCGGTGGCCCGCTCGGGCCGCCTCCCGGCCCAAGGTCCGCGCCCCAGCGCGCCCTCGCGGCCGTGCTCCGGGAACTGCGTGCCGTGGACGGCGCGCTGTACGCGGCGGTGGCCGCCACGTCCACGCCCACGCTCGACCGGGCACTGCGGCGCCTGTCCCACGCCGCCGACCATTCGAAGATCTCGCTCGGGATCGCCGCCGCGCTCGCGCTGAGCGGTGCGCGGGCACGGCGGGCGGCCCTGGTCGGCGTGGGGGCGGTCGCCGTCGCGTCGGCCGCGACGAACCTGCTGGGCAAACGTCTGGTGCACCGCGCGCGTCCGGACCGGGAGGCCGCGCGGGTGACGGTGGACCGGTATGTGCCCATGCCCGCGTCGGCGTCGTTCCCGTCGGGCCACACGGCCGCGGCGGTCGCGTTCGCCACGGCCGTCGGCGTCGTCCTTCCCGAGGCCGCCGTGCCGCTCGGCGCGCTGGCGGGCGCCGTCGGCTACTCCCGGGTCCACACCGGCGTGCACTATCCCGGTGACGTCGCCGCCGGCGCCGTCCTGGGCATCGCCAGTGCCGCCGCCGCGCTGGCGGTGGCGGCACCGGCCCGGGTTCGTCAGCCGAACGCCTTCACGGCCTGGTAGTACGTCCAGGCGGTGCTGTTGCAGGCGGTCCTGGTGGCACCGCCGTAACCGGCGCAGACGCGCTTGAGGTCCTCGTAGAAGGCGCTGTCGAGACGGGACTTGTTGGCGCTGAAGGTGCCCGCGTCCTTGTAGTTGCGGTAGCCGAAGTCGTGCCGCGCGCAGGAGGTGCTGAAGGGGAAGCCGAACGGGTTGTCCGGCGAGGAGGAGCAGTAGTCGGTGGTCCAGTCGAATCCGTAGGCGGACCAGGCGGACCTGTTCGCCCGTGCGGCGGTCCAGGCGTGGTAGCTGGAGGCGCTGGTCTGGGTCCAGCTCGCGAGTACCTGGGCCTTGTCGGCGGGAGCGGCGTCGGCGGCCGTGGTGGTGGCGACGACGGTGGTCACGGCCAGGACCGCGGTGGTGAGTCCGGTGGCGAGTCTGCGGCGCATTCCCACACCTCCATGAGGACGCGGTCCGCCCCTCGGACCGCAGGTTCATGTCAAGAGGATGCGCATCTCCGCCACCCGTTGACACCTCCGGCGGCCCAACTCGCAGTGAACACCCAGGATTCGTGACGCCTTACGCGCACTCCCCGGGGGCCCATCCGGGGTGGTCGCCGTGCATCGCGGAGTAGAAGGGGTCACCGGCGGCGATCTCGCCGGCGCGCACCGGCCGTCCGGTGAACGCCGCCTTGTACAGGGCCGCGGCGAACTCCAGCGTGGCGCGGGCCTCTGGGCCACTGCCGGGCGGGCGGGCCCCGGCTTCCCAGGCATCCAGTACGGCGCCGAGCTGCGCCGTGTGGGAGCTGGGCACGTCGGCGCCCGGGGTACGCCAGGCGGCGGCACGCTCGGGCGAGACGTGCCGGGCCGGGGTGTAGGCCCAGTCGTCGTTGCGGTGCCCGTAAAGGTGTGTCAACTCGACCGTCGCGTCGGCGCAGTCGACGCGCAGGCGGCTCATCTCGTCCGGGGAGAGCACGCTGTTGACGACGGTGGCGAGGGCGCCGCTCTCGAAGCGCACCAGGGCGGTGGAGACGTCCTCGCTCTCGGTGGCGTGCACCAGGCGCGAGGCCATGGCCCGGATCTCCGCCCAGGGGCCGAGCAGGTGCAGCAGCAGGTCGTACTGGTGGATGCCGTGGCCCATGGTCGGGCCGCCGCCCTCGGTGGACCAGCGTCCACGCCACGGCACCGCGTAGTAGGCGGCGTCGCGGTGCCAGGTCGTCTGGCAGTGGGCGACCAGCGGGGCGCCCAGTTCGCCGCTCGTGATCAGTTCGCGGGCGTGCGAGGCGCCGGAGCCGTACCGGTGCTGGAAGATCACGGACGCGTACGCCCCGGACGCCTCCTCGGCCGCCGCGATGTCGTCGTACTCGGCGAGGGAGAGGCACAGCGGCTTCTCGCACAGCACCCACGCGCCCGCCTCGAGCGCGGCCACCGTCTGCTCCCGGTGCAGCGACGGCGGTGTGCCGACCAGGACCAGGTCGGGGCGTACGGCGTCCAGCATGGCGCCCGTGGACGCGTATCCCGCGACGTCGCCGGGCACCCGCGCGCGGAAGGCGGCGAGCCGCGCGGGGTCCACGTCGACGGCGGCGACCAGTTCGGTGCGGTCGGCGTGGGCGGCGAGGGCGGGCAGGTGACTGCCGGTGACGATGGCACCGGTGCCGACCACGGCGACCCGGCGGCGGGCGGGACGTGGGGACATGCGGTCCTCCTCGGACAGCGACGCCGCGGCACGCGCACGTCGGGTAGCAAGCGCTTTCACGCGAGGCCGACCATAAGCGCGCAGCGATGGCCCGGACAACCCCCACCGTTTGCGGGGCGGGCCCGCGGCTGGTCGACTGTCGCGGGGGGACCGGGGCCGGCGGTATCGCGGCGGCCCACCCTTCAGACCTCTCCGGAAGGAGTCCCGGCGTGAGTTCCCCGAAGCCGAAGCCCTCGTCGACCGCGGAGCAGCGGTCGGACGGCAGCCAGCCCTGGCTGCACCAGAAGGGCCGGACCATTCAGGAGTTCGGCACCGTCAAGCAGTTCCCCGTGGCCCTGACCATGGAGACCCGGCTCTACTCCTGCCAGCGGCTCAACAAGGTCCTGGCGGACACCCGGATCCTGCACGACCTGTACAAGAAGTACCACTGGCTGATGCGCGGAGCGACGTTCTACCAACTGCACCTGCTGCTGGACAAGCACGCGGGCGAGCAGCTGGAACTGATCGACACCGTCGCCGAACGCGTCCAGACGCTCGGCGGCGTCGCGGTGGGCGATCCCCGGCACGTCGCCGAGATCACCACCGTGCCGCGCCCGCCGGACGGGGTGGAGGAGGTGCCGTCGATGCTCTCGCGGCTGCTGGAGGCGCACGAGCTGATCCTGACGGAGTGCCACGACGCGGCGGCCCGCACCCAGGAGTACGGCGACGACGGCACCAACGACCTGCTGGTCTCCGAGGTCGTGCGCACCAACGAACTCCAGGCGTGGTTCGTGGCGGAACACCTCGTGGACACGCCGCTGGTCCACGCCTGACCCCGCCGGACATGGCGCACACGTCACAGGACGCCGGCGGCGGCCCGCCGGTGCGCGGGCGGTGGTCCGCGTTCCGGCAATCGCCGTTCTGGCCCGCCACCGTGCTGGTGCTGATCCTCGCCGCAGCGGCGGGCCTCTTCGCGGGCTCGTACACCTACTCGATGGCGAACCCGACCCCCCGTCTGATCCCCACGGCCGTGGTCGGCTCCTACGAGAAGGCGGGCGGCCAGGCCTTCCTGCGCGGTCTGGAACAGGCGCTGGACACCTCGGTGCGGGTGCATCCCTACGAGACCCGCGCCGCGGCCCGCTCGGCGATCGAGCAGCAGGAGGTCTTCGCGGTCTTCGAGCTGCGCGACGACGGGCGGTACGCCGCCCTCGACGTGTCCGGCGCGTCCGGGGCGTCGGTCGCCGAGCTGCTCGCGCAAACGGCGCCGGCCGTCGGGAAGAAGCTCGGCGTCCAGGTCACCGTCCGGGACGTCAACCCCTTGCAACAGGGTGACCCGCGCGGGCTGGCGATCTTCTACATCTCCCTGGCCGCCGTGATCATCGGCTTCGTCGGGGCGATCCAGCTGAGCGTGCACGCGCGGGCGCTCACCCCGCTGGAGCGCATCCTGTTCACGGTGGCCTACGCGCTGCTCGGCGGGTTCGTCATCGCGGCCGCGGTGGACTGGCTGCTGGGCGCGGTGGACCTGCCGTTCGCCGAGTCGTGGCTGATCCTGGCGCTCACGATGTTCGTGTCCGGCATGGTCTTCACCATGTTCAACACCCTGTTCGGCCGCTGGGCGATGCTGCCGACCTGGGGCCTGATGGTGATCATCGGCAATCCCTCCTCGGGCGGCGCGGTGTCCTGGCCGCTGCTGCCGTCGCCGCTGGGGGTGATCGGCCGGTGGCTGCCGCCCGGCGCCTCGGTCAACGCCCAGCACACCGCGGTGTACTTCCAGGGCCACCAGCACGCGTTCCCGTTCCTGGTGCTGGGCGGGTGGGCGCTGCTGTCCTGCACGGTCTTCTGGGTCTGGCGGCACCGGCATCCCGGCGGACGGGAGAAGGAGCCGCCGGAGGCCGCACCGGAGGCCGCCGCGTCCTGAGGGCCCGCCGGTGCTCAGGTCAGGGCACGGCAGGCCATCTGGAGGGCGAGGCGGTCGCTGGGGTCGTCCAGAGGGGGACGCCGAGCCGTGCGCGGACCTGACGCAGCCGGGCGGCCACGGTGTTGCTGTGGAGGCCGAGGGCGCGGGCGGTGGCGGCGGAGCCGCCGTGCTCGAGGAAGACCCGCAGAGTGGTGAGCAGGTGGGCGTGCTCGGCGCCGAGGGCCCCTTCGTCCCTGTCGTGGACCCCCGGGGGCTGCGATCATGTGGCTGGAGTCGCAGGTGCGGCTCGGGGTGCGGCCCAGCCGTACCACCTGTCTGCCGCCCCGGCCGAAGGACCGCATCGCCTGACGACCATCCCCGTCCGCCCGGCCCCACGACCCTGGAGTTGAAGCATGGCCCTCGACGTCGCCGCGATCCGCGCGCACGTGCCCGCCCTGAAGTCCGGTACCGCGCGGTTCGACGCGCCGGGCGGTACGCAGACCCCGCAGCCGGTGATCGACGCGATCGCGGCGGCGCTGACCGCCCCGCTCGCCAACCGGGGGCGCAACACCGAGGGCGAGCGCAACGCGGACCGGATCGTCGAGGAGGCCCGGTCCGCCCTCGCCGACCTCCTCGGCACCACGCCGGGGACGGTCGTCTTCGGGCGCAGCGCCACCCAGCTCGTCTACGACCTGTCCCGGACCCTGGCCAAGGGCTGGGGACCGGGCGACGAGGTGGTGGTCACCCGGCTCGACCACGACTCGAACATACGGCCGTGGGTGCAGGCGGCACAGGCGGCGGGGGCACGCGTGCGGTGGGCGGACTTCGACCCGGCCACGGGCGAGCTGCGGTCCGAGCACCTCGCGGCGGTGCTGGGCCCGCGCACCAGGCTGGTCGCGGTGACCGCCGCGTCGAACCTGATCGGGACCATGCCGGACCTGCCGGCGCTGGCGTCCCTCGTCCACGCCAATGGGGCGCACTTCCACGTCGACGCGGTGCACTACGCCTCACACGCCGTGGTGGACCTGGCGGCGACCGGCGCGGACACGCTGGTGTGCTCGCCGTACAAGTTCCTCGGCCCGCACCTGGGCGTGCTGAGCGGCCGGGCCGAGCTGCTGGAGTCGCTGCGCCCGGACAAGCTGCTGCCGTCCGCCGACACCGTGCCCGAGCGGTTCGAACTGGGCACCCTTCCCTACGAGTTGCTGGCCGGGACGAGCGCGGCGGTGGACTTCCTGGCGGGGCTCGACCCGGAGGCCCGGGGCTCTCGCCGGGAGCGGCTGGTCGCCTCCTTCGCGACGCTGGAGGCGCATGAGGACGTGCTGCGCGAGCGGCTCGAACGAGGGCTCGCGGACCTCGGCGGGATCACCGTGTACTCGCGGGCCGCGCGGCGCACTCCGACGCTGCTGTTCACCGTGGCGGGCCTGCGCCCGGCCGACGTCTACCGCCGGCTCGCCGAGCGGGGGATCGACGCGCCGGCCGGTTCCTTCTACGCCGTGGAGGCCGCGCGCCGGCTGGGCCTCGGCGACGAGGGCGGCGTACGCGTCGGCCTCGCGCCGTACAGCAGCGCGGAGGACGTGGACCGGCTGCTGACGGCGCTCGGCGCCCTGGAGCGCTGAGGCACACCCCGCGACACGCCCTCGGCCCATCCCGCGACACGCGCCGCAAGACGAACACGGCGAAGCGGCACGCCCCCCGCGTGCCGCTTCGCCGTGTGTGTGCCGCCCGCTCTGCCGGGGGTCAGGCCAGGGGCACGGCCACCTCCGCGGCGCCCTCCGCGCTCGCGCCGCCCGCGACCCGGACGGTGAAGGGGCGGTCGGTGCCGCTCGCGGTGACCCGCAGGACGTCCCCGTCGCGCCGCACGCGGAAGGTCGCGGCCGGTGTGCCCAGCAGGTCGGGCACGGTGACCTCGGCCGCGTAGTCGGCGCCGGCGGCCGGGTGGACCAGCAGGGTCGGGGCGTCCAGCCAGTCGCCGTCGGGCCGCTGGTCGTCGGAGCCCAGCGGCAGGACGGCGCCCTCGCGGACGTACAGGGGCAGGCTGTCGTAGCCGTGCCGTTCGGTGCGCCAGGCCGGGCCGGTGACGCGCTCGCCGGACAGGAGGTGGGTCCAGGTCCCCTCCGGGAGGTAGACCTCGACCTCGCCGTCCTCGGTGAAGACCGGGGCGACCAGGAGGTCGGAGCCGAGCATGTACTGGCGGTCCAGCGGACGGCACGCCGGGTCGTGCGGGAACTCCAGAACCATCGGCCGCATCATGGGCACGCCGGTGCGGTGCGCCTCGGCCGCGACGCCGTACAGGTAGGGCATCAGGCGGTGCTTGAGGAGGGTGAAGCGGCGGGCGACGTCGACGGCCTCCTCGCCGAACTCCCACGGCACCCGGTACGACGAGGAGCCGTGCAGCCGGCTGTGCGAGGAGAGCAGGCCGAAGGCGAGCCAGCGCTTGAAGACCGCCGGGTCGGGAGTGCCCTCGAAGCCGCCGATGTCGTGGCTCCAGAAGCCGAAGCCGCTCAGCGAGAGGGACAGGCCGCCCCTGAGTGACTCGGCCATCGCCTCGAAGGACGACCAGCAGTCGCCGCCCCAGTGGACGGGGTACTGCTGGCCGCCCGCGGTCGCCGAGCGGGCGAAGAGGACGGCCTCGCCCTGGCCGCGCTCCTTCTCCAGGAGTTCGAAGACGGTGCGGTTGAACAGGTGCGTGTAGTAGTTGTGCATGCGCTCCGGGTCGGAGCCGTCGTGCCAGACCACGTCGGTCGGGATGCGCTCGCCGAAGTCGGTCTTGAAGCAGTCCACGCCCTGGTCGAGCAGCGGCTTGAGCTTCCCGGCGTACCAGTCGCGGGCGGCGGGGCTGGTGAAGTCGACCAGGCCCATGCCGGCCTGCCACAGGTCCCACTGCCAGATGTCGCCGTCCGGCCTGCGCACCAGGTGACCGAGGGCCGCGGCCTCGTCGAAGAGCGGGGACTTCTGGGCGATGTAGGGGTTGATCCAGGCGCTGACCCTCAGTCCCTTGGCCTTGAGCCGGGCGAGCATGCCGTCCGGGTCCGGGAAGACGTCCGGGTCCCACTGGAAGTCGCACCACTGGTACTCGCGCATCCAGAAGCAGTCGAAGTGGAAGACGGAGAGCGGGATGCCGCGCTCGGCCATGCCGTCCACGAACGACGTGACCGTCCGCTCGTCGTAGGAGGTGGTGAAGGAGGTGGTCAGCCACAGGCCGAAGGACCAGGCCGGCGGCAGGGCGGGGCGGCCGGTGAGGGCGGTGTAGCGGGTGAGGACGTCCTTCGGGGTGGGCCCGGCGACGACGTAGTACTCCAGCGTCTGGTCCTCGACGCTGAACTGCACCTGGCCGACGGACTCGGAGCCGACCTCGAAGGAGACCGCGCCGGGGTGGTTGACGAAGACGCCGTAGCCGCGCGAGGAGAGGTAGAACGGGATGTTCTTGTACGCCTGCTCGCTGCTGGTGCCGCCGTCGGCCTGCCAGATGTCGACGACCTGGCCGTTCTTGACGAACGGGGTGAAGCGCTCGCCGAGGCCGTAGATCTGCTCGCCGACGCCGAGGGCGAGGCGGCTCAGCATGTGGTGGGCGCCGTCGCCGGTGGTGGCGAAGGCGGTGCCCTTGGCGTCGGCACGGGTCAGCTCGCGCCCGCCCGCGTCGTGGAAGGTGAGGCCCCAGGGGCCCTCGCGGTCCAGGCGGAGGGTGAGCGGGCCACTGGTCAGCTCGGTGACGGTGCCGTCCTGGCGTACCTCGCCGGCGCCGTCCGCCGCCCCGGTGAGAGCGAAGTCGGGGCCCGGCCGGCGCTTGCCGGAGTGGTGGGTGACGCGGACGCCGATGACGCCCTCGGCGGGAGAGAAGCACTCGACCGTGAGAAGCGGCGCGTTGAGCGTGTCCCCCCTCCGCGTCACCTTCTTCACGGCGGCATGGGCGGTGAAGCGCTTCGATTCGGGGCGCACATCGCGTACCTCAGTGGCGTACGAGAGATGCACGCCCTCGCGGATGAGCCAGAAGCCGTCGGTGAACTTCATGATCTTCCTTGGGTGGGGCGGGAGCTGTCGGGTGGGAGCACGGGGGCCGTCTCACAGCGTTTTGATCGTACACAAAACAAATCCCCACGCCGAGGGGTCTACGCCGACTTCAGCGCGCTGAGCTGGCACTATTACGCATGAGAACGGCTTCCTCACCCGGCGGAGCGAAGAGAGCGGGGCCACTTTCCTCTAGCGCGGAAGCGGGTCCGTGACGTATTAGTCATCACATCAAACAAAACAGTCCGGCGAGGAAGCCGGACGGTACGACAGCAAGGGCCGCACCATGTCGAAGCGCTTCACCTCGCTCGCCTTGACAGCACACCCTCCGGCTGCCACGCGCCGCGGGCGAGGACGCTCACGCCGAGTCGTCGCCCCGCTCACCGCGGTGTCCGTGCTGGTCGCCGGGGCGGCACTGGCCGGCTGCGGACAGCAGCGCGACGCCGACACGTACACCGTGATGAACTCCTCGACCGACGAGTCGTACCACCGCTGGGACGCGGAGGCGATGGCCCGCTGCGGCAAGGAGCTGGGGGTCACCATCGAGCAGCAGAGCGTCCCGGCGGCGCAGGTGATGACCAAGGCGCTGCGCATGGCCTCGTCCAAGTCGCTGCCCGACATCGTGCAGTTCGACGCCTCCGAGATGCCGACCTTCGCCGACGCGGGCGGGCTGGTCGACCTCAGGACCCTCGGGCTGAGCACCGACGACATCCCCGACGGCATCGTCGACTTCGGCTCGTACAAGGGCACCTACTACGGCGCGGCCCGTTCGGTGAACACCCTCGCCCTCTTCTACAACAAGGACGTCCTCGACAAGGCGGGCGTCGAGGTCCCCACCACCTGGGCCGAGCTGCGCCTAACGGCGAAGAAGCTCACACAGGGCAAGCGGTACGGCCTGGCGCTCAGCGCGGGCGGCGCGGAGGACGGTGTCTTCCAGTTCACGCCGTTCATGTGGTCCAACGGCGGCGACGAGACCGACCTGGACAGCCCGAAGGTCGTCGAGGCCCTGGACTACTGGAAGAGCCTGCTGAAGGACCGCTCGCTCTCCAAGTCGACGGTCAACTGGACCCAGGCGGACGTCAACGACCAGTTCATGGCCGGCAACGCGGCGATGATGGTCAACGGTCCTTGGCAGGTGGAGACCCTCAACAGCGACAAGTCGCTGCACTGGGGCATCGCGCCGATCCCGGTGCCCGAGGCCGGCGACGACTCGGTGGGCCCACTCGGCGGTGCCGTCCTCACCGTGCCCAACACCGGCGACGAGGCCCGGGAGAAGACGGCCGGAAAGATCGTCGCGTGTCTGGCGAGCCAGAAGGAGCAGCTGACCTACGCGCTCAACAGCTGGATGGTCCCGGCCAACGCCAAGGCGGCCGCCGTCTGGCGCGAGAAGGTGCCCGAGCTGGACTCCCTCGCCGACCAGGTGGCCGTCGCCCGGTCCCGTACGGCGAAGCTCGGCGCCGGCTGGTCGAGTGTGTCGCTCGCGCTGCAGAGCGCCTTCCAGTCGGCCCTGACCGGCCAGTCCAGTGAGACCGCCCTGAAGCGCGCCCAGCAGCGGGCCACGAGCGGGAACTGAGGTACGCCCCCATGACCACGTCCACCGTCACCGCGCGCACGCCCGCCGAGGCGTCCAAGTCCGCCCCCGCGCCGGATCCCGGCCGGATCGCGCGCCGCCGCCGGCTCACCCAGTGGGGGTTCGTCGCCCCCGCCGTCGTCTTCATGCTGCTGTTCTTCGGCTACCCGCTCGTGCGCAACGTCGTGATGAGCTTCCAGGACTACACGCCGAAGACCTTCTTCACCGGTGAGGCGCCCTTCAACGGCGCCGACAACTGGTCCAACGTGTTCCAGGACGCCCTGTTCGGCAAGGCCCTGTGGCACACGCTCGTCTTCACGGCGGGCTCGCTGCTCGGCCAGTTCGGCATCGGCCTGGCCCTCGCGGTCTTCTTCAGCCGCCGCTTCCCGCTGAACGGGGTGCTGCGCTCGCTGATCCTGCTGCCCTGGCTGGTGCCCATGGTGGTGTCCGGCATCGTCTGGCGGCGCATCCTCGACCAGGACACCGGCGTGCTCAACTCGTTCCTGGACACCCTCGGCATCGGTGGCCACACGCCCTGGCTGACCAGCCCCGAGATGGCCCTGCTGTCGGTCATCCTGGTCAACATCTGGATCGGCATCCCGTTCAACATGGTCATCCTGTACGGCGGTCTCCAGGAGATCCCGAAGGAGCTGCACGAGGCGGCCGCGCTGGACGGCGCCTCGGCCTGGCGGACCTTCCGTTCGGTGACCCTGCCGATGCTCAAGCCCGTCGTCACGGTCGTCCTGGTGCTCGGCTTCATGTCGACGGTGAAGATCCTCGACCTGATCCTCGCCCTGACCGACGGCGGCCCGGCCGACGCGACCCAGACGCTCGGCACCCTGACCTACCAGAACTCCTTCGTCCAGCTGGACTTCGGCGCGGGCGCCGTCGTCGGCAACGTACTCATCCTGATCTCCGCCGTGTTCGCGGTGTTCTACCTGCGGGCCAACCGCACCGAGGGGAAGTGACGTCCATGGCCTCCCACACGCCCACTGCCTCCCGGCGCCGCTGGGGCTCCACCGTCGCCGGCGTGCTCATCCTGTGCGTGATGCTCTTCCCGCTGTACTGGATGCTCAACACCGCGCTCCAGCCCGACTCGGGGCTGCTCCAGGTCGACCCGGTGCCCGGCAGCCTGGACCTGTCCGGCTTCTCCAAGGCGATCAGCGACCAGGGCGGGCACCTGCTGACCTCGCTGGCGGTCTCGCTCGGCGCGGTCGCCATCTGCCTCGCCATCTCGGCGCCGGCCGCCTACGGTCTGGCGCGGTTCGGGCTGCGCGGCTCGCGCACCATCGTCTTCGGCACGCTGATCACCCAGATGGTGCCGGGCATCGTCATCGCCAACGCGCTCTACAACTCCTACGTCGACCTGGGGCTGGTCAACTCCTACTTCGGCCTGATGCTGGCGGACGCCTCGCTGGGCATCCCGTTCTCCATCGTGCTGATGCGCTCCTTCATGGTGTCGATCCCCGGCGAGGTGATCGAGGCCGCGCAGATCGACGGGGCCGGGCCGGTGCGCACCTTCGTCCGGGTGGTGCTGCCGATGAGCCGCAACTCGCTGATCACCTCGGGCCTGTTCGCGTTCCTGTTCTCGTGGAGCGACTTCATGTTCGCGCTCACCCTGAACACGACCGACGACGTGAAGCCCATCACCCTGGGCATCTACCAGTACATCGGCGCGCACGTCGGCGACTGGGGCTCGGTGATGGCCGCGTCCGTGCTGTCGGCGGTGCCGGCGGCGGTCCTCCTCGTCCTCGCCCAGAAGTACATCGCCGCCGGGATCACCGGCGGCTCCGTCAAGTGAACCTCGCACCACCGCGTACGCACGGAGATGAGCAGCACAGCATGAGTGACTTCCCCAGCTTCCCGCCCGGCTTCGTCCTGGGCGCCGCGACCGCCTCGTACCAGATCGAGGGCGCGGCGGCCGAGGACAGCCGCGGTCCGTCGATCTGGGACACCTACAGCCACACCCCCGGCCTGGTGGCGAACGGCGACACCGGTGACGTGGCCTGCGACCACTACCACCGCTACCCCGAGGACGTGGCCCTGCTGCGCGACCTCGGCGTCGACTCCTACCGCTTCTCGATCGCCTGGCCGCGCATCGTGCCGGACGGGTCGGGCGCGGTGAACCCCAAGGGCCTCGACTTCTACTCCCGTCTGGTGGACGAACTGCTGGCGGCGGGCATCGAACCGGCCGCCACCCTCTACCACTGGGACCTGCCGCAGGCGCTGGAGGACCGGGGCGGCTGGCGGGTACGGGAGACGGCGGAGCGGTTCGCCGAGTACACGGCGGTGGTGGCGGAGCACCTCGGCGACCGGGTGCCGCGCTGGATCACCCTCAACGAGCCGTGGTGCAGCTCCTTCCTCGGCTACTCCATTGGCCGGCACGCCCCCGGCGCCAAGGAGGGCCGGGGCGCGCTGGCCGCCGCCCACCACCTGCTGGTCGGCCACGGACTGGCCGTGCAGGCGCTGCGCGCGGCCGGGGTGCGCGAGGTCGGCATCACGCTCAACCTGGACCGCAACCTGCCCGCCACCGACTCCCCGGCCGACCTGGCCGCGGTGGTCCGCGCCGACACCCAGCACAACCTGGTGTGGACCGAGCCGATCCTCGCGGGCCGCTACCCGGCCACCGAGGAGGAGACCTGGGGCGAGCTGATCACCGGGGCGGACTTCCGGCGAGAGGGCGACCTGGAGCTGATCTCCCGGCCGCTGGACTTCCTCGGCATCAACTACTACCGGCCGATCGTGGTCGCCGACGCCCCGTACCGCGAGAGCGACCCGGCCCGGCGCGTGGCCACGGACAACCGGTACGAGGAGGTGCGGCTCCCCGGGGTGCGGCACACGGCGATGGACTGGCCGGTCGTCCCGGACAGCTTCACCGACCTGCTGGTCGCCCTGAAGAAGCAGTACGGCGACGCGCTCCCGCCGGTCCACATCACGGAGAACGGCTCGGCGGAGGACGACGCGCCGGCCGCCGACGGTGCGGTGCACGACACCGACCGGGTCGCCTACCTGCGCGACCACCTCAGCGCGCTGCGGGCGGCGATCGACGCGGGGGTGGACGTGCGCGGGTACTACGTGTGGTCGCTGCTGGACAACTTCGAGTGGGCGTACGGCTACGACAGGCGCTTCGGCATCGTGCGGGTGGACTACGGCACGCAGGAGCGCACGCCGAAGGACAGTTACCGCTGGTACCGGGAGCTGATCGCCGCGAACCGCGGGTGAGCCGGACGGGCTGACGCGGAGGGCCGCCGGGCGGCGGCCCTCCGCGTCAGCCCGCGTCCCGTTCCGCGTAGGCCCCCGGGTCGGCCAGCACCTCGCGGACGATCACGCCGGCCGCGCCCCGGGCCGCGTCGCCGAGCGAGGACGAGGCGCGCAGCCGTTTGCCGCCCTCGCTCCACAGCCCGGACACCACGCGCCGGGCGAGTTCGCGGTCGACGGCCGGGGCGAGCCAGTCCATCAGCTCGCGGTAGACGCCACCGAGCATCACCGCCTCGGGGTCGAAGAGGTTCACCGCGCCCGAGACCACGACGCCCAGTTGCCGTCCGGCGCGTTCGATCGCCGACAGCGCCAAGGGGTCTCCCCGCCGGGCACGGCTTTCGAGTGCGGCGACGCCCTGCGCACCCGCGTCCGCGTCGAGGCCGGCGGCGGCGAGCAGCGCGGCCTGTCCGGCGTACTGCTCCAGGCAGCCGTGGGCGCCGCACCGGCACAGCGGGCCCTCCGGGTCGACGACCATGTGCCCGATCTCCCCGGCGAAGCCGTGCGCGCCGCGCAGCAGTTCACCGCCCAGCACGAGGGCGCCGCCGATGCCGATCTCGCCGGTCAGGTACAGGAAGCTGCGCACGCCCTCGGTGCCGGCGCCGAACCACAGCTCGGCGAGGGCGGCGGCGTTGGCCTCGTTGTCGGAGCTGACCGGCAGCGGGCGGTGGGCGGGGCGCAGGGCGAGGAGCGCCTGGGCGAACAGCCCCTCGACGGCGACCCGCTGCCAGCCCAGGTTGGGTGCCTGGCGGACGGCGCCGCCGGTCACCAGGCCCGGCAGCGCGACATGGACACCGGCCGGTGCGAGGTCCTGTTCCGCCGCCGAGCCGATGGCGCGCGCCGCCAGCCGGGCCGCGCGCGCCAGGACCTCGGAGGGCTGGACCCCGCGGTTGTCGACGTGCTCCACGAGCCGCACCCGGTCGGTGCCGGCGAGGTCGACGACGCACACCGCGATGTAGTCGATGTTGATCTCGACGCCGAGGCCCGCCGGGCCCGAGCGGGACACCTTCAGGACGGTGCCGGGCCGCCCCGCCTGGCCGCTGCTGGTCTTGCCCCACTCGGAGACGAAGCCGTACTCCAGCAACTGCTCGACCAGGGACGACACCGCCGCCCTGGTCAGTCCGACATACGTGGCGACCTGGGCCCTGGTCGCCTCCCCCGCGTCGTGCACGGCCCTCAGGACCAGGCTGAGGTTGTGCCGTCTGACCGTGGCCTTGCCGGCCTTCGGCTCCAGGGGGGTGAGGTTGTTCATCATGGTGCCGTCGAGCGTATGCGACACCCGGGGCGCCGGGCCCCGGGTGCGCCCCCGCGGCTAGGCGGGCAGGTTCCACCTCTGGGTGCCGAGGCCGTTGCAGTCGTAGATCTGCAGCTTGGTGCCGTTGGCGGTGCCGCCGGACGGGATGTCCAGGCATCGGCCGGACTGCGGGTTGAACAGCGAGCCGTCGCTCCGGTGGCGCCACTGCTGGCCGCCTACGCCCGGGGCGCAGTCCCACACCTGGACCTTGGTGAAGTTGGCCGTGCCGTTGCCGTCGATGTCCAGGCACTTCCCGAACGCGCGCACCGTGCCGTCCGGGGCCACCGACCAGCGCTGCCCGGTGGCGGTGCCGCAGTCCCACAGCTGGGCGGCGTTGCCGTTGCGGCTGGTGTTGGTGTCGACGTCCAGGCACTTGCCCGCGACCCACGGGGTGGTCACCTGGCCGACCGGGCCGCCGAGGCCGCCGGTGCCGAAGCGGACCTGGCACTGGTTGCCGGTGCCGAGCCAGGTGGCGGTCAGGTAGAGGAAGGAGGTGCCGTCGGCGCGCGGCACGATCGGGGAGCTGTAGCCGGGGCAGGAGGGCTCGCCGGGGTTGTAGCCGCCGGTCGGGCCGGTCAGGACCGGGGCCTCGATCTCGGTCCACTCCCCCGCACCGAGGCGGGTGTTGGCGAAGACCACGGTGCCGGACTCCGCCAGCACGGTCTTGTTCCCGGTGGGTCCGCTCACCACGCGCTGGCCCGACATCAGCAGCGTGCCCTCGGGACCGCCGCCCGGCACCCAGGCGAGGTAGGGGGTGTGCAGCAGTTCCCTGCCGTCGGCGGTGCGCACCAGGGTGCCGGGGTTGTCGGCGGGCGCCCAGTTCAGGCCGTCGGGGCTGGTCTTGGTGTACACCTCGCAGGCGTGGTCGGCGTCGGTGGCGTCCCGGCACATCTCGTACGCCATCATGAACCGCCCGTCGGGCAGCGGGACGACGATGGACATGCCGGGGCGGGCGAGGTTGTCGGCGGGGAAGGCGACGTCCTGGGTGAGGGTGCCGCTCCAGGTGCGGCCGCCGTCGCCGGAGGTGTAGTGGCCGATGACCTGGTTGTTGGTGGGGCTGTTCGCGGGCCGCTCGTCGGAGATGAAGCAGGCCAGTGTGTTGTCGGGGGCCAGCAGGAACCAGGGTTCCCAGATGCCGTGCCCGATGGTGTCGGGCAGGCCGCTGGTGCGGGTGCAGTCGGAGAGGTACTGCCAGCTCCGGCCGTGGTCGGTGCTCTTGAACACCTCGACGCGCTGCGTGGTGTAGTCACCGGCCTGCCAGGCGGTGCCGGCGGCCAGGAGGTCGCCCTGGTTCAGGCCGTTGGCGGTGCGCGGCACCTCGTAGAGGACGGGTGCCTCGATGTCCCAGCCCGGGGTGTGCGAGCTGATGGTGGAGATCGGGGCGGCGCTCCAGGTGCGGCCGCCGTCGGTGCTGCGGTGGACGGGCAGTGTGTTGGTGGCACCCTGCTCGCGCCGGGCGTAGGTGGCCAGCATGGTCTGGCCGGCCGAGCCGTCGTGGTCGAGGCGGACGGCGCGCGGGTAGCTGTTGTCCCCCTGCGGGTGGGCCGCGAGGTCGGGTGACGCCAGCACCTGGCCGGCGGGCGCGGCCGACGCGGGGTGTGCCCACAGGGACAGCAGGGCCGTGACCAGGGCGAGCACGGCGAGCAGGGCCGGTGATCTGCCGCGGGTGAGTGACGGGTTGCGCACGGGTCGACTCCTTGGTGTCGGGGAGGCAGGGTGGTGCGGGATCGGATGGTGCGGGGTGAGCCGGGGGTCAAGAGGTGGGGCGGGCCAGCGGGTCGTCGCCGATGTACGCGGCGGTACGCGTGTCCACGTCCAGCGCGGTCCGGGCGGCGACGGTGCCGTCCACGACCAGCGCCAGGTGCAGCCGGCCGCTGGTCCAGCCCTCGGGCAGCGTGGCGGGCACGGTGACGGGGGCCCCGAGCAGGTACGGCTTGGCCTCCGCGCGGCAGCCGGGGACGGCGTCGCCGGGCGCGTCGGGCGTCCTGGCGTACACCGGGGTCCAGGTGGTGTGCAGCGTCCCCGCGACCGGGTCGGCGCCGTGGTGGGAGACGTGGACGTCGACCGTGAAGTCGGGGCCGGGGACGAGCAGGTCGCGGCCGGGTGCCACCGGCGTCACGTCCAGGACGAGGGTCGTCGGCGCGTTGGCGTGGGCCGGGTCGACGCCCGCGAGGTCCTTGGCGCCGCGCCCGAAGTCCAGCAGCCCGGCGCTCTCGTGCTCGATGTCGTACAGCTCCGTGTACACGTACCCGGCGAGCCGGTCGTGCCGGCGCAGTTCCTGGGTCTGCCAGCGCAGGTGCCAGGCGCGGTCCAGGCCGGTGAAGCCGCCGCCGTACTCGCTGTTGAGGTTGGGCAGGCCGCGCAGCGGCTGACCGGGGACGGCGAGCTTCTTGTGGACGACGAAGTCGGGGCCGAGCTTCACGGGGAAGTCGTCGCGTTCGCCGGAGAGCAGGTCGGCGACGGTGGTGGCCCAGGAGGCAGCGCTCTCGTCGTAGTAGTGCCAGTCGAGCAGGTCGGTCTTGACGTGGGTCCAGCCGGAGTTGTCGACGACCGGACGGGTGGCGTCGAGCGCCTTGAGGCGGTCGTAGGCGTCCGCGGTGGCGCGCTGCTTCGCCGGGTCTCCGGGGATGTCCCAGTCCAGGCCCCATTCCTCGTTGTACAGGCCCCAGATGACGATGGCCGGACTGTTGCCGTCGCGCTCCACCATCGGCTCGATCTGCCCGGCGAAGGCGCTGACGGAGGCGGGTGAGAAGCGGCCGGGCGAGGCGGGCTCGGCCCACAGGAGCATGCCGAGGGTGTCGGCGTGGTGGGCGAAGCGGGGGTCCTCCAGTTTGAGGTGCTTGCGGACGAGGTTGTAGCCGGCCTCGGCGGCGAGTTCGAGGTCCCGGCGCAGGGCGTCGTCGTCGGGGGCGGTGATGCCGGTCCCGGGCCAGTAGCCCTGGTCGAGCACGCCCCGTACGAACAGGCGGCGCCCGTTGAGGTACAGGGCCTCTCCGTCGACGGTGATGGTGCGCAGTCCGGTGTAGGCGGTGACCCGGTCGGTGCCGTCGGCCGAGGTGAGTTCGGCGTCGACGTGGTAGAGGTGCGGGTCCTCGGGCGACCACAGTCGGGGCGCGGCCAGCGGGAGTTCGGTGCGGAGCCGTCCGCCGGGTTCCACGGTCGCCGTGACGGCGGTGTCCTCCTCACGCACCCGCAGCCGGAGTTCGGCACGGTCCGCCGCGGGGCCGTGCACGACGGCTTCGACGGTGATGCCGGTCAGGTCGTCGTTCGGGCGCAGCCGGAGAGCGGCGAGGTGGGTGGCAGGGCGGGCCTCCAGCCAGACGCTCTGCCAGATGCCGGAGGAGGGGGTGAAGCAGACGCCGTCGTAGTCGTCGCGCGGCATGCTGCGCTGCTTGCCGTGGGCGATGTCCCGCTTGTCCGCCGGGGCGTGGACCCGCACCGTGAGCAGGTGCTCGCCGTCGCCGAGCGCGTCGGTGACATCGGCGGCGAAGGGGGTGTAGCCGCCCTCGTGGTGAGCGACCTCGGTGCCGTTCACCCAGACCGTGGCGGCGTGGTGCACGGCGCCGAAGTGCAGCACGACGCGCTGTCCGGCCCAGTCGGCGGGCACGGTGAAGGTACGCCGGTACCAGGCGGTCCGCAGCCAGTGCTCGGCGATGCCGGAGGCGGGCGTCTCCCAGGCGAAGGGCACGGTGATGGCGCGGTCGTAGCCCTCGGCCGCGTCGGCGGAGTACCGCTCGGCGGGGTCGGCGCGGAAGTCCCAGGTGCCGTTGAGGGTGAGCCAGGAGTGGGACCGGTCGAAGTGGGGGCGGGGGTATTCGGGACGGGGGGTGGTCATGGGCGTGTGTGCTCCGATTCGGTGCGGCTGGGGAAGAGGCGGCGGTGTACGGGAGGAGAGGTCAGCCCTTGACGCTGCCCGCGAGGATCCCGTTGATGAAGTGGCGTTGCAGCAGGACGAACAGGGCCAGCACGGGCAGCATCGCGATGCTTCCGGCGGCGAGCAGTTCGCCCCAGACGGTGGCGAAGTCGGCGCCGACGCGGTTGCCGGTGACGTTCTGCGCGAGGGTGGACAGCACCACCTGGAGCGTCTGGTGGCTCTCGTCGTTGACGGCGACGACGGGCCAGACGAAGTCGTTGTAGATGTTCATGGCGGTCAGGACGCCGAGCGCGGCGATCCCCGGCCGGATGACCGGCACCACGATCCGGGCGAAGATGCCGAACTCGCTCGCCCCGTCCACGCGTCCGGCGTCGAGGAGTTCGTCGGGCACGGCGGCGATGGTCTGCCGCATCCAGAAGATGCTGAAGGCGTCGATGCTGCCGGGCAGGATCAGCGCCTGGTACGTGTTGACCCAGCCCAGCTCGCTCATCTCCAGGAGCAGCGGGATGACCAGCACGAGGGTCGGCAGCATCAGGGTGAGCATCAGCACGCCGAAGAGCAGGTCCTTGCCGGGGAAGCGGTATTTGGCGAAGGCGTAGCCGGCCAGCGGGCAGAAGAACATGGTCATCGCGCCCTTGACGGCCACGACGAGCACGGTGTTGACGAAGCCGGTGCCGATCGGCACGTCGTCGAACATCGCCCGGTAGTTGTCGAGCGTGGCCGAGCCGAGCGAGAAGGACAGGGGGTCGCGGACGATGTCGGCCGGCGGCTTCAGCGAGGAGCTGACGGCCCACCAGATGGGATACACGAACACGAGGGCGAGAAGGCCGAGCACGAGGTACTGGAGCGGCCCGGGCCGGGGCTGGGACAGACTCCTGCTCGGCTTCTTGGTCTGGCTGGTCATGGTCACTCGTCTCGGGAGCGGAGCAGGCGCACGGACAGCAGGGACAGGGCGAACACCAGCAGCACCAGCAGGAAGGAGTTCGCGGCGCCGGTCCCGAGGTCGGACGCCAGGATGTGGTTGTAGAGGTACAGCCCGCCGGTGGTGGTCGAGCCGTACGGGCCGCCCTGGGTGACGACGAACGGCTCGGCGAACATCTGGAACACCGCGAGGGTCTGCACCACGACGAGGAAGGCGATGCTGCGCCGGACCAGGGGCAGGGTCAGCGACCAGAACTGCCGCCTGCGCGAGGCTCCGTCGAGGGCGGCTGCCTCGTACACGTCGGAGGGCACGGCCTGGAGTCCGGCGAGCAGGATGATGATCGCGAACCCGGTGGTCTTCCACAGGAACAGCAGCGCGAGCGTCGGTTTGGCCCAGGCGGTCGACTGGAGCCAGTCGACGTCGGGCAGGCCGACGAGGTTGAACAGGTGGTTGACCAGGCCGTAGTCCGTGTCGAAGGCGACGATCCACACCTGGGCCATCGCCACCAGCGGGGTGACGAACGGCGCGATGAAGGCCACCCGGAACATGCCCTTCAGCCGCAGCCGCGCGTTGGCGAGCAGCACCGCCGCGGCCAGGCCGCCGACGATCTGGAGGGGCACGATCAGCAGCCACATCACGGCGCTGTTGCCCAGTGAGGACCAGAACTCCTCGCTGGTGAGCAGGTAGGTGTAGTTCTCCAGGCCGATGAAGTTCGCCGCGCCGGCGCCCTTCCAGTCGGTGAAGCTCAACTGGAGCGCGAAGACCAGGGGGTAGAGGCCGAAGGCCGCGAAGACGATGTAGAACGGCGCGACGAAGAGGTACGGCGCGAGGAAGGGCTTGCGCCGGGAGCGGCGGGCGGGGCGCGGCGAGGCCGGTGCCGACCGCTTCTTGCGCGGCGGGGTGAGGGTGCCGGAGGTCATGCGCGGTCCACCAGGTTGCGCTGGATCTTCTTGGTGGAGTCGTCGATGACGTCGTCGGGTGCCATCTTCCCCTCGATGAGCCGCTGGAGGTTGTTGCCGAGGTAGTCGACGGACTTGGCCCACCAGGCCGGGATCGGCGCGGCGGACGGGATGGTGTCGGCGGCGTCCACGGCGACCTTCCACAGGTCCTGTCCACCGAGCGCGGCCACCGGTTCGAACAGCGGCTTGTCGGGGCGGCGGGCGGGCCCGTAGCTGGGCACCGAGGTGGTCAGGCCGCCCGGGTAGACCTCGCTCGGCCCGTACACGGCGCTGTAGCCGGGCTCCTTGAAGCACAGGAACTCATACAGCAGCCAGGCCAGTTCGGGGTTCTTCGCCTTCGCCGGGATGATGAAGCTGCTGCCGCCCATGGCGCCGCTGCGCGCGCCGCCCGGGGTCCAGGCCGGCAGGGGTGCGGCGCGCCACTTGCCCTTGCCCTTCTTCAGCAGCTGCTGGGGTGCGAAGGACCACCACACCGCCCAGGGGACCAGGGCCTGCTGTCCGTTCTCCAGGGCGGCGACATCGGCCTGCTTGAGGTATTCGGCGTGGGTGACCAGGTCGTCGTCGACGGCGTCCCGGACCCAGTTGAGGATGTTGCGGTACTCCTTGGAGTCCAGCCGCACCTGTCCGTCCGCGTCGGCGAGGCTGGTGCCCTGCTGGCCCGCGAGCATCTCCAGCCAGAGCTGGCCGAGGAAGGGGTCCTTCTCCATGTGGAGGGGGCGGGCCTTGGGGTTCTTCTCCCTCAGCGACCGCGCCGCCGCCAGCAGGTCGTCGTAGGTCTTCAGTCCGGCCGGGTCCACGCCGGCGTCCTCCAGCAGGTCCTCGCGGTACCAGAGCAGCCCGGGGTCGAGGTCCCAGGGCACGCCGTAGATCCGGCCGTCGACGGTGTTGACCGAGAGCTTGTACGCCGAGGTCTTGTCGCGGTAGGGCGCTATCAGGTCCGTCAGGTCGTACAGGTGCTCCACCTGGCCGCCGATCTTGGCGTCGTCCCAGAAGCTGCCGTCGGGCAGGTCGGTGCCGCTGATCAGGGTGTTGGCGAGCTTGGCGTCGATGTCGACGGCCTGGTGGTTGACCTTGATGTGCGGATAGGCCTTGCGGAAGGCGTCGATCGCCGCGTCGAAGACCTTGAACAGGTCGCCCGAGCGGTTCCAGATGGTGATCTCGCCCTTGGCCGACGCGCTCGGCGTCCCGGTGAGCTTGCGCGGCTCGGCCCCGGACGAACCGGGGGCGCACGCCGCGAGGGGACCGGCGGCCGCGGCGAGCGCGCCGGCGCCGAGCGCGCCGCGCAGAACGCTGCGCCGCGGGACGAATGATCTGGACATGAGCACGGCTCCTCGGTCGGGGATGCGGGCTGGGGTACGGGCTGAAATGCGCGAGAGGGGTGGCTGAGCAGGAGTGGACAGGGACGCGCGCAGGCGTCGTCGTCGGCGCGGCGGTACGCACCTGGCCCGTGCCGCCGCCCCCGCTTTGCAACGATGCAGAGATGATGCGTCGCCTTTTGCAACGATGCAATAGCTGAGTAACATCAACCTGCATCGGCGCCGGTGCACACCGGCCCGAACACGAGATGCTGCCGACCGAGGCCCCGCGGGGGCCGTGAGGGGGAACTGGATGGCCGGCTCCACACTCCGCGACGTCGCCCGACGCGCCGGAGTCTCGATCCGCACCGTGTCCAACGTGGTCAACGGTTCGGTGCCCGTCTCCGACGAGTTGCGGGTCAGGGTGCAGGCCGCGCTCGACGAACTCGACTACCGGCCCAACCTGGTGGCCCGCAATCTCCGCCGGGGCCGCAGCGGCATGATCGCCCTGGTCGTCCCCGAACTGGACGTGCCGTACTTCGCCGAACTGGCCCGCGAGGTGATCACCGCGGCCCGCTCGCACGGGTACGTGGTGATGCTCGACCAGACGGACGGCGACGGCGACCGCGAGCGGGAACTGCTGGGCCGCGAGTCCCGCGCCACGATGTTCGACGGGCTGCTGCTGAGCCCGCTGTCCATCTCCGCCGAGGAGCTTCGCCGGCGCACCAACAAGGTGCCCGTCGTGCTGCTCGGCGAGCACATCTTCAACGGCAGCTTCCACCACGTGGCGATCGACAACGTCGGCGCGGCCCGGGAAGCGACGGAGCATCTGCTCGGCCTCGGCCGTCGGCGCATCGCGGCCATCGGCGACCAGCCCTACAGCACCGGCGAGACCGCGCAGTTGCGTACGACGGGATACCGGCAGGCACTGGAGCGGGCCGGGCTCACCGTCGACGAGGAACTGATCGTCCCCACCCCGCGTTTCCACCGCCATCTCGGCGCCGAGGCCATGGAGCGCCTGCTCGCCCTGCCCGAGCCGCCCGACGCGGTCTTCTGCTACAACGACCTGCTAGCCATCGGCGCCATGCACACCCTGACCCGGGCCGGTGTACGGGTGCCCGAGGACATCGCCGTCGTGGGGGTCGACGGCATCCAGGAGGGCCGGTACAGCTCGCCGTCGCTGACCACCGTCGCCCCGGACAAGGCCGCGATCGCGCGCACGGCGGTCAGCACCCTGCTCGGCGTGATCGACGGTTCGGCGCCCGCGCCGACGGAGGCCAAGGCGCCGCACCGGCTGCTGGTGCGGCAGAGCACGGTGGGGGCACCGGTCGGCTGAGGGCCGCCCGGCGCTCCTGCGTCCTGGACCTCCCCCTCCCGGGCACCCTTGTCGCGCCCCCGCCCGGCACCTAGCCTGACTTTGTGCCGCAAATAAACAAAGCCCGATCGCACAGCGCCGTGCCGGGCACCCGCGACGACCTCACCCGACTCCGCATCGCCCTGACCGCCTTCTTCGCCCTCGACGGCTTCGTCTTCGCCGGCTGGGTGGTCCGGATCCCCGCCATCAAGGAGCAGACCGGCGCCTCCGCCAGCGCCCTGGGACTCGCCCTGCTCGGTGTCTCGGCGGGCGCCGTCGTCACCATGACCCTCACCGGACGACTCGTCCGCCGCTACGGCAGCCACCCCGTCACCGTCGCCTGCGCGGTCCTGCTCTGCCTCAGCATCGCCCTGCCCCCGCTCACCCACTCGGCGCTCGCCCTCGGCGCCGTACTGCTGGTCTTCGGCAGCGCGTACGGCGGGATCAACGTCGCCTTCAACAGTGCCGCCGTCGATCTGGTGGCGGTCCTGGGGCGCCCGATCATGCCCAGCTTCCACGCGGCGTTCAGCCTCGGCGGCATGGTCGGCGCGGGGCTCGGCGGCTTGGTCGCCGGGTCCCTGTCGCCGACGCGGCACCTGCTCGCGCTCACCGTGACCGGCCTGCTCGTCACCCTGTTCGCGGGCCGTGCCCTGCTGCGCTGCGAGCCCGCCGCGCCACCGGAGCGCACGCCCGAGCGGGACGGCGCGCCGCGCCCCCGGGACCGCCGCACCCGACGCCTGGTCGTCACCTTCGGTCTGATCGCGCTGTGCACGGCGTACGGCGAGGGGGCGATGGCCGACTGGGGCGCCCTGCACCTGGAGCAGGACCTCGACGCCTCCCCGGGCCTGGCGGCGGCGGGCTACTCGTGTTTCGCGCTCGCCATGACCGTCGGCCGGCTGACCGGGACGACGCTGCTGGAACGCCTGGGCCGGACGGCCACGGTGGTGGCCGGCGGCAGCACCGCGGTGGCCGGGATGCTGCTCGGCTCGCTCGCCCCCTCCGTGGGGGCGGCGCTGTTCGGCTTCGCGATCACCGGCCTCGGGCTCGCCAACATCTTCCCCGTCGCCATCGAGCGGGCCGGCGCGCTCGGCGGCCCCGGCGGCGTCGCGACCGCGTCCACCCTGGGCTACGGGGGCATGCTGCTCGGTCCGCCCGCGATCGGCTTCATGGCCGACTGGCTGTCCCTGTCCGCCGCCCTCACCAGCGTGGCCGCGCTCGCGGCGGTGGCGGTGCTGGTCGCGGTCGCGACGCGACGGGCGGCGGTTCCGGGCTGAGCCGTGCCGTCCGGCCCCAGGGAGTGTGCCGGGGAGGCCTGCCTTCGAGTCCGCTCCATGCGGCACACTCCCTGCCATGAAGACCGCAGCGTACGTCGAGATCCTGGACCGTGAAGGGGCGTTGCTGGCCGCGGCCGCCGCGGCGGCGGGCAGCGACGCCGAGGTGCCGACCTGCCCCGGCTGGCGGGTGCGGGACCTGCTGCGGCACACGGGGATGGTGCACCGCTGGGCGACGGCGTTCGTCGCCGAGGGGCACACCGGCCCCCGGCCCGCCGACGACCTGCCCGACCTCGACGGCACCCCGCTTCTGACCTGGTTCCGGGAGGGACACGGGCGGCTCGTCGAGGCCCTCGTGGGTGCCGCACCCGACGTGCGGTGCTGGCACTTCCTGCCCGCGCCGTCACCGCTGGCCTTCTGGGCCCGTCGGCAGGCCCACGAGACGACCGTGCACCGCATCGACGCCGAGTCGGCCCGCGGCGGTGAACCCACCGGTGTCGGCGTGGACTTCGCGGTGGACGGCATCGACGAGTTGCTGTGCGCCTTCCACGCCCGTGAGAAGAGCGCCGTCCGCACCGAGGAACCCCGCACGCTACGGGTGCGGGCGACAGACGCGCCGGACGCCGTGTGGACCGTACGGCTGTCCGCGCGGCCGCCGGTGACCGTGCGGGAGGACATCGGGGACGCCGACTGCGAGCTGTCCGGCCCCGCCGCACGGCTCTACCCGGCGCTGTGGAACCGCAGGCCGTTCCCGGAGATCACCGGGGACGGCTCGCTGGCCGCGTTGTGGCGCGAGCGGTCGGGCGTCACCTGGAAGTGAGACGGGCCGCGCCGACAGGCCGGGGGCGCGGGTCAGCCGGAGGGGCGGGTCGGCCGGAGGGGCGGGTCAGCCGGAGGCGCGGGTCAGCCGGAGGCGCGGGTCGGCCGGTAGGACGGGACGCAGGTCAGCCGGTAAGCGGGGGGCACAAGTCAGCCAGTAAGCGAGAAGCGCAAGTCAGCCGGGGGGCAGGTCGCCCGGTCGGCTCGGGGGCGCAGGTCAGCCGGCCAGCAGCCGGTGCAGCACCGCCCGCTGCACCGGGAGCGCCTCGCCGTGCCTGGCGCGCCCCTTCGCGGTGAGCGCCACCCGCACGCCCCGCCGGTCCTCGGGGCACATGGTGCGCTCGACGAGGCCCTCCCTCTCCAGCCGGGCGACCAGCCGCGACAGCGCGCTCTGGCTGAGGTGGACCCGCTCGGAGATCTGCTGGACGCGGTATCCGCAGGAACCGGAGCCGTCCTCGTCCCGGGTGCCGGCCAGGACGTCGAGGACCTCGAAGTCGCTTCCGCACAGGCCGTGTCCCTGCAGCGCACGGTCGAGTTCGCACTGGACGCGGGCGTGGAGGACCAGGATCGAGCGCCACCGGGTCACGAGCGCCTGTTCGGCCTTCTTCGCCGCCATCCGCGCACCGTAGCAGAGCCCCCGCACGACCGGCACGGCGCTGCCGAAACGCCGCCGCCCTGGGAGACTTGCAGCCATGGATGCCTACGGCGGACGGCGCACGCAGGGCGAGCGGGACGCGATCACGGTCGAGATCGGATACGCGCTGTGCAGCGCGGCGTTCGCGGCGGCCGTGCTGTTCGGGGCGGTGGCGGGGCCCGCGTATCTCTTCGCCCTGACGGGCGGGGTGCGCGCCGGGCTCGTCGGGACGGGTGTGGCGCTGGCCGTGGTGGTGTTCTTCGTCCGGGTGGTGAGCGTGCTGGTCCGGTTCTCGCGCGGTGGTCAGCCGAGCCAGCCCGGCCGCACCAGTCCCGACTCGTAGGCCAGGACGACCAGTTGCGCCCGGTCGCGGGCGCCCAGCTTCACCATGGTGCGGCTGACGTGGGTCTTGGCGGTCAGCGGGCTGACGACCAGCCGGCGGGCGATCTCCTCGTTGGACAGTCCGATGCCGACCAAAGCCATCACCTCGCGCTCCCGCTCGGTCAGCCTGGCCATCTCGGCGGCCGCCGCGGGCTCCTTGGAACGGGCCGCGAACTCGGCGATCAGCCGGCGCGTCACCCCCGGCGACAGCAGCGCGTCGCCGTCCACCACCGCCCGCACGGCGCGCAGCAGTTCCTCGGGTTCGGTGTCCTTGACCAGGAAGCCGGAGGCCCCGGAGCGGATCGCCTCGAAGACGTACTCGTCGAGTTCGAAGGTGGTGAGCATGACCACCTTCACGTCGTGCAGTCCCGGGTCGCCGGTGATCCGGCGGGTGGCGGCGAGGCCGTCGAGCAGGGGCATGCGGATGTCCATGAGGACGACGTCGGGGCGCAGTTCGCGGATCGAGCGCACCGCCTCCTCGCCGTCGGCGGCCTCGGCGACCACCTCGATGTCCGGCTGCGCGTCCAGCAGCGCCCGGAAACCGGCCCGTACCAGCGACTGGTCGTCGGCGAGCAGTACACGGATCACCGGTCGTCCTCCTTCGACTGCGTCGTACGGGTCACGTGGCCGCCCTCTTCACGTCGACCGGCAGGGCCGCCAGCACCCGGAAACCACCGTCCGGACGCGGGCCCGCCTCGATGGTGCCACCCAGCGCCGCCGCGCGCTCCCGCATCCCGGCCAGCCCGTTGCCGCTGCCGCCCGCCTCGGCGCCCGTCGCGGGACCGTCGTCGTCCACGCGCAGCAGCAGCGTGCCCCCGTCCCGGTCGAGGCGGACCC
The DNA here is from genome assembly GCA_000720845.1 of Kitasatospora aureofaciens. Taxonomy (GTDB): domain Bacteria; phylum Actinomycetota; class Actinomycetes; order Streptomycetales; family Streptomycetaceae; genus Streptomyces. The sequence continues at coordinate 215,324 of JODU01000002.1, read as the reverse complement.
GCGCGTGCCGGGAGCCCGAGTGACGTACGACGTTGGTGAGCGCCTCCTGCACGATGCGGAACGCGGCCAGGTCGGTACCGGGCGACAGGCGCGGCGGCTTCCCCACCACCTCGACGGTGAGGCCCGCGCTCGCCGCCTGCTCGACCAGTTCGGGGAGCCGGTCGAGGCCGGGGGCCGGAGCGCGCGGCGCGTCCCCGGGCGTGCGCAGGGTGTCGAGCACCTGCCGCACCTCGCCGAGCGCCTCCTTGCTCTGGTCCTTGATGGTGCTGAGCGCGGTGCGGGCCTGTTCCGGGTCGGTGTCCAGGAGGGCCAGTCCGACGCCGGCCTGCACGTTGATGACGGAGATGCTGTGCGCGAGTACGTCGTGCAGTTCGCGGGCGATCCTCAGCCGCTCCTCGTCCGCGCGCCGCCGCGCCGCCTGGGCCCGCTCGGCCCGCTCCCGCGCCCACTGCTCGCGGCGGGCCCTGGCCAGCTCCGACAGGGCCGCGACGGCCACGACCCAGGTGGCGATCACGAGTTCCTGCCCCCAGGACGCGGCCGAGTCCCCGGACGGCGGCAGCCACCGGTAGAGCCAGTGCGCCACCAGGGCGTGCCCGGCCCACAGCGTCCCCATCGCCGCCCACGCGGCCTTGCGGTGCCCGGCGACGACGGCACTGAAACAGGCGACCGCGACGGCCACGAACACCGGACCGTACGGGTATCCGGCGCCCAGGTAGACCAGGGTGGTGACCGCCGTGCCGAACACGACCGGCACCGGATGGCGCAGCCGCCACAGCAGGGCGGCCCCCGTCACGAACAGCAGTGTGCGGGCGAAGGGGTCCAGGGCGGCGCGCTCCCCCTCCTGGGCGTGTGCGGCGAAGTTCGAGCCGAACAGCACGAACGCCGTGATCAGCACGGTGGAGCGCCAGGGCCACCGGGGGCACTGCTCCTCGTCACCCCGCAGGTTCCACCACGGGGGTCCGTGCCGCCACCACTGCGGCGCCCGGCCCTCGCGCTCGCGCTGTCCGTCCATGTCCGCCACGCTAGACGCCGGGCACCGCGGGCGGCGTCACCCGCGCGTGGTGATCACAGGTACTCCCGGGGAAGTACGCCCCCCGCACGGCCGCGTGACCGCCGGGGCGTCAGGGGAACACCGGGCCGACCGAGTGGGCGAGCCGGTCCGCCGCGCGACGGGAGAACGTCCCCCGGTCCTCCACGACCCGGTCGAACTGCCCGAACGCCTCGAACCCGACCAGCGGCTCCGCGGGCAGCACCGGCCCGGCGGGCCCGTGCGCCGGTACGCCTCGCGCAGGATGCCGACGAGTACCTAGCCCGCCCCGGCGGCCGGGACGGCGTCCTCGGGCCACGGTGCCCCGCACCGGCGGCCCGTGGGTCAGCGCTTACGCGTAAGGGGTGGGCGGGACCGCGGACACGTACCGCCTCACCCCGGGCGGGCGCCGGGCTCGGACGAACCGCCGCAGCCGACGACGACAGCCGGACGCCGACGGTCAGGTGCCGGTCTCCTCCACCGCGGACGGCGCGGACGGTGCGGACGCGGACGGCTCGGCCGTCGCGGACCGCCGGTCCATCGCCCCCAGCGCCCGCTGCGCCAGCGGATGGCTGCGGACCAGCTCACCCAGCGAGGTCGAGCCCTGCGTGATGTCCTTGAACGCCTTCCAGGCCGGGCGGAAGCCGGTCAGGGCCGCGTGGAAGAGGCCCGGCCGGCGCTCGAACACCGTCAGCATCCGCTTGCCCACGCTCATCTCCACGCCCAGACCGGCCTTGATCGCGAACGCGTAGTTCAGGGCCTGCTTGCGCGCGTCCACGGCGTCGTGCGCCTCGGAGATGCGCACCGCCCACTCCCCCGCGAGCCGCCCGGAGCGCAGCGCGAAGGAAATCCCCTCGCGGGTCCACGGCTCCAGGAGCCCGGCCGCGTCCCCGCAGACCAGGACCCGGCCGCGCGACAGCGGCGAGTCGTCCGCGCGGCAGCGCGTCAGATGGCCGGAGGAGACGCTGGGCTCGAATCCGGCCAGTCCCAGCCGGGCGACGAAGTCCTCCAGGTACCGCTTGGTCGCCGCGCCCTCGCCGCGCGCCGAGATCACCCCGACCGTCAGCGTGTCGCCCTTGGGGAAGACCCAGCCGTAACTGCCGGGGATCGGGCCCCAGTCGATGAGCACCCGGCCCTTCCAGTCCTCGGCGACCGTCTCGGGCACCGGGATCTCCGCCTCCAGGCCGAGGTCGACCTGGTCGAGCTTCACCCCGACGTGCGCGCCTATCCGGCTGGCGCTGCCGTCCGCGCCGACGACGGCCCGGGCCAGTACCGTCTCGCCGCCCTGGAGGACGACGGCGACCGTGCGCCGGTCCGGCACCGCCGACCCGTGCTGCTCCACCCGGGTCACGGTCGCTCCGGTGCGCAGCTCGGCGCCCGCCTTCTGGGCGTGCTCGACGAGCTGCAGGTCGAACTCGGGCCGGTTGATCAGCCCGAACAGCATCTGCCGGGAGCGCCGGGTCCGGGTGAAGCGCCCGTTGTTCGAGAAGGTCACGGCGTGCACACGGTCCCGGAAGGGCAGTTCGAAGCCGGGTGGGAGGGTGTCGCGCGAGGGACCGATGATGCCGCCGCCACATGTCTTGTAGCGGGGCAGCTCCGCCTTCTCCAGCAACAGCACGCGCCGCCCCGCGACCGCCGCCGCGTAGGCGGCCGAGGCCCCCGCCGGTCCCGCGCCCACCACGACGACGTCCCAGACCTGACGCGTGTCGTCCGCCGAAGAGTTCTCGCTGCTCACGATGGTCTACTGCTCCGATCAAACCGCATGCCGCACCTGACCCCCGCATCCTACGGCGGGCATCGCCGCAGGCCACTGTGGGAGGATCGGCCCGTCATTCCAAGTACTCCTTGGTACAACGTCGCACCCACAAGGAGCGTGCCCATGTCGTCGAATCCGGTCGCCGAGACCGTCGCTTCGCTGATGCCCCGCGCGAGGGAGGAACTCGCCGCGCTGGTGGCCTTCAAATCGGTGGCCGACTTCGACCAGTTCCCCCGCAGCGAGAGCGTGGGTGCCGCCAACTGGATAGCGGCGGCCCTGCGCGCCGAGGGCTTCCAGGACGTGGACCTGCTGGACACGCCGGACGGCACCCAGTCGGTGTACGGGTACCTGCCGGGGCCCGCGGGCGCGAAGACGGTGCTGCTCTACGCCCACTACGACGTGCAGCCGCCGCTGGACGAGGCCGGCTGGGACACCCCGCCGTTCGAGCTGACCGAGCGCGACGGCCGCTGGTACGGGCGGGGCGCCGCGGACTGCAAGGGCGGCGTGCTGATGCACCTGCTGGCGTTGCGCGCGCTGAAGGCGCACGGCGGCGTGCCCGTGCACGTCAAGGTGATCGCCGAGGGTTCCGAGGAGCAGGGCACGGGCGGCCTGGAGCGGTACGCGGAGGCGCACCCGGAGCTGCTGGCCGCCGACACCGTCGTCATCGGCGACGCGGGCAACTTCCGCGTCGGTCTGCCGACGGTCACCTCCACGCTGCGCGGCATGACGATGCTGCGCGTGAAGGTCGACACGCTCGAAGGCAACCTGCACTCGGGCCAGTTCGGCGGTGCGGCGCCCGACGCGCTGGCCGCCCTGATCCGGGTACTGGACTCGCTGCGGGCCGAGGACGGCTCGACGACCGTGGACGGTCTGGCGGCGGACAGCTCGTGGAACGGCCTGGCCTACGACGAGGAGCAGTTCCGCCGGGACGCGCGGGTGCTGGACGGCGTGGAGCTGATCGGTTCCGGCTCGGTCGCCGACCGGATCTGGGCGCGGCCGGCCATCACGGTGCTCGGCATCGACTGCCCGCCGGTCATCGGCGCCACCCCCTCGGTGCAGGCGAGCGCGCGGGCGCTGGTGAGCCTGAGGGTGCCGCCGGGCGTGGACGCCGCCGAGGCCACCAAGCTGCTCCGGGCCCACCTGGAGACCCGTACCCCGTGGGGCGCGCGGGTGGCCGTCGAGCAGATCGGCCAGGGCCAGCCGTTCCGCGCCGACACCACGAGCCCGGCGTACCAGGCCATGGCGGACGCGATGGCGGTGGCGTACCCGGGTGAGGAGATGCAGTACGCCGGTCAGGGCGGCTCCATCCCGCTGTGCAACACCCTGGCGGCCCTCTACCCGGAGGCGGAGATCCTGCTGATCGGCCTGAGCGAGCCGGAGGCCCAGATCCACGCCGTGAACGAGAGCGTGTCCCCCGAGGAACTGGAGCGGCTGTCGGTGGCGGAGGCCCACTTCCTGCGCAACTACGCGGCGAGCTGATCCCGGCGCCCGGTTCCGGGTTCTGCCGTCGGCAGAGGGGTCTCGCCACCCGGCGGGGCCCTGCCTACGGTCGTCGTATGGACGTCGTCGAACTCCTCCCGCGCCTGAGTCTGCTGCGTTTCCCGGTCGGACAGGCCTATCTCTGGCGTGACGGCGACGAGGTGACGCTCATCGACGCCGGACCGGCCGGGTACGGTGCGCGCATCGCCGAGGCCGCGCGGGCCGCCGGCCGCGTACGGCGTGTCGTGCTCACCCACTTCCACGAGGACCACGCGGGCGGGGCGCAGGAGGTCGCCGCGCTCACCGGGGCCGAGGTGGTGGCGCACACCGTCGAGGCGCCCGTCGTGCGCGGCGAGGTGCCCGGTCCGCCGCCCGTGCTCGAGGACTGGGAGCGTCCGCTGCACGAGGGCGCCGTGCGCCGGCTCCCGCGAGGCGGCTTCGCCCGGCCGGCCCGGGTGACCGAGGTGGAGGACGGTGACGTCCTGGACTTCGGGGGCGGCGCCCGGGTCGTGCACGCGCCGGGCCACACGGACGGGAGCATCGCGCTGCACCTGCCGGCCCACGGTGTGCTGTTCACGGGGGACGCGGTCGCCGCGTCGCCGGTCGACGGCGGGGTGCTCCTCGGCGTGTTCAACCTCGACCGGGACCGGGCCGTCGCCTCCTTCGGGCGGCTGGCGGCCCTCGACCCGGAGGTGGCCTGTTTCGGTCACGGGGATCCGGTGACCGCGCGGGCCGGGGATGTGCTGCGCGCGTCGGCGCGGACGTACGGGGCGGCGGACTGACGTCAGCCGACCGGCGTGCCGGCCTCCAGGTAGTGGGCGGCGCCGCGCTCCCGGGCCCGCAGCGCCCAGCGCAGCCGCTCGTAGCGTACCGGGGGCAGCAGGTCGGCGGCCTCGTCCTCGGTGGCGAAGCGCCAGTCGCGCAGCTCGGGTCCCGGCAGCAGCACGCGGCCCGCGTCCGCGGTGTCGAGCCGGCCGCCGTCGAAGAGCAGCCGCAGGCCGCCGTAGGCGGGGGGTGCCGGTGGTTCCCAGTCGACGACCAGCAGGGCCGGTACGTCGTCGAGGCTGAGCCCGGTCTCCTCGGTGACCTCGCGCATGCCGGCGCGGGCCGGAGCCTCGCCGGGTTCGACGACGCCGCCGGGGAACTCCCAGCCGGGCTTGTAGGTGGGGTCGACGAGCAGGACCCGGTCCCGCTCGTCGAAGAGCAGGACGCCTGCGGCGACGGTCTCGCCGGTGGGTTCCGGTGTCTGCACGATCTCGCAGGCCGGCACGGCGCCCGTGCCGACGGCCTCGGCGACCCGGACGGCGGCCTCGTACGGGGTGAGGGCGCCGGTGTCGACGGGGTGGGCGTCGGCGGTGAGCCAGGAGGCGAGGGCGGCGCGGTAGGGCTCGATGTGGTCGCAGGACCACTGCCGTACCCGCGTCTCGCCGTCCGGTGTCCCGCGGCTCGCTATTCGCTCGCGCAGGATCGTTTCGGCCGGGGCCAGCAGGACGTGCCGGACCTCGATCCGGCGGGCGGCGAGGCCGCCGAAGATCTCGTCCCGGTACTCCTGGCGCAGCAGGGTCATCGGGACCACGAGCGTCCCGCCGAGGTCGGCGAGCAGCGCGGCCGCCGTGTCGATCACCAGCCGGCGCCAGATCGGCAGGTCCTGGAAGTCGCCCACCTCGGCCAGGCGTTTGGGCGGCAGCAGGTGCGCGAGCGCCCCGCCGATGACCTCGGGGTCGAAGAGCGTGCTGTTCGGGATCAGTTCGATCAGTTCCCGTGCGGTGGTGGTCTTCCCCGCACCGAACGCGCCGTTGATCCAGACGACGGTCACAGGTCCCCCTCTTCTGTTGGCCCCCTGTGGCTTGCCCGCTTCACCCTGCCACGGAAACCAGCCCAGTTGAGCGCGGAGGAAAGGGCATATGACAGCGGCGCCGACACCCCCTCGGGGGCACCGGCGCCGCGTGGTCCGCACCGGGCGCGGCGGCCCGGCCGGAGGGGGTCAGCCCAGCTGTCCCAGGGCGTCGTCGTCGAGGGTCAGGCTCTCGGTGGCGACGGTGCCCTCCAGGGTGCTGACGGTGTCGTCCACGCCGAGACCGAGCGGGAGGTCGCCCGGGGCGGCGTGGGACGGGCTGACGGCCGCGACGACGAAGCCGGTGGCCAGGGACGCGAGGGCGAGCATGCTGCGCTTCTTCATGCCCCGTTCAACTACGCCGCCGCGCGCGGGTCACGGGCTGCACCGGCGGAGCCTCCCAGGACACCGGCTCCCACCGGCTCCCGGACACCGGGACCGTGCGCGTCGCCCCCACCCGCCGTACTCGGAGACGCACGCCGCCGCACCACCCGGACTCAGACGTGAGCGGCCGTCGCAGCCGTCGTCCGTGACAGCGCCGCCGCGGCCGCGCCGACCAGCCCGGCGTCCGTCCCCATCTGGGCGGGGACGACCACCAGCCGCTGGACGAAGGACAGCGTCGCGTAGTAGGTGAGCGCCTTGCGCAGGGGGGCGAAGAGGACCTCCCCCGCCTTGCCCACTCCCCCGCCGACCACGGCGATGTCGATCTCGACGAGGGTCGCGGTGGCGGCGATACCGGCGGCCAGCGCCTGCGCGGCCCGCTCGAAGGAGGCGACGGCGACGGGGTCGCCGAGGCGGGCGGCGGCGGCGACCGCGGCGGCGGAGGTGTCGCCGTCCGGGCCGGGGCTCCAGCCGGCGTCGAGGGCGCGGCGGGCGATGTTGGGGCCGCTCGCTATGCGCTCCACGCAACCGCGCGCGCCGCACGGGCAGGGGTCGCCGTCCAGGTCGACGCTGATGTGCCCGATGTGGCCGGCGTTGCCGGTCGGTCCGGGATGCAGCCGGCCGCCCAGCACCAGGCCGCCGCCGACGCCGGTCGAGACCACCATGCACAGCGCGTTGTCGTGGCCGCGGGCGGCGCCCTGCCAGTGTTCGGCGGCCGTGATGGCCACCCCGTCCCCGATCAGCTCCACGGGCAGACCGCCGACGGCGTCCCGGACCCGGCGCACCAGCGGGTAGTCGCGCCAGCCGGGCACGTTCACCGGACTGACCGTGCCGGCCGAGGCGTCCACCGGACCGGCGCTGCCGATGCCGACGGCCGTGGCCCGCCCCCACAGGGGCGACGCGGTCAGTTCCGCGAGCACGGCCTCGACGGCCCCCATCACGGTGTCACCGTCCTCCCGGGCGGGTGTCGCACGCTGTGCGCGCGCCTGGATGCGGCCGTGGCCGTCCACCAGTGCGCCGGCGATCTTGGTGCCGCCGATGTCCAGCGCTGCCACGAGGTCGGTGTGCATCAGAGTCGGATCTCCCCGTCGGACCGAAAGCGAAAAAATGTCGTACCCAAGAGCGCGCAGCGACCGGTCCCGCGGTGGGGACGAGAACCGGCAGAGTGCGATGGACAGTGTCTCCCGCATCTGACAACGTTGTCCAGGCTCTATGCTCGACGCCACATCCTCATACAAGCCCATCACCGACACATCCCCCCGGACAGCAGGAGCCGACGCAATCCCGTGGACGACAGGACAGGACACCGCATCGTGCCCGACACGACCCGCCGCGCAGACCGCCTCCCCGGGAACCGTTACGGCAATCGCCCGACCATGAAGGACGTCGCCGCCCGGGCCGGGGTCGGCCTCAAGACCGTCTCCCGGGTGGTCAACGGGGAGCCCGGCGTCACCCCGGAGACCGAGCGCCGCGTCCAGGAGGCCATCGACGCGCTGGGCTTCCGCCGCAACGACAGCGCACGGGTGCTCCGCAAGGGCCGCACCGCGAGCATCGGCCTGGTCCTGGAGGATCTGGCCGACCCGTTCTACGGGCCGCTCAGCCGTGCCGTGGAGGAGGTGGCCCGCGCACACGGCGCCCTCCTGATCAACGGGTCCAGCGCGGAGGACCCGGACCGCGAGCAGGAGCTGGTGCTCGCCCTGTGCGCGCGGCGCGTGGACGGTCTCGTGGTGATCCCCGCCGGGGACGACCACCGGTATCTGGAGCCCGAGCTGAAGGCGGGCGTCGCCACGGTGTTCGTGGACCGTCCGGCGGGTCAGATCGACGCGGACGTGGTGGTGTCCGACAACTTCGGCGGCGCCCGCGACGGGGTGGCCCACCTCATCGCGCACGGGCACCGCAGGATCGGTTTCATCGGCGACATGCCCCGCATCCACACCGCCGCCGAGCGGCTGCGCGGCTACCGGGCCGCCATGGAGGACGCCGGCATACCGGTCAAGGACTCCTGGATGTCCCTGGGCGTCACCGACCCCGTGCGGGTGCGCCGGGCGGCCGAGGAGATGCTCGCCGACCCGCATCCGGTGACCGCGATCTTCACCGGCAACAACCGGGTGACGGTCACCGTGATCCGGGTCCTCGCCGAGCACACCCGGGGCGTCGCCCTGGTCGGCTTCGACGACATCGAGCTGGCCGACCTGCTCCAGCCGGGCGTCACCGTGGTCGCACAGGACGCGGCCGCCCTCGGCCGCACCGCCGCCGAGCGGCTCTTCCGGCAGCTGGACGGCACCCTCCTCGCCCCCGACCGCATCGAACTGCCGACCAGGCTGGTCACCCGGGGCTCGGGCGAGCTGCCGCCGTCGGACTGACCGGCCCGCGCCGGACGACCGTACGGGCCCGGCGCCGGTCCGGCGTCCGAGTGGGCCCGCCGCCATGCGGGCGGCCGGACACACCGTCCCGCCGTCCGCACCACCGCCGGGAGGGAACACACCGTGTCGCGACCACCGACCGAGGGCGGGGAATCCGCGCGGCCGCCCGGCCGGGACCGCACCCTGGACGCCCTCGGGCTGGCCGGGGTGCCGCGCGAGGAGCCGCTGCTGTACCCGGGCGCGTGGCCCCGGGAGTCCGGGCTGCTGGACGGGGACCGGCTGCTGCCGCTGGACGGGGCGGTGTACGGGGAGGAGGACGGCCGGGTCCCGGTGCTGGCGATCGGGTCCAACGCGAGCCCCGGGCAGCTTCGGCACAAGATGGCCGAGTTCGGGATCGCCTCGCCGGTCCCGATGGTCAGGTCGCGGGTGACCGGACTGGACATCGGGGTCTCCGCCCACGTGAGCCGCATGGGCTACGTGTCCGCCTCACCGGTGGGCGCCCCCGGAGTCGTGCGGGAGCTGTTCGTCCTGTGGCTCGACGCCGAGCAGCTAGCGGTGATCGACGCCAGCGAGGGCGTGCCGATGGCGGGCGGCAACTTCGACCGCGTCTGGCTGCCCGCGCCCGACGTACGCGTCGAGCCCGGGGACGGCTCGGTGCTGCGCGGGGCGTACGCGTACGTCAACCGCCACGGCGTCCTGCACGACGGCACCGGCGCGCCGCGGCGCCATCCGGGGGCGCAACGGCCCCTGATCACCGAGCTGCTGCACGGGTCGGCGCGGCTGCGTGAGCTGTTCGGCGGGACGCCCGAGGAGTTCTGCGCGCGGGCGCGGGCGGACCGGCGGCTGTGCGACCGGGGGACGCGGCTGTTCGCCGAGGAGAAGCGGGTGACGGCGTCCGGCCTGGAGCGGTACGCGGGCTCCGGGCCGGACGATCCCTTCGCGGGGAGCCGGACGCGGTCGACGGGGCCTACCGCGCCGATGCCGTGAGGTCGCCGCGCCGCGGACCGGAGAAGCCCTCCAGGTCGGCGCGGGTCAGGCCGGTCAGCCGGGCGACCTCACCGATGTCGAGGGCGCCGCAGTCCAGGCCGCGCAGCAGGTAGCCGCTGAGCGCCTTGGCGGTGGCGGGCTCGTCCATGACGTCGCCGCCGGTGCGGTTGGCGTAGCGGGACAGGCGGGCGGCGGCCTGCTCGAAGCCCTCGCGGTAGAAGGCGAAGACGGCCGCGTACCGGGTGGGGAGGTGGCCGGGGTGCATGTCCCAGCCCTGGTAGTAGGCGCGGGCCAGGGCGCGGCGGGTGAGGCCGTAGTGCAGTCGCCAGGCGTCGTGCACCTGCGCGGTGGGGCCGACCGGCAGGACGTTGGTCGAGCCGTCCGAGACGCGTACGCCGGTGCCGGCGGCGGCGACCTGCATGACCGCCTTGGCGTGGTCGGCGGCCGGGTGGTCGCTGGCCTGGTGGGCGGCGGAGACGCCGAGGCAGGCGCTGTAGTCGAAGGTGCCGTAGTGCAGGCCGGTGGCGCGCCCCTCGGCGGCCTGGATCATGCGGGCCACGGTGGCGGTGCCGTCGGCGGCGAGGATGGACTGGCTGGTCTCGATCTGGATCTCGAAGCCGATCCGGCCCGGGGCGAGGCCGCGCGCCTTCTCGAAGGCCTCCAGGAGCCGCACCATGGCGGTGACCTGCTCGGGGTAGGTCACCTTGGGCAGGGTGAGGACCAGCCCGTCGGGGAGGCCGCCGGCCTCCATCAGACCGCTGAGGAAGACGTCGAGGGTGCGGATGCCGCGGGCGCGCACCGGCGCCTCCATGCACTTCATGCGGATGCCCATGCAGGGAGCGGCCGTGCCCTGCTCGTACGCTTCGGCGATCAGCCGGGCGGCGCGGGCGGCCGCCTCGTCCTCCTCGCTGTCCGAGCGGTTGCCGTAGCCGTCCTCGAAGTCGACGCGCAGGTCCTCGATCGGTTCGCGCTCCAGTTTGGCGCGCACGCGGGTGTACACGGGTTCGGCGAGGTCGTCGCCGAGGCCGAGGACGGCGGCGAAGGAGGCGGCGTCCGGGGCGTGTTCGTCGAGCGCGGCGAGGGCCTTGTCGCCCCAGGAGCGGATGGTGTCGGCGGCGAAGACGTCACCGGGGACGTAGACCGTGTGGACGGGCTGGCGGGTGCCCGGGTCTCCGGGGTAGCGGCGCTCCAGCTCCGCGTCGACCGGTGCGAGGGAGGCACTGATCTCCTCGCCGACGGCGCCCGCGAGGCTCGTTGCCACCTTCTCCTGCTGACCCATCCGACACCCTCCTGATGTTCATTTTTCCGCTGAACGGAATCACTTATCCGTAAAGCGAAGTTATCTGCCGGTCTCTCGCCGGTCAACACCATCCTGCGCGTACGCCGAGGCCCCCGCGACGTCCGTGGACGTCACCGGGGGCCTCGGCGTGCGGTGCGGCGGGCGGTCAGCCCTTGCGGGTCTTGACTTCCTCGGTGAGCTGCGGGACGACGTCGAAGAGGTCGCCGACGACGCCGTAGTCGACCAGCTCGAAGATCGGGGCCTCGGCGTCCTTGTTGATCGCCACGATCGTCTTCGAGGTCTGCATGCCGGCGCGGTGCTGGATCGCGCCCGAGATGCCCGAGGCGATGTACAGCTGCGGGGAGACGGACTTGCCGGTCTGGCCGACCTGGTTGGTGTGCGGGTACCAGCCGGCGTCCACCGCGGCGCGCGAGGCACCGACGGCCGCGCCGAGGGAGTCGGCGAGCGCCTCGATGATCGCGAAGTTCTCCGCGCCGTTGACCCCGCGGCCGCCGGAGACGACGATCGCGGCCTCGGTCAGCTCCGGGCGGCCGGTCGACTCGCGCGGCGTGCGCGAGGTGACCTTGGTGCCGGTCGCGGCGGCGGAGAAGGTGACCGACAGGGCCTCGACGGCGCCGGCGGCCGGGGCGGCCTCCACGGCGGCCGAGTTCGGCTTGACCGTGATGACCGCAGTGCCCTTGGACACGCGGGACTTGGTGGTGAAGGCGGCGGCGAACACCGACTGCGTGGCCACCGGACCCTCGTCGCCGGCCTCCAGGTCGACGGCGTCGGTGATGACGCCGGAGCCCAGACGCAGCGCCAGACGGGCGGCGATCTCCTTGCCCTCGGTGGAGGACGGGACCAGCACGGCGGCCGGGGAGACGGCCTCGACGGCGGCCTGGAGGGCGTCGACCTTCGGCACGACCAGGTAGTCGGCGTACTCGGCGGCCTCGTGGGTCAGCACCTTCACCGCGCCGTGCTCGGCGAGGGTGGCGGCGGTGTCACCGGCGCCGCCTCCCAGCGCGACGGCGACCGGCTCGCCGACGCGGCGGGCCAGCGTCAGCAGCTCCAGGGTGGGCTTGCGGACGGCACCGTCCACGTGGTCGACGTAGACGAGAACTTCAGCCATGGGACTTCTTCTCTCCTGCTTGCGAGATGTGAGGGGCGGTCTGCGGAACCGGCAGGGCTCAGATGAACTTCTGGCCCGCGAGGAACTCGGCGAGCTGCTTGCCGCCCTCGCCCTCGTCCTTGACGATCGTGCCCGCGGTGCGCGCCGGACGCTCGGCGGCCGACTCGACGACCGTGTAGGCGTTCTCCAGACCGACCTCGTCCTCGTCGATGTCGAGGTCGGACAGGTCCCAGGACTCCACCGGCTTCTTCTTGGCCGCCATGATGCCCTTGAAGGACGGGTAACGCGCCTCGCCCGACTGGTCGGTGACCGACACGACCGCCGGCAGCGACGCCTCCAGCTGCTCCGTGGCCGTGTCGCCGTCACGGCGGCCCTTCACGACGCCGCCCTCGACCGAGACCTCGGACAGCAGCGTCACCTGCGGCACGCCCAGGCGCTCCGCGAGCAGCGCCGGAACGACGCCCATGGTGCCGTCGGTGGAGGCCATGCCGGAGACGACCAGGTCGTAGCCGGCCTTCTCGACGGCCTTGGCCAGGACCAGGGAGGTGCCGATGGCGTCGGTGCCGTGCAGGTCGTCGTCCTCGACGTGGATCGCCTTGTCCGCACCCATGGACAGCGCCTTGCGCAGGGCGTCCTTGGCGTCCTCGGGGCCCACCGTCAGGACGGTGACCTCGACGTCGTCATCGGAATTCTCGGAGATCTGCAGCGCCTGTTCGACCGCGTACTCGTCCAGTTCGGAGAGCAGACCGTCCACGTCGTCCCGGTCGACGGTCAGGTCATCGGCGAAGTGCCGGTCGCCAGTGGCGTCGGGCACGTACTTCACAGTGACAACGATCCTCAAGCTCACGCCGGCTCTCCTACTGCGTCGACATTTCAGTGCTGCCTCTTGCAGGCAGCATAGGCGCCCCAAGCGGCCGATCCCGGTCGGGGCGACCTGCGCTCCGCCCGGAATATTACTCGTCAGTACACCCAGTTCCTGCCCGCTAAGCAAGCGCTTTGAACTGTGACCTTCGCAACGCAGCGTAACCGGAACCCGACGCCTTCGCAGAAGCCGTCCCGCCGACCGTTCAGTCGCGCAGACCCCGGTAACGCCCCTGGTGGTACAGCAGCGGCGCGCCGACTCCGGCGGTGTCGCCGAGGAGGACTTCCGCCAGCACGATCCGATGGTCTCCCGCGGGCACCCGGCCGACCACCCGGCACACGAGCCAGGCGAGCACGCCGTCCAGCACGGGCACTCCCTCGGGCCCCTCGCGCCAGACGGTGGGTGCCGCGAAGCGGTCGGCGCCGCTGCGGGCGAAGGTGGCCGCCAGCTCCTCCTGGTGCTCGCCGAGCACATGGACGCCGACATGCTCCGCCTCGGACACCGCGGGCCAGCTCGACGAGCCGGTACCGATGCCGAAGGAGAGCAGCGGCGGGTTGGCGGAGACGGAGGTGAGGGACGTGGCCGTGAAACCGACCGGACCGCGGGGGCCCAGCGCGGTGATCACGGCGACGCCCGCCGCGTGCCGCCGGAAGACGGACCGCAGCAGGTCGTCGGTGGCCGTCCGGGGTGCGGCGAGGTCGGGTGTGACCGTCATACGGGGTGGTCCTTCTGCGTTGCGCCTCGGTCCGGGAAACGCCGAGCGGGGCATATGGGCAGGCTGACGACGGGTGGCACACACAGTCAATTACGTCCCGGATGCGGAGGCTGTGGAGAGGACCTCACCCATGGCGTGGCGCTTGTCACACCGCCTCACCCAGCGCGGCGATCACGTCCGCCCTGCGCGGCTGCCCGACGGCACGCCGCACGACGCGCCCGTCGGCGTCCAGGACCAGCACGGTGGGGGTCTTGAGCACGTCGAGGGCGCGGACAAGTTCCAGATGGCCCTCCGCGTCGATCTCGACGTGGGCGACGCCGGGAACCAGGCCCGCCACCTCACCCAGCACCCGCCGGGTGGCCCGGCAGGGCGCGCAGAAGGCGCTGGAGAACTGCACGAGCGTCGCGCGGGCGCCGAGTTCCGCACCGAGGTCGGCCGCGTCGAGCCGCGGGGCGGCCGCTGCCCGCCTGTCGTCGTCCTGCCCGCGCACCGGCGCTCTCCCGTTCCGCCGCCGTCGCGGCACTCGTCGGCGCGCGTACCCCGCACGCCACCGGTTCGGTACTCCGAAGGTGCAGCGTTCACGGAGCCGCGGAGATTCCCGCCCAGCGTCGCATTTCGGCCACGCGAGGGCGGGCAAGTGATGAGGATCTCGCCGCACCCGGGCACCAAGGCTGGTACACCGGCCGTTCTTGGGGCACGATCTGCGACAAGCCCGTAAACCTACGGGTGCGTAACTTTCGACTGGGAGCCCCTTCCCAGGCTGAGAAGGAAGGGTTCGACCCGCCCATGGCAGAACTCGTCTACCGCCCGGTGATCGGTCTCGCCCGCACCCTGTTCAAGGCGTGGGACCTCAAGATCGACTGCCAGGGATCGGAGAACATCCCGCGCTCGGGCGGCGCCGTGCTGGTGAGCAACCACATCAGCTATCTGGACTTCATCTTCGACGGCCTGGCCGCGCTGCCGCAGAAGCGGCTGGTGCGCTTCATGGCGAAGGAGTCGGTCTTCCGGCACCGGATCTCCGGTCCGCTGATGCGCGGGATGAAGCACATCCCGGTCGACCGCAAGCAGGGCGAGGCGGCCTACGCGCACGCCTTGGACTCGCTGAAGTCGGGCGAGATCGTCGGGGTGTTCCCGGAGGCGACGATCTCCGAGTCGTTCACCCTGAAGAGCTTCAAGTCGGGAGCCGCCCGGCTCGCGCAGGAGGCGGGCGTCCCCCTCGTCCCCGTGGCCCTGTGGGGCACCCAGCGCCTGTGGACCAAGGGCCACCCGCGCAACTTCAAGCGCAGCCACACCCCCATCACCATCCGGGTCGGCGAGGCGATGGAGGCTTCGCGCGAGCAGTACGCGGGCGCCATCACCCGGCGGCTGCGCGAGCGGGTGCAGGAGCTGCTGGAGGCCGCGCAGCGCGCCTACCCGGTACGCCCCAAGGGGGCCGACGACACCTGGTGGATGCCGGCCCACCTCGGCGGCACCGCCCCGACGCCCGAGCAGCTGCGCACGGCCCAGGCGCACTGAGCCGGGCGCTTCAGAGCGCGGCCGGGAGCGTCCGCCACAGGTGCGGGCGGTCGGTGGCGGCCTTGAGGACGTCCAGCACCGCGGGGTGCGGCGCCGCGTACAGCTCCGGGTAGTCCGCCTCGCCCGCCGCGTGGTCCGGCGTGAAGGCCAGTCGCTCCCTCCCCAGGGAGAACTGCGCGTTCACGCCGGGCTTGTTCCCGCGCGGGTCCTGCCGGTGCCAGGCGCCGTCCAGGCGCACGGCGACCAGTCCGTGCACCACGTCGAACCGCTGGTAGCACAGCGCGGTGGGGATGTCCTCGGCCCGCAGCAGCGCGGCCAGCGCGTGCGCCTTGGCGTAGCAGATGCCGGTGCGGCGCTCCAGGACGTCGGAGGCCCGCCAGGTGACGCGCGGGTCCCCGGAGTCCTGTGAGTGCGGGATGGTGTCGCGCACGAACTCGAAGGCCAGTCGCGCATAGGCATACGAGTCCTCCGCCTCCTTCGCCAGCCGGTCGGCCACCTCCCATACGCGCGGATGATCGTGGTCGATGGCCTCGTCGGCAGCCAGGTAAGCGGACAGGTCAGGGTCTTGCTGGATCAGCTCCATGCCCGCAGAGCATAGGAAAGCGATCACCCATCAGTCAATGACTTTCCAGGTGACCGCATACCTATGCATATTCGGGAGGGTCTCGCGTCAGCGCGCCATCTCCTCCTTGAGGGCGGCCACGAACGCGTCGACGTCGTCCTCGGTGGTGTCGAAGGCGCACATCCAGCGCACGTCACCGGCGGCCTCGTCCCAGAAGTAGAAGCGGAACCGCTTCTGCAGGCGCTCGCTCACCTCGTGCGGCAGCCGGGCGAAGACCGCGTTGGCCTGCACCGGGTAGAGGATCTCGACACCGTGCACGGCGCGCACGCCCTCGGCCAGGCGCTGGGCCATCTCGTTGGAGTGCCGGGCGTTGCGCAGCCACAGGTCCTTGGCCAGCAGCGCCTCCAGCTGCACGGACACGAAGCGCATCTTCGAGGCCAGCTGCATGGACAGCTTGCGCAGGTGCTTCATGTGCCGCACCGCGTCCTGGTTCAGCACCACGACCGCCTCGCCGAACAGGGCGCCGTTCTTGGTACCGCCGAGGGAGAGCAGGTCGACGCCGACCGCGTTGGTGAACGTCCGCATGGGGACGTCAAGGGAGGCGGCCGCGTTGGCTATCCGGGAGCCGTCCAGGTGCACCTTCATGCCGTGCGCGTGGGCGTGCTCGCAGACGGCGCGGATCTCTTCGGGCGTGTAGAGGGTGCCCAGCTCGGTGCTCTGGGTGATCGAGACGACCTGCGGCATCGCCCGGTGCTCGTCGTCCCAGCCGTACGCCTGCCGGTCGATCAGGTCGGGGGTGAGCTTGCCGTCCGGGGTGGGGACGGTGAGCAGCTTCAGGCCGCCCATGCGCTCGGGGGCGCCGCCCTCGTCGACGTTGATGTGCGCGCTCTCGGCGCAGATCACCGCGCCCCAGCGGTCGGTGACCGCCTGGAGCGCGACGACGTTCGCGCCGGTGCCGTTGAAGACCGGGAACGCCTCGGCGCCGGAGCCGAAGTGGCTGCGGATCACGCGCTGGAGGTTGTCGGTGTAGTCGTCCTCGCCGTACGCCACCTGGTGCCCGCCGTTGGCCAGCGCCAGGGCGGCGAGCACCTCCGGGTGGGCGCCGGCGTAGTTGTCACTGGCGAAACCGCGGACCTCGGGGTCGTGATGGCGACGCGCGTCGGTCTTCGGGGGGTTCACGGCTTCTCGGTCAGCCACAGACGGTTTCCGTTCACTTCCGCGGCGGGCTTGCCCCAGACGCCTGCGACGGCCTCGGCGAGGTCACGCACGTCCGTGAAGCCCGCGAACTTCGCGTTGGGGCGCTCGGCGCGCATCGCGTCGTGCACCAACGCCTTGACCACCAGGATCGCAGCCGCCGACGTCGGCCCCTGCTCGCCCCCCGCCTTGCGGAAGTAGTCCGCCATGGCCAGCGTCCACGCCTCGGCGGCGGCCTTGGCGGCCGAGTACGCGGCGTTGCCCGCGGTCGGCTGCGACGCGCCGGCGGCGCTGACCAGGACGTAGCGGCCGCGGTCACTGCGCTGGAGCGCCTCGTGGAAGGCGAGGGAGGTGTGCTGCACGGTGCGCACGAGCAGCTTCTCCAGGAGGTCCCAGTCGCCGAGTTCGGTCTTGGTGAAGGTCTTGCTGCCGCGCCAGCCGCCGACGAGGTGGACGACGCCGTCGACGTGGCCGTACTCCTCCTCGGTGCGGTCGGCCCAGGCCCGGGTGGAGTCCAGGTCCAGGAGGTCGACGGTCTCACCGGTGACGGTGGCGCCGCCGTGCGCGTAGCGGGCCGCGTCCACCGCCTCGGCGAGCCGCTCCGGGTCGTTGTCCGCGCCGACGACGGTCGCGCCCGCCTCGGCGAGCCGCAGCAGCGCGGCCCGTCCGGCGGGTCCGCCCGCCCCGGCCACCGCGATCACCGCGCCGTCGAGCGCCCCGTTCACCATGGTCCTCGCCTCCCGAGCCTGCTGAGCCTGTGTCTTTTGCGCCTGGCCGTGCGAGGCGCCGCCGTCGCTCACGCGGCGGCCCGCTCGGCGCCGTCCGCGGTAGCGGTGATGCCCCGGGTGGAGGCGATCACCTTCTTGAGCTTCTTGGACAGGGCCTCGTAGAACATGCTCAGCGGAAACTCGTCCGGAAGCACGTCGTCGACGAGTTTGCGCGGCGGCAGGGTCAGGTCCAGGGCGTCGGGACCCTTGGCCCACTTCGAGCCCGGGTGCGGGGCGAGGTAGGTGGAGACCAGCTCGTAGCCGGCGAACCAGTGGACGATCTTCGGGCGGTCGATGCCGTCGCGGTAGAGCTTCTCGATCTCGGCGCACAGCTGGTTGGTGACCTGCGGGGCGCGCTGCCAGTCGATGAAGAGCTTGTTGTCCGTCCAGCGCACGACGTCGTGCTTGTGCAGGTAGGCGAAGAGGAGCTGGCCGCCGAGACCGTCGTAGTTGCGCACGCGCTCGCCGGTCACCGGGAAGCGGAACATGCGGTCGAAGAGCACCGCGTACTGCACGTCGCGTGCCTGCGGGACGCCGTCGGCCTCCAGCTTCACGGCCTCCCTGAAGGCGGTGAGGTCGCAGCGCAGCTCCTCCAGGCCGTACATCCAGAACGGCTGGCGCTGCTTGATCATGAACGGGTCGAAGGGCAGGTCGCCGTGGCTGTGGGTGCGGTCGTGGACCATGTCCCACAGGACGAACGCCTCCTCGCAGCGCTTCTGGTCGTGGACCATCGCGGCGACGTCCTCGGGCAGCTCCAGGCCCAGCAGGTCCACGGCGGCCTCGGTGACGCGGCGGAAGCGGGCGGCCTCGCGGTCGCAGAAGATGCCGCCCCAGGAGAAGCGCTCGGGGGCCTCGCGCACGGCGATGGTCTCCGGGAAGAGGACGGCCGAGTTGGTGTCGTAGCCGGCCGTGAAGTCCTCGAAGGTGATGCCGCAGAACAGCGGGTTGTCGTAGCGGGTGCGCTCCAGCTCGGCCAGCCAGTCGGGCCAGACCATGCGCAGCACGACCGCTTCGAGGTTGCGGTCCGGGTTGCCGTTCTGCGTGTACATCGGGAAGACGACCAGGTGCTGGAGGCCGTCCGCGCGGTTGGCGGCGGGCTGGAAGGCCAGCAGCGAGTCGAGGAAGTCGGGCACCTCGAAGCCGCCGTCGGCCCAGCGGCCGAGGTCCTTCACCAGCGCCTCGTGGTACTCCCGGTCGTGCGGCAGCAGCGGGGACAGCGCGCGCACGGCTTCGGTGACGCCGCGTACGGCGTCCTCGACGGCGGCCCGCTCCGGGGCGCCCTCGGCGTCGAAGTCGATCGACCCGTCCTTGGACTGCCATGGCCGGATCCGCTCCACGGCATCCTTGAGCACGGGCCACGCCGGGTGCTCCACCACCCTGCTCGCCGGAGGAACGTTTTCCTCCATGCCCACCTGCACAAGAATTTCCGTCATGTCCCATCCTCCACGGGAGAAGCTTGCGTCAAGACACCGTATGCATACGACGTTCCTCCAATCAAGGGAAGGCTCCGTAAATTATCCTGCCTCACCCCCGGCTACGCCGCATTTTTTCCTGTCGAACGCCGGGTTCGTATACCCGGCGCGGCACGGGGGAAACGGTCCGGCAGGGCCGTTAGGCTGCCGCCCTGCCACGCCGACGTCGACGGAAGCGAGTCGAGCCTTGAACTTCCTCACCATCGGTCACCGCGGAGCGATGGGTGTCGAACCCGAGAACACCCTGCGCTCCTTCGTCGCCGCCGAGCAGGCCGGCCTCGACGTCGTCGAACTGGACCTGCACCTGAGCAAGGACGGCGCGCTCGTCGTCATGCACGACGCCGACGTGGACCGCACCACCGACGGCACCGGTGCGATCGCCGACAAGACCCTGGAGGAACTGCGCGCCCTGGACGCCGGCCGCGGGGAGCGGATCCCCGTCTTCGAGGAGGTGCTGGACGCCGTCTCGGTGCCGTTGCAGGCCGAGATCAAGGACGCGGCGGCCGCGCGGGGCCTCGCCGAGGTGATGCTCCGCCGGGATCTGGTGGACCGGGTGGAGGTGATCTCGTTCCACGACGAGGCCATCGTCGAGATCGCCCGGCTGGTGCCGGGGGTGCGGACCGCCCTGGTCGCGCAGTACTACGGCCCCGAGGTGGTGGACCGCGCCGTGGAGGCGGGCGCCCGGACCCTGTGTCTGGACATCAACAGGGTCACTCTGGAGATCGTGACCAAGGCCCGCAAGGCGGGGCTGCGGGTGTTCTGCTGGACCGTGAACACCCAGGACCACCTGCGGCTGGTGCGCGCCCTGGGCCTGGACGGCGCGACGACCGACTATCCGGAGATCAAACGCACCGGCCGCTTCACCGCGTGAACGGCCCGAGCGGCCGGGTCCGGGCCCGCGTCACACCAGCGGCTTGACCAGCAGCTCGAACTGGAGGTCGTCGCGCTGCGGAATGCCGAAGCGCTCGTCGCCGTACGGGAAGGGGGTCATCTCTCCCGTACGGCGGTAGCCGCGGCGCTCGTACCAGGCGATGAGGTCCTCGCGCACGGAGATCACCGTCATGTGCATCTCCGTGGCGCCCCACGTCGCGCGGGCCTGCCGCTCGGCCTCCGTGATGATCGCCCTGCCCAGTCCCTCGCCCTGGAGCGCCGGGCTGACGGCGAACATCCCGAAGTAGGCGTGCGCCCCCTGGTGCTCGAGCTGGCAGCAGGCCACGATCCGGCCGTCCCGCTCGACCGCCAGCAGACGGCTGTCCGGCGCCCGGACGACCTCCAGCACGCCCTGGGGGTCGGTGCGCTGTCCCTGGAGGATGTCCGCCTCGGTGGTCCACCCGGCCCGGCTCGCGTCGCCCCGGTACGCGGACTCTATGAGCGCCACGAGCGCGTCCACGTCGGCGTCGGTGGCGTCACGGTAGGTCAGCGGTCGGGCGGCGGTGTCCATCGGGCGTCTCCGGTTCGGTCTCGGGCACGGCGCGGGCACCGATGAGCGTAACGCCGTCGGTGCCCGCGACTAGGCTCGGGCCGCATGGTGAACGTACTCGGCAGCCGGACCCTGCTCCGCCCCACCGATCCCGACCGCTCCCGCGCCTTCTACGGCGAGCAGCTCGGCCTCGCCGTCCACCGGGAGTTCGGCACCGGTCCGGAGCGGGGCACCGTCTACTTCCTCGGCGGCGGCTTCCTGGAGGTCTCCGGACGCTCCGACGCCCCCCTCACCCCCGGGCTCGCCCTGTGGCTCCAGGTCGAGGACGCGGCCGCGGCCCACGAGGAACTGCGCGCCAAGGGGGTCGAGATCGTGCGGCCGCCGGTCAAGGAGCCCTGGGGACTGGTGGAGATGTGGATCGCGGACCCGGACGGCACCCGGATCGTGCTGGTGGAGGTGCCCGCGGAGCATCCGCTGCGCTACCGGCCCGGGATCTGAGCCACCGCCCGGGCACCGCGACCGGGGCGCGTACGTGCCGGATGGCCGCGGCCCCGGCCCGGCCTTAGCGTGCTGGAGGGGGACGGAGACTCCGCGGACCCGGCGGAAGGACGCACGATGAAGCTCCACGAACCGGTGACCGGCGGGCCCTGCTGGGCGGAGCTGGGGACCACCGACCTGGAAGCGGCCAAGCGGTTCTACACCAAGCTGTTCGGCTGGCATCCGGAGCCGGACCCGCGCCGGCAGGCCGGCGGCTACACGATCGCCCGGATCGCCGAAGCCGCGGTCGCCGCCCTGGCGCCGCTGTACCAGCAGGGGCAGCCGGTCGCGTGGAACGTGTCCTTCGCCGTGCGCGACGCGGACGCGGCCGTACGGCAGGTGACGGCGGCCGGCGGAGCGGTCCTCCAGGGGGCCGCCGACGTCTTCGACTCGGGTCGGTTCGCGGTGGCCGCGGATCCGGCCGGCGCGGTGTTCCAGTTGTGGCAGGGGCGCTCGTTCCCCGGTGCCGGGCTGTTCAACGCGCCCGGTTCGCTGGGCTGGGTGGAGCTGCTGACCCGGGAGCCCGACCGGGCCGCCGACTTCTACACGACGGTGTTCGGCTGGAGCGTCGGCGCCTCGGAGCGCTATCCGCAGTGGGGGATCGACGGGGCGGACTTCGGCGGCATGGTGACCATGGACGACAAGTTCCCGCACGAGGTGCCGGCGCACTGGCTGCCGTACTTCGCGGTGGCGGACGTGAACGCCGCCGCGGTCGACACGACCGACGGCGGCGGCACCGTGCTCATGGAGCCGACCTCCGTGCCCGACGGGCCGCGCATCGCGGTACTGCGGGACCCGCAGGGCGCGATGTTCGGCGTGTACCGGGCGGGCGACGAGCGCTGATCCGCCCGAGGCGCGGGCAACGAGCGCTGATCGGCCCGACGCGCGGGAGGGCGCCGCGGGCAGGCACACGAGCCGGGGAGGAACTCAGGCCCGCAACGCGCACGAGGCGGCGGCCCTCGTAAGTGACCCAGCGGTCCGCGAGGAGTGCCGCCAGCTCGCTCGGCCGGGGCGCGTCCCCCGCCGGATCGGACGGGCAGGGCCCGCGATCCTTCGCCGACCACCAGACGGCGACAACCACTGCCCCGCCCACGCACGGCCGACCACCCCACGGGGCGCTCAGGCCCGCAAGGCGTCCAGACGGCCCTCCAATTGCCCCAGCAGCCCGCCGAGGAGCGCCGCCAGCTCGCCCTGCCGGGGCCCGTCCACGCCGGACAGCACGGCCGACTCGTAGGCGAGCTGTTCGGGAAGGATGCCGTCGACGAGAGCGCGTCCGGCGTCCGTGAGACGGACGTGGGCGACCCGGCGGTCGCGGGTGTCGCCGCGCCGCTCGACGAGGCCGCGCTCGGTGAGCTGCTTGAGGCGCTTGGTCACGGCGGCACCGGAGGAGAAGGTCTCCCGGGCCAGTTCCCCGGGGGTCAGCTCGTGCCCGGTGCGGCGCAGCGCGCCGAGCAGGTCGAACTCCGCGCGGCTGAGACCGGCTCGGCGCAGCGGGGCGTCCTCGGCCTGCTGGAGGAGGGCGGCACAGCGGTTGATGCGGCCGATGATCTCCATCGGCGCGGTGTCGAGGTCCGGGTGGACGGCGCGCCACTGACGGACGACCGCGGCCACGGTGTCGCCGCCGGGTCCCCTCCCGCCGTCACCGGCTCCCCCGCCGTTCGCTCCCCCGTCGGTTGCGGTCATGGCCGTACGTCCTCCGTTCTCGTGCCCGCGTCCCGGTCCGGACGCACTGCCTGGCGTCGCACCGCCTCGGCGAGCGTACGGTGTCCCGCCCGCTCGGCGAGCACGACCCTCTCCTGGGGAAGCGCGCGCCCCCACCATTCGCCGGCCGCCCCGTCGGCGGTGGCCCGCAGGTCGGTCAGCGCGGCGGCCAGGCCCCGGCGGGCGGCCTCCAGGGGGCCGGGGGCGGGGGCGGGCTCGGCGAGCAGGCGCGCGGCGCGCTCCCGGGCGCGGTCGGCCGCGGTCACCGCCTGTTCGACGCGGTTCCCGGCGCGCCGGTTGGTGACGACGACGGCGGCGAGGAAGCCGACCAGGGCCCCGACGACGGTGTCCACGGCCCGCTCGGTCATCAGGTCGCCCGGGGCCTGGTAGCCGGCGAACTCGGTGACGAGCAGGGCCATCGGGGTCACACAGACGCTGCCGAGCCAGTAGTTGCGGGTGATGAGGGCCTCGGCGCCGAAGTTGAGGGCGAGGCAGCACAGGACGAGCAGCGCCTGCCCGAGGTGCGCGAGCGGGGCTATGGCGGCGAACAGCAGCACCCCCGCGAGGTTGCCGACCACGCGCTGCACGGCCCGGCTCCAGGTCAGGGTCAGGTTGGCCTGGTAGAGCGCGGCGGCGGTGACCAGGGCCCAGTAGGGGCGGCCGATGCCGAGGGCCAGGGAGGCGTACCCGGCCAGCGCGCAGCCGAGGGCGGTGCGCGCGGCGATCGGGGCCAGCGGGCCGAGCCGCTGCCACAGGGGCGCGGGGCGGGCGGCGAGTTCGGCGTCCACGCCGAGGAGTTCGTCCCGGTCCCCCGGGGCGTCGCCGGTGCGGGGGATCCGGCCGCCGCCGCGCAGGGCGTGGGCCCAGGCCCGCAGCCGCTCCGGGTCGGTGTCGGCGGGGGCGGCCAGCGCGACCTCGGCCCGGACGACGAGGCGTTCCAGGGCGTGCCGGGTGGCGGCGCGGGCGCCCGTGGACGGCAGGGCCAGCAGCGTCTGCCAGGCGGCCTGTACGGCGGCGTACCCGGCGGCACGGGCGGGGGCGTGGTCCTCGCCGGTGCGGTGGGAGGCGGCGTACGCGGCGGCGGCGTTCAGGGCCTGGGCGGTGGCCCGGCGTTCCGGGCCGTGCGGGCGGACCGGGGCGGGTGCCATGCCGACGAGCCAGGCCCAGACGCCGGCGGCGGCGGCCAGCGCCAGGTGACCGGGGACCTGGCCGAGGGTCTGCGGGACGAAGAGGGAGGCGGAGCTGATGAAGGTGAGGACCACGTTGCCCGGCGGGCCGACGCGGGTGGCGTCGCACAGGGCCTTCTGCACGGCGGCCAGCAGCGCGCCGACGGTGACGAGGACGACGGCGTTCCGGGTGAGCGAGGCGGTGACCAGGGCGACGGCGACGCCGCCGAGCATGCCGAGCACCACCCACGCCAGGGTGCGGGCGCGGGCGGCGTAGGGGCGGTTGTGGGCGTAGAGCGCGCACAGCGACCCGGCCATCGTGTACATGGCCAGGTCGAGCCGGCCGAGCGCCAGCAGGAGCAGGTTGGGAGGGGCCACGGCGGCGACCGAACTGAGGGCGGGCTTGAACCAGATCTCGGAGGGCCGGCGCAGGCGCAGCACGCCTGCCAGGGACAGACGTCGGACCGGTGAGGTGCCGGAGGTGGGGGTCGCACTGCTCATGGCATTGAGGTTAACAAGTGTTTTACCTGTAAATCAAATGCCGAATGTGTGCCCTTCCCTCTCACCGACCAGCGGCGACTCACCGCGGCGAGGGCGCGCGCTCCCCCGGATACCCCCGCGTACACCCTTGCGCTCGCGTGCGCGCCGCATGGCCCGGGCAGTCCTTGACAGACCGTGGACCGCCGAACGGGGAGGTGCGTGTGCACGGACCGGCGTCGCCCGGATGGCTGCTGGTCGCGCTGTGCGCGGCGACCGGCGCCTACTGCCTGCTGCGGATGCGCAGCAGCGTCGAGGAACAGCGCCGCGCCGCGGGCGGCGAGGCCCTCATGGGGTTCGGCATGGCCGCCATGGCCGTGCCCGCCGCGGTGTTCACCCCGCCGGCCTGGGTCTGGCCCTCCTACGCGGTGGTGTTCGGGGCCGCCGGGCTGCGGGCGTTGTGGGCGGCCAGGTCGGGGCGCCACCATCTGCACCACCTCGTGGGAGCGGCGGCGATGGTCTACATGGCTCTCGTGATGACCGGCGCCCCCGCCCACGCGCACGGGCACGGCACGTCCGGGACACCGGTGCTGACCGGGGCGCTGCTGGCGTACTTCACGGGGTACGTGCTGCTGACCGGCGTACGTCTGATACCCGTCGTGGCGGTGGCCGACGGACGTGCGGTGGCCGACGGACGTGCGGTGCGCGACGGGCGTGCGGTGGCCGGGTGGGGCGACCGGCCGGAGCTGGCTCGGGCCTGCCGGCTCTCCATGGCGATCGGGATGCTGGCCATGCTGCTGCCCCTGTGACATGGGCGGCCCGGGCCCGGCTTGCCCCAGGCCCGCTGGGGACGACCGTTGCCTGCGTCACTTTGCGCCGCGGGCCGTACTGCCGACGGCGCGGCGCTCATAGGCTGCCCCCATGATTCTCCCCGCGGCACTGCTGCTGCTCGGCGCGCTGACCGCCGTGCTCGCCCCCAGGCTGCTCGCCCGGGCCGACTGGCCGGATCGCGAACCGGTGGTCGCCCTGTGGGTCTGGCAGTGCGTGGTGGCGGCGGTGATCGTGTGCTGCGCGCTGTCGATGACGTTGAGCGCGGCGGCGGCCTGGCACGCGGTGGGCGGCCCCGTCTTCGCGACCGCTCCCGGCCCGGTGGTCGAGGCCTACGCCCTGGGCACCTCCGGCCTCTGGGCGGACACGACCGCCGTCACGCTGGCCTGCGCCGGGGTGTGGAGCGCCGTGATGCTGGCCCGGGAGGTCGTACGGGCCCGCGCCCGGCGCCGGCTGCGCCGGGCGGAGCTGCGGCAGCGCGCTCCGCTGCTGCCCGGCGAGGAGCCCGGCCCGGGGCCGCTCGTCGTCCTGGAGGGCGAGCGGCCGGACGCCTGGTGGCTGCCCGGCGCTCCCCCTCAGCTGGTGGTCACCACCGCCGCGCTGCGCCGCCTCGAGGGCCGGCAGCTGGACGCGGTGCTCGCCCATGAGAAGGGACATGCGCAGGCGCGGCACGACTGGCTGCTGCACTGCTCCGCCGCGCTGGCGGACGGTTTTCCGCAGGTTCCGGTCTTCGCCGCGTTCCGCGACGAGATGCACCGGCTGGTCGAACTCGCCGCCGACGACGTGGCATCCCGCCGCTTCGGCCGGCTGACGACCGCCCTGGCCCTGGTCGAACTGAACGAGGACCGCGGGGTCTTCGGCCCGTGCCCGACCGCCCGGGCCGACGTCCCGCAGCGTGTCCACCGGCTGCTCACCCCGCCGAACCGGCTGACGGCGGCCCGAAGGCTGCGGCTGACGGCCGCGGGCGCGCTGGTCCCGGTCGTCCCGGTCCTGCTGGCTTTCGCGCCGGGACTGCGGGCGTTGGGATAGGGCACCTCCCCGCCACGGCGGTGGCCCCGGAGGCACCGGTTCGGCGAGGATCGCAGCATGCAGACGCCGCCGGTCGACTCCCCGCCCGCCCCGCCGCAGCCACGCACCGCCCTCCGCGTCACCTGGGTACTGGCCGTGTGCTCCACGCTCCTGCTCATCCTGGTGGCCGTCGAATGGCCTCCGTTGGTGCGGCTGGACGAGGACATCGCCGGCACGACCCACCGCTGGGCCGTCGAAGAGGGCGGCATCACGCAGGCCATGCGGATCCTCACCGACTGGGTGTGGGACACCTGGACGATGCGCCTGCTGTGCGCGGTGGTGGTGCTGTGGCTGTGGTGGCGCGGAGTGGACCGGTGGACGGCCGTCTGGCTGGGGGCCACCTGTCTGCTGGGCAGCCTGCTGCAACAGGTCCTCAAGGCGGCGGTGGACCGCCCCCGTCCGGTCTGGCCGGACCCCGTGGACTCCGCGCACTACGCCGCGTTCCCCTCGGGCCACGCGATGACCGCGACGTTCGTGTGCGGTCTGCTGGTGTGGCTGCTCCACCACTACGGCGCCGGCCGCGGCCTGCGCCGTACCGGCCTCGCCGTCGCCGTGGTCTGCGTGGCGGGGGTCGGCGTGACCCGGGTGTGGCTCGGCGTGCACTGGGCCACGGACGTCCTCGGCGGCTGGCTCCTGGGCGCCCTGGTCGTGGCGCTCGCGGTGCTGGTGCACCGGCGCCGGCATCCGTGAGCGGCGCGGCGCTCCGCCGGGCCGGGCCCCGCACGCACCGGGCGCCGCCCCCCGCGCGTCCCCCCTGGGATCCCGCCGAGGTGCGGGAGGTCCGCGACGACAGCTCCGCACTGCACCGGGCCGCCTGCACAGGACTGTCGCAGTCGGTGCCGCTGCCTCACCCGGGCCTGCACGACGCGCTGTACGAGCGGCACATGTCACCGAGCGCCTGGAGCCCGTACGCGGACGCCGCCGAGGTGCTGAGCACGTTGCGCGGGCGCGGGATCGCCGTGGGGGTGGTCAGCGACATCGGCTGGGACCTGCGTCCCGTGTTCCGCGCGCACGGCCTCGACCGGTACGTGGACACGTACGTCCTGTCGTACGAGCACGGCATCCGCAAGCCCGATCCCCGGCTGTTCCGCATCGCCTGCGCACGCTGGGCGTGGAGCCCGGCCGGGCTGCGGCCGGTGCTGGACCTCGTCCCGTAGCCCGGGGCAACCACCGGGTGGACCCGTCCGTCTCGGACGATCCCCCGTGTCGCCCGAGACAGACGGTAGCCGGAACGGTCCTTAAGGGCCGTCCGCCTGCGCCGAGTATAGTTGGCTGGCAGCCAGTCAACGCAGGAGTACAGCATGTCCCCGCGCAGCGCCTCGGTCAATGAAGAATTGCGGCGGCGCTCGAAGGAGCGTCTCCTGCAGGCCGCCGTGGAGCTGGTGGGCGAGCGCGGGTACGAGGCGACCACGCTGGGCGACATCGCGGACCGTGCGGGCTCGGCGCGGGGGCTGGTCTCCTACTACTTCCCCGGCAAGCGCCAGCTGGTGCAGTCCGCCGTGCACCGGTTGATGCACCGCACCCTGGAGGAGGCCCTGGAGCGCGAGCCGCGCACCGGCGAGGGGCGCGAGCGGCTGGCCCGGGCCATCGACGCGATCCTGGGGCTCGCCCGGGACCGGCCGGTGCTCATGCGCCAGCACATGGCGGGCCTGCTCCAGGCGGAGGTGGGCTTCGTGCCGTGCCCGGAACAGCGGCGGCTGGCGGAGCTGCTGAGGGACACGGTGGCCCGGCACGGCTCGCGGGACGTCGACCGCGACTACCCGATGCTGCGCGCACAGCTGATGGGCGCCGTCTTCGCGGCCCTCGTACCCGGGGTGCCGATGCCGGTGCCGGTGCTGCGCGCCGAGTTGTTCGAGCGCTACCGGCTGGACTGGAAGCTGGGTGTCCCGCCGGACGCCGAGGCGTCCGGCGGGACGACGTGCGACCCGGACCTGTCACGGTTCTTCGCGACCGGCGTACTCGACCGGCCGGACCGGGTGGAGCGGGACGGGACGGACCCGGCCGCTCAGTCGAAGTAGTCCGGCTGCGTCTGCGTGTTGAGCTCCCGCAGGTGGACCCGCTCGGCCGGGTCGGTGCGCCGGTCGCTGAGCCTGAGGACGTCGAAGCCCTTGGCGATGTCGTTCGAGTAGATGTAGCCGTTGTAGTAGTACGCCGACCACGAACCGCCGGTGGTCATCGAGTCGGTGGTCAGCGGACCCCGCTCGAAGTAGGCGATCTCCTTGGGCCGCGAGGAGTCGGTGAACTCCCAGACGGAGATTCCGCCCTGGTACCAGGCCTGGACCATGATGTCCTTGCCCTTGACCGGGATCAGCGAGCCGTTGTGGGCCACGCAGTTCTCGGTGTCCGCCTGGTGGCGGGGGATCTTGAAGTAGCTGCGGAAGACCAGCTTGCGGGCGTCGCCCCTGCCGACGATGTCGTAGATGCCGTCGGCGCCGCGGTTCGGGCCGATCTCCGCGTTGCAGGTGGCGGCGCCGCCGCCGCCCAGCTCGTCGGTGAACACGACCTTGTTCGCCTTCTGGTTGAAGGTCGCCGAGTGCCAGAACGCGAAGTTCACGTTGTCCTGGACGCGGTCGATGACCTTCGGCCGTTCGGGGTCCTTGATGGAGAACAGGATGCCGTCGCCCATGCAGGCGCCCGCCGCCAGGTCCTCGGAGGGCAGGACGGTGATGTCGTGGCAGCCGGTGGTCTTGGAGACGCCCGGGTTGGTGGGCCCGCCCGGGTTGCCGCCGCCGTCGGGGCCCTCACCGGGGAACAGCACGGGGAAGCCCACGAGGGCCGCCCGCTCGGGTGCCTTGCGCGGCACCTTGATCACGGAGATCCCGTCGTGCGGCGGCTGGCAGTCGGGGTAGGCCGCGTTGGGCGAGTAGGAGGAGACGTAGATGTAGACGTTCTTGCGCTCGGGCACCAGCGTGTGGGTGTGCGAACCGCAGGCGGTCTCGACGGCGGCGACGTACTTCGGGTTCCGCTTGTCGCTGATGTCGAAGACCTTCATGCCCTCCCAGGAGGACTTCTCGGTCGCGGGCTGGGTGGTGCTGTTGCAACTGCTGTCACTGCGCGAGGAGTCGGTCGACAGGAACAGCAGGTCCCCGGAGACGGAGATGTCGTTCTGCGAGCCGGGACACAGCACCTGGGCGACGGTCCTGGGCTTCTTCGGGTTCTTGATGTCGAAGATGCGGAAGCCGTCGTAGTTGCCGGCGAAGGCGTACTGGCCCTGGAAGGCCAGGTCCGAGTTGGTGCCGGGCAGCGCGTCCTTGGGGATGTTGGTCAGGTGCTCGATGTTGTCCGAGTGGACGATCTCGTCCTGGCCGGGTATGTCGCCACTCTCGATGGCGTCGCGCACCTCGGCGCGCGCGCTCTTGGACACCTCCTTCGACGTGGCCGGACTGTCCCCGGGGTCGGGGGTCGCCACGGCAGGGCCGGCGGTGAGCAGCGCGGACAGGAGTCCGGCGGCGGCAGCCGCGACTCCCAGACGTCTGCGCCGCGTTCGCGGGTCGCTCAACAGGGTCACTGTTCCTCCCAACGTCCGTTCCCGTCGGAACGGTTCACGCACCCCGCAGTATCGTCTTCGCCATGCACATACCAACAGGGGGCAACAAACTCGCAATGAAGTTTTTTGATCAATGACCCGCGGAAGCGTGCTAGGACGGTCACGCACCCCCCAAGGTGTTCCGCATCCCTCCCTCAGAGGGGCACCCCAGCCACAGGAGGTCGTTGTGTCCTTTCGCCCCGCGATGTCCAGCGCGTCACTCGTCACGGCCGCGCTGACCGCACTGGCCGTGCTCGGGCTGGGGGCCTGCGACTCGGGCTCGGACACCGGTTCGGCGGCCGCCGGGCCCTCGGTGATCGCGCCGGGCAAACCGGGCGAGGGCAACCGCACCCTGTCCGCCGAGGACGCCGGGAAACAGCGCGCGGACGACGACTCCCCCAACTCGGCGGACGTCTCCTACGCGCGGATGATGATCCAGCACCACGCCCAGGCGCTGAAGATGACCGAACTGGCGCCCAAGCAGGCCGAGTCCGGCCAGGTCAAGAAACTGGCGGAGCGGATCTCGGCCGCGCAGGGGCCGGAGATCAAGGCGATGGAGGGCTGGCTGGAGACCCACGGCGAGAAGGTGACGGGCGGCGGGCACGATCACGCCGCGATGCCGGGCATGGCCACCGAGGCACAGCTGAACAAGCTCCGCGCGGCCGAGGGCAAGGCCTTCGACCAGCTCTTCCTGACCCTGATGATCACCCACCACGAGGGTGCGATCAGTATGGCCACGGACGTGAAGTCCGAGGGCAACAATGTCCTGATCGAGGAGATGGCGGACGACGTGGTCGCCCAGCAGACGAGCGAGATCTCGCGGATGCGCGCGATGCTGTGACGACACGGCGCTCCGGCGGCGGAACGTGCCATCGAGCGGCCGGCGTGACGGGCTCTCGGGTGGGCCTCAGCGGCGCGCGCGACGCGGCGTCAGGAACCCCTCGTCGCGGGCCTGGCCGATCAGCCTGAGCGACCTGCGCCTGCTGTGCCCGGTCGCGCGCATCACCGCGAGGACCGGATCGCCGCCCTCCTCCCGGGCCGTCCGGTACTCCTGGGCGACGAGCCTGCGTCCCTCCCGCCCGCGCGGCCACGCCGGCCGGGCCCGCCGCGCCGCGGCCGGCGCCCGACGGGCGGGGTCCGGGACGCAGGCCTCGAACAGAGGGCTCTCCAGCCACTCCGCGAGCACGGCCAGGTCGTCGAGGGACAGCGGCGGCTGGGCCCGTACGTCCTCGACCCGCACGTCCTCGCCGGACAGCACGGCGAGCGCGTCCACCCGGGCACCGTCGGCGAAGGCCAGCCGGACGTCGAACCACGAGGTCGTGGTGGAGCCCTCGCTCACCACCCAGGCCCGTCGCACGGACATCTCACCGTCGTCCGGACAGCGGTCGGAAAGCTGAAGAGAACGATCAACGAAGGATGCTTCGAGCACATACGCAACGTAACCGAATGATCACATTCCATACGAACGGAACACGCTTCGTTCACCGAGGGCGGCACCCTGTCAGCGGAGCACACCGCACCCCCGGAGGGCGTGCCGACCCCCGCCGGGAGTCAGTCGCCCTCGACGACGACGGCGGCCTGGCGGGCGGCCGCGGCCAGCAGCGCGTCGAGCAGCCCGGGGAAGAGACTGTCCAGGTCGTCCCTGCGCAGGCCGTTCATCTTGGCCGTGCCCCGGTAGGTCTGCCGGATCACCCCGCTCTCGCGCAGCACCCGGAAGTGGTACGTGGTGGTGGACTTGGTGACCGGCAGGTCGAAGTGCGAGCAGGAGAAGAGCGCGCCGCTGTCGGCGGCGAGGTCCCGCACGATCCGCAGCCGTACCGGATCGGAGAGCGCGTGCAGCACTCCCTCCAGCCGGATCTCACCCCGCGTCGGATGCGGCAGCTCGCGGGTGCCGGCGGCAGTGGCGGCGGGGGTCACGGCGACTCCAGTTCGTCCAGGGGTCCCACCGGTCAGGAGGGGAGCTCCCTATTGTACGAAGGACGCCGTAGTTTGACACTTGACGTACTACGAGAGTTACCGTACGAGCCGTCCCCGATCCGTCGCGACCCAGGAGCAGCCCGCCATGAGCTCCCTCTTCGAGCCCCTCCGCCTGCGTGACACCACGATCCCGAACCGGATCTGGATGTCGCCGATGTGCCAGTACTCCGCCGCGCCGGAAGGCCCGTCGGCGGGCGTGCCCGGCGACTGGCACTTCGCGCACTACGGCGCCCGTGCGGTGGGCGGCACCGGCCTGATCGTCGTGGAGGCCACCGGCGTGTCGCCCGAGGGCCGCATCTCCCCGCAGGACCTGGGACTGTGGAACGACACACAGGTCGAGGCCTTCCGCCGGATCACGGGCTTCCTGCGCTCCCAGGGCACGGTTCCCGGCGTCCAGCTGGCGCACGCCGGCCGCAAGGCCTCCACCGCGCAGCCCTGGAAGGGCGGGGCGCCGGTCGGAGCGGACGCGTACGGCTGGCAGCCGCTGGCCCCGAGCGCGCTCCCGTTCGACCAGCGGCACCCGGTGCCGACCGAGCTGACGGTCCCGCAGATCCAGGAGATCGTCGGCCGGTTCGCGGACGCCGCACGCCGGGCGCTGGCCGCCGGGTTCGAGACCGCCGAGATCCACGGCGCCCACGGCTACCTGATCCACGAGTTCCTGTCGCCGCACTCCAACCGCCGCACCGACGCCTACGGCGGCTCGTACGAGAACCGCACCCGGTTCGCCCTGGAGGTCGTCGACGCGGTACGCGAGGTCTGGCCCGACGACAAGCCGCTGTTCTTCCGCGTCTCGGCGACCGACTGGCTGGACGAGGGCGGCTGGACGCCGGACGACACCGTCCGCTTCGCCCGCGACCTTCAGGCCCACGGCATCGACCTCCTCGACGTGTCCACCGGCGGCAACGTCCCGCGCGTCCGGATCCCGACCGGGCCCGGCTACCAGGTGCCGTTCGCCGCACGGGTGAAGTCCGCGACCACGCTGCCGGTCGCCGCCGTCGGCCTGATCACCGACGCCGGGCAGGCAGAGAAGATCCTGGCCAACGGCGAGGCCGACGCGGTGCTGCTGGGGCGCGAGCTGCTGCGCAACCCGTCCTGGGCCCAGCACGCGGCACGGGAGCTCGGCGTGGACGCCCGGATGCCGGACCAGTACGGCTGGGGCATGTGAGCCGGGGTTTCGTCGGAAGCGTTGACTAGAAAGCGCTTGCCCTCTACGGTCCCGTTCATCAGCATGACCGTCGCGGACGTGCGGGGCCGGACATTCCCCACCAGCACGCCCTGACGTCCGTGACAGCGGCCATGATGAAGTTCATCGTTCACGTACATGTTCCGTTCCACCCCCACTCCCTCTGGAAGGGATCAGAACATGACCGTTGCGAAACCCCTTCGCGCACCACGGCGGGCGGCGGCCGGAGCGCTCGCCGCCTTCGGGCTGTCGGCTGGCATGCTCATGACCTCCGGGGCCTCCTCGGCGCACGCCGCCACCTGGCCGACCCCCAACGGCAGCCAGGGCGTCTCCTCCACCATCTCGGTGTCCGGCACCAAGGACTACGGGATGAAGCGCCTGTACGGCACCGGCGACCTGGGCTCCGGCGGCCAGGACGAGGACCAGGGCCCGATCCTGGAACTCGCCCCCGGCGCCGTCCTCAAGAACGTGATCATCGGCGCCCCCGCCGCGGACGGCGTCCACTGCAAGGGCAGTTGCACGCTCCAGAACGTCTGGTGGGAGGACGTCGGCGAGGACGCGGCGACCTTCCGTGGCTCCTCGTCGTCGAACGTCTACACGGTCTCGGGCGGCGGCGCCAAGGAGGCCAGCGACAAGGTGTTCCAGTTCAACGGGGCCGGCACCCTGAACGTCTCCGGCTTCGCCGTCAAGAACTTCGGCACCTTCGTCCGCTCCTGCGGCAACTGTTCGACGCAGTACAAGCGGACGATCAACCTCAGCGGGCTCGAGGTGAACTGGAAGGGCGGCAGGATCGCCGGGATCAACACCAACTACGGCGACAGCGCGACCCTGCGCAACATCACGATCGTCGGGGACAGCGGCAAGAAGATCGTCCCGTGCCAGAAGTACATCGGCAACGACGACGGCGACGAGCCGGACTCGAACGGCTCGGGCGCCGACGGCACGTACTGCAAGTACTCCTCGTCCGACATCACCTACAAGTGACGCGTCAGGTCCGGGCGCCGTGCGCCCGGACCTGTCCGGACTGCTCCCGCTGGTAGCGCGCGTAGGCGTCCCGCAGGGCAGTCCCCGGCCATTCGGGCGGGAGCAGCTCCGCGGGCAGCACCGGGTCGGCGAGCAGGTGCCGCACGACGGCCGCGAAGGCGGTGAGGCGGTCGGCCGGACGCCGGGCCCGGTCGACATGGGCGAGCAGCGCCCGTGCCGTGTCCGCCCAGTCGCCCAGCGGCCACAGGCGCGCGGCCAGTTCACCGGCCGGGGCCTCGGGACGTGAGACGAGCCGCTCGGCCACCCCGGCGAGCCCCGCGGGCAGCGGGCGGTCGAGGTTGGCGGGACGCAGCCAGACGCCCTCGCGGAGTTCGGCCAGACGCAGCGCTCTCAGCCCGGTCCGCAGCTCGGCGCGGGCGGCGGGACCTCGCCCGGTCGCGGTGATCACGAGCGTCTCCCAGTCGCCGTCCCACGCGCGCGTGTGCGGGCGCAGTGCCTCGTCCTGGCGTCGCTGGCGCTCCAGCAGCCGCTCGCTGAGCCGGTAGCCGGTGCCCGTGCGGCGCAGGTCCCCGGCGGCGGCCATCCGGCTCAGCGCCGCGCGCGCGGTGGATGCGCCGACGTCGAACTTCTCCACGAGCCGCACCAGGTCCCGCGCCGGCAGTTCCGGAGGGTGCGTGCCGAGCAGCAGGCTGAGCATCACCGACCGCGCGGACAGCGGACGCAGGGTGAGCCCGCCGGCGGCCCCGGAACCGCTCATCCGCGCGGGCACGTGTCGTTCGTCCACATGAGCACGTACTGTACGTGCGCCCCCGGTGTTGCACTATTGCTGCGACCGCAGCGGGAATGCAACACTCGCCTCATGACGACACTCGCACAGGAACCGCCGTACGAGTCCTACGAGCCGTCCGAGGAGCCCTGGGGCCGCCCGGAGGGCTACGCGACGCACGACGTCACCAACCAGCCTCCTCCCCTGGCCCCCTACGACGCGTCGGACGACACGGTCCTGCTGGAGGGCGTGCGGCGGGAGGGCGCCGGGTGGGCCGAGGACGGCCTGCGGCGGCTGGGCCGCCGGGCGGGCAGCGTCGAGGCGCAGGACTGGGGCGACCTCGCGAACCGGCACGAGCCCGTGCTGCGCACGCACGACCGGTACGGCAACCGGGTCGACGAGGTCGAGTACCACCCGAGCTGGCACCACCTGATGCGGGTGGCGGTCGGCGAGGGCCTGGCCGGCGCGCCGTGGGCCGACGACCGGGCGGGCGCCCACGTCGCGCGGACCGCCGGCGGCCTCGTCTGGGGTCACACGGAGGCGGGGCACGGGTGTCCGACCTCGATGACGTACGCGGCCGTCCCGGCCCTGCGCGCCCAGCCGGACCTGGCCGAGGTCTACGAGCCGCTGCTGACCTCGCGGGAGTACGAACCGGGGCTGCGGACGCCCACCGGCAAGCGCGGCCTGCTGGCCGGCATGGGGATGACCGAGAAGCAGGGCGGCTCGGACGTCCGCACGAACACCACGACGGCCGCTCCGACCGCCGAGCCCGGCGTCTACACGCTGCGCGGCCACAAGTGGTTCACGTCGGCGCCGATGTGCGACGTGTTCCTGGTGCTGGCGCAGGCTCCCGGGGGCCTGTCGTGCTTCCTGGTGCCGCGCGTGCTGCCCGACGGCAGCCGCAACACGTTCCGCGTCCAGCGTCTGAAGGACAAGCTCGGCAACCGGTCCAACGCCTCCTCGGAGCCCGAGTTCGACGGGACGGTGGCCTGGCTGGTCGGGCCCGAGGGGCAGGGCGTCAAGACGATCATCGAGATGGTCAACTGCACCCGGCTGGACTGCGTGATGGCCTCGGCGACGCTGATGCGCAAGACCCTCGTCGAGGCCGGTCACCACGTACGGCACCGCAGCGCGTTCGGCGCCCGGCTGGTGGACCAGCCGCTGATGCGCAACGTCCTGGCCGACCTCGCGCTGGAGTCCGAGGCCGCGACCACCCTCACCCTGCGCCTCGCCGGCGCGGCCGACCGTGCCGTGCGCGGCGACGCCGGGGAGGCGGCGTTCCGGCGGATCGCCACCGCCGCAGGCAAGTACTGGGTGACCAAGCGGGGGCCGGCGTTCACCGCGGAGGCCCTGGAGTGCCTGGGCGGCAACGGCTACGTGGAGGAGTCGGGCATGCCGCGCCACTACCGCGAGGCGCCGCTGCTGTCGATCTGGGAGGGCTCGGGAAACGTCAACGCCCTCGACGTGCTGCGGGCCCTCGGCCGCTCCCCCGCCTGCGCACACGCCCTCTTCGAGGAACTGGCCCTGGCGCGCGGGGCGGACGCCCGGCTGGACGCCGCGGTGGCCCGGCTCCGGGCGGGGCTCGGCGAGGCGTCCGAGACCGGTGCCCGCCGCCTGGTGGAGCTGATGGCCCTCACCCTCCAGGCCTCCCTGCTGGTGCGGCACGCCCCGCCGGCCGTCGCGGACGCCTTCTGCGCCACCCGGCTCGGCGGTGACTGGGGGCACGCCTTCGGCACCCTGCCGGACACGGCCGACCTCGGCGGGATCCTGGCGCGGGCGCTGCCGGGCGGGAGCTGAGCGCTCGGCGCGAAGGCACCCCCAGCGGACCCGACGCCACCGTCTGACCTGCGGCGGCATCCTTTGCAGGGGTGACTGTCAGTGGCTCGGTGCAGACTGGCCCGTGTCCGAGACAAAGGCGTCGACGAGGACGCCGCGGAGGTGATCGGCATGACCGAGGTACTGCTCGCCGTGGGCACCCGCAAGGGCCTGTTCATCGGGCGCCGGCGGGTTGACAGCTGGGAGTTCGACGAGAGTCCCTACTTCAACGCACAGGCCGTCTACTCGGTCGCCCTCGACACCCGCGGCGACACCCCGCGGCTGCTGGCCGGCGGTGACAGCGCGCACTGGGGGCCGTCGGTGTTCCACTCCGACGACCTGGGCCGGACCTGGACCGAACCGGCCGCGCCCGCCGTCAAGTTCCCCAAGGAGACCGGCGCCTCCCTGGAGCGGGTGTGGCAGCTGCACCCGGCGGCCGCCGAGCCGGACGTGGTGTACGCGGGCACGGAACCGGCGGCGCTGTACCGCTCGGAGGACCGCGGTGAGAGCTTCGAACTGGTCCGCCCGCTGTGGGAGCACCCCACGCGCTCGAAGTGGGTGCCGGGCGGTGGCGGTGAGGGGCTGCACACCGTCCTCACCGACCGGCGCGACCCCCGGTCGGTGACGGTCGCCGTGTCGACCGCGGGCGTGTTCCGCACCACCGACGGCGGCGCGAGCTGGACACCGTC
The DNA here is from genome assembly GCA_000720845.1 of Kitasatospora aureofaciens. GTDB lineage: Bacteria > Actinomycetota > Actinomycetes > Streptomycetales > Streptomycetaceae > Streptomyces. The sequence goes on along the minus strand of JODU01000002.1, from coordinate 177,865 downwards.
GAACTCGGGCGTCTCCGCCGTCTTCCTGCCGGACCCCGACCCGGAGTTCGGCCAGTGCGTGCACAAGGTCGCGCGGGACGCTGCCAACCCGGACCGCCTGTACCTCCAGAATCACTGGGGGGTGTACCGCAGCGACGACGCCGGAGCGCACTGGACGGACATCGGCGAGGGCCTGCCCTCCACGTTCGGTTTCGCGGTGGCCGCCCATCCGCACCGCGGCGACACCGCGTACGTCTTCCCGATCAACGCCGACGCCGACCGGGTCCCCGCCGACCACAGGTGCCGGGTCTTCCGCACCTCGGACGCGGGCAAGAGCTGGGAGCCGCTCTCGGCGGGCCTGCCCCAGGAGGACCACTACGGCACGGTGCTGCGCGACGCGCTGTCCACGGACGACGCGGACCGGGCGGGCGTGTACTTCGGCAACCGCAACGGCGAGGTGTTCGCGTCGGCCGACGACGGCGACAGCTGGCGGCAGTTGGCCTCCCACCTGCCGGACGTGCTGTGCGTGCGGGCCGCGGTCGTCGGATGAACCGGAACGGGGGGACCGGTCTCGGCCACCGGTTGATCGGCGTCGCCCGTACGGCAGTAGGGTGACGCCCGTGGCACCACGACCCTTGAACGAAATCGTCGAAGCGGGATGGGCGAAGGCCCTGGAACCCGTCGCCGGGCGGATCACCGCGATGGGCGAGTTCCTGCGCGCGGAGATCGCCGCCGGACGCACCTACCTCCCGGCCGGGGCGAACGTCCTGCGGGCCTTCCAGCAGCCCTTCGACGACGTACGGGTCCTGATCGTCGGGCAGGACCCCTATCCCACTCCGGGGCACGCCGTCGGACTGTCGTTCTCCGTCGCGCCCGAGGTACGCCCCTTGCCCGGCAGCCTCGTCAACATCTTCCGGGAGCTGAACACCGACCTGAATCTCCCGCAGCCCTCCAACGGGGATCTGACGCCCTGGACACAGCAGGGCGTGCTGCTGCTCAACAGGGCGCTCACCACGGCCCCGCGCAAGCCCGCGGCCCACCGCGGCAAGGGCTGGGAGGAGGTCACCGAGCAGGCGATACGGGCGCTCGCGGCGCGCGGCAAGCCGATGGTGTCCATCCTCTGGGGCCGTGACGCGCGCAATCTGCGGCCGTTGCTCGGCGACCTGCCGGCCGTGGAGTCCGCGCACCCGTCCCCGATGTCCGCCGACCGGGGCTTCTTCGGTTCCCGTCCGTTCAGCCGGGCCAACGACCTGCTGATGCGCCTGGGAGGTCAGCCGGTCGACTGGCGCCTGCCGTGAGCGCCGGCTTCCTGGCCGTGGACTCGGGCGGCTCGGGGCTGCGCGTCGTCGTCGGCGCCGTCGACGCAGGCGGAGGCGGCGGAGCCGGAGGCAGCGGAGGCGGACACGGCGCGCTCGGTCGGCGGGTCTCGGGGGAGCCCGTTCGCACCGGTGCGCGCGGGATCGACCCCGGGCACCTCATGGGGCAACTGCTGCCCATGGCCAGGGCGTTGGCCGCCGAGACCGGCGTCACCCGGCTGGGCACCGTCGTACTCGGGGCCGCCGGGCTGGCCACGCTGGGCGACGCGCTGCGCGCCGAACTGCCGGGCGCGCTGGCCCGGGAGCTGGGCGTGCGGACGGTCGCCCTGGCCGCCGACGCCGTGACCGCGTACGTGGGCGCGCTGGGTCCGCGGGCCGGGACGGTGGTGGCCGCGGGCACCGGCCTGATCGCCGTCGGCACCGACCTGTCCCGCTGGCGCCGGGCGGACGGCTGGGGGCATCTGCTGGGCGACTGCGGCGGCGGCGCCTGGATCGGGCGGGCGGGCCTCGAGGCGGCGCTGCGCGCCCATGACGGGCGGGAGGGCGGCTCCGCACCGCTGCTGGCCCGCGCCGAGGAGCGTTTCGGCCCGGCGGCGGGACTGCCCGGGCAGGTGTACCCGCGCTCCGACCGTCCGGCCGCCCTGGCCTCCTTCGCGCCCGAGGTGGCGGCGTGCGCGGCCGCCGGCGACCCCGTCGCGGCGGAGATCCTGCGGGCCGCCGCCCGGCACATGGCCGACTCCGCCGCCGCGGTCTGTCCGGCCGGCGGCGAACCCCTCGTCGCGGTCACCGGCGGGCTGCGGCGGCTCGGCGATCCGCTCCTCGCGCCGCTGGCGAAGGAGCTGGCGAAGCGGCTGCCGCAGGCCCGGTGGACGACCGCGGAGGGTGATCCGCTGGACGGCGCGGTCCGGATCGCGACCGACCTGGCGGCCGGCTCACTCACCCTTCCGGACGACGACAGGATGTTGTGGGTGACGGCCGTGCCGGGCGGCTGAGAAGTGGTCGGCCGACGAGGTGAATCGTGCCGATGTCGGCCGATCCGTACATCACTCATCAGACAAAACCGGACGGATACCGCTCACCCGCACCCTCCCCGAACAGGGAAACCCCGGAAACCAGTAACATGCGGCGCCATGAGCTCCCCCACTGGGCCCGCGTCCGGCCTGCCAGTACGAATGCCGCGCCCCCGCCAGCCCGGACGGCACCGCCGTCCCGAACCCCTGGTGGCTCCCGAGGGCGCGCCGGCGCTCGTCCTCGCGGTGCCGGGGACGCCCAGTAGCGCCACCCGGAGCCTCGCCGACGAGGTCATCAGCATCGCCCGTTCCGAGCTGCCCGGGCTCGACGCCCGGATCGGCCACCTCGACGGGGACGACGACGCCGAGTTCCCCTCGCTGACCAGCGTGCTCGTCCGGGCCGCCGAGGAGCGCGCCGCCCGCTTCGAGCAGGCGCGCGCCGCGGGACTGGACGTGAAGGAGCCCGAGGGCCCCGTCGCGGTCGTCGTGCCGCTGCTCGCGGGGCCGGACAACGCGCTGCTGCGCCGGATCCGGCAGGCGGTGATGGACAGCAAGATCGCGGCCGAGCTGACCGATGTGCTCGGTCCGCACCCGCTGCTGGCCGAGGCCCTGCACGTGCGGCTCTCCGAGGCCGGTCTCGCCCGTGCCGACCGCGCCCGTCTGTTCACCGTGGCGACCGCCGCGGACGGCATCATCCTGGCCTCCGTGGGCGGTGACGAGGCCGTCCAGGCGGCCGGGATCACCGGCATGCTGCTGGCCGCGCGTCTCGCCGTGCCGGTGATAGCGGCGGCGCTGGACGAGGAGGGCTCGATCGCGTCCGTGGCCGAGCAGCTGCGTTCCTCGGGCTCCCAGCAGTTGGCGCTCGCGCCGTATCTGATCGGCCCGGAGATCGAGGCTTCCGTGCTGGAGGAGGCGGCCAAGGAGGCGGGCTGCTCCACCGCCGAGCCGCTCGGCCCGTACCCGGCGATCGGCAAGCTGGCGCTGGCCAAGTACACGACGGCGCTCGGGATCTCGCCGCAGCAGGCGCAGGGGGCGCCGGTTCGGTAGGCACGCGTGCGCTCGCGCGTTCAGGCGTAGGTGAAGGGGCCCGCTCCGGGACGGGAGCGGGCCCCTTCACGCACGGTCGGCCGGCAGCGGCGTTACGCGGGGGCGAGGATGACGCAGGAGGCTGCCGGGACCGCGAGGGAGCCGGTGCGGCGGGGGATGCCGGTGGCGGGGTCCAGGGCGAACCAGGTCACGTCTCCGGAGCGTTCGTTGGCCGCGTACAGGAAGCCGTCCGACACGGTGATGTCGCGGGGCCAGTGTCCGCCGCAGGGCACGGTGGCGGACAGCCGCAGCCCGTCGGGCTCCACGACGAGCACGGACAGCACGTCCTCCCCGCGGGTGGCGGTCCACACGAAGCGGCCGTCGGGCGAGACGGCGATCCCGGAGGGGTAGGCGTCGCCCGCCGGGGCTCCCGGCAGGACCGGCACCTCGGTGAGGGGCTTGAGCGCGCCGTCGGCGGCGTCCCAGTGGCAGACGGTGACGGTGGGTGCCAGTTCGTTGAGGACGTAGGCGTGGGAGCCGTCCGGGTGGAAGGCCAGGTGCCGCGGTCCCGACCCCGGCCGCAGGGCGATCTCCCGGTGCACCACGGGGGCGCCGTCCGCGAGGGTGCAGACCCGTACGGAGTCGGTGCCGAGGTCCACGCTGACGGCCCACCGCCCGCCGGGATCGGGCCGCACCTGGTGGGCGTGCGGTCCCTGCTGCCGCTGTGCGTGCGGGCCGGAGCCGGTGTGCCGCAGGACGCCGGACGCGGAGCGGGCGAGGGTGCCGTCGGGGCGGACCGGTACGGCGGTGACGGTGCCGGAGCCGTAGTTGGCGGTCAGCACGTGCCCGGCGTACAGGCTGAGGTGGGTCGGTCCGTCACCCTCGACGGGCACCGGCCGCCCGGCGGGCTCGGGCCTGTCCCCGCTCACCCGGTAGGCGGCCACGGCTCCCTCGGCTGTCTCGCTGACGGCGTAAAGGGTGTCCCCGTCGGGCGCCAGGGCCAGGTAGGAGGGGTCGGCCGGCCCGTCCGTGCCGCTCACGACCGTGAGGGCGCCGCTGTCGGGGGCGACGGTCGCCGTCAGGATCCCGGGGCCGCCGGCCGCCGTGAACGACCCGATGTATGCCCGCCGCTGCCGCCTGCCGCCGTCCGTCACCGCTGCCCCTCTCGTCCCGCTTCGTCCTGCGCCGCGTGGAGGGCCGACCCTGATCGTCCGCCCCGGAGCGACGGTAGCAGTCGATCACGTGCGGTCTAGACCAAACGGGTGTCGCAGGGGCGCCGGGCGGGACGGGTCAGGCGTCGGCCAGCCGCGAACCGGAACGGCCACGCAGGGGCGCGGCGAGTTCGGCGAGGGCGTGTTCCAGGTCGTGCAGGTGGGCCAGCGCGGGTTCGGCGGCGCGAGGCCCGCCCGCGCGAGCCGGGACGGCTCCCCCGCCGGTGAGCGCCTCGACCGCGGCCTCGACGCGCCAGCAGGCGGCGGCCAACCGTGCGTCGTGCGAGGCTTCGGGGTCGGCGGCGACGGCGACCAGGCCGCGGATCTCCCGGGCGCAGTCGTCGAGCAGGTCGAGGACGCGGCGGGCCCGCCGCCTGCGGCCGTGCATCGGGCTCAGCGGGTGCACGAGCGGGGCGACCGAGAGGCGTACCCGGCCCAGCAGCTGCTCCAGTTCCGCCACGCGCGGCGCCGGGTCGGCGCCCTCGGTTCCGGCGAGGCGGGCGGCGGCTTCCGCCGTGCACGCGTGCACGCACCGCAGGGCGCGCTGGATCCAGACGTCGGTGACGGCGTGCGTGGTGACGGGCAGGACCAAGAGCACCGCGAGCGCGGCGCCGAGCGCGCCCACGCCGGTCTCGGCGATCCGCAGGGCGAGCAGACCGGGACTGAGGACGCCCAGGAGGCCGTAGAGCAGCTCGGCGAGCAGGGTCACGCAGAGCATCATCCAGGTGTAGGAGACCGCGGCGGTGTAGAAGATGCCGAAGACGCAGGCTGCGGCCAGCACGGCGGTGGGGACCGGGGACCCGGCCACCGGTACGGCGATCAGGAAGCCCAGGCCGATGCCGACGACCGTCCCGAGGACCCGGCGGAAGCCGCGCACCAGCGTCTCGCCGCGCGAGGTGGTGTTGACGAACACCCACCAGGTCGCGCCGACGGCCCAGTACCAGCGGTCGCCGGACACCAGCTGTCCCACGACCAGGGCGAAACCGGCGCCCGCGGTGGCCTGCACGGCCTGCCGGGTGGTGATGCGGGCCAGCCCGGTGCCTGGCGGCGGCGCGGGAACGGCGGGCGCGGGACGGCGGCGCTCGTAGCACCACAGGCCGAACCGCACCGCCGCGGCGGCGGCCACGGACAGCAGGACGGCGGCGAACATCTCGGGCAGCCGGTCCGTGGTCGCGTGCAGGAACTGGGCGATGAAGAAGGTCATGAAGGCGAAGACGCCGAGGCTGTGCCCGCGCGGGCCCCAGCGGCGCGCGTACACGCCCGCGCCGACGACGGCGAGGAAGGTGAGGTCGCGGGCCACCGGGAGGTCGTGCAGCGCGGCGGCGGCGGTCAGCACGGGCAGCCCGGTGACCGGCAGCAGCGCGGTGGTGACGGCCTGGCCGCGCACGGTGGCGTCGGTGACGGTGAAGAGCGCGAGCAGGGCGGCGAGACCGCCGGTGATCGCGCCGACCAGGGAGGTCCCGGCCAGAGCGCACACCACGACGGCCAGCCCGATGCCGAGGACGGCCCGGGCGGCGAACCGCAGCCGGGACCGTCCCGGGTCCGGGCTCACGAACACCTTCTTCAGCACTGACTACCGCCCCCTCGCTCGCTCTCGCCCACCGGCCATGAAGTCACCGCACGCAAAAGGCGCCGCGGGGTCCGCAGCGCCATCGATACCCCTATGGGAGCATCTTCGCCACCACTGGCTCAACAGGCTGCTGGCAGAGTGAGCCATTGGTACAGTGATCGCCGGATGCCTGCGGCCATCGGAGGGCCAATGGCCGACGAGAGGGGGCCGCACCCGCCATGGCCGTCGACGAGCTGGACACCCGCATCCTGCGGCTGCTGCTGGAGCAGCCGCGCACCAGCGTGCGGGAGTACGCCCGCCTCCTCGGGATCGCCCGGGGCACCCTCCAGGCCCGGCTGGACCGTATGGAGCGGGACGGTGTGATCACCGGTGCCGCTCCGTCCCTCTCCCCCGCCGCGCTGGGTCACCCGGTACTCGCGTTCGTGCACATCGAGGTCACCCAGGGCCGTCTGGACGAGGTGGGCGAGGCGCTGGCGGCGGTGCCGGAGATCGTCGAGGCCTTCTCCATCACGGGCGGCGGGGACCTGCTGACCCGCGTCGTGGCCCGCGACAACGCGCACCTGGAGGACGTGGTGCAGAAGCTGATCAGCCTGCCCGGTGTGGTGCGCACCCGCAGCGAGGTGGCGTTGCGCGAGCGGGTGCCGCACCGGCTGCTCCCGCTCGTGGAGTCGATCGGGCGCTCGGCCCGCAGATGATCCTTGGCATCCTGGACGCCATGAGCACCATGGGCACGCTTGACGGCATCTCGGTCATCTTCGACCTCGACGGAACCCTCGTGGACAGCGAGCCGAACTACTACGAAGCGGGCCGGCGCACCCTCGCCGAGTACGGCGTCACGGACTTCACCTGGGCCGACCACGAGGCGTACGTGGGCATCAGCACCCGGGAGACGGTCGCCGACTGGAAGCGGCGGTACGGGCTGCGGGCCACGGTCGAGGAACTGCTCGCCGTCAAGAACCGCCACTACCTGGGGCTCGCCCGCGGCTCGGCCCGCGCGTACCCCGAGATGCGCAAGTTCGTCGAACTGCTGGCGGGCGAGGGCGTACCGATGGCGGTGGCCTCGGGTTCGTCGCCCGAGGCGATCGCGGCGATCCTGGCCCGCACCGGCCTGGACGCGCACCTGGGCACGGTCGTCTCGGCCGACGAGGTGGCGCGGGGCAAGCCCGCCCCCGACGTCTTCCTGGAGGCGGCCCGCAGGCTGGGCGCGGAACCGGCCCGCTGCGTGGTCCTGGAGGACGCCGCTCCCGGTGCCGCCGCCGCGTACGCCGCCGGAATGCGGTGCATCGCGATCCCGTACGTCGCGGCCCAGGCCGACGCCCCGGAGTTCGCCACCGCGGGGCTGCTGGTGCGCGGGGGCCAGGAGGAGTTCACCGCGCGGGCGGCGCACGACTGGCTCGCGCGGACGGCGCGCGTCTCCTGAGGTGAGACGGAGCGCGCCTCGGGTCGCGAGGTTTTGCCCGAGGCGGTGATCAGATCGCCTTCCGTATCCGTACCCCCTGGTGTCCGAGCCTGTCTTCGCCCCAGGAGGCACGATGCGCATCACGCGCACCACGGCAGGGACCGCCTTCGTGGCCGGTGCCCTGGTCCTCACCCTCACCGCACTCGCCTACCCGACCATGCTCGGGGTGCAGAACGCGGGCAGTGACCAGGCCCGGGTCGTCACCAACACGCGGTACGGGCCGCTCACCGAGCAGGACCGGGACTTCGTGGTGAAGGTGCGGGCCGCGGGGCTGTGGGAGCACCCGCTCGGGCTGATGGCCATGGAGCGGGGGACGACGCCGGAGATGCGGGAGGCCGGGGAGCACCTGGTCGTCGGCCACTCCCGGCTGGACGCCACGTGCCGCAGGATCGCGCCGGAGCTGGGCATCACCCTGCCCAATCTGGCCTCGCCGCAGCAGCAGCAGTTCGTGTCGACCGTGAACGGCACGACGGGCAAGCAGTTCGACACCACCGCGGTCAACATCATGCGGATCACCCACGGCCAGATCTTCCCGGCCATCGCCAACATCCGCGCCAACACCAAGAACTCCCTGGTGCGGCAGCTCGCCGACCAGGCCAACGACACCGTCCTGGACCACATCACCGTGCTGGAGAAGACCGGGCTGGTCAACTTCGACCAGGTCAACTTCCAGCAGACCGCCCCGCCGAACCTGCCCAAGGCGCAGCTCACGCCACCGGCTCCGCAGCCCGGCGAACCGGTGCTCTCGCTCACCGCGCCGCCCGGCCTCGAGGTGAACACCTCCGCGCCGACGCCGAGCCCGACGGTCCGCTGACGCGTCGAGGCCGGGAGTCCGGGTCCGTGGGATCAGCGCCGGCGCGTCCTGCCGCCCTGTCCGCCGCTCTTGCCCTTGCCCTTGCCGCCGCTCGCGCCCCGGTGGCTGCCCCCGGTGCCGCGCCGGGCGCCCCCGGTCTGCTTCCCGGAGGTCTGCTTCGCGGAGGTCTGCTTCGCGGAGGTCTGCTTCCCGCCCTTGGAGCGTGCCGGTTCGGGCTGCCTGCCCCGGGTGCTGTTGACGGTCCGGCCCCGGACGATCCCGATGAAGTCCTCGACGTGGTCCGTGTGCGCGTCCTCGGGCCAGGACAGGGCGACGCTCGACTCGGGAGCGTCCGTGACCGTGCGGTACGTGAGGTCCTTGCGGTGGTGCAGGCGGGCCAGCGACAGGGGCACGAGCAGCACACCGATCCCGGCCGCCACCAGTTCGACGGCGTCCGCGGTGGTGGCCGGGCGCTCCAGGGCGGGCCTGCCCGGCAGCCGCTCCCAGTCGAGGACGTCGTCCAGCGGGTGCAGCACGATCTCGTCGGCGAGGTCCCCGACGGTCACCTCGTCGGCAGCGGTGACGAGGTGGTCCCTCGGGATCAGCACGACCGTCGTCTCGGTGTAGAGGGGGATGGCGCTGAGCGCCGTACGGTCGACGGGCAGCCGTACGAGCCCGGCGTCGGCGTCGCGGCCGAGCAGGACACCGTCCGCCTCCGCGGCGGTCACCTGGGTCAGGGCGAGGGGGACGTCCGGCAGCCGCTCGTTCCAGATGCGCACCCATTTGTCGGGCGTCACCCCCGGGACGTACGCGAGCCGGAACGAGGGGGGAGCTTCCGAGCCTGTCACGCCGCCAGGTTACCGGGCGTGGTCGGGAGCCACTCACACGATCGATACCCTTGACCGCATGACGTCGCACCAGAACACCCAGACCATGAAGCCCGCGACCGCGGCGAAGAAGCTGGGTGTGTACCTCGAAGCCACACCCGCCGAGTTCCGGGAGGGCGTCGTCACGCGCGCCGAGCTGAACGCGCTCCAGACGGACCCGCCCGCGTGGCTGCGCGAGCTGCGGCGCGACGGTCCGCACCCGCGGCCGGTGGTGGCCGCCAAGCTGGGCGTCTCCATCGCGGGTCTGCACCGGGGCGGGATCACCGAGCCGCTCACCACGGAGCAGATCGAGGCGCTGAAGCAGGAGCGTCCGGAGTGGCTGGAGCGGGAACAGGCGGTCCAGGCCGACGTGCGCAAGGAGGCGGCCCGGGTGAAGAAGCTGCACGCCGAGCGGGCGGAGCGCGCCGAGCGCGACTGACCGGCCTCCTCGGTGACGGGCTTCGCCGGTGCCGGCCTCCTCGGTGACCGACCGCCCGGTCCGGCCCGGCGGTCGCCCGGTTGGGCGGTCAGCTGATCATTCCTCGGCCTTCTGCGCGGTCAGGCTCCACGCGTACTGCAGCCAGTCCGACACCACGACCGCGCTCAGGCCCGCGCACACCAGCCGCGCCGCCCGGGGCGCCACGGCGTAGGTGCCCACGAGCCCGCCGGCCACCCAGGCCGAGGTGCAGAACGGGCAGGAGATCAGGTCGCCCACGGCGCGGCGCAGACCGGTACCGCGCCCGGCGTCCATGACCTCGTTCGCGTTGCCCTGCCGCTCGCGGTGGGTGAACGGCGCCCGCAGGAAGCTGGTGACCTTGTCCTTGGTGAGCAGCCGGGAGGCCTTGAACGTCGCCGTGCCCAGCAGGGCCACGTCCCAGCCGGGGACGGTGTCGGGGAGCCGGACCCCGCGGCGCCGCACCGTCACCGCGAACACGCCGGCGGTGGCCGCGAAGGTCGCCGCGAGCGCCGCGTATCCGACGAGGGGGGCCTCCTCCCCGTCCGCGTAGCGCTGCTCGACGTCCGTCATGGATGCCTCCTCGGTCTCGGTGGCCCGTCTCCGGGCGCTGCTCAGTGGGGTGCCGGGCCGCCGAAGAGGTCGGCGCAGTCGGCGGGCAGGTGGGCCAGCAGCCGGTCGACGCGTTCGCGGGGCACCGCGTCGGCGAGGGTGGACAGTACGGCGCCCGCGTCCCATTCGGCGGTGCGCGGCCGGGCGCCGGTCTGCTGGGCCACCCTGCGGAGGAATTCCGCACGGCCGAAGGTCTCGATGCGGCCGCGTTCCAGGCGCAGCGCGTCGTCCAGGGGGGCGGGCAGTTCGCGGGCCAGGCCGTCGGCCTCCTCCGGCGGGATGCGGGACGCGATCACCCACAGGACGGCCGTGGCGACCTGCTCGGCCTCGTCGTCGCCGTGGAACTCACCCCGGTCTCGGACCCGGGTGAGGAATTCGTCGAGCCGCACGGCGTCGCCTCCTTGTGCCGGTTCGCGCTCCGGGGCGGGTGCCCTGTGACGGTCATGGGAAACGGACACCCGCGCGCGCGGCGTCGGCGACCTCGGTCACCAGGGTCAGGACGTCCGCGTTCCCGGTGAACAGTGCGCGTCCGGCGGCGATCCGCCGCCGCCGGTCCCGGCCCGGTGCGGTGAGCCGCCGCAGCGCTTCCAGCAGCGCGGGCCCGTCCTCGGCGACCTCGGAGACACCGAGCGCGGCCATCCGTCGTACGCCGTCCGCGCCGTGGCCGGGTATGGGGCGGTGGCCGACGACCGGCAGCCCGGCCGCGAGCGCCTGTACGGCGGTCTGGCCGGCCGCGTTGTCGATCAGGGCACGGGCGGCGTGCAACAGGCCCGGCATGTCCGTCACCCAGCCCAGGGCCAGGACGCCCGGCGTGCCGGACAGGGTATGGCGCAGCCGCTGGTTGTCGCCGCACAGGACGACCGGCAGGTAGCCGTGGTCGGCCAGGAGCCGGACGGTGGCGTCCAGGTGCGAGCCGACGCCCCAGGCGCCGGCGGAGAGCACCACGGCGGGCCGCCCGGAGCCGAGCCGGTCGAACGTCTCCCGCCACCGGGCCGCGCCCGGGACGTCGTCCGCCGAGAACTCCGGCGCCACGAGGGGCGCGCACGTCGTCGCGGGCGTGCCGGTGCTCCCCCGCACCTCGCGCGCCGCTTCCTCGGTGAGGCACAGGCAGCGGTCGTTGCCGGGGTGCAGCCACTGGCGGTGCGGCTCGAAGTCGATCACGAGGACGACGCTGGGCACGGGCAGCAGTCCGCGGTCCCGCAGGTGGCCGGTCAACTGGGCACCCAGGTGGAAGACGGGCACGACCACGTCCGCGCCGGTGCGCTCCGCCAGCTCGCGCAGTCTCCTCCCGGCGAGCCGGGCCAGGGGGGTCCCGCTGGGCCGGCGTCCCGTGCCGGGCCGCAGGAAGAGGCGGTACAGGGCGGCGTACGCCCACGGGAAGTGCCGCACGGACCCGCGGTAGAAGCACCGCAGGGCCGTGCCCAGGCCGTACGGCAGGAGGGCGAGGACGTCGACGACCTGGGCGGTGTCGCCGCCCTCCCGGGCCCGCCTGACCAGTTCGGCGGCCACCGTGTCGTGTCCGGCGCCCATGCTCGCGCTGATCACCAGCAGCCGTCTGCCGCCCCGCGGACCGCGCGGGGCCCCGGTCCGGCGGGGCACTGATGGGCTGCGAGGATGCACGGCGGACCAAGTTGCCGGTACGGCGGCTTCCAAACCACCGCACAAGCGGGCGTTTCGGGCGGACGCTGGGGGATACTCCGTGACCGCCCGTCCGGCCGGACGCCGGAGCCCCGACCGCCCGGTCGGACGCTCCCCGGTGCCCGCCCCGAGCCAAGGTGGTCCCCATGGCGCATGCGTTCTCCCGTCCCCGGGCCGTTCCCGGACCGCAGGTCGTCGCACCCGACGCGGACCACGCGAGGCCGCCCGGGCGGCGTCCGGTCGGGGTCCTGGACACGCGGACCCGCACGGCGCTGGTGACGGGGGCGTCCTCCGGCATCGGCGCGGCCGTGGCGCGTCGGCTGGGTGACGAGGACGGCTGGCGGCTGGTGCTCACCGGGCGTGACCCGATGCGGCTGCGCCAGGTGGCCGACGACACCTCGGCCACCGCGTTCGCCGCGGACCTCACACTCCCCGGCGCCGACCGGCAGCTCACCGACTTCGCCCTGGCCACGTCGGGCCGGGTGGACCTGCTGGTGGCCGGAGCCGGGGTGGGCTGGGCCGGGGAGTTCCTGGACATGCCCCCGCACACCATCGACGAGGTGCTCGACATCAACGTGCTGGCCACGCTGCGGCTGGTGCGGCTGCTGCTGCCGGGGATGGTGGCGGCGGGTTCGGGACGGGTGGTGCTCATCGGATCGCTGGCGGGCAGTGTCGGGGTGCGCGACGAGGCCGTGTACTCCGCCGCCAAGGCCGCGGTCGGGGCCTTCGCGGACTCGCTGCGCTACGAGTTGCGGGGCACGGGCGTGGGGGTCACCCACGTGGTGCCGGGTGTCGTCGACACTCCGTTCTTCGAGCGCCGGGGCACTCCCTACCGGCGCTCCCGCCCCCGCCCGGTACCGCCCGAGCGCGTGGCCGACGCGGTGCGCACGGCGGTGGTACGGGGCCGGGACGAGGTGTACGTGCCCTCGTGGCTGCGTCTGCCGTGCCGGGTGCGGGGCGCGGCTCCGGGACTGTACCGACGGCTGGCCGCACGGTTCGGATGACCGGGAGCGCGATGACCTGGAGCGCGCCGCGGTGAGTGTCCTCACCGTCGTCCTCGCCCTGTTCGCGGCGCTGTCCAACGCGGCGGCGTCGGTACTGCAACGCCGGGCCGCGGCGCAGGACGAGGACCGGGCGGGGGCCAGGCACACGGTCGTGCGCTCACTGCTGCGGCTGGTGCGGGACCGGTACTGGGTCGGCGGGGCGGCTCTGCTCGCGCTGACGACGGTGCTGCAGGCGGCCGCGCTGGCGGTGGGCAGTCTCGCCGTCGTCCAGCCGCTGATGGCCACCGAACTGCTGTTCACGCTGGTGGTCGGCAGTGCGGTCTTCCACCGGCGGCCGGACACCCGGACGTGGCTGGCGTTCGTGGCACTGGCCGTGGGCCTCGCGCTGTTCCTGGGCTCCGCCGCTCCGTCGGCCGGACACGACACCGCCACCGGGGGCCGGTGGATCTGGGCGGGGCTGGCGCTGGTCGTCCTCATGACGGTCCTCGCCTCGATCGGCAGCCTGGTGCACGGTGCGCCCCGCGCGGCGCTGTTCGGATCGGCGTCCGCGGTGGGGTTCGGCGGTACGGCGGCGCTGCTCAAGGAGCTGACCGGGCGGCTCCCCCAGGGGGTGGGCGAGGTGCTGACCCAGTGGCCGCCGTACGCCACCGCGGTGGTGGGCGTGGCCAGCTTCCTGCTGTTGCAGAGCGCCCTGCGGGCGGGGACCCTGGCCGCCTCGCAGCCGGCCCTGACCCTCGGCGACGCGCTGACCAGCATCGCCCTGGGCTGGGCCCTGTTCGGCGAGGAGATCCTGCTCGGAGTGCGGGTGCTGCCCGAACTGATCGGCGTGGCGCTGATCGGCCTCGGCAGTGTCGGGCTGGCCCGCGCACCGTCGGTGCACGGCGCCTGGGACACGGCCCCGGCGGCACGGGACGGCCCCGGGCGGGCGGTGAGGCGGTGAGCGGACGGACGGCACGCGTCGGGACCGCGCGGTCCGGACGACCGGGAACGGCAATGCAGGGGCACCCAAAAGAGGCGAACGGAAAGCAGGGGGACGGAAGGCAGGGGGACGAAGCGGAGGTACCACGATGGGTCACGGGTTTCGCGCCGGTCGGGCGGTGTACGCCGCCGCCCCGGTCGTCGCCGCCGCGCTCGCCCACATCGGTCCGGCCGCGACCTGGCTGCCGGAACTGCGCCGTCGCCATTTCCCGGGTCTGGCCGGCCTGGGCGACCCCGGTCATGTCGCGCTCACCTTCGACGACGGCCCCGATCCGGCGTCCACGCCGCGGTTCCTCGACGCCTTGGACGGGCTCGGGGCAAGGGCCACGTTCTTCGTCCTGGGCGAGAACGCCGAGCGCCATCCCGCACTGGTCCGTGAGCTGGTCCGGCGCGGACACGAACTCGCCGTCCACGGCTGGGCGCACGACCGCCCCTGGTGGCCGTCGCCGGCACGGGACGCGCGCGAGGTGCTGCGTGCCGTCCGGGTGGTGACCGAGGTGACCGGAAGTGCCCCGCGCTGGTACCGGCCGCCCTACGGCATCCTCACCTCCGGACGCTGGGCGGCCGCCCGCCGGGCCGGGCTGCGGCCCGTGCTGTGGACCGCGTGGGGCAAGGACTGGCGGCAGGACGCCACGCCCGCCTCCGTACGCGCGACCGTCGCGGCTGACCTGCGCGGGGGTGGCACGGTCCTCCTCCACGACACCGATCACGCCTCCGCCCCGGGCAGTTGGCGGGCCGCCCTCGGCGCGCTGCCGGACATCGTGCGCGACTGCCGCGCGGCGGGGTGGACCGTCGGCCCGCTCGGCGAGCACGGGACCGGCCGGACCGCGGTGACATCCGTTACCGGGGTGACCACCGGGACCACCGGGACCACCGGGACGGCGCCGTTTCGGTCACCGGCGCCGGGATAGCCGTACCGTCATGAAGGACAGCGACGAGCGGCGCGCGCCGGAACCGGACAGGTCGTGCCCGCCCTGGGCGCTGCGCGAGTACGCCGTACTCGCCGACGGCGAGCGGGGAGCGGTCCTGGACCCCCGGGGCCGGATCGTGTGGCTGTGCGCCCCGCGGTGGCACGACGACGCGGTGTTCTCGGCGCTGATCGGCGGAGCCGGTCACTTCACCGTGGAACCGGCGGACCCCTGGCACGTCTGGGGCGGCTCCTACGAGGAGGGCACGCTGATCCGGATCAGCCGGTGGGTGACCGCCGACTGCGTGATCGAGTGCCGGGAGGCCCTGGCCCTGCCGACCCGCACGGACCGGCTCGTGCTGCTGCGCCGCATGCGGGTGGAGCGGGGCGAGGCGCGGCTGCGCATGGATCTGGACCCGCGGCCCGGCTTCGGCGGGGTCCGGATGCGCGACCCCCGGCGGGAAGGGGGCGTGTGGACGGCCCGGACGGAGGGGCTGCGGCTTCGGCTCGCCGGGGCACCGGACGCGGTGTGGCGGGACGGGGCCGGGCTGCGCGGCGGGTTCCGGCTGCGCGAGGGCCGGACCCACGACCTCGTGCTGGAACTGTCCGAGGGCCCGGAGACCGGACCGCTGGACCCCGACGCGCTGTGGCGGGCCACGGAACGGGAGTGGGCGCGGGCCGTCCCGGACTGCTCGCGGCTGGTCGCGCCCCGCGACGCCCGGCACGCGTACGCCGTGCTGCGCGGGCTGACCAGCGTCTCCGGGGGGATGGTCGCCGCCGCGACCACGTCCCTGCCGGAGCGGGCCAACAGCGGGCGCAACTACGACTACCGCTACGCGTGGCTGCGCGACCAGTGCTACGCCGGTCTCGCGGTCGCCGCGCACGGGCCGCACCCCCTGGTCGACGACGCGGTGCGCTTCGTCGCCGAGCGCGTGCTCGCGGACGGCGACGGGGTGCGCCCCGCCTACACGGTCGACGGGCGGCCGGTCGGCAAGGAACGCTCCCTGCGGCTGCCCGGCTACCCCGGTGGCAACGACCACGTCGGCAACGACGCGGGCGCCCAGTTCCAGCTGGACACCTTCGGCGAGGCGCTGCAGTTGTTCGCCGCGGCCGCCGCGCACGACCGGCTGACCGACGAGGCGGAACGGGCCGCCGCCGTCGCCGTGGACGTCGTCGAGCGGCAGTGGCTGAAGCCGGAGGCCGGCCTGTGGGAGCTGGAGAACCGGTGGTGGACCCACTCCCGGCTGAGCGTGGTGTGCGGTCTGCGGCGCATGGCCGAGGTGCTGCCCGGACCCGCGGGGCGCCGGTGCGCCGACCTCGCCGACACGGTGCTGCGGGAGACCCGGCGCCGCTGCCTGCGCCCCGACGGCCGCTGGCGGCGGGCCGAGGACGACGACGGGCCGGAGGCCGCGCTGCTGGTGCCGACGGCCCGCGGCTGTGCGTTCGGGGACGGTGACGGCGACGCCACCACGCGCGCGTACGTGGAGTCCCGGCTGGCCGAGGACGGGTACCTGTACCGCTTCGAACATCCCGGGGTGCCGCTCGGCGAGGCCGAGGGGGCCTTTCTGCTCTGCGGCTTCACGATGGCGCTCGCCACGCACCGGGTCGGCGACCGGGTCGGCGCGTTCCGCTGGTTCGAGCGCACCCGGGCGGCCTGTGGGCCGCCCGGGCTGTTCGCCGAGGAGTACGACGTGCGCCAGCGCCAGCTCCGCGGCAACCTCCCGCAGGCCTTCGTGCACGCGCTGATGCTGGAGTGCGCGGTCCGCCTGGCCGGCGAGTCCACGCTGCCCTGAGTCCCTCAGGCGGCCGCCCCCGTCACCTCCCGCTCCCGGTGGATCGGTGCCGAACCGCCCGTCAGGGGTACGCCCGTTCCGCCGCGCCGGGCCGCGACGATCTCCGCTGCGATGGACAGGGCCGTCTCCTCCGGGGTGCGCGCGCCGAGGTCGAGGCCGATCGGTGAGCGCAGCCCGGACAGCTCGTCCTCGGTCAGGCCCGCCTCCCGCAGCCGGCGGTGGCGGTCCTCGTGGGTGCGGCGCGAGCCCATGGCGCCGACGAACGCGACGGGCCTGCGCAGGGCCTCGGTCAGCAGCGGCACGTCGAACTTGGCGTCGTGGGTGAGTACGCACAGCACCGTGCGTTCGTCGGTGGGGGTCTGCCGCAGATAGCGGTGCGGCCAGTCGACGACGACCTCGTCGGCCTCCGGGAAGCGGGCCCGCGTGGCGAAGACCGGCCGGGCGTCGCACACGGTGACGTGGTGCCCGAGGAACTTCCCGGCCCGCACCAGCGCCGCGGCGAAGTCGACCGCGCCGAAGACGATCATGCGGGGCGGCGGCACGCTGGACTCGACGAGGAGGGTGAGCCCGCCGGGGCAGTGCGACCCGTCCTCCGAGAGCCCGACCGTGCCGGTGCGTCCGGCGTCCAGCAGGGCACCCGCCTCGGCGGCCGCGGTGCGGTCGAGGTCGGGGTGTCCGCCGAGACCGCCCTCGTGGGTGCCGTCGGGACGGACCAGCAGCGCCCGGCCCAGGAGCTCGGCCGGGCCCCGGACGACCCGGGCGAGGGCCACGGTCCCGCCCCGGGCGGCGGTGGAGAGCGCCGCCCGGAACACCTCGCGCGACGGCGCGTCCGCGCCGACCGGCGTGACCAGCACGTCGATCACCCCGCCGCAGGTCAGCCCGACCGCGAAGGCGTCCTCGTCGCTGTAGCCGAACCGCCCGCGCACGCTCTCGCCGCTGTCCAGGGCCTCGGTGCACAGCTCGTACACCGCGCCCTCCACACAGCCTCCGGAGACCGAGCCGATCACCGTGCCGTCGCGGTCGACGGCGAGGGCCGCGCCGGGCCCGCGCGGTGCGCTGCCGCCCACCGAGACGACACTGGCGACGGCAAACTCCCGCCCTTGCGTCAGCCAGCCGTTCAGCTCGTCGGCGATGTCAAGCATGCGGGCCGCCCCCTGCCGCGGGCACCCCCGCCGACAGCACCCGGTCCGGCCTGATCGGCAGGTTGCGGTGGCGTACGCCGGTCGCGTGCCAGACGGCGTTGGCGACGGCCGCCGCGGCGCCCACGACGCCGATCTCGCCGACGCCCTTGATACCGACCGGGTCGTCGGGGTCCGGGTCGTCGACCCAGTCGGCCTGGATGTCACCCACGTCGGCGTTGGTGGCCACGTGGTAGCCGGCGAGGTCGGGGGCGTAGAGGCCGCCGCTGGTCCGGTCCCGGACCGCCTCCTCGTGCAGGGCCATGGAGATGCCCCAGACCATGCCGCCGACGAGCTGGTTGCGGGCGGTGAGCGGGTTGACGATCCGGCCGGCCGCGAAGATGCCGAGCATGCGGCGCACCCGCACCTCACCGGTGGCGGGGTCCACGGCGACCTCGGCGAACTGCGCGCCGAAGGAGTGCCGTTCCTTCTGCGCGAGGGCACCGAGGGCCTCGGTGGTGTCGGACCGTACGGTGATGCCCTCCGGCGGGATCGTCGTGCCGAGGGCCAGCCGCTCCCGCAGTTCGCGGGCCGCCTCCCTGATCGCCCAGGCCCAGGAACGCGTACCCATCGAGCCGCCCGCGATCATCGCGGGGCCGAAGTCGCTGTCCCCGATCCGGACCCGGACCCGGTCGGGCGCGACCTCCAGGGCGTCGGCGGCGACCAGGGTGAGCGCCGTACGGGCGCCGGTGCCGATGTCGGCGGCGGCGATCCGCACGGTGAAGCCGCCGTCGGCCTGCGCGGTGACGACGGCCGTGGAGGGACCGGCACCCGCGTGGAAGGAGGCGGCGGCCGTGCCCGTGCCAAGGAGCCAGCGCCCGTCCCGGCGCGTGCCGGGGCGCGGGTCGCGCTGCGCCCAGCCGAACCGCCGGGCTCCCTCGCGGAAGCAGGCGTCCAGGTTGCGGCTGCTGAAGGGCAGGCCGGAGACCGGGCCGACCTCGGGTTCGTTGCGCAGGCGCAGTGCGATGGGGTCGATGCCGGTGCGCTCGGCGAGTTCGTCGAGGGCCGACTCGATGGCGAAGGACCCCGGTGCCTCGCCCGGCGCGCGCATGAAGGTCGGTGACGGCACGTCGAGCGGCGCGACCTCGTTGGCCGTGTGGTGGGCGTCGGCGTCGTACATCACCCGGGCCACGCCCGCGCTGGGCTCGACGAACTCGTAGACGGTGGACGTCTGGTTCAGCGAGCGGTGCTCCAGGGCGCGCAGCCGGCCGTCGGCGTCGGCGCCGAGCCGCACGCGCTGGAGGGTGGGGCTGCGGTAGCCGGCCAGCGAGAACATCTGCCGCCGCGTCATGACCACGCGCACCGGCCGCTGCAACTCGGTCGCGGCCATCACGGCGGCGACCTGGTGGGCGCGCAGTCCCTTGCTGCCGAAGCCGCCGCCGATGTGCTCGGAGCGCACCCGTACCGCGGAGGCGTCGAGGGAGAACATGCTGGCCAGTTCGCCCTGGATCCAGGTGGTGCCCTGGTTGGAGTCGACGACCTCCAGCCGGCCGCCGTCCCACAGGGCGGTGGCGGCGTGCGGCTCCATCATGCTGTGGTGCTCTTCGGGGGTGGTGTACTCCTCGTCCACCACGACCGCGGCGGCGGCGAGGCCGGCCTCCAGGTCGCCCTTGGCGGTCTCGCCGGGCATGACCCCGCCGGCCGGGTGGGCACCAGGGTGGCCGGTGGTGAGGGCGGTGTCGTGGGGTTCCTCGTCGTAGGCGACGACGAGGGCCTCGGCGGCCTCCCGGGCCTGCTCGGGCGTCTCGGCGACGACGAGGGCGACCGGCCAGCCCACGTGGTGCACCCGGTCCTGCTGGAAGACGGCGGCGGTGGGGTCCGGCGCCATGCCGAGCAGGCCGGTGTAGTCTGTCTCGACGCGCGGGGCGTTGCCGTGGTGCAGGACGGCCAGTACGCCGGGCATGGCGAGGACGGGCTCGGTGTCGATCGCGCGGATCCGGCCGCGGGCGACGGTGGACAGCACCAGCCAGCCGTGCGCGAGGTCGGCGAAGGGGATCTCGCCCGCGTAGCGGGCCGCTCCGGTGACCTTGTCGCGGCCCTCGACGCGGGTGTGCGGGGTGCCGACGACGCCCTTGAGCGCCGCACGGCCGGTCGTGGCGGTGGTCATCGGGCGGTCTCCTCGGCGAGTTCGGTCAGGACGGCCACCACGAGGTTGCGCATGAGGGTCACCTTGTATCCGTTGTCGGGCAGCGGCCTGGCGGCCGCGAGTTCGGCGTCCGCGGCGGCGGCGAAGGTGTCGCCGTCGGCCGGTGCTCCGGTCAGTACGGCCTCGGCCGCGCGGGCCCGCCAGGGCCGCGAGGCGACCGCGCCGAAGGCCAGCCGGGCTTCGCGCACGACGCCGTCCTCGACGTCGAGCGCGGCGGCGACCGAGCCGATCGCGAAGGCGTACGAGGCACGCTCGCGCACCTTGCGGTAGCGGGAGCGGGCGGCGACCGCGGCGGCCGGCAGGGTGATGCCGGTGATCAGCGCGCCGGGCGGCAGGGAGGTCTCGCGGTGCGGGGTGTCACCGACCGGGAGGTAGAAGTCGGCCAGCGGCAGCTCGCCGGGCCCGTCGAGGGTTTCGTAGCCGACGACGGCGTCGAAGGCGGCGAGGGCCACGCCCATGTCGGAGGGGTGGAGGGCCACGCAGTGGTCGGAGGCGCCCAGGACGGCGTGGTTGTGGTGCTCGCCCGTGAGCGCGGAGCAACCGCTGCCGGGGGCACGCTTGTTGCAGGGCTTGCTCAGGTCGGTGAAGTAGCCGCAGCGGGTGCGCTGGAGGAGGTTGCCGCCTACGGTGGCCATGTTGCGCAGCTGGCCGGAGGCGCCGGCCAGGACCGCCTGGGTCAGGGCCGGGTAGCGGCGGCGTACGTCGGGGTGGGCGGCGAGGTCGCTGTTGGTGACGGTGGCGCCGATGCGCAGGCCGCCGTCCGCGGTCTCCTCGATGCCGTCCAGGGGGAGTTCTCGGACGTCGACGAGCCGGGCGGGGCGCTCGACGCCGGTCTTCATCAGGTCGACGAGGTTGGTGCCGCCGCCGAGGAAGCGGGCGTCCGGGTCGGCGGCGAGCAGGGCGACGGCGCCGGAGACGTCTTCGGCGCGCTGGTATCCGAATTCCCTCATGCGGCCGTCTCCTCGGTGGTCTCGCGCCGGTCGGCACGGTCGTCGTCGTGGGCCGCGGCCTCGTGGGCCTCGGCGGCGCGGGTGACCGCCTGGACGATGGAGACGTAGGCGCCGCAGCGGCACAGGTTGCCGCTCATCCGTTCGCGGATCTCGTCCGGCGTCAGGGGCGGTGGTCCGGCCTCGGGGCGTACGTCCTCGGTGGCGGCGCTGGGCCAGCCGGCCGCGTGCTCCTCGATGACCGCGATCGCCGAGCAGATCTGCCCGGGGGTGCAGTAGCCGCACTGGTAGCCGTCGAGGTCGAGGAAGGCCTGCTGCACGGGGTGCAGCCGGTCGCCCTCGGCCATGCCCTCGATGGTGGTGATCTCGCGTCCCTCGGCGGCGACGGCGAGGTTCAGGCAGGAGACGGCGCGGCGCCCGTCGACCAGGACGGTACAGGCGCCGCACTGCCCCTGGTCGCAGCCCTTCTTGGTGCCGGTGAGATCCAGGCGCTCGCGCAGGGCGTCGAGCAGGGTGGTGCGGTGGTCGACGGTCAGCTGGTGCTTCTCGCCGTTGATGTTCAGGGTGATGGCGCTGGACGTCGACGAGGGCGTTGGGGCCATGGTCAGCCTTCTTTGGTGTCCGGTGACAGGGGGCGTCTGTTGTCAGGGAGAAACGGGCTGTAGGCAGTGGGGGGTCATCCGCGGCCGGTCGGCCACCGGCCGGTTCTCGCGGCCGCGTCCGCCGCTAGACTGGGCGGGTAACCGGACAACTGTCCGCTCACTGGAAACGTAACGGACAGTTGTCCGGTTAGCAAGGACGGGATTCGGCCACGAACCCGGGAGGAGGGCGAGTGTCGCCGTCGAAGAGGGACAAGGCGGACGCGCCTCTGCGCTCGGACGCACAGCGCAACCGCGAGCGCATCCTGCGCGTGGCCACGGAGGAACTGACGCGTTGCGCGAACGTCCCGCTGAGCGCCATCGCCAAGAAGGCGGGCGTCGGGCAGGGCACCTTCTACCGCAACTTCCCGCACCGCGAGGCCCTCGTCCTGGAGGTGTACCGCTACGAGATGCGGCAGGTGGCCGACGCCGCGCCCGCGCTGCTGGCCGCCCTGGACCCCGAGCGGGCCCTGCGCGAGTGGCTGGACCACCTGGCCCGGTTCGCCATGACCAAGGCCGGGCTGGCGGACGCGATCCGGCTGGTCACCAGCGCGCCCGGCGGACCGGAGAAGCCGGAGCCCGCGCCGGTGATGGAGGCGGCCGAGCTTCTGCTGCGGGCCAACCAGGAGGCCGGCACCATCCGCCCCGGGGTCTCCTCGGACGACTTCTTCCTCGTCATCGGCGGCCTCTGGCTGATCGATCCCGGCGACGACTGGCAGCCGCGGGTCACCCGGTTCCTGGACTTCGTCATGGACGGCCTGCGGGTCGGAGCGCCGGGCCGGTGACCGCGCCCCGGAAGCGGTAGCGGCGCTCGGGGCGGCCCGCCGCCCCGTAGCGCAGGGAGACCTCCGCACTGCCCACGGTGTGGAAGTACTCCAGGTAGCGGCGCGCGCTGACCCGGGAGATGCCGGTCAGCGCCGCGCACTCGCTGGCGGACAGGGTGCCGTCGGCCTCGCGCAGGGTCCGCTCGACGAGTCCGGCGGTCTCCACGCTCATGCCCTTGGGCAGCGTGGGGGCCGGTGCGGCCGGTGCCGCGGCCCCGGCCAGGACCCGGTCGACGTCGGCCTGGCTGCGCACCACCGTGCCGAGCAGCCGGCCCCGCAGAACGGCGTAGCGCTCCAGCCGGACCCGCAGGTCCTCGAACTCGAAGGGCTTGAGGAGGTAGTCGACGACACCGTGCCGCACGGCGCCGCGCACCGCGTCCGCCTCCCGGGCCGCGCTGATGACCATGACGTCGCAGTCGTGGCCCGCGGCACGCAGCCGCGGGATGACGTCGAGGCCGAAGACGTCCGGCAGGTACAGGTCGAGCAGGACCAGGTCGGGGCGGAGTTCCGCGACGGCGGTCAGCGCCTGCTCCCCGGTGCCGGCCGCGCCGACGACCCGGAAGGGCTCGACCCGTTCGACGAACGCGCGGTGGACGCGGGCCACCATGAAGTCGTCGTCGACCACGAGCACGCCGATCGGTGCGGCGGCGCGGGTCGTCCCGCGGGGTGCGGCGCTCGCGGTCGCGTCGGGCGTGCCGCTCGTAGCCGTCATGGTGCTGCTCCTTCCGCCACCGCGTCGGTGAGGTGGCTGACGGTCATGCGTGCGGTGAACATGGCCCCCTCGGGGGTGTTGGTCACCGAGATCTCACCGCCGTGACGTTCGCAGACCAGCCGGGTCAGCGCCAGGCCGATACCGCGCTCGCCCTGCCGGGCGGCCTTGGTGGTGAAGCCGTGGGAGAAGACCTCCCGCGCCAGTTCGGGCGCCACGCCGGGCCCCGAGTCGCGGACCACGATCTCGACGCTGGCGGCGTCCTGCCGCAGCTCGACCTCGACCCAGGCCTCGTGGGCGTCGTCCGGGGGCGCGGCGGCGTCCACGGCGTTGTCGACGAGGTTGCCGACCACGGTCGCCACATCGGCGGCGTCGGCCGGCTCCAGCCGGTCCAGCGCCGTACGGTCCGAGACGCGCAGGGCGACCCTGCGCTCGGCCGCGAGGGAGGACTTCGCCGTGATCAGCGCGGCCACGGCGGTGTCCCGGACCCGGCGACTGAGGGTGACGTCCAGGGACTGGCGGCGCTGGTTGAGCCCGCGGACGTAGCGCACCACCTCGTCCTGCTCGCCGATCTGGATGAGCCCGGAGATGGTGTGCAGTTGGTTGGCGAACTCGTGGGCCTGGGCGCGCAGCAGCTCGGAGGTGCTGCGGAAGGAGCCGATCTCCCGCTCCAGGCGAGCCAGTTCGGTGCGGTCGCGCAGGGTGGTGACCGAGCCGAACGGGCGGCCGTCCTTGGTGACGGTCATGCGGTTCATGACCAGGACCCGGCCGCGGCGGACGACGACCTCGTCGCGCGGCTCGGCCGTCTCGGAGGTGACGCCGGCGAGGACGTCGAGCAGCCGGCCGTCGATGCCGAGGCCGTCCAGGCTCTGGCCCACACAGTCGGCGGGCAGGTCGAGCAGGCGCCGGCCCATCTCGTTGACCAGGGTGAGCCGGTGCTGCGGGTCGAGGGCGACGACGCCCTCGGCGATGCCGTACAGCATGGCCTCCCGGTGTTCGGCCAGGCCCGCGATCTCGCGCGGCTCCAGGCCGAGGGTCTGCCGTTTGACACGCCGGGCCAGCAGCCAGGAACCGGCCACCCCGAGACCGCTGGCGATGCCGAGGTAGGCGAGGAGGTAGGAGGAGGCACCGCTGAGGCGCTGCCACGCCGTCGGGTCGGCCTCACCGACCATCACCGTGCCGAGGTGCCGGCCGAGCGTCTGCCGGGTGGCGCCGAGCACCGGGACCTGGGCGACGAGCTCCCGGCTGCCCTGCACGGTCAGCGGCCCCGACCAGCCGCTCGAGACACCGGCGCCCGCGCCGCGCGGCAGCCGGGCGCCGATCAGCGTCGGGTCGGTGGAGCTGACGACGCGGCCGTCGGCATCGGCCACCGTGACGGAGGTGACCCCGGACTGGGTCTGCGTGGCGTTGACCAGCGGGGCGAGGGCCTCCTGCGGCACCGGGCGCAGCAACTGGCTGCGGACCAGCGGCGTGGCGGCCAGCTGTTCGGCCAGGGCGGTGACCCGGCGGCCCTCGACGCGGTTGAAGGTGGCCTTGGACTGGGCGAGCGAGACGGCGGCCACCGCGAGCAGGACGACCACCACGATGGCGAGCTGGAGGACCAGCATCTCGCCCGCGAGGGTCTGACGGCGGAAGGTGGGGGCCACGGCGGACTCGTTCTCGGGCTGGCTGAGGGGCGGGGGGCCGAGTCGCCATCATGGCGCCCACCTGCGACGAAGGAAAGGGATGTGCCTGCTTCGCAATGAAGCGGCGATCCGAAAGCGATGTCGGCCGACCGGTTCCGGCGACCGCAATGAACACAACCTCCCTTGGTTCCGCAAGGAAGACAGACGGCGGGCGCGCGGGCACCATGTGGCCCACGTCACCCTCCCCCACAGGGCTCCCCGTACCGAACTACCCAACCGACAGGTGGTGTCACACGTGCGCCTGCGCACCCCCCTTGCCCTGCTCGGGGCCGCCGTGCTCGTACTGGCGGGACCGCCGTTGCTCTCCTCGGGCGACGACTCGGATTCCGGCACCCAGATTCCGGGCCTGCGCTTCATGGTCCCCAACACGCCCGGCGGCGGCTACGACATCACCGCCCGCACGGCCGCGAAGAACGCCGAGGACGCCGGGCTCACGCACAACATCGAGGTGTTCAACCTGCCCGGCGCGGGCGGCACCGTCGGCCTGAGCCGGCTGGTGAGCGAGCACGGAAACGGCAAGCTCGCCATGTCCATGGGCCTCGGTGTCGTGGGCGCCGCCCGCTCCAACCACGCGCCCAAGACCCTCGCCGACGCCACGCCGATCGCGCGGCTCACCGAGGAGCAGGACGTCGTCGTGGTCGCCAAGGACTCGCCCTACAAGACGATCGGCGAGCTGATCGACGCCTGGAAGGAGGACCCGGGGAAGATCCCGGTGGGCGGCGGTTCGTCGCCGGGCGGGCCCGACCACCTCGCGCCGATGCTGATGGCACAGGCCGCCGGGATCCAGCCGAAGTCGGTCAACTACATCCCCTTCGACGGCGGCGGCGAACTGCTCGCCTCGATCCTGGGCAACAAGGTCGGCTTCGGGGTCTCCGGAGTCGGCGAGTACCTGGACCAGATCAAGGCGGGCGAACTGAGGGTGCTCGCGGTGACCGGTCCCGAGCGGGTGGACGACCTCAGGGACGCTCCCACGCTCAAGGAGTCGGGCTACGACGTGGACTTCACCAACTGGCGCGGCATCGTCGCCCCGCCCGGTCTGTCCGAGGCGCAGCGGAACAAGCTGATCCGCCTGTTCGAGGAACTGCACGGCTCGCCCGAGTGGAAGAAGTCCATGGACCAGAACGGCTGGGACGACGCGTTCCTGACCGGTGAGGAGTTCGGCGACTTCCTGGAGGCGCAGGACAAGCGTGTGGTGTCGGTGCTGAAGGAGCTGGGACTGTGACGACGCCGACCGAACTCCCCGAGGACGGCGAGGGCACGGCCACCGGCCGTC
The DNA here is from genome assembly GCA_000720845.1 of Kitasatospora aureofaciens. Classification (GTDB taxonomy): domain Bacteria; phylum Actinomycetota; class Actinomycetes; order Streptomycetales; family Streptomycetaceae; genus Streptomyces. Next base: position 151,849 of record JODU01000002.1, on the reverse strand, counting down.
GCTCGTGGCTGCGCGACCACTCCGAACTGGGCGTGTGCGCCCTGCTGCTGGCGCTCGGCGTGCTCGTGCTGACCGACGCGCTCACCATGGACGTCGACATCACCCAGCGCGGCCCGGTCGGCCCGAAGACCGTGCCGGTCGTGGTCGGCATCGGCCTGCTGGTGATCGCCGCGCTGCTCGCCGTCGACGTGCTGCGCGGCGGCCGGGGCGAGGCCGAGGGCGGCGAGGACATCGACCTGTCCGAACCGGCCGACTGGCGCACGGTGCTGCTGCTGTCCGGGATCTTCCTCGGCGCCGCCGCCCTGATCGAGCCGGCCGGCTTCCCCGTCGCCGGTGCGCTGCTCTTCTGGGGCGCCGCCTTCGCGCTCGGCAGTCGCCGCGTGGACCGCGATCCGCTGATCGCCGCGGTGCTGTCCCTGATCACCTATGTCGTCTTCGACAAGCTGCTCGGCGTGCCGCTGCCCGGCGGTCCGCTGATGGGAGTGCTCTGACATGAACGCCCTCAACTCCCTCATGGACGGGTTCGGCACGGCCCTGACGCCGCTGAACCTGCTGTGGGCCGCCCTCGGTGTGCTGCTCGGCACGGCCATCGGCGTGCTGCCCGGCATCGGCCCGGCGATGGCGGTGGCGCTGTTGCTGCCGGTGACGTACGGCCTCGATCCGGTCGCGGCGTTCATCATGTTCGCGGGCATCTACTACGGCGCGATGTTCGGCGGTTCGACCACCTCCATCCTGCTCAACACCCCCGGCGAGAGCGCCGCCGTGGTCGCGGCCATGGAGGGCAACCCCATGGCCAAGGCGGGGCGCGGCGCACAGGCGCTGGCGGCCGCGGCCATCGGTCACTTCGCGGGCGGCATGATCGGCACGATCCTGCTGGTGGCGCTCGCTCCGACGGTCGCCGACCTGGCGGTGGACATCGGTGCGCCGGACTACTTCGCCATCATGGTGCTGGCGTTCATCGCCGTGACCTCGGTGCTGGGTTCGTCGCGGATCAGGGGCCTGGCCTCACTGCTGATCGGTCTGACGATCGGCCTCGTGGGCCTGGACCAGATGACGGGCCAGCAGCGGCTGACCTTCGGTTCGCTGCAACTCGCCGACGGCGTGGACGTGGTGATCGTGGCGGTCGGTCTGTTCGCGATCGGCGAGGCGCTGTGGGTGGCGGCCCACCTGCGGCGCGGAGGGGCCGAACCGATACCGGTGGGCCGTCCCTGGCTCGGCCGCGATGACGTGAAGCGCACCTGGAAGTCCTGGCTGCGCGGTCCGTTCATCGGCTTTCCGTTCGGTGCGATCCCGGCGGGCGGCGCGGAGATCCCCACGTTCCTGTCGTACGTCACGGAGAAGCGGCTGTCCAAGCACAAGGACGAGTGGGGCAAGGGCGCCATCGAGGGCGTGGCGGGCCCCGAGTCGGCGGCGTCGGCCTCGGCCGCGGGCACGCTGGTGTCCATGCTGACGCTCGGCCTGCCGACCACGGCGGTCGCCGCGGTGATGCTGGCCGCCTTCCAGCAGTACGGCATCCAGCCGGGGCCGCTGCTCTTCGAGCGCGAGCCCGAGCTGGTGTGGGGCCTGATCGCCTCGCTGTTCGTGGGCATGGTGCTGCTGCTCGCCCTGAACCTGCCGCTGGCGCCGGTGTGGGCCAAGCTGCTGCGGATCCCGCGGCCGTACCTCTACGCGGGGATCATGTTCTTCGCGGCGGTCGGCGCGTACGCCGTCGGCGGTGAGGTGGTCGACCTGGTGATCCTGCTGGTCATCGGTCTGATCGGGTTCGGAATGCGCCGCTACGGGCTGCCCGTTCTGCCCGCCGTGATCGGCGTCATCCTCGGCCCCAACGCCGAGCAGCAGCTGCGTCGCGCCCTGCAGATCAGCGACGGCAGCGTGACGGGGCTGGTCAACACGCCGTTCTCGGTGACGGTGTACGCGGTGATCGTGCTGCTGCTGGCCTGGCCGCTGGTGAAGCACCTGGTGGTCCGGGGCCGGACCCGCGCGGACGCCTGATCCCCGGCCCGGTCCGACGGCGCGTCCGCGTGCTCGGGAGCGGTCGTCGTGCCGGGCTCGGTCGGGCAGCGCACGATCTCGTCGCGCTCCAGTACGTTCTCGGGCCACTCGTATCCGGCCGGGCCCGTACGGCGTCCGGTGTGCACGTCGTCCCGTGGCGGCCTCACCCGAGGAACGACAACCGCACCTGACGATCGGGGTTGTCCCGATTGGTGTCCACCAGGCACACCGACTGCCAGGTTCCGAGCTCCAGGCGGCCGCCGATCACCGGCAGCGTGGCGTGCGGGGGTACGAAGGCGGGCAGGACGTGGTCGCGGCCGTGCCCGGGGCTGCCGTGGCGGTGCTGCCAGCGGTCGTCGGCGGGGAGCAGGGTGTGCAGGGCCGACAGCAGGTCGTCGTCGCTGCCGGCGCCGGTCTCGATGATCGCGATCCCGGCGGTGGCGTGCGGGACGAAGACGTTGAGGAGGCCGTCGCGACCGGACGCCGCCTCGCGCAGGAAGGACTCGCAGTCACCGGTGATGTCGGCGACCCGCTCCGCCGAGCCGGTGGCGAGGTTGAGGACTCGGGTGGTGAAGGCATCTGGCATGACCCCATCCTGACACCGGGGGAAGATCGGGGCCTGCCACGCCGTTGGTAGAACCGTGAACAACACACGCGAGGTCGAGGTCGTCGTCATCGGGGCCGGTCAGGCCGGGCTCGCCGCCGCCTATCACCTGCGGCGCACGGGCTTCGAGCCCGAGCGCGACTTCGTGGTGCTCGACCACTCCCCGGGGCCCGGCGGGGCCTGGCAGTTCCGCTGGCCGTCCCTGACGTACGGCAAGGTGCACGGCATGCACGCCCTGCCGGGGATGGAACTGACCGGCGCGGATCCGGCCCGGCCGTCCGCCGAGGTGGTGAGCGGGTACTTCGCCGAATACGAGCGGACCTTCGACCTGCGGGTGCTGCGGCCGGTCGATGTGCGCGCCGTGCGCGAGGGGGCGGACGGACGGCTGCTCGTCGAGACGTCGGCCGGGTCCTGGTCGACGCGCGCGCTGATCAACGCGACCGGTACCTGGGACCGGCCCTTCTGGCCGCGCTATCGGGGACAGGAGACCTTCCGGGGGCGGCAGTTGCACACCGCGCAGTACGCCGGGCCACAGGAGTTCGCGGGCCGGCGCGTGGTCGTGGTCGGCGGCGGTGCCTCGGGCACGCAGCACCTGCTGGAGATCGCCCCGTACGCGGCGGCCACCACGTGGGTGACCAGGAGGCCCCCCGTCTTCCGCGAGGGGCCCTTCGACGAGGACGCGGGCCGGGCGGCGGTGGCGCTCGTGGAGGAACGGGTGCGGCAGGGGCTGCCGCCGAAGAGTGTCGTGTCGGTGACCGGGCTGCCGCTGAACGAGGCGGTGCGGGCCGGACTGGAGTCCGGGGTGCTGGACCGGCAGCCCATGTTCGACCGGATCACCCCGGAGGGGGTGGAGTGGAGCGACGGGCGGCGGGTGGCCGCGGACGTCATCCTGTGGGCGACCGGGTTCCGGGCCGCCGTCGACCATCTGAGGCCGCTACGGCTGCGGGAGGCGGGCGGCGGCATCCGGGTCGAGGGCACGCGCGCGGTCGCCGACCCGCGTATCCACCTCGTCGGCTACGGGCCCTCCGCCAGCACCATCGGCGCCAACCGGGCGGGACGCGCGGCCGTGCGGGACATCAGACGGCTGCTGGCCGAGGGGGAGCCGGTCGCCGCGTGACGCCCCGACCGGTCACTTGGCGGCCTCGGCCCCGGCCTGCTTCGAGGCGCTCTGCTGCAGTCGGTCGAACTCGTCCACGTTGCGCTGGTGTTCGGCGTAGTCGGCGGTGAAGCGCGTGTCGCCCGGCTTGACCGTGACGAAGTAGAGCCAGTCACCGGCGGTCGGGTTGATCGCGGCACTCATCGCCTCGTCGCCCGGATTGGCGATGGGGGTGGGCGGCAGCCCCATGCGCTGGTACGAGTTGTACGGACTGTCGATCTTCGTGTCCTTGTCGGTGGTCTTCAGGGTGGAACGGTCCAGGGCGTAGTTGATGGTGGAGTCCATCTGCAGCGGCATCCCGCGTTCCAGCCGGTTGAAGATCACCCGGGCCACCTTGCCCATGTCCTCCTTGGCGGCGGCCTCCGCCTGCACGATGCTGGCGATGGTGACCGCCTGGTAGACGTTCAGCGCGTTGCGCTGGGCGCCCGCGGCGACCGGCGCGCCGGTGAACTTCTTGTTCGCCGTGTCGACCATGGCGGCAAGCAGCTTCTCCGGGGTGGGGTTCTCGCCCAGCGGATAGGTCGCGGGGAAGAGATAGCCCTCGGGGTTGCCCTCGGCGTCGTTCGGGAGCTTGAGGCCGGCCTTGGCGAGGGACTTCTTGGTGGTGCCCGCGGGCAGGGCGAGCACCTTGTCGACGGCGCCGTAGATCTGGGTCGCCCGCCAGCCCTCCGGGATCACCAGGGAGGTGGGACGGGACTCGCCCTCCTCGTCCGCCGTCAGCAACGGCACCGCCACGGCGGTACCGGCTACGACGGCGCCGACCGCGATCAGGGCGATACGGCCCCGGCGCGTCAGCCGGACCGCTCTCCTGGGGCTTCTGGGGCTTCTGGGACCTCCGAGGCCTGTGGGGCTTCCGAGGCTCCCTCTGGGACCTCTGGCGCTCCGCGCGCTTCTCACGCTTCTCGCGCTCCGTGGCGGTGTGTTCATCTGCATGCGGGCACGGTAACCCCCATATAGCGACAAACCCGGCATATCGTCATCTTGTCGGCTCCAGTCGGGCGTCCCTGCGGACCAGCGCGGCATACCTCCCGTCCTGCGCCAGCAACGCCTCGTGCGTGCCCTGTTCGGCCAGGCGTCCGGAGTCGAGGACCACGATGCGGTCGGCGCCCTGGACGGTGGAGAGGCGGTGCGCGATGGTGATCGTGGTGCGGTTGGCGGACAGAGCGTCGATGGCGCCCTGCACGGCGGCCTCGGTACGGGTGTCCAGGGCGCTGGTCGCCTCGTCCAGGACGAGGACGGGCGGGTCGCGCAGGATGGTGCGGGCGATGGCCAGGCGCTGCTTCTCACCGCCGGAGAAGCGGTGGCCGCGCTCGCCGACCACGGTGTCGTAGCCGTCTGGCAGGGCGGCGATGTGGTCGTGGATCTGGGCCGCCCTGGCCGCCGCCTCCAGCTCCGCGTCCGTGGCGTCCGGCTTGGCGAAGCGCAGGTTCTCGGCGACGGAGGCGTGGAAGAGGTACGTCTCCTGCGAGACGACGCCGACCGCGCGGGCGAGGGTGTCGAAATCGAGATCGCGCACGTCGACCCCGTCGAGGGTGACCCGGCCACCCGTCACGTCGTACAGCCGCGGCACCAGGTGGCCGAGCGTGGACTTGCCGGCGCCGGTGGGACCGACGACGGCGAGACTGCTGCCGGCGGGGACGGCGATGTCGATGCCGTCGAGCACCGGGCCGCCCTTGCCGCCGTAGCCGAACTCGACGTTCTCGAAGCGGATCTCACCCTTGATGTGGTCGAGGTGGACGGGGTCCTCCCGCTCGGTGATGTCGATCGGCAGGTCGAGGTACTCGAAGATGCGCTGGAACAGCGCGAGCGAGGTCTGGATCTGCACACCGGTCGACAACAGGCTCACGGTCGGGCGGAACAGCCCCTGCTGGAGCGAGACGAAAGCGACGATCGTGCCGAGGGAGACGTCGGGGCCGCCGAGCTGCAGGGCGATGCCGGCGGTCCAGTAGATGACGGCCGGCATGGCGGCCATGACGATCGTGATGACGGCCATCCGCCAGCGGCCCGCCATGTTCGACCGCACTTCCAGGTCGACCAGGCTCTCGGACTCGTCCGCGAAGGCGCGGGTGAGCGAGTCGGACCGGCCCATGGTGCGGCCGAGCAGGATGCCGCTGACAGAGAGCGACTCGGTGACCGTGGCGGCCATCGCGGCCATCTGCTTCTGGCGCCGGGTGGTGATCTTCCGGCGTTCCCTGCCGACGCGGCGGCTGATCCACACGAACACGGGGAGGAGCAGCAGCGAGACGACGGTGAGGCGCCAGTCGAGGACGACCATGGCCACGATGGTGGCGACCACGCTGGTGAGGTTGGACACCAGCGAGGTCGCCGTCGAGGTGACGGTGGCCTGCATGCCGCCGATGTCGTTGGCGATGCGGGACTGGACCTCGCCGGTGCGGGTGCGGGTGAAGAAGGCGAGGGACATCTGCTGGAGCCGGCCGTAGACGGCGGTGCGCAGGTCGTGCATGACCCGCTGGCCCACGGTCGTGGAGATCAGGGTCTGCAGCACGCCGAAGACGCTGGTGAGGACGGCGCCGAAGATCATGCCGAGGGCGAGCAGGCTCAGCAGGCCCGTGCGCCCCTCGGGGATCGCGACGTCGAGGATCTCCTTGAGCAGGAAGGGCGTGGCGACCGACACCAGGGACGCGGCGCCGACCAGCAGGCCGACGACCGCGAGGCGGCCGCGGTAGGGGCGGAACAGCTTGAGGATGCGGCGCACCTGCCGGGGCTGTTCCTCGGCGTCGGCGGGTGCGGTCCAGGCGGATTCGCGATCGGGGTGCATGGGCTCCTTCGGAGGCGGACGAGGGGAGGCCCGCGAAGCCTTCGGAGCGCAGACCTCCAGGGCCTGCGGCAGGCATTCTCGGACCTCACGGATCATAGGTCATTGTTACCTATGCTCACAATGAACATCATCCTGATATTGTTCCCCCATGACCGCCCCCGATCCCGACGGCCTGCTCGCCGAGCAGCTGCTGCGACTCACCCGCCGGGTGCACCGCATCCAGAAGCGCCATCTCGAGCACCGCGACCTCGGCATCACCCCGGCCCAGTCCCGGCTGCTGCGCACGCTGGCACACTACGGCTCCCCCCCGCGCATGGCGGACCTCGCCGAGCGCCTGGAGGTCGTGCCCCGGGCGGTGACGACCCTGGTCGACGGGCTCGAAGCGGCCGGGAAAGTGCGCCGCGCCCCGGATCCCGCCAACCGCCGGGTCATCCGGATCGAGCTGACCGACGACGGACGCGCCGCCCTCGGGGAACTGCACGGTGCGCGCCGGTCCGCCGCCGAGGAGATCCTGGCCCCGCTGACGGACGAGCAGCGCGCGGTACTGGGCGGACTGCTGGACACCCTGATCGACGGGCACGAGCCCGGGTCCGGCACGGGCGAGGGCTGCCGGACGGCGTGATCCGGGCGATCTAAGCAATCCCGGCGATCGGTGGGGACGGACGATCTTGGCGGTGCCGCGTGCCGGAAGGTGCGCGCTCAGGCCTTCAGGTGCGCCCTGTCCCCCATGACCACCACGGGGTGCCGGTCCGGGTCCAAGGTGCGCAGCAGGTACTCCATCGCCGGCTTGGGCAGGCTGACGCAGGCCGACGTGCCGCTGCCGTGGTCCATGTGCAGCCAGATCGAACCGCCCTTCGAGGCGCCCTCGGGGCGGGTCGGGTCGTTCGGCGGGGTGCCCTTGACGCGGTTGTAGTCGATGGCGATGACGTAGTCGAAGTCGTGCCAGTACGGCTTCGCCCACCACCGCGGTGCCGCGAAGCTCGCGGATCTGCTGTACGGCAGCCCCGTGCCGGGGGCCGGATCCGGGTCCGGGAGCACGCCGCCCGCGTCGCTGAGTGTGAACACCCCGACGGGGCTGCGCTTGTCGTTCTCGTGGTGGTCGGTCGTCCACCCCTTCGTGCCGTTGTGCGCCGCCCAACTCCTGGCGCGGTGCCAGGCGGAGCCCTGCTTCGTGTAGAGCACGACCGTGGAGTCGGCGGAATCCTTTCCGTCCCCGTACACCGCGACGACCTGGCGCGAGTCGCTGGGGATCCGCTCCTGGAGCCGGTCGCCGACGCCGGGGATCCTGGTCGGGTCGGACGCCGCACTGCTCCGGCCGCCCCCGCCGGGGGGTCCGCTCGCCCGGGAGTCCGCGCCGTCCTGAGACGGGCCGCCGCAGGCGGACAGCGCCGTCACCGCCAGCAGGGATCCAAGGGCCGCCACCGCGACCGCCGTACGCCGTCCACCACCACGTGCCATTCGTCCATCGTCGCACTCCCGGCGGGCAGGTCGTCACGACGGTTGCGGACGGGGGCGGGTGGACCACTGCCGACGCCGGCGGACGGCACGCGGCGGCGCGCAGCCGGATTCGTGCCCCATCGCGGAAAACCGCTTGATTTTGGGCATGCGGCGACGCGAACCTTTCACGGTTTGCAGCCTCTTGATGCCGTATGGCAACGGCACCCCCTGACACGAGCCACTGGGACGTCATGCAGATCCAAGACCTTCCGTATCCCGACCCGGGTGTGCCGGACGCACGCTCGGGCCCCCGATTCCTGTGGTGGCTGTTCCGCAACCAGCTCGATGGCCAACTCAAGTCACTGGCCTGGGGCCTGCTGCACTTCGCCTCCGTCTCCGCCCTGCCCTTCTGTGTCGGTCTCGCCATCCAGGCGGTCGTCGACCGCTCCGGCAGCCGGCTCGCCCTCGCGGGCGGCGTCATGGTCCTGTGCTGCGTCGGCAATGCACTCGGCGACACCTTCCTGCACCGCACCGCCGTCACCAACTGGATCACCGCCGCGGCCCGCGTCCAGCAACTCCTGGCCCGCAAGACGGCGCTGCTGGGCTCGGCGCTGACCCGACGCGTGGCGGCCGGTGAGGTCGTGGCCGTGTCCACCGGCGACGTCGAGAAGATCGGCTGGTTCGTGGAGGCCCTCTCCCGCTTCACCGCCGCCGCGCTCACCATCGTGCTGGTCTGCGTGGCGCTGGTCGTCTACGAGCCGGCGCTCGGCGTCGTCGTGATCGTGGGCCTGCCGGTGCTGGCCCTCGCGGTGCTGCCCCTGCTGCCCCGGGCCACCCGGCGGGCCGACGTCCAGCGCGACAAGGCGGGCCGCGCCACCGAACTCGCCTCGGACACCGTCGCCGGACTGCGCGTGCTGCGCGGCATCGGCGGCGAGGAACTCTTCCTCGACCGCTACCGCAGCGCCTCCCAGGAGGTGCGCCACGCGGCCGTGCGCAGTGCCCGCATGTGGTCCCTGATCTCCGCGATCCAGGTGCTGTTGCCGGGACTGCTGCTGATCGCGGTGGTCTGGCACGGCGTGCACCTGGCCCGCGAGGGCCGCATCGGCGTCGGCGAACTCGTCACCGTCTACAGCTCGGTCATGATCCTCACCTATCCGTTGCGGCACTTCGAGGAGATCGCCATGGCGTACTCCTTCTCCCGGCCCTCGGCCAAGCGGGCCGCACGGGTGCTGTCCTTGGAACGCGCCACGGACACCGGGGGTTCGCGTGCCGCCGAGACCCCCACGGGGGACCTGTACGACCCGGCCACCGGTCTGCTGGCCCCGGCGGGCCGGCTCACCGCCGTGGTGTGCGGTGACCCGGACGCGGCCGGGCGGCTGGCGGAACGGCTCGGCGGGCATCCTTCGGAGCAGGGCGCGTCGGCCCAGCTGGGCGGGGTGCCACTGGACGAGCTGCCCCTGAAGTCCGCGCGCACCGCGGTCCTGGTGCAGGACAAGGACCCGGTGCTGCTCTCCGGAACGCTCCGCGAGCTGCTGGACGTGCCCGCGTCCGGTGCGGTCGCCGCCGAGGACGCGCTGGCCGCCGCCCAGTGCGGTGACGTGCTGGCGGCGCTCGCGCAGGGCTCGCTCGGCGCCGACGACCCGATGGACGCCCGCATCACCGAGCGGGGCCGTTCGCTCTCGGGTGGCCAGCGCCAGCGGCTGGCACTGGCCCGGTCACTGATCACGGACCCGGAGGCGCTGGTCCTGGACGAGCCCACCTCGGCCGTCGACTCGCACACCGAGGCGCGGATCGCGGAGGGTGTGCGGGCGCTGCGCGCGGGGCGCACCACCGTGGTGTTCACCTCGTCGCCGCTGTTGCTGGACCGCGCGGACCGGATCGTGTTCCTGCACGACGGCGAGGTCGCCGCGGTCGGCGCCCACCGGGAACTGCTGCACACCGAGCCCCGGTACCGGGCGGTGGTGACCCGCGAGACCGACGAGGAGGCCGCGGCGCACCCCGACGCCGTACCGGCCGGCAGGAAGCCGGCGCGGTCGCCGGCCGACGACGGCCTCACCGACGTCCGCGACGGCGCCCTGAGCGACGACGACGTACTGCACCGACTGGAAGAGATCGAGGAGACGGCATGATCGGCGTCGCGCCACCGTCCTACGACCCGGCGGCACCCACGACCGCGAGCACCCTGCCCGTCGGCGCCCGCCCGACCGTGCGCGCGTACGTGGGAGAACTGCTGCGCCGGCATCGTCGTGCGTTCCTCTTCCTCGTCACCGTCAACACCGTCGCCGTGATCGCCTCCATGGCGGGCCCCTACCTGCTGGGCGGGCTCGTGGAGCGGGTCTCGGACGACGCGCAGGAGCTGCGTCTCGGCCTCACGGCCACGCTCTTCGTGCTCGCCCTCGTGGTGCAGGCCGTGTTCGTGCGCGAGGTACGGCTGCGGGGGGCCATGCTCGGCGAGCGGATGCTGGCCGATCTGCGCGAGGACTTCCTCGTGCGTTCGGTCGGGCTGCCGCCCGGCGTGCTGGAACGGGCCGGCACGGGCGACCTGCTGTCCCGGATCACCACGGACATCGACCGGCTCGCCAACGCCATGCGCGAGGCCGTGCCCCAGCTCGCGATCGGCGTCGTGTGGGTGGTGCTGCTGCTCGGTGGCCTGGTGGTCACGGCGCCGCCGCTGGCGCCCGCGGTGCTGATCGCGGTGCCGCTGCTGGTGATCGGCTGCCGCTGGTACTTCCGCAGGGCGCCCTCCGCCTACCGTTCGGAGGCCGCCGGGTACGCCGCGGTGGCCGCCGCGCTCGCCGAGACGGTGGACGCCGGGCGCACCGTCGAGTCCCACCGTCTGGACGCCCGTCGCATCGAGCTGTCGGAGCGCCGGATCAGGGAGTGGACGGCCTGGGAGCGTTACACCCTCTGGCTGCGGTCGGTGCTCTTCCCCGTCATCAACGTCACCCATGTGACCGTACTCGCCTCCGTCCTGCTCATCGGCGGTGTCTTCGTCCTCCAGGGCTGGATCGGGGTCGGCCAGCTGACCACGGCCGCCCTGATCGCGCAGATGCTCGTCGACCCGGTCGGCATCATCCTGCGCTGGTACGACGAGCTGCAGGTGGCCCAGGTCTCCCTGGCCCGGCTGGTGGGCGTGCGGGACATCGAGCCGGACGCCGGTGACGGCACGCTGGCCCCCGACGGACGCCACGTGCACGCCGACCGGGTGCACTTCGGCTACCTCGAGGGGGTGGACGTGCTGCGCAAGGTGTCGCTGGAGGTCGCCCCCGGTACCCGGCTGGCCCTGGTCGGTCCCTCGGGCGCCGGCAAATCGACGCTGGGCAGGCTGCTCGCGGGCATCTACGAGCCCCGCGAGGGCCGGATCACCCTGGGCGGCGCGGAGCTGTCCCGGATGTCCGCTGAGCGGGTCCGCTCGCACGTCGCCCTCGTCAATCAGGAGCACCACGTCTTCGTGGGCTCCCTGCGCGACAACCTCCGGCTCGCCAGGACCGGCGCGACCGACGCCGAGCTGTGGGCGGCGCTGGGGGCGGTCGACGCGGACGACTGGTCGCGCGGACTCGACGAAGGGCTGGACACCGAGGTCGGCTCGGGCGGCTTCACGCTCACCCCGGCGCAGGCCCAGCAGATCGCGCTGGCCCGCCTGGTGCTCGCCGACCCGCACACCCTGGTGTTGGACGAGGCGACGTCCCTGCTCGACCCACGGGCCGCACGCCATCTCGAACGGTCCCTGGCCCGGGTCCTGGACGGACGCACGGTGATCGCGATCGCCCATCGTCTGCACACCGCCCACGACGCGGACGTCATCGCCGTGGTCGAGAACGGGCGGATCAGTGAGCTGGGCAGCCACGAGGAACTCGTCGCGGCGGACGGCGCCTACGCGGCGCTGTGGCGGTCCTGGCACGGGTAGCCACGTGGCGCCCCTTCGGGGCGGGCGGGTTCCGGACGAGGTGGCCGGGGCGGGCTCGGCCGACGCGGGGCGGGGCCGGCCGGGGCCGGACCCGGCCGTCGCCACCCTGCTCCGGCCAGGTCGAGTCCGGGACGGCGACGCGGGACGAGTCGCACGAGGCCGATGAGTCGAACGAGTCGGACGGCGCTTCGGCGGGAGGCCACGTGGAGGGCCGGGGCCGGACGCGCCTCCGGTGCCGGGGCGGTCGGCGTGGGTCGGCCGGGCCGGTGGAGCCGGTGGGGCAGGCCTGACGCGTCCCCCGGCGGGGTCCGTGGCGTTGCGCGGTCCCGAAAGGGAGTGGAAGGCTGGAGGAAGGCACCGGCTCGAGCCAGGCCCGGGAACCGGGCGGTTCCGCGATGGGTGAGGCCTGTGCCCCGTGCAGCGGCGACCCGCCGCGGTCCACGGTGAGAAGGGGCCGGTCCCCACCCCCTGGAGGTGTCCGTGAACAGCGTCGACGGATGGGGAGATGACGTCTACCAGCCCGACGGATCCGAGCAGCGGGAGGACACCGGGCTGCTCGACGGTGAGGACACCCTCGAGGAGGACGGTGTCGACGACCCCCTCGACCGGGGCTGGTCGCCGCCCGAGCGCCCCTGGGCGGTGGAGAACACCGGTGTGACGGCCGCTGAGCGTCGCCGCGGCGAGACGCTGGACCAGCGGCTCGCCGAGGAGCGGCCGGACGAGCTCGCGCCCGACGGCGACGGGCTGGGCGACGCAGACGGCACCGACGGGGAACTGCTGGACAACGAAGTCGGCGCGGACCGCTCCGGCCGGCTGGTGGCACCCGACGAAGGGGCGCACGAGGACGAGGAGCCGGCGCTGGTCGCCATGGACGTGGGCATCGACGGCGCGGCCGCCTCCGCCGAGGAGGCAGCGATGCACGTGGTCGACGAGGACTCCCTGCCCGGCTGAGACCACTCGCGACGGCAGCCCCGTGCCGTCGCTCCAATGAACCGCGCGGTACGAGGAGCAGCCATGCAGCAGGACAAGCACCCCGACTACCGGCCCGTCGTCTTCCGGGACCGCAGTGCCGGGTACGCCTTCCTGACCCGGTCCACCGCGACCAGTGACGAGACCATCGCGTGGGACGACGGCGAGACGTACCCGGTGGTGGACGTGGAGATCTCCTCGGAGAGCCACCCCTTCTACACGGGCAAGGCGCGGACGGTGGACTCGGAGGGACGCGTCGCCCGCTTCGAGCGGCGTTACGGCGCGGGTGAGGGGCAGGACACCGGGGAAACCGGCTGAGCCGGCCGGGCTCGCGTCGCTCAGATGAAGTTGAGTGCCGCCGCGCCGCCCACTCCCCCGAGCAGCATGAACACCGGCATCAGCACCTTCAGCTCCACCCAGCTGCCCGCTCGGAACCGCATGGCCTTCGGCGGGCCGATCGGGTACCACCGCTTGCGGCCCACCGGTATCGGCCAGAGTATCGGGCAGCCCGAAACGGTCAGCGCGTCCCCGATGTCGTGCACCAGCGCGCCCAGCACGATCGGCAGCCCCAGCCACAGGTACTCCTGGCCCGGCGCCGTGAACAGCCAGTCCGCGCCACCGTCCGGCTTGTCGAGGATGCCGGCGAGTATCCACGCGCTGGTCCCGGCCAGCAGCCAGACCAGCACATCGCTGCTGGAGCCGCGGGTGGCCCGCCAGAGCAGGCCCTCGATGGCCAGCACCATGTGCACGAAGAGGATCGCCAGCACCGCCCAACGGCCACCCTTGATGGCCAGGACCGACGTGCCCGCGCCGATCAGGACCGCCCACAGCCAGGTGTGCGTCAGCGTGCGGTGTCCGCCGGAGCGGCGTGGGTCGGCCGGCTTCTTCGTGGCCTTGTAGACCGCGTAGGACAGCTTGTCGACGATCTCGCACAGCCCCCGTGAGACCGGTCCGAAGGCCCGGGAGATGGTGGCCGCCTTGTGGTCGAGGTCCGGCGCGAGCGCCGCTCCGGCGCAGATCAGGGCTCCGGCGAGCAGCACCGGCCAGGGCATGGGTTGCCCCGCGGCGGCGGTCGCCGCCCCGACGCCGAGCCACGCCGCGGCGCCCGACAGTGAGTGTGCTGGTCCCATCATCGCCGTTGCCCGCCCCATTCCTCGTGTGCCGCTGTGCAGTTGTCCGGGTCCGCGGTTGCCGCGCCGGCGACCCAGCGTAGCGTTCGTGATCTTCACGCGGACAGCCGATTCCCCCATCGCGGCCCGTGGCAGGCAAGATGGGGGCGTGACCCTCATCGATCAGCTGCCGCGGACCGCCGACCCCGATGCCTTGTACGAAGCCTTCGAGGCCTGGGCCCGGGAGCGCGGTCTCACGCTCTACTCCCATCAGGAGGAGGCGCTGATCGAGGTGGTCTCCGGCGCGAACGTGATCGTGTCGACGCCCACCGGCTCCGGCAAGAGCATGATCGCGGCGGGCGCCCACTTCGCCGCTCTGGCCCGGGACGAGGTCACCTTCTACACGGCTCCGATCAAGGCGCTGGTATCGGAGAAGTTCTTCGAGCTGTGCAAGATCTTCGGCACCGAGAACGTGGGCATGCTCACCGGCGACGCCTCCGTGAACTCCGACGCCCCCGTCATCTGCTGCACGGCCGAGGTCCTGGCGTCCATCGCGCTGCGTGACGGCAAGCACGCGGACATCGGTCAGGTCGTCATGGACGAGTTCCACTTCTACGCGGAGCCGGACCGCGGGTGGGCCTGGCAGATCCCTCTGCTGGAACTGCCGCAGGCCCAGTTCGTCCTGATGTCGGCGACCCTCGGTGACGTCTCGTTCTTCGAGAAGGACCTCGCGCGCCGTACCGGCCGTCCCACCGCGGTGGTCCGCTCGGCCACCCGTCCCGTGCCGCTCTCCTACGAGTTCCGTTACACCCCGCTCACCGAGACCCTCACCGATCTGCTGGCCGCCCGGCAGGCGCCCGTGTACATCGTGCACTTCACCCAGGCGCAGGCCGTGGAACGGGCACAGGCGCTGATGAGCATCAACATGTGCACGCGCGAGGAGAAGGAGCGGATCGCCGACCTCATCGGCAACTTCCGCTTCACCACGAAGTTCGGCCGCAATCTCTCCCGCTACGTGCGCCACGGCATCGGGGTCCACCACGCCGGCATGCTGCCCAAGTACCGGCGGCTGGTGGAGAAGCTCGCGCAGGCCGGCCTGCTGAAGGTGATCTGCGGAACGGACACGCTGGGCGTGGGCGTCAACGTCCCGATCCGGACCGTGCTGTTCACGGCGCTGACCAAGTACGACGGCACCCGGGTCCGCACGCTGAGGGCTCGGGAGTTCCACCAGATCGCGGGGCGTGCCGGGCGTGCCGGGTTCGACACGGAGGGGTTCGTGGTCGCCCAGGCGCCCGAGCACGTCGTCGAGAACGAGAAGGCGCTGGCCAAGGCCGGTGATGACCCGAAGAAGCGGCGGAAGGTCGTCCGGAAGAAGGCTCCCGAGGGGTTCGTCGCCTGGTCGGAGAGCACGTTCGACAAGCTCATCGGCTCGGAGCCGGAGCCGCTGACGTCCCGCTTCCGGGTCACCCACACCATGCTGCTGTCCGTGATCGCCCGCCCCGGCGACGCCTTCTCCGCGATGCGGCACCTGCTGGAGGACAACCACGAACCGCGCAGGCAGCAGCTCAGGCACATCCGGCGGGCCATCGCCATCTACCGTTCGCTGCTGGACGGCGGGATCGTGGAGAAGCTGGACCAGCCGGACGCGGAGGGGCGCATCGTGCGTCTCACGGTGGACCTCCAGCAGGACTTCGCGCTGAACCAGCCGCTGTCCACGTTCGCCCTGGCCGCCTTCGAACTGCTGGACCCGGAGTCGCCGTCGTACGCGCTGGACATGGTGTCGGTCGTGGAGTCCACCCTGGACGACCCGCGGCAGATCCTCGCCGCCCAGCAGAACAAGGCGCGCGGTGAGGCCGTGGCCGCGATGAAGGCGGACGGCGTCGAGTACGAGGAGCGCATGGAGCGCCTCCAGGACATCACGTACCCGAAGCCCTTGGAGGAGCTGCTCTTCCACGCCTACGACACGTACCGCAGGAGCCACCCCTGGGTCGGTGACCATCCGCTGTCGCCGAAGTCGGTCATCCGGGACATGTACGAACGGGCACTGACCTTCACGGAGCTGGTCTCCCACTACGAACTGGCCCGCACCGAGGGCATCGTGCTGCGCTACCTGGCGAGCGCCTACAAGGCCCTCGACCACACGGTGCCGGACGACCTGAAGTCCGAGGACCTCCAGGACCTGATCGAGTGGCTCGGCGAGATGGTGCGCCAGGTCGACTCCAGTCTCCTCGACGAGTGGGAGCAGCTCGCCAACCCGGAGGAGATGACCGCCGAGGAGGCTCAGGAGAAGGCCGACCAGGTACGGCCGGTCACCGCCAACGCGCGCGCCTTCCGGGTGCTGGTCCGCAACGCCATGTTCCGCCGTGTCGAGCTCGCCGCCCTCGACCAGGTCGGTGAGCTGGGCGAGATGGACGCAGACGCGGGCTGGGACGCCGACGCGTGGGGCGAGGCCATGGACAAGTACTGGGACGAGTACGACGAGCTCGGCACCGGCCCGGACGCCCGCGGTCCCAAGCTGCTGATCATCGAGGAAGAGCCGCAGAACGGGCTGTGGCGCGTGCGGCAGATCTTCGACGACCCGAACGACGACCACGACTGGGGCATCAGTGCGGAGGTCGACCTCACCGCCTCCGACGCGGAGGGCCGTGCGATCGTCCGTGTCACCGATGTCGGCCAGCTGTGAGCACAGGAGAAACCCACCCATGACGAATCCGGCCGAGAGCCTCGTCGACCTGCTCGACCTGGAGCAGATCGAGGTCAACATCTTCCGTGGCCGCAGCCCCGAGGAGTCGCTGCAGCGGGTCTTCGGCGGCCAGGTGGCCGGCCAGGCGCTGGTGGCCGCGGGCCGCACCACCGACGGCGACCGCCCGGTGCACTCGCTGCACGCGTACTTCCTGCGTCCCGGACGCCCTGGCGTGCCGATCGTGTACCAGGTCGAACGGGACCGGGACGGGCGGTCGTTCACCACCCGCCGCGTCACCGCCGTGCAGCAGGGACGCACGATCTTCACGCTCACCGCCTCCTTTCACAGACCTGAACAGGGGAGTTTCGAGCACCAGTTGCCGCCGGCCCGCAAGGTCCCCGATCCGGAGTCCCTGCCGACGGTCGCCGACGAGGTGCGGGAGCACCTGGGCGCGCTGCCGGAGCAGTTGGAGCGAATGGCGCGCCGTCAGCCCTTCGACATCCGCTATGTCGACCGGCTGCGCTGGAGCGCCGAGGAGGTCGAGGGAGCCGAGCCCCGCAGCGCCGTGTGGATGCGCGCGGTCGGGCCGCTCGGCGACGATCCGCTCGTGCACACCTGTGCCTTGACCTACGCCAGCGACATGACGCTCCTGGACGCCGTGCGCATCCCGGTGGAGCCGCTGTGGGGTCCGCGGGGCTTCGACATGGCGTCGCTGGACCATGCCATGTGGTTCCACCGGCCGTTCCGGGCCGACGAGTGGTTCCTGTACGACCAGGAGTCGCCGATCGCGACCGGCGGGCGCGGGCTGGCCCGTGGGCGGATCTATGACAGGGAGGGGCGCATGCTGGTGTCCGTGGTGCAGGAGGGTCTTTTCCGGGCCCTGTAGGTCAGGCGTCTCTGCGCCAGAGCCTGCCGAACAGGCCGCTCAACCGTCCGCGTTGCTCCGCCTCGGGCGGCACGGGGGTCTCCGCCTCGGGCCGCACCGGTGCCGCCGTCTCGCACGGCGCGGATTCCGGACCGGGCGGGGCCGGCACGGCGTGCGGGGCCGGGCGGGGGGCCGGACGATGTCGGCGGGCCGTGTCCAGCGCGGCTGCCAGGTCCGAGCGGAGCCAGTCGACCTCGTCCGGGTCGGCGGCCGTCGCGATCTCCTCGGCGAGCTGCGCGGCCGGGGAACCCGGAGAGCCGTGCGTGGCGGGCACGGGGCGGAACCGGCGCAGATGGGAGCGCTCGTAGGGATCCGTGACGACGTCCGAGATGTCGGTGGCGTCGAGCAGCGACGCCACCGCCGCGGCCCGGGCCCACGGTTCGTCCGCCTGACGGAGCAGGAATCCCAGGTGCCTTCCCCGCCAGTTGCGAGGACGCAGGTCGAGCCCTTCTCCCAGCTGGTCCCGCAGCCCTTCGGGTGTGCGGCCCTTCAGCAGCGCGGTGTTGCGCTCGTCGGCCCTGAACTGCCGCAGCTCCTCCGCCAGATACAGCCAGACGACAGCGCGGTACCGGTTGACGTAGAACGTCACGGGCACCAGCAGCCCCAGCCGCGCGAGACGGGTGAACCGGGCTGTGGTCACCTCCATGAGGGTCGCGCCCTGCGTGGTGCCGACGGTGCGGACACCGGCCCGGAGCACCTCGGGAAAGCCGTCCGCCGCCCGGATACGGTCGATCTCGTCGCGGGCGACGCGGCGCCCGCCTCCTCCGTCGTCGGGCACCGTGCGGATTCGGCCGAGCTGCACGGCGAGGTCGAACTCGCTTCGCCTGAGGCCCAGCTCCCGGGCCGCGCGCTGGCGGGTGACCGAGGCGTCCCGGGTGGTGCCGGTCCGCTCGCCGGCCGCGGCGGCCTGATACGTGATGGTGTTGCCCGACATGGCTCGTCTCCCCCGTGGAGTGTGTGGCCGGCGCTGTCCGCGCCCGCTGACACACAAAACCGTAGCCGCAGCCGCGACATCCGTGATGAGCCTGTGGATAACTCTGCGGCCGACCACCGAGGAACCCGAAAGCGCAGGTCAGGGCTCGGTGGGTGATATCCGTCCCGGCTGCCGCGCATCGACGTCGAGGTGCTCGCCCACCCGGTTCACGAGCAGTGTCATCTCGTACGCGATCTGCCCGATGTCGGCCTCCGCTCCGCTCAGCACGCACAGGCAACTGCCCGAACCGGCAGCGGTGACGAACAGTACGGCGACATCGAACTCGACCATCGTCTGCCGTACCTGACCGGCGCCGAAGTGACGGCCCGAGCCCTTGGCCAGGCTGTGCAGTCCGGACGAGACGGCGGCGAGGTGCTCGGCGTCCTCGCGTCGCAGGCCCGTACTCGCCCCGGTCACCAATCCGTCGTTGGACAGGACCAACGCATGCCGTACGTGTTCGACGCGCGCTGTCAGGTCGTCGAGCAACCAGCCCAGTCCCTGGTTCTGCACCATGATCCGATCTCCCCGTGTCTCCCCGTACTCGTTGCCTCCCCCTGGCCGGGGGACCCGTCCGCCAGCCTTCACCACGCCAGTGCTCCGGGCAAGGAGGATGGGGGCATGGCACAGAAGATGACCGATGAGGAATGGCGGGCGTTCGTCTCGGACGGCACCCGCACCGGAAAACTCTCGACCGTCCGGGCCGACGGCAGCCCGCACGTGGCGCCCATCTGGTTCCTGCTGGACGGGGACGACCTGGTGTTCAACACCGGCAAGGACACCGTGAAGGGGCGCAATCTCGTCCGTGACGGCCGCATCGCCCTCTGCGTGGACGACGACCGGCCGCCCTTCGCCTTCGTCGTGCTGCAGGGGCGTGCGCGGATCTCGGAGGACCTCGGCGAACTGCGGCACTGGGCCGCCCGCATCGGCGCCCGCTACATGGGCGAGGAACGGGCCGAGGAGTTCGGGGCGCGCAACGGCGTCCCGGGCGAACTCCTCGTCCGTGTCACCGTGGACAAGGTCCTGGCCCTGAAGTCGGTGGCGGACTGAGGCCACCCGGCCAGGGGCGCAGGTCCGGTCAGCGGACGGAGTCGAGGAGCCGGGCGGTGTGCATCCGCCCGGCGTACTCGACGAGGCGGATCAGCACCTCCTTCCCCGAGTCGCGGTCCCGGGCGTCACACAGCACCACGGGCGTTCCCGGGTCGAGGTCGAGAGCGCGCAGGACGCTGTGCTCGTCGTGGCGGCGTGCTCCCGTGAAGCAGTTCACGGCCACCACGAACGGGATGTGCCGGTGTTCGAAGTAGTCCACCGCGGGGAAGCAGTCGGCCAGGCGCCGGGTGTCCGCGAGGACGACGGCGCCGAGGGCCCCCTGCGCCAGTTCGTCCCAGAGGAACCAGAACCGGTCCTGCCCCGGCGTGCCGAAGAGGTAGAGGGAGAGGCCGGAACGGATGGTGATGCGGCCGAAGTCCATGGCGACGGTCGTGGTGACCTTCCGGTCGATGCCGTCGGTGTCGTCCACCAGCCGTCCGGCCTCGCTGAGCAGTTCCTCCGTGCGCAGCGGCCTGATCTCGCTGACCGCGCCCACCAGGGTGGTCTTGCCCACGCCGAATCCTCCGGCGACCAGGATCTTCAACGCCAGTGCCGTCGTGTCGCCGTCCGTGGCGTCGGAGCGTTCGGAGACACCTGCCCGATCCCGCGGGAAATCTGCGGGAGTTGGCGCGTGTCGTGCATCCCGGCGGTGTGCTGGCGCTGTTCCACCCCATCGGCCGGGCGGCGCTCGCGGCCCGGCAGGGACGGCGGCTCACGCCGGACGACCTGCGCGCCGAGCACAACCTCCGTCCGCTGCTGACCGGTTCCGGATGGGACATGACGGCGTACGTCGACGAGGACACCCGGTTCCTGGTCCTGGCGACCCGCGCGGACTGAGTCAGCCCCGCCCGGCGACCGCCGCCACGAACGCGTCGGGGCGGTCGAGCATGACGTTGTGCCCGGCTCCCGGCACGGTCGTCACCCGTACGCCCGCGGCCTCCAGGGACTCACGGCCCTCCAGTTCGCCGCTGAGTCCGCCCTGGAGGTACACACGCTCGACCGGGAGCCCCTCGAGAAGAGTGCGCATCACAGGGTCGGAGCCCCGGCACAGCCCGACGGCCGAGCGGTGCAGGGCGCGCGGATCCGTCAGCCGCATCGTCGCCGCCCATTGGGGGCCGACGTCCTCCAGCACGCGCGCGTGGCCGCCGTCGACGAAGTCGTCCTCCTGGTAGGAGGCGATGATGCTGCTGCCGGCGGTCGGCGGCGGAGCAGCGTCGAGGTTGGCCTCCGTGAGGACCAGGCGGGAGACCAGCTCCGGCCTCCGGTGGGCGAGGACGACGGCGACGGCACCGCCCATGCTGTGTGCGACCAGTTCGGCTCCGGCCAGTCCCGCCTCGTCCAGCACGGCGGCCAGTGCGTCGGCGTGGTCGACGAGTGTGTACCCGAAGTGCTCCGGTCGGTCGCTGATGCCGTGGCCCGGCAGATCGACGAAGAGGCTGCGCCGGCCCGCCAGTTCCGCATGCGCCGCGATGTGGGCGTGGTACACGGAGGAGACCGAGCCGAGCCCGTGCACGTACACCCGCGCGGGTTCCTCGCCGGGCGCCTCCGTCCAGCGAATGCGGCTGCCCCTGTCGTCGAACCGTGCCTCGTTCAAACCGTCCCCCTGTGGAGTGTCACGTTTCCCGTCCTCCCCGGAGGATACATCGAGCCCGATGTATTGAGGAACCGATGTACAGCGTGCACGGAACCCCAAGCACCGTGGGAGATAATGCGGGCATGCTGGAGCTCGCCGTCCTCGGTTTCCTCTACGACGCCCCGCTGCACGGCTACGAGCTGCGCAAGCGCATCACCGCGCTGACGGGGCACGTGCGGCCGGTCGCCGAGAGCACGCTCTACCCCGCGATCAAACGTCTGGAGAAGGCGGGCCTCCTCGCACGCACCACGCAGCCCGGCTCCGTGGCTGCGCCGCGCCACGTCCTGACCCTCACCGAGGAGGGGCGACGGGAGCTGCGCCTCCGGCTCGCCGAGCCCGTTCAACGCGACATCACCGACGAGAACCGCTGGTTCACGGTGCTCGCCTTCCTCCGGCACCTGGACGACGCCCCCGCCCAGGCCGCCGTGCTGCGCCGCCGGCTCGCCTTCCTGGAGGAACCCGCGAGCTTCTTCTACGACGGTGACCGGCCGCTGTGCGCCGAGGAGTTGGACGACCCCTTCCGGCGTGGCGTCCTGATCGTCGCGAGGGCGACCTCCCGGGCGGAACTCAGCTGGCTGCGGGAGACGATCGCTTCACTCGGCGGCTGACGCGCCGATGTGGCGGACCGGACAGCCCCGGACGCCGGGAACCGGGCGGGTGCCCAGGTCGGTCAGTCGGTAGCCGTTCGGGTAGCCCTTGATCTCCCGGTTCTGACGGGCGTGGTGCGGGGCACGCCTCGGCGGCAGCAGACGGACCACGCGTCCGCGCAGCCGGACGGCGCGGCGCACGGCCGCGCGGGTGGCGGGACCCGGCGGAGCGTACCGAAAGGCCCGGAGAAGGGGCTCGTCGAGCAGGGCGAGGGTCCCGGCGCGCAGGAGCGGCGCGAGAGGGCGCGGATACCAGGACGCCATGAGGTCGAGCGTGGCGTCGGAGACGCGGCGCGCGCCCTCGTCCCAGGCGAAGTGGGCCTCCTCGTAGGCGTCGAGACAGGCTTCGAACTCCTCATAGGTGCCGGGGATGTCCCTGATGCCCATGTGCCGTCCCAGCGTGCGGTAGTGGACGGCGGAGGCGACGGTCTCGTGGCGCGACATCCTGCGCCACCCGTAGGTGTCGATCCAGCGCTTGGGGATCACGACGAAGGTGCACAGGACGTACCGCATGTCGTCGTTGGTGATGTCGTAGCTGCGGTGCATCCGGTTGATGCGCCGGATGGCCGTGCGGCCCTGCTCGCTGTCGAAGCCGTGCTCGACCACGGCGTCGAGCAGCAGCGCCGTGTCGTCGTACCGCTTCTGGGGCCGGTCGGTGAACTCCGCCGTCTCGGCGAGCAGCCGCCCGATGCTCGGCACGGCGTAGGTGCGGTAGAGCGCCAGCTCCAGGGCACGGGCGAAGTCCCAGGGGAACTCGTAGGCCGAGGACAGCCGGTAGATCTCCGAAGCGTTCTCGTAGGGATCCATGCGCCGGATCCGTGCCAGTAGTTCGAACCGTCGCACCCTGACCGCCCCCTTCTGCCGCCGAGGCTTCAACTCTACGTTGAGTAGCAGGAGATGCACGGTCAGCCAGGGTGATCGTATGGGGAGGGTGGTCCGCTTGTTCGGCAGGATCCGCGAGGCTTGGGACAGATCCCGCACCGCTCGGCGCACGGAGGAGAAAGGGAAGGGGGCGAGCGCGAGAGGCGGGTCCCGCTCACACAACCTGTTCGAGGCCGCGGCCGCCTACGTCTCGGCGTGTGTGGACGACGATCAGGACCGGATCGACGAGGCGGCGGGCCGCGTGTCACCGGAGGCGCTGTCGTTCGGGGTCAACGAACTGGCGTGCCGGGCCGTGATCGCGCTCGCGCGGGAACGGGACGAGCCCCCTCGGGACGTGGCCCGTGCGCTCCTCGGACTGCCCGCGGTCTGAGCGTCGTGCGCCGGCTACCACATGGTCGATTCGTCCCCCTCCAACCGGAAAGCTGCAGCTCGGGCGCGTCTGGGAGTCGTGACAAGGGCTTCCCGGGCGCACTAGGGTGCCCGCCATTGGACGAACCGATGGGGAGGCTGGGATGGCCGGGACGGACGAGGACGCCGTCGCCGCCGCGGACGATGCGCTCTATGTGCTCACGGCGGTACTGCTGACGCCGGCGAAGTTTCCGAGTGTGCTGGGCGACGACTACCCGGAGGCGTGCGCGGCGCTCGGTCTCCCACCGCTGGCCGACGGCTACGGCCTGGTGCTCGGCCAGGACGGTGACGGTGCCCGGTGGACCGTCGTCATCGACGACGTCTCCCTGGTCGCGGTCGCCGTGGCGTCCTGGGACTGCGGCATGGAGTACGACCTGTCGCCGGACGAGCGAACGGTCGTCACCGCGCTCCCCGGCTGGCCCCTCGCGGTCGCCGTGGCGGCACCCGGTGTGCCCGTGCCGCACGACCCGGGACCCGAGTCCACCGACCAGCCCGCGCTGTGCCCGCCGGACACCACGGTCTGGGGTCCGGCGCAGCGCCGTCTGGGGGCCGACGAGATCGCCCTGCAGTGGGCCCAGTGGCGGGAGCAGATCGACGACGCGGAGTTCCCGACGCCGGGCGGCGACGCCGGCTCGCCGGACGCCACTCCCGGCGACGGAGGGCAAGCCGGCGCGGGCGCCGAGGCGAGCACCGACGGGGGCGCACCGGCCGGCGCCGCGGACCAGGCCGGTGCCCCGGACGAGCGGACCGGCGACGGAACCTTTCGGCACGGGGGTGTCCGGCGGGTCCTCGCGGAGGCCCGCGCCTACATCGACACACCGCCGCCGCTCGGCCGGGTCCGGTCCTCGTTCGCACCGGGAGACGCGCGGACGCTGCGCGCGGACGGCCCCGGCTGGTCGCTCGTCGCCAGGACCGACGACATCGCGTTCGTCCTGCTCGACGAGGAGCCCGGTGAGGTTCTGCCGGTGGGGCGGGGGCCGTCGCTCCCCGGACTTCTGGAGGCTCTCGACAGGATGGCCGTACGGCCGAGCTGACCGGGAACACGTAAGGCCTCCGACGGTTCGGGGCCGGGGAAGCACGGGTCTCCGACTGTCTTCGGCCGCCATGACCCGCTCTCCGCGTATGTGGCTCCAGCCCATGGAGCAGGTCGTGGCGGAGCCGCACGATGGGGCAGCCCTCGGCTCCACTTCCCCGTCGCGCTCGGAGGACCTGATGCGTCTGCCCCGTGGTGTCCCGATCCTCGCCGCCGTCCTGACCGCCCTCACGCTCACCGGGCCGTCGCCCACCACCGCCGCGGCTGCCGACGCCGGCGCGCACTGCGCCCGGAAGGAACGGGTGCGGGTGCCGGGCGCGGCCGTGCAGCGCAGCGCCTGCCTGGCCGATCTGACGACCACGGGACTGGCGGGCACCCCGTACACCGACCTCGCGGACCAGGCCGGGCTGACGGCGAGTGGTACCAGAACGCCGTCCGGGGTGCCCGGCATCCAGGTCGACGGGTACTTCCCGGACTCCTCACGCTTCAACGCCACGCACGGCTGGCGGCACGACGCCCAGTTCGTGATCCGGCTGCCGGACCACTGGAACGGCGGCCTCGTCGTGACGGGGGCGCCGGGCACCCGCAAGCAGTACGCCACGGACAAGGCGATCTCCGACCGTGTACTGGCCCAGGGGTACGCGTACGCCGCGACCGACAAGGGCAACAGCGGAACGGACTTCTACCGGGACGGCAGGCGACCCGGAGACGCGGTCGCGGAGTGGAACGCACGCACCACCCAGCTCACCCGGGCTGCCCGCCAGGCCGCCGCACGGCGCTACGGGCACGCCCCGCGGCGCACGTACATCGCGGGCATCTCCAACGGCGGCTATCTCACCCGCTGGCAGTTGGAGAACCACCCCGGGCTCTACGACGGCGGCGTGGACTGGGAGGGGGCGCTGTGGACCGCAGACGGCCCCGGACTGCTCACCTCCCTTCCGGCGGCGGTGGCCCGGATGCTGGGTACGGCCGGCGACGAGGACCTGTACGCGGCGGGGTTCGCGCGCGGTTCGGAGTTTTTGTGGCCGTACCACGAAAAGGCCTACTGGGGCGTGACGCAGAAGATCTACCGTGCCGAGTTCGACCCGGCCTACGATCTCCACTGTCCCGGGCCCACCGCCGGGTCCTCCCCCGAGGAGATACTGGCGCCGTGCCCGTCCGACGCGACGTACGACTACGCGGCACGCCCCGCCTCCGTCCACCGCGCGGTGGCACGGGTGGCACTGATCGGACGCATCGGGAAGCCGTTGATCACGCTGCACGGCGATCTGGACGCGCTGCTGCCCGAGGCCACCGACTCCGACGTCTACGCACGGATGATCGACGCGAGCGGGCGCGGGCGGCTGCACCGCTACTACACGGTCCCGGGCGGAACCCATGTCGACGGGCTGTACGACACGTATCCCGACAGGCTGCGGCCGATCCTGCCCTGCTTCCGGTCCGCCTTCGACGCGCTGACCGGGTGGGTGGAGCGGGGAACCCCGCCGCCCGCCGACCACGCGGTCGGCGAGCCCGCGGACGGCGACGTGCTCAACGCCTGCGCTCTGGCCCAGTCGGCCCCATCGCGGGATTAGCGCCTCAACGGCCTATCTCCCTGCGCGAGACGCGACGCAGCCTGCGCCGCTGTGAGGGATCGAGCGTGAGGTAAGCGGCGGCCGGGACCCCCAGAACTATCAGCAGGGCGGCCCACCAGGGCAGCCAGATCAGCAGGATGAGCCCGACCGCCACACCCCCCGCTGCGACCTTGGCGTTCTTCGACATGATGTCGCCTCCTTCGCGGCCACTGCCGCTCTCTGTCCTGAAAACGGACCCGCGCTCCCGGCAGTTCCGCGGCGCGACCCTGAGAACTCCCTGAGGACCGACCCCTACGCGCCCCTGAGAGCTTGTCGGCGAGAGCTCGTCGGCGGCCGAGGCCGGAGGGACTGCGAAGACACCTCCCCATCTGAAGAGTGAGCCATGCCACAACGCAATCGCAGCCCACAGTTTCGTTGATCGCGTACAATCGGCCGCTGCATTCTGGCTACTCAAATTTGAGGTATACGTCATCGCTGCGCAGAACGCTCTTCCGACCTCCTCCGAGATCTCCGCACTCGTCGACTGCTGCGCCGTCTTCCTGCCCGGTGATCCGGCCCGCACCGGAACGGTCGCCTTCTGGCGGCCCGACGGCGAAGCGCCCGGCACCTTCCCGTCGGGGGCCGTGGGAAACCTGGCCGTCGTACTGCCCGACGACGAAGGCGTCGAAGCGGTGCGCGTGCCGGCGGTGCTGCTCCCGGTACGGGCCGCCCTGCCGGTGCTCACGCGCGCGCGTGCCCGCGCGGACGGACATCGGGCGCCGGTGTTCTGGGGCGCGGTCGCCGTGGAGGCCCTGCGCCTCGTGGCGCGCGGGCTGTTGCTGCCCGGCCTGTCCGCGGCCGGGCACGACGCCTGGCGCGCGGGCCCGCTGGGCGCGGAGGAGACCGAGCGGGTCCGCCACCTCGCCGCCGCCATGCCGCCCGAGGCGCACGCCGTCCCGGTCG
Source organism: Kitasatospora aureofaciens (assembly GCA_000720845.1). GTDB lineage: Bacteria > Actinomycetota > Actinomycetes > Streptomycetales > Streptomycetaceae > Streptomyces. The sequence continues at coordinate 125,110 of JODU01000002.1, read as the reverse complement.
ACGACACCGCTCCCCTGCGCCTGCCCGACCCGGAACGGCTGGTGCGCTCCTTCCTGGACGCCGTCGCGGACACGCTGCCCCGCTCCCCCGCCGCCGAACTCCTCACGGCCGGGCCCGCCTACGCCTCGCGGGAGCCTCGGCTCTCGCCCGAGCTGCGCGAATGGGCCCTGGACGTCGCCGCGGGACACGACACGGGCGTACGGCTGTCCCTGCGCATCGAGGTGCGGGGGCTGTCGGCCGCGGCTCCCCAGGACGCCCGGCCCACGTTCCGGGCGGTGCCCCAGGTGCACAGTGTCAGTGATCCCGCGATCGTCGCGGACACCGCTCAGGTGTGGGCCGGCACGGTGGGCGCCGCGTTCGGCACACGCGCGCGGATGGACGCCCTGCTCGCCCTTCGGCGGGCGGCTCGGGCCTGGCCCTCGCTCACGCCCCTGCTGTCGGCGGCCGTGCCGGACGCGGTCGAGCTCACCGACGAAGAGGTCGCCGAGCTGCTCGGCCCCGGCTCCCGAGCGCTCACCGGTGCGGGAGTCGACGTGCACTGGCCGAGAGAGCTGGCCCGCGGCCTGACCGAGCACGCCGAGGTGGGGCCCGGCGACGGCGATCCGCAGTCGCGTACGGCTGCGTCCGAGGCCGGCGCGTCGTTCCTGTCCGCCGACGCGCTGCTCGCCTTCAACTGGACGTTCGCCCTGGGCGGCAAGGGCCTCAGGCGTGAGGAGCTGGACCTGCTCGCCGAGGCCAACCGCCCCGTCGTGCGGCTGCGCGACCAGTGGGTGCTCGTCGACCCCGAGAAGGCCCACCGGGCACGTGCCCGGCAGGACCACAAGGTCACGCCGGTCGACGCGCTCGCCGCCGCCCTGACGGGCTCGACGGAGGTCGACGGACGCCGCGTGGAGGTGCGTCCCACGGGATGGCTGGCGGCCCTGCGGGAGCGGCTCGCCGACCCCGAGGCGCAGGACGCCGTGGCGCAGCCCGCCGCCCTCCGGGCCACGCTGCGCGACTACCAGCGGCGAGGCCTCAACTGGCTGGTCCGCATGACGTCGTTGGGCCTCGGCTGCTGTCTCGCCGACGACATGGGGCTCGGGAAGACCATCACGCTGATCGCCCTGCACCTGCACCGGCAGACGGACGTGGACGCCGCAGGCCCCACCCTGGTGGTCTGCCCGACCTCCCTCATGGGCAACTGGCAACGGGAGATCGAGCGGTTTGCGCCCGGCACGCCCGTGCGCCGCTTCCACGGCACCCGCCGCGACCTCGGCGACCTCGTGGACGGCGAGTTCGTGCTGACCACCTACGGCACCATGCGCCTGGACACCGACCGGCTCTCCGCCGTGTCGTGGGGCATGGTCGTGGCGGACGAGGCGCAGCACGTGAAGAACCCGTACTCCGAGACCGCGCGGCAACTGCGTTCCATCGGCGCCCGCGCGCGCGTGGCGCTGACCGGCACCCCGGTGGAGAACAACCTCTCGGAGCTGTGGGCCGTCCTCGACTGGACCACCCCCGGGCTGCTGGGCCGGCTCGGCAGCTTCCGGCGGCACTACGCCCAGGCCGTCGAGGGCGGACAGGACCCGGCGGCGGCGGAGCGACTGGCCCGGCTCGTACGGCCCTTCCTGCTGCGGCGCCGCAAATCGGATCCCGGAATCGCGCCGGAGCTGCCGCCGAAGACCGAGACGGACCATCCCGTGTCGCTGACGACGGAACAGACGGGCCTGTACGAGGCGGTGGTGCGCGAGGCGCTCGCGGAGATCGCCGGGGCCGACGACATGGCGCGGCGCGGTCTGATCGTGAAGCTGCTGACGAGCCTCAAGCAGATCTGCAACCACCCGGCGCAGTTCCTCAAGGAGGACCGGCCGAAGATCACCGGTCGCTCCGGGAAGCTGGAACTGCTGGACGAGCTGCTCGACACGATCCTCGCCGAGGGGGCGAGCGTGCTGGTCTTCACGCAGTACGTGCAGATGGCGCGGCTGCTCGAGCAGCACTTGGCCGCGCGCGGCGTGTCGTCGCTGTTCCTGCACGGCGGCACGTCCGTCACCGCGCGGGAGTCGCTGGTGCGGCGGTTCCAGGACGGCGAGGTCCCGGTCTTCCTGCTGTCGCTGAAGGCGGCGGGCACCGGACTGAACCTCACGCGCGCGGAGCACGTCGTGCACTACGACCGCTGGTGGAACCCGGCCGTCGAGGCACAGGCCACCGACCGTGCCTACCGCATCGGCCAGACCCGCCCCGTGCAGGTGCACCGGCTGATAGCGGAGGGGACCATCGAGGACCGTATCGCCGCCCTGCTGAACCGCAAGAGGGAACTCGCCGACGCCGTTCTGGGCTCGGGCGATGCGGCGCTCACGGAACTGACGGACGCCCAACTGGCCGACCTGGTCGAACTGCGAGGGGGTACGCGATGACTCGGTACGACGACGAGGTGGAACTGACGTTCGTCGCGCTGCCGCCCGCGCAGGGACAGGGCTTCGCGCAGACCTGGTGGGGCCGGGCCTGGCTGAAGGCGCTGGAGGACGCGGCGATGGACGCGGCGCAGGTGAAGACCGGGCGCAGGCTGGCGCGCGCCGGAGCGGTCGGCGCGGTGTCGGTGCGGCCGGGACGCATCACCGCGGTCGTCCAGGACCGGGACCGTACGGCGCACCGGGCCGACGTCCTGCTGGAGCAGCTCTCCGGCGCACAGTGGGACCGCTTCGTCGACATGGCGATCGAGCGTTCCGGGCATGTCGCGGCGCTGCTGGACCGCGACATGCCGCCGCACCTCGTGGAGGACGCCGCGGCCGCCGGCATCGACCTGCTGCCGGGCATGGGCGACTTGGAACCGGAGTGCGACTGCGGTGCCTGGGACCACTGCGGGCACACCGCGGCCCTCTGCTACCAGGTGGCCAGGCTGCTGGACCAGGATCCCTTCGTCCTGTTGCTGATGCGAGGCCGCGCGGAGAGCGCCGTGCTGGAGGCCCTCCAGACACGCGGCTCCGCACCCGCGGAGGAGGCCGCTGCGCGACCGGAGGGTGTGGACGCCGCCGAGGCGTACGCGGCGGGGCAGGTGCTGCCTCCACTGCCCGCGCCGCCCGGCCTCGCGGACCTTCCGGGTGTACCGCCGTCCCTGGACACGGAGGCGGCCGCCCCGCCGGGTGTCGACCCGGCCGGCCTGTCCTTCCTGGCCTCCCGGACGGCGGCGGAGGCCCACCGCCTGCTCGTCGAGGCCCTGCGCGGCGGGCACGACCGGCGCGCCGTGGCCCCGGAGCCGACCGTGGCGCAGGATGCGGTGCGCCTGGCCGCGGGAGATCCCGGACTGGATGGGCTGGACCGCCTCGGTGAGGGTTCGGGGCGCACGCGGGAGGCCATGGCCGCGGCCGTGCGCGCGTGGCGGCTGGGAGGTGGAGCCGCCCTGTCCGTGCTCGAGGAGGAATGGGCGGTGGAGGGCGACACGCTCACTCGCGCGCGTGCGGCGCTGGAGACAGCCTGGGAGGAGGACGAGCGGCCGTCCTTGCGGGCGCGGGCCAACCGGTGGACCGTCGTCGGCGCACCGCAGCAGCTCCGCCTGGATCGCGAGGGGCGTTGGTGGCCGTACCGCAGGGAGCACGGCCGATGGGTCCCCGCGGGCGACCCGAGTCAGGACCCGGCGACGGCGCTGGCTTCGGCGACCCTCGCGACGGGGGACGAGCCCTGAGACCGAGCCCGGCGCCGTCCTGCCCGGTATGGCCTCGTCCTGTGTCTCTCCGCCGTCCTGTCCAGGCGTAGGGATTCGGGCTGTTGACGACCCGCACGGGCTCCGGCCCCGTCCGCGAGGGAGGGGGCCGGAGCACGCACACTGGGGCCGGAGTGATCAGCGGGCGCCGAGGAGGTGGTCCATGGCGAGCTGGTCGAGGTGCTCGAAGGCCATGCCGCGCGCGGCGGCCGCGTCCACGTCGAAGGTGTCGTAGGCGCTCCGGTCGGCCAGCAGGGCGGCGAGACCGTCCTCGGCGGTCGGCCGGGCCAGCTCGTCCAGCCGGGCCGCGGCCAGCGCCTCCTGCACCTGCGGGTCGGCGCGGAAGGCCGCGGCCCGGTCCTTGAGGATCAGGTAGTTGCGCATGCAGCCGGCCGCCGAGGCCCACACGCCGTCGAGGTCCTCGGTCCGCGGCGGCTTGAAGTCGAAGTGCCGCGGACCCGCGTACCCGGCCCGCTCCAGCAGGTCGACGAGCCAGAAGGCGGCCCGCAGGTCGCCCGCACCGAACCGCAGGTCCTGGTCGTACTTGATGCCCGACTGGCCGTTGAGGTCGATGTGGAAGAGCTTGCCCGCCCACAGCGCCTGGGCGATCCCGTGGGGGAAGTTCAGACCGGCCATCTGCTCGTGGCCGACCTCCGGGTTCACGCCGTACAGCTCCGGCCGCTCGAGACGCTCGATGAAGGCCAGGGCGTGTCCCACCGTCGGGAGCAGGATGTCACCGCGCGGCTCGTTCGGCTTCGGCTCGATCGCGAACTTCAGGTCGTAGCCCTGCTCGGTGACGTACTCGCCCAGCAGGTCGAAGGCCTCCTTCATCCGGTCCAGGGCGTCCCGCACGTCCTTGGCGGCGCCGGACTCCGCGCCCTCGCGGCCGCCCCAGGCCACGTAGACGCTCGCGCCCAGTTCGACCGCGAGGTCGATGTTGCGGATCGTCTTGCGCAGCGCGTAGCGGCGCACGTCCCGGTCGTTGGCCGTGAAGGCGCCGTCCTTGAACACGGGGTGCGTGAACAGGTTCGTCGTCGCCATCGGCACCTTCATGCCGGTCGCGTCCAGCGCCTGCCGGAACCGCTTGATGTGCGACTCCCGCTCCGTGTCGCTCGACCCGAAGGGGATCAGGTCGTCGTCGTGGAACGTGACGCCGTACGCGCCCAGCTCGGACAGACGCCGCACGGACTCCGCCGGGTCCAGGGCCTGCCGGGTGGCGTCACCGAACGGGTCACGGCCCTGCCAGCCGACCGTCCACAAACCGAACGTGAACCTGTCCTCGGGAGTGGGCTGGTAGTTCATTCCGCGGCTCCTCACTCGCTGCCGGTCAATCGCTGCCGACTATTTCGTCATGGCGCTTTACAAATTAGTATGCACACACGGTCCTGGGAAGGGACAAGGTGTCCCCGAAGGAGTGAAGGCCGGGTCACAGGACCCGCGGAAGAGGGAGAAGCCCGATGTCAGCAGCCGAGGGTCCGCTCGTCGTCGGCGTGGACACGTCCACCCAGTCCACCAAGGCACTGGTCGTCGACTCGGCCACCGGCCGGGTCGTCGCGAGTGGCCAGGCGCCCCACACCGTGTCCTCCGGGGCCGGCCGGGAGAGCGACCCGCGCCAGTGGTGGGACGCGCTGGGCGAGGCCCTGGCCCAGTGCGGCGACGCCGCCCGCGAGGCCGCCGCGGTGTCCATCGGCGGGCAGCAGCACGGTCTGATCACGCTGGACGCGCAGGGCGAGCCGGTGCGCCCCGCCCTGCTCTGGAACGACGTGCGATCGGCCCCGCAGGCCCGCCGCCTGATCGAGGAGCTGGGCGGGGCCAAGGTCTGGGCGGAACGCACCGGGAGTGTCCCCAGCGCCTCCTTCACGGTCACCAAGTGGGCCTGGCTGGCCGAGCAGGAGCCTCAGGCGGCCCGCGCGGTGAAGGCCGTACGGCTCCCCCACGACTACCTCACCGAGCGCCTCACCGGTGAGGGGACCACCGACCGCGGCGACGCCTCCGGCACCGGCTGGTGGGCGTCGGGCACGGAGGCGTACGACGAGGGGATCCTCGCGCGCGTGGGGCTCGATCCGGCGTTGCTGCCCCGGGTCGTCCGGCCCGGCGAGGTGGCCGGCACCGTGCGCGACGGCCACGGCCTGCCGTTCTCCAAGGGCACCCTGGTCGCCGCGGGCACCGGCGACAACGCGGCCGCCGCACTGGGCCTCGGACTGCGCCCGGGCGTCCCGGTGATGAGCCTCGGCACGTCGGGCACGGTGTACGCCGTGTCGCAGCGCCGGCCCGCCGACCCGACCGGCACGGTGGCGGGCTTCGCCGACGCGCGCGGCGACTGGCTGCCGCTGGCCTGCACTCTCAACTGCACGCTCGCCGTCGACCGCGTCGCGTCCCTGCTGGGCCTGGACCGGGAAGCCGTCGAGCCGGGCACCGACGTGACGCTCCTGCCCTTCCTGGACGGCGAGCGCACACCGAACCTCCCGCACTCCTCCGGCCTCCTGTACGGGCTGCGGCACGACACGACCGCCGGCCAGCTGCTCCAGGCCGCGTACGACGGCGCCGTCCACTCACTGCTCGGCGCGCTCGACCTCGTCCTGGACACCGACGCGGACCCGTCCGCGCCACTGCTGCTGATCGGCGGCGGCGCCCGGGGGGCGGCCTGGCAGCAGACGGTGCGGCGGCTGTCGGGACGCCCGGTCCAGATCCCGGAGGCCAGGGAACTGGTCGCGCTCGGCGCCGCGGCACAGGCGGCCGGCCTGCTGACCGGCGAGGACGCGGCCGCCGTCGCCCGGCGTTGGAACACGGCCGCCGGACCGGTGCTCGACGCCGTGGAGCGGGACCAGGCGACGCTGAACAGGATCACCGGGGTACTCTCCGACGCGGCACCGCTGCTGGAACGGGACGCGGCCTCCCACTGAGGACGTGCTCGCGCGCAGGAGCGCCTCCGGACCGGGGCGTGGCGCAGGCACCCCGCCCGGCGTGTCCCGGCGTCGGACGGCGCGTCCCTGCACCGCGGCCAGTGGTCTTCGGCCGACCGGAGACCTGACCGAGCGACGACAGAACGACGGCAGAACGACGACAGAACAAGGACTGACGGAGGTATGACCGCACCGCCGCACGAAGCCGACCCCGCCCGTCCCGGGCGCGCGCTGCCGGACACCCAGCAGGGAATGCGCCGTCGCAACCTCGCGCGGGTGATGCACACCGTCAGCGCCGAGGGCCCGCTGTCCCGGGCCGCGGTCGCCTCACGGATCGGGCTGACGCGAGCGGCGGTGTCGACCCTCGTGGACGAACTCGTCCGCTCCGGCCTGCTGGAGGAGCTGGGCCCCGAGCGCCCAGGCCGCGTCGGCCGGCCCGGGTCCGCACTCGCCGTCAGCGCGCAGGGCCCGGCCGGCATCGGGGCGGAGGTCGGCGTCGACCATCTCGCGGTCTGCGCGGTCGACCTGCGGGGCCGGGTACGCGCGCGTGCCGTACGGTACGGCAGCAATCGGGGCCGTTCACCGGAACCGGTGCTCGCCCAGCTCGCCGGCCTGGTGCGGCAGGTCGTGGCGGAGGCGGAGGCCGGGGGACTGTGGCCGGCCGGGCTCGCGGTGGCCGTGCCGGGTCTGGTGGCGCGGGACGGCCGGACCGTCGTGCGCGCCCCGAACCTGGACTGGCACGACGCGGACCTCGGCGCGCTGCTGCCCGCCGACCTGCCGCCGACGGTGGACAACGAGGCGAATTTCGGCGCGCTCGCCGAACTCTGGCTGGGCGACGGCACTCCCCGGGACTTCCTGCACGTATCGGCCGAGATCGGCATCGGTGCGGCCGTGGTGTTCGACGGCCGTCTGCTGCGCGGTACCCGCGGGTTCGCCGGTGAGCTGGGACATGTGCCGGTCCATCCCGACGGACCCGAGTGCGCCTGCGGCGGGCGCGGGTGCCTGGAGCAGTACGCCGGTGAGAAGGCGGTCCTGCGTGCGGCGGGCATGGAGCCCGGGGAAGACCGGGTCGGCCTGCTCGCCGGACGGGCGGCGGAGGGCGACGAGGACGTACGGCGCGCCCTGCGCGAGGCGGGCACGGCACTCGGCATCGCCCTGACCGGGGCGGTGAACCTGCTGGACCCCGAGGGCGTGGTGCTGGGCGGTGCCCTGGCCGGTCTCGCGCCCTGGCTGCTGCCGTCGCTGCGTGACGAACTGGCCCGGCGCACGGCCGGGCCCGCCTGCCCGGTCGCGGTCTCGGAGCTGGGTCCGCAGGGACCGCTGCTCGGCGCCGCGCACTCCGTGGTGCGGGCCGTCCTGGACGACCCGGGCGCGGTGGCGGAGCGCGCCTGACACCTGCCCGGCCAGGTCCACCGACCACCTGAGACATCACCTCCGTTCACTCGATCGAGTGAGCGCTGTGTCCACAAGGCGGTGGCTGTCCACGGAACGGCGCGGCGCTCTACTGCGCAACCCCCGCTCCCCGTACGGTGATTCACGCGGACGCACCTCGCTCCCCGGGGCGGTCGGGTGTCCGCGTCGGCGTTCTGCTCGGCGTTCATGTCGCTCTGCCATGCCGCCGTGGCATGTCACTCCGTCGTGTCGTGATCGTGGTGTCGTGTCCGTGGTGCCGTGTCCGTCGTGACGCTCCGTCATGGCACTCCGTCACGCCGGCCCGTCACGTCGGTCCGTCACGTCGAACGGCCGAGCAGCCACCCCCCACCGGGCCCAGGGCCCCTCCGACGAAAGGGCAATCCCATGGAAAGGGAAAGGGCAACACCCGCTCCGACCAGGCGGCTCCTCCTCAAGGGCGCCGCGCTGGCCACCGTCCCGTACACCCTGCTCTCCGGTACGCAGGCCGCCGCGCGCTCCCGTGCCGTCGACTACCCCACGGCGGAGTGGCTGCCGGCGAACACGTCGAACTACAGCCTGTCCAGCCGCCCCACGGCCTATCCCGTCGACTACGTGATCGTCCACGTCACGCAGGAGACATACGCCGACACCCTGTCCATCTTCCGCGATCCCGAGAGGCAGGTGTCCGCGCACTACGTCGTCCGGTCCTCCGACGGGCACGTCGCGCAGTGCGTCCGCGAGACGGACATCGCCTGGCACGCGGGCAACTGGGACTACAACACCCGCAGCATCGGGATCGAACACGAGGGATGGGTGGACCGGCCCGAGTACTTCACCGACGCCCTGTACGAGCAGTCGGCCCAGCTCACCGCGGCGATCTGCACCGCCTACGGGATTCCCAAGGACCGCACGCATATCATCGCGCACCACGAGGTGCCCGGCAGTGACCACACGGACCCGGGGCCCTTCTGGGACTGGACCCGCTACATCAGACTGGTCAACTTGGTCTGAGCCCTCGTCCGGCCGTTTCACCCGGTCCACTCGGAACGCCACCTTCGGGTGATCCGGCTGGTCGAAGTGGTTGTCCGCGCGTAGCGGCGGAGTCACGATGTCCACACCGCACCACCGTCCGGGGAGGCCGAGTTGACTGATTCGTGGCTGGCTCTGGAACCGGGAGCCGACCCCGCCGAGCGTGCGCGGACACTGCGCCGGGCCCACGAGACCTTCACCGACGCGGGGACGGTGCCGCGCCCCGTGCGCGCCGTGGTGGCGGAGTCGTGGCGGCGGTCGGTCCGGGCGGGGGTCGGCCCGGACGGTACCGCGAGCGTGGAGCTGATGGACGGCGATCTCGGCGCCTACCGGGCGGAGCACCCGCTGTCGCGGGTGATGCCGCTGGTCCGGGAGCTGCTGGGCACGTTCGCTTCCGACGGCGAGCATCTGCTGGCGGTGTGCGACGCGCACGGCAGACTGCTGTGGGTCGAGGGGCACCCGGCCACCCGGCGCCGGGCGGGACGGATGAACTTCGTGCCCGGGGCCCGCTGGTCGGAGTCGGCCGTCGGGACGAACGCACCGGGCACGGCGGTGGCCGTCGGCCGCCCGGTGCAGGTCTTCGCGGCCGAGCACTTCATACGCCGGGTCCAGCCGTGGACCTGCGCCGCCGCTCCGGTGCACGATCCCCGTACCGGGCGGGTGCTCGGCGCCGTGGACATCACGGGCGGGGACGGTCTGGCGCATCCGCACAGTCTGGGCTTCGTGCAGGCGGTGGCGCGTGCCGCGGAGTCGCAGCTGGCGCTGCTCACTCCGGAGCGGCCCGGTCCCCAGGCGGCCGAGCTGACCGCGCTGGGCCGTGACGAGGCACTGCTGAGCGCGGACGGCCGCCGGGTGCGGCTGAGCCGGCGGCACAGCGAGATCGTCGTGCTGCTGGCCCACCATCCGGAGGGTCTGACGGGCGACGAGTTGCTGTGCGCGCTGTACGAGGACGAGACGGTGCCGCCGGTGACGCTGCGGGCCGAACTGGCACGCCTGCGCGGCATCCTTGGGCCCGGCCGGCTGGCCTCCCGGCCGTACCGGCTCACGATGCCGGTCGACTCCGACGCGGCCGTCGTCGAGCGTCGGCTGCGGGCCGGAGCGGTGACGGCGGCGGCGACGACGTACGCGGGTCCGTTGCTGCCCGGATCCCAGGCACCGGCGGTCGTACGGCTCAGGCGGCGGCTCGCCGACGGTCTGCGCGCCGCGCTGATCACCTGCGGTGATCCCGACCTGCTGGCCGACTGGGCCCACGCACCGTGGGGGGAGGACGATCTCGACGTCTGGCGCGCGCTCGCGGCGGTCCGGCCCACGGCGGCGACGCGTTCCCGGCTCGCGGCACTGGAGACCGAACTGACGGCGCCCAACACGGGGTGAGCGCCCGCCGGTGAGGGGCCCTCCGGGAGACCGCGCGCCGGCCGGCGGCCCGCGCAACGTCTCTGCAACGTCCCGCTCCCTAGCCTCACGCGCAGAGCTGTCCAACGGCGGGCAGCGCACGATGAGGGAGGCACGAAGGATGACCCGTTACGCGGCGCCCGGCACCGAGGGCGCGATCGTCTCCTATCAGTCGCGCTACGACCACTTCATCGGCGGCGAGTACGTGCCGCCGGCGCGCGGGCAGTACTTCGAGAACCCCTCCCCGGTGAACGGCCTGCCGTTCACCGAGATCGCGCGCGGCACGGCGGACGACGTGGAGCTGGCGCTCGATGCCGCGCACGAGGCCGCCCCGGGCTGGGGCCGTACATCGGTGACCGAGCGTTCCGACATCCTGTTGAAGATCGCCGACCGCATGGAGGCGAACCTGGAGCGCCTGGCGGTCGCCGAAAGCTGGGAGAACGGCAAGCCGGTGCGCGAGACGCTGGCGGCCGACATCCCGCTCGCCATCGACCACTTCCGCTACTTCGCGGGCGCGATCCGTGCCCAGGAGGGCTCTCTCGGCGAGGTCGACGACGACACCGTGGCGTACCACTTCCACGAGCCCCTGGGAGTCGTCGCGCAGATCATCCCGTGGAACTTCCCGATCCTGATGGCGGCCTGGAAGCTCGCCCCTGCCCTGGCCGCCGGAAACGCGGTGGTCCTGAAGCCCGCGGAACAGACCCCGGCCTCGATCCACTACTGGCTGAGCCTGGTGGCGGACCTGCTGCCGCCCGGCGTCCTGAACGTCGTCAACGGCTTCGGCGTGGAGGCGGGCAAACCGCTGGCGTCGAGCCCTCGGGTGGCGAAGGTGGCCTTCACCGGCGAGACCACCACCGGGCGGCTGATCATGCAGTACGCCTCGGAGAACATCAAACCGGTCACGCTGGAGCTGGGCGGCAAGTCTCCGAACATCTTCTTCGACGACGTCTGGGCGCGGGACGACGACTTCCGCGACAAGGCGCTCGAGGGCTTCACGATGTTCGCGCTCAACCAGGGCGAGGTCTGCACCTGCCCGTCCCGGGCGCTCGTGCAGCGCGGCAGCTACGCCGAGTTCATGGAGGCCGCCGTCGCCCGCACCGAGCTGATCAAGCCGGGCCACCCGCTGGACACCGACACGATGATCGGCGCCCAGGCGTCCAACGACCAGTTGGAGAAGATCCTCTCCTACCTGGACATCGGCCGCCAGGAGGGCGCCAAGGTACTCACCGGCGGTGAGCGGATCGAGCACGACGGCGAGTTGAAGGGCGGCTACTACGTCCAGCCGACGATCTTCGAGGGCCACAACCGCATGCGGATCTTCCAGGAGGAGATCTTCGGCCCGGTCGTGTCGGTGACGTCCTTCGACGACTTCGACGACGCGATCAAGACCGCCAACGACACCCTGTACGGCCTCGGCGCCGGCGTGTGGACCCGCGACATGAACACCGCCTACCGCGCCGGCCGCGCGATCCAGGCGGGGCGCGTGTGGACGAACTGCTACCACGCCTACCCGGCCCACGCGGCCTTCGGCGGCTACAAGCAGTCGGGCATCGGCCGGGAGAACCACAAGATGATGCTGGAGCACTACCAGCAGACCAAGAACCTCCTGGTGTCGTACTCGCCGAAGAAGCTCGGCTTCTTCTAGCGACACGAGAGAAGGCGCCTGACCTGGTCCTTTACCCGTCAGGCGCCTTCACCTCAACCCGCTTGGAGCAGGACCCGGTTTACGTTGTAACTCCCATTTTCTCCCACCGCCCTCCCGCTTCTGACCAGCGCTTCCGGACCAGTCACGGACCAAAACCCCGACTCACCCTGCAGGCGCCGCGTCCTGGCTGACGCGGTCCCACTCCTGCATGGACTGCTCGATGAGGCGGTTGGCCTGCTCCCGGACGCCGTCCAGGAACTTGGCATAGTGACGGAAGAGGACCTCGATGCTCTGGCCCGCTCGGCGAGCGCATTCGGCCGGGTCCACACCGGAGTGCAGCCAGAACGAGATCCCGGCGTGCCGGAGATCGTAGGGCCGCTTGGCCAGCCCTGAGGCAAGCTCCGTGCGGGTCAAGACATACTGCCGAGCCCGCGCCCACGTCGTGCCGTACGCAGCTGCGTCCACGTAGTTGCCGGCCTGGTTCAGGAACAATCGACCGTCCGGCGCCACTCCAAACCGTTCGATGTGCGCGAGCAGCATACGCACGAATAGCGACGGGATGGGCACAGGCCGGGTCGCGGTAGCCGCGCGACGCTTGAGCGAGTGCACTTCGTGCACCGCGCCGTCGTCCGTCCACTCCTTTCCTGCCGTGACGACACCGCCCGACAGGTTGAGCATCCCCCACCCGGTCTTTGGGAGGTGGCACTGGTCGAGCCGGAGGTGAATGACCTCCGCCGGCCGCATAGCCGCGTAGTACATGCAGCCGAAGAACGCCTCAAGGTGAGGGCCGCGTCCGCGTTGCTGGGCAACCGCCGCGAGCAGCCTGGCGACCTGGGCCGGATTGGGAACGCCAGCCGGGTCCACTTCCTCGTTGACCGCCGGAGCCTTCCACCTGAGCCCGGTGAGGGGATTCTTCGTGAAGTAGCCCTTCTCCACCGCTGTGTTGAGCACTTCGTTGAACGCAGCCCTCTTGCGCCGTGCCGTCTTCGCTGCAGCCACATTGCCGTCCAGCTTGCAGCACAGGGCGTCCAGCGCTCGTCGCAGCACGTCAGCCTCTACAAGAACACTGACAGGAAGAGAATTCCGCTTCATCCACTCCAGGGCCTTCTGCCACTCCCCGGTCGGCTCCTGGGCCCATGCGTTCTTGTTGAATGCCCATGAGTACAAGGCGCGCCGCAGCACCCGCGGCTCCGGATAGGTTGCACCCGGCTGCACCAGGGCGGGCGTGATGGTGGCGAATGCGTCGGCCAGGGTGCGTCGAGTATTTCCAGGCGTACGGTCCCACCGCTGATCGAGGTACTCGTGGGCAAGGTCATACCACGTCGTCCGCTGCTTGATAGCTCGCAACTCGGACGCTGGCAAGCCAGTTTGCACATCGAAAGGCTCGCCGTCGCGTGCCGCCGTCATCAGCTTTGCGCGCCTACTCTCGGCAAGCCCGACGGTCATGAATGACTCTGATTTCTCGCGCCCATCGACTGTCCACCGCACCATAAACGGCTTACGCCGGTCAGAGCGCTCACGTATGTCCCAGAATCGGACGTTATAGCTCATCGCCAAGTGTCAGAATCTCTTTCGCACGCTTCCCACCAGGAATCCAGGTCTGCGCGACGGCACCGGAGTTCACCATTGGGCAACTTGATCATGCGGGGCGCTTCCCCACGAGCACGCATTCGGTAGAACGCCGACGGACTCATACGGATCTCCGCCAGAACCTCCGCGAGCTTCAGCGCCGGAGGACGAGCCATGCAACATCACCTTCGAATCGAGATACTTCATGCCAGCAGTCCAGGAGCGCGCCGGTTCGAAGCCCGGATCCCCACCTCTGCACGGCCACCCATCGTTGTATGGACGACAAGGCAGAAGGCATCACAGGTCGACACAGCGCGGCACCTCCTCACTGCAACCCCAGCAAGCGGTCCGGGAGGAGTCCTGACGCAACGAGCGGTGAGCAATAGCCGGAGTCATGAAGAGCGGTCACTGCGGTAGCAGCAGTGGCAAGCGCCGCCTTATTACCTCCTCACGTATGGGTGCGGCACCGCCGACTGCGCCCGCTACGGCTCCACCGCCAAGCACAGCCGAATGGGACACTTCAATGGTCGCGACGATCGCCGGTTTGGCTAACCGGTGATGGTCGGCTATGTTGCGCACCCGCGCAGGGAGGTTTACGGACCATGACCAGCCAACGGGCGACGCTCAGAAGGCCAGTCGAACGACCGGCGACCTGGGCTCTCGGTCCGTCACGGGAGCACCACGAGCCCTTCGATGGTGAGCCGGTCTACGTCACGACACACTCAAGAGCACCGACGGCTCGGGCAACGCGTCGGGGGTGCGGCTCCGGAGTGTGTCGCGATGCTAACGAGCTGCGCTCTGGGCGGTAGCCGCGTTCTAGCAAGCCCTCAGCGAACGGATCCCCAAGAGGGCGGGGTGGCGAAGCGGGTAGATCGAAGAGCGGGATTCGGCAGGTGGGCCCTCCTCGGGGTGAACTTCGGCGTCAAGACCGTTCGGGCTGCTATGGCGACCGGACTGTTGCCGAGCGCTCCGGAGGCCGGTTCTTCTGCTGCTCCAGTCCTTTACGGGACGTTGTACGTTGACATGATGCTGGGCAGAGTTCCAGTCTCTCGGGACTCTTTCTCGTCTGCTGTGAGCTGATCTCTCCTCAGCGGCCCGAGCGCGGATATTTAGGACACGACCGCTGGTTGATGGAAGGGCCGCTCATCCGACGAGTTGCTACAGGCGAGCAGCTATCGAGGGGCTACATGATCCCCTTCCATCGCCACGGCGGCGTCCCGGCCCGGCCGCGCAAGCAGTCAATGCGGTATTGCGCCTCGCGTCGCCACTCAGGGCGGCTGGCTGCGTGCTGCGCAGCGTACGTCACCATACGCAACTCGCGTGCACCAGCCAGGAGTTCATACCCCTCCCACTTAGTAACGTCAACGCCGTAAGTCTCACAGAACGCGGCGTACTCCTCGGCAGATACCGCGCTGGTCGTGGTGAGCTTCACTGCGGTCGACACGAGATCCCACTCCGGAGGGCCGAACGAAGCGCGCTCGAAGTCGAGCAACATTGGGCCGGCCTCCGTGCGCGCCACGTTGCCGACCCATGCATCCCCATGGACTACACACTCTGGCAGGCCCTTCGGCCTCGAAGCCCATTGCTGTTTGAGATCCTCAAGCCGGCCCTTCAGCCACAGTCGGTCATCGTCAGAAATCGTGCTCGCTGCGTCGATGCGCTCAACCAGCCGGACGAACGGGTCCAGCTCACCCAGTGGCAGGTCTGGTTTCGGCAGGGCGTGCAGTTGCTTGAGGAGCACGACGACGTCGGTGACAGTCCCGATTTCATGTGGCGGCAGCTCTTGCCAGAACGTCACCGGGTGCCCGCTGGCTATTTCCGGCTGCCGCAGGTCGAGGGCGCGTACGGCGGGCACGCCCTGGGTGGCCAGCCAGCGGGCGACCTGAACCTCGCGCGTCGCGGCGGCGGACTGGCCAGGCCGGGCGATACGCACCACCATTCCCCCGGGCAGACGCCAAATGGCGTTCTCGGCGATCCGTATCGGTTGGGCGTTGGTCGCGTCGAGGCCGGCGGCGAGGCACGCCTCCTCAAGTACGGCCTGGGTGGGCGTGGGCGAAGTAGTCACGCCTGCACCGTAGCCCCGATGCGCTCGCGCAGGTCGCTGGCCTCGGGCAGGTTCCGGTGTCGGCCTGCGAACCGGGCAAGTTCACGCAGGTCCTCGGCGGCCCGGCGGGAAGTCAGCTTGCCGACGTCATCCAGCGCTCGGTGGCCGAGTACGACCGCGTGCCGCGGATCATCGCCTTTGGCCATGACCAGGGAAGCGAGTTTTGTCTCGGAGATGGCGCGCGAGCGGGCGAAGGCGTTGCCGTGTCCTTTGACCGCGATCTCGAAGCGGCGGGCCGCCTGCCCGGGGTCCTGGTCCGCGTGGACCGCGAGGTCGAACAGCGCGTGGGCGGTGTCGCCGTGGTGCTGGGCGTAGTCGTAGTAGGCCATCCACGGCGGATCCTGTGCCGGGTCGGACTGTTCGAACGCGGCGTCGGCTTCTCCGACCGCGCGCAGGGTGTTGGCTACGTCGCGCATCTTGCCGAAGGCGCGGGCGCGTGCCGTGTGCAGCATGGCACGCTCGGTCGCGGTGAGTCGGTCGGAGCGCACCAACCCCTTCTCTGCGTGGGTTAGGCCAGTATCCGGATCTCCGATCCAGATTTCCTGTCGGGCCATGAACGAGTACGTCTTGGCGCGCAGATGCCACTCCCCGGCTTCTTCCGCGCACTCAGCGGCTAGCCGGAAGCTGACTCGGGCATCGTCGTGGGCGTACGCGTCGAACTGCGAGGCGCCGACGACAATCCCTAACCGAGCCACAGAGGCCAGGAGTTCAGGCCGCAGGGGCTCGGGACAGGGCACTGGCAGCAGGGAGGCTCCCCACATGATGGCGCCGCGTGCGAGTTCACGCACCGCGCCGCCGCCTCCGTACTCGTTGTCCTGGCGATGGATGACATCGGCCAGCGACTTCAGCTGCCTGATCTCGCGCGGGCGGATCTGAGTCGGGATCTCCCGGGGGGCTGCTGGGGTCACGAGGTGGACGAGGTCTATGGGGGCAATGGCGGCAAGGCCGCTCGTGGCGAGGAAGGCGCGACGGTCCACAGAGGCAGGGCTCCCGCTTGGAGGTGTTGTACTACCTCTGCCCAGGATGCGGCCTTCATGGACCTGAACCGGCACCTCCGCCCTGCCAGGGGGTGCACTTTCCGTTTCAGGACGGGCTTTTTCCGTTTGCCCGAACACCATCCCCCACGCCCGGGTGAGGACTTCCCCCGTCTGCAGGACCTCGTCCAAGCGCTCAGCCAAGTCCTTCGAACAGGTAGCAGTCCCCTTCTCGATCTTCTCAATGAGTGAACCGCTGACCTGCACTTTCGTGCCCAACTCGGCGTGCGTGAGAGGGCCGCGGTTCTTACGCCAGGTCCGCAGTTCATGGCCGAACCAGTCACGCGGGGACGCGTCCGGAGTCAATTGCTTCTCGGGTCTTGGCATGGGCTGTTCCTCACTCGCGAAACGGAAGATCGAGGTTTCCGTATCAAGATCTGCACCCGGTCCTGTCGGCCTGGCTCAATGGTTGCTCACGGCCGCCGCCCCAGTACACACCGCATCCGGCGCCGGTTGGAGAGATTTCGTCGAACGAGGGACTCCCCGTGAAGGCAGACCTGATGGAGGCTCAACAGCCCCTTACGTACGGCACAAGCGCTGCGGTCCGGACGCGTTCCGGAGCATGCGAAATCGACGTCGCTCTGACTGCCGCTGCCGTCTCGGGCGTGCGTGACCTCGTCAGTGCGTGCCTCCGTCTGTGGGGCATGACCGAACTCGACTGGAGGGTCACTCTCACTGCGTCCGAGCTACTGACGAACGCCTTCCAGCACGCCCGCAAGGAGGATGAGTCCTCAGTTCCAGTGAAGGTCGTCCTCACCCGGACCCCCGACGGAATCTTCCTGTGCGTCAGTGACCCGCACCCCTGGCTCCCAGCCCCCGTCCCGGCAGGCGACAACGACGAGGGCGGTCGCGGCCTGATGCTGATTAAGACGCTCAGCAACAGATACGGCTGCTCACCCACCACCCACGGCAAAGACGTTTGGGTCACGGTCCTGCACTCCGCGTAGTCGCAATCTCCTTGCCTCTGACGAGACCAGAAAGGACCACCATCATGTGCCGGCACTCGCCGCCGTTCCCCGGCGCCGACGCGAAGGCCGACGGCGGTTCAACGTCAGCGACGCTGCGCTCGGAAGAATCGAATGACAGCTTCGGGTTGGGGCACGACCCTCGCACGAGACCCCTTCTGGGAGGGCGACGTCAGCGAGGTCGCTCGTACTTCGTGATCTACCTTCCGCACCCCCGCGGGCAGGGCGCGATGTACGCCCGCACGGGCTGCAGCTTCGTGGAGTTACGGCAAGCCTGCCCCCGGGCGCTCCGCTGGGTCGCGCCAGTAGTCGGCGAGCATCTCGCCCGGCCAGGCGGGCTGACAGACGGAACCCCGGGGCCCCATTTCCTGAAAGTAGGGGGCCAGGTCAATCACCGGCGTCCCGTCAACTGCGTCGAGGTCGGTCACCAGAAGGTCGCGGCCGTCCACGCTCAGCAACCTCGGGTAGCTGACAGCCAACTGGTTGGGGCGCCGATGGTTTCGGTGGACGAAGGTTCCGGTCGCTGGCCACTGCACGTTACCCCTGGGGCTGCGGGCGTGGAGCTGCACGTCCTCGGGCTGTGCCAGGTGGAAGCGCCACGTCACAGTCAGGTGGGAGAACTCGTTCATTCCCTGCAACGTTTCGAGGGGGTACGCCTCGTTGAGTCGGATCACCGACTCAACTCCGCCCTGGTAGTCGTCCTGAACGCGGGTGTGGCCCCCGACGACCGTTGCGATCGATTCGACCTCGTACGACGTCACCGGTACTGGTTCCTCTCCTCGGGCGATGCTGGTCCGCGGGCTGCCATGGGGCATCGAACGTCCCTGTCGCGATCAGCCTATGGCCCGGAGCATGCCGCGTGCCCGGCGATCCAGCTCGGTGACATGGCGGCCTCCGCGTTGCCGGACGGGCGAGAGATCACTCTGGATCCGGACGATGACGTCACGTGCCCGGCCGGACTGGACGCCCGTCATGGCGTCGAGTGCTTCGTTCCAGGTTGCGCACGCCTCGTCGAGGTTTCCCCGCTGCACCTGGACTGCACCGAGGTAGCCGAGCGTCACGCTGTGGGTGCGGGCGAACTGCTGGCGTCGGCGCGTGGCCACACTCCTCTTGAAGTGGATCTCCGCGTCCCGGGGCTGACCTATGTCGCGCAGAGCGCAGGCCGTCTCGTGGGCGAGGGAGGCTTCCTGGAAGAAGCCGACGCGGGCCGGCGCCTCGGTGGTGTCGGCGCGGGCGAGGTCACGCTCCGCGCAGCTGATGGCCGCGAGGGTTCCGGAGCGGTCGCCGTCAGCCGCGAGCGCGCGGGCGTGCACGATCGCCAAGAGCGCCTTCTCGCGGTGGCTGGCCTGGCCGTAGTGGTCGCGAGACGTCGAGGCGTCGGCGAGAGCGAGCGCCCTGCGTGGGTGCCCGAGGTCGACGGCCTGGTGAGCGAGGGCGCGCAAGACGTGGCCACCGAGCGGACCGTCACCGGCCTCCGCCGCGATCCGGGCGGCGATGGTGAGGTAGCGCTGGGCGGTGCGGTGTTCGCCGGCGTCGAAGGCCATCCAGCCAGCGAGGTACGTCATCTCTGCGACGGCGGAGTGAGTGTCGCGGCGGAGCTGATCTGTGCGAAATCGGCTGCCGAGCAGCGGCACCGCCTCGTCGAGCAGGTGGCTGGCGAGGGCTTTGCGGCCGGTTGCGCCGCCTCGCTGCTGGTCGCGCGCGGAGTAGTAGACCGTGAGGTCGCGGATGTCGTCGACGTCGGCTTGGGTCACCGAGCGCGAGGAGGACGGTCGGCGGTTCGCCGCTGTGGCGGGGGCAGCTGCCCACCACGAAGTGGTGGGCAGGGCAAAGCCGGCTGCGGAGTAGGCGGCGGTGGCCAGCAGCTTGCGTCGGTGCATGTCGAGATCGTCGCTTCCCAGCTCGGCCAGTGCGGTCAGAGGGTCGACGCTCCAGTCGGAGCCGGTGTCGGTCGTGCCTGTCGGCTCTTCTTCCAGCCCGAGGTCGGCCAGGGAGAGCCGGCGGCCAAGCCTGCGGGACAGCGTCTCACGCAGGATATGCGGCGCTCTGCCACTCGGCTTCGTGCCGAGCACCCACATGGAGATGTGCGAGCGGGAGATCGCCTCCAGCTCACGCACTCCGCACTCCGCTGCCACGCGGGCAACGGCGGCGGCGGCTTGCGGCTGGGACCAGCCTGCTTCGCGCAGGAGTGCGGCAAGGGCGACGTTGCGGTCACGGGCCATGGACTGCCCCTCGGTTCCGTAATGATCTTTGGCGCCTTTGGCGGCCTTCCCGTCCGCGAAGGCATACCCCTCGAACGGGATTCGCGGTTCGCTCAACGTAGCGGCCAGATCACTCACATCGCACGCCGACCGACGCCTCCGACGGGCGATCTCGGCTCACTTTGGCTTGATCCGAACAGGAGTTGTGGCATGCGCCTTTCGCTGGACCCTCGCCGAGATGGCAGCCAGCTTGTGGGCGGGCGCGGGCGGCAAGCGCCCGTCACCGCGGCACCGGCGCCGGAGCGCGATCACGTGGTGGCCGCGTCGGAGACGGTGACGCTGGTACTGGGCGAAGATTCGCCACTACCCGAGAGCGCTGCCGACGTGGAGAACCTCGTTCGCCTTCTGCGCGGCCACATTGCCCAGTTGGGCGCACGGACCGCTCCGCATGTTCCCGCCCTGCTGCGTGCGCAGCGGCTCTGCTCCGACAGCATCCCCGAGGGCTATGTGTCGAGCCGGGTGCACCTGGTCAGGCTCGCCAAGGCCACCCAGGAACTGACGGCTTACGTGGAAAGCGGCGGCCCTGGGCCGAACAGCAGGGAGGACGGGCGGCGTTGGCCGAGGCCAACGCTCAACGTGCTGCGCGGCACCGTCTTCGGTCTCGCCCTGGCCTGCCTGATCTTCGCCGCTTCGGTGCCGCGGACATGACGGTGACCGGTGCCGTCGTCATCGCTCTGGTCCTCGGGCCGACGGCCTGGCTAATGCTTCGCGGCGAGCGGGCGGCCGACCTTGCACGGGCCGCCGAGCACCTGCCGCCGCCCGGCGCTCCCTCCCTACCTGGTGAACACGGACCTACCTACCGCCCACCGTTCCCGGCCGCTGCGACGGCCCTGATACGGCCCCGAACCTGCGGGGCTCACGGAGATCCACACGATGAATCGGCTTCCGCGCATCGAGCAGTACGGCCTGATCGGCGACACACAGACCAGTGCCCACGTCTGCGATGACGGTTCGATCGACTGGCTGTGCCTGCCCCGTTTCGACTCGCCGGCCGTCTTCGCCGGTCTGCTCGGCACGCAGAAGCACGGCTCCTGGCAGATCTCTCCGGCCCCGTCCGCAGGCCGGAGGGGTTCAGAGAAGGTCGCTGAGCGCCAGTACCGCGGTGACTCGCTCGTCCTCGAATCGGTGTGGCGCACCCCAACGGGTTCGGTCCGCGTCCTGGACTTCATGCCTCCGCGCGACGGCACCCCGCAGGTGATCCGGATCGCCGAGGGCCTGAGCGGCGAGGTGGACATGGTCTCGGCCATGCGCCCTCGGCCGGGATACGGCAGCGTCGGCCCGTGGATCCACGAGGTCGGTGGACGCATGGTCGCGGAGGCCGGCGCGGACGCTGTGTGGCTCGACACCTGCGTCCCGCAGATGGAGAAGGACGGTGTGGTCGTCAGCGCCTTCGCCATCAGCGCCAGGCTGAGCGTGGCGTTCGTGCTCAGCTGGTGCCCGTCCCACGCCCCCGCACCGGACGTTCCTGACCCGGAGGCCGCGCTCGCCGAGACGCTCGCCTTCTGGCAGGACTGGACGCAGGAGAGCACCTACGACGGGCCCTACCGCGAGGCCGTGGTCCGGTCCTCGATCACGCTGAAGGCCATGACCTACGGGCCGAGCGGCGGGATCGTCGCGGCGCCGACCACATCGCTTCCCGAGGAGATCGGAGGCGACCGGAACTGGGACTACCGCTTCACCTGGCTGCGCGACGCCGCCACGACGCTTGCCGCGCTGCTGGGGACCGGATACCGGCAGGAGGCACAGGCATGGCGGCGATGGCTCCTGCGGGCCGTGGCCGGCGACCCGGAGAACCTGCAGATCATGTACGGGATCACCGGGGAGCGTGACCTGCGGGAGCGGGAGCTTCCCTGGCTTCCCGGGTACGAGGGATCGGCTCCGGTACGGGTCGGGAACGGGGCTGCGGACCAGCTACAGCTGGACGTGTACGGCGAGGTCATCGACACCCTGTACCTCGCGCACCAGAGCGGAGTCGCCCACTGCGCCGACACCGCGGTCCTGCACCAGCGACTCATCGAGCACCTGGTCCAGCGCTGGCGGGAGCCCGACGAGGGCATCTGGGAGATCCGCGGGGCTCGCCGGCACTTCGTCCATTCCAAGGTGATGGCCTGGGTGGCGGTCGACCGCACCATCCGCCTGGCCGAGGCCGGCGCGCTCGACATGGACGTGGCCCCGCTGGTCGAGCTGCGAGCGGCGATCCACCGGGAGGTCTGTGACAAGGGCTTCGACCCGGTACGCAACACCTTCACCCAGTCCTACGGCTCGCAGGAACTGGACGCCGCCACGCTGCTCATCCCCCGCACAGGCTTCCTGCCGCCCGCCGACCCACGCGTCATCGGCACCGTGGATGCGGTCCGTCGTGAACTCTCCACGGACGACGGGCTCGTGTACCGGTACCCGACCTGCGGTGAGGACGTCGGGGTGGACGGCTTGACCGGCGACGAGGGCGCCTTCTTCCTGTGCAACTTCTGGCTCGTCGACGGCCTCGCCCTGACCGGCCGCCTCGATGAGGCCCGTGCCTTGTTCGAACGCCTCCTGGCTCTGCGCAACGACCTCGGGCTCCTGGCGGAGGAGTACGACCCCGTCCAGCAGCGCCAGCTCGGCAACTTCCCGCAGGCGTTCAGCCACATGGGCCTGATCCAAAGCGCCCTGCTCCTTCAGCAGATGGCGGCGCAGTCCTCCCCCCGCCACGCCGCGCTCGCGGTTCCCGCACCCCGCTCAACCTCCCGCAGCACGCGCCAGTCCACCGCAGACCTGACGCCGCAGCACGCATAGCCACCCCACCCCTGACGAGGATTCCCATGCCTGACAGCGCCTTGACGGCACGGCCGGCCGCTACCGGCCACCGCAGACGGCGGCCCCCGGTCGACGCGACCACGCTGTACCTCGCCCGTCGCGCCGTGGCACTGCCCCTGGCACTCCTAGCCGCGCTGCTGCTCGCCGCCTTCGTTCTCCGGTCGGGGTCCGTCGTAGGCCCCGGCTGGGTCCTGGCCGGCCTGGTCTGCGGACTGGCGGCGGTCGTCGCGGTGGCGGCACACGGAACATGCACAGTCGCTAGTGCCGTGCAGTCGGCAGTAGAGGAGTCCCAGGCGGCAGCACTGAACGCGGTCACGGGGGCAGCGGCAGCCGTTGAGAAGTCGGTGCAGTGGTCGGCGGACGAGCTGTGCCGCGGAAAACGTCCAGCGTTGCCGGACCCGCACACCGCGCAGTCGCCCACTCCGAACGCCGGGATCGACAACGCGTTGAGTGCCCTCCAGGCGCAGGCCATCATGTCGCTGATCCGCGTGCACGACGAATCCCAGTCCGTGGTCCTCCTGGAAGTGCTTCGCCGCCTGGCCATGCGCGAGCACGCCCTGGTCAGCAAGGCACTCCAGGCACTGAGCCAGCTGGAGATGCTGACCGACGACCCGGAACTGCTGGCCAAGATCTTCGAGATCGATCACCTCGTGACGCGGATGCGCCGCCAGGTCGAGAGCACGGCGGTCCTAGGCGGACAGTCCCTGCGCAGCGTGCGCCGGCCCGTTCCCGTCACGACGGCCCTGCGTGGCGCTGTCTCCGAGGTCGTGCAGTATCCGCGGGTGGCCGTCGCGGCCGGATCCGTGGGCGCCGAGCTGGGGTTGCCCGGCCATGTGGGGCCGGACCTGACGCACCTGCTGGCCGAGCTGATCGAGAACGCCTGCGAGTGCTCGGATCCAGCGACGCGGGTGATGGTGCGCGCGCAGCGGGTACCACACGGGCTGGCCGTCGAGGTCGAGGACCGCGCCATCCCCATGCACCCGCAGACGCGGGCACAGATGAACCACCTGCTCAAGGCCCCGGACGAGGTCGACGTCAGCGGCCAAGTCCGGGCCGGGCAGCTCGGCCTGCTGGTCACCGCGAAGATCGCCCAGTCACACGGGATGACCGTCCTCCTGCAGGAGAATACGACGGGAGGCACCACCGCCCTGGTCGTCATACCGGCACGGCTCCTGGTAGCAATTCCATCGGTCGAGGATGCGGGCGCGCCGCAGCCCGAGGAAGCTCGCATGTCCGGGCAGCAGCCGCAGCAGGTGGCCGCGACTCCCGCCGTCCCGCAGGCAGCACAGGCCGCACGCCGTGGCGTCGCTGAGGCACCGACCGCGGAGGCAAGTCAGTCGACTGACGCGCCCGCTCTGCCGACACGCACACGCCGGACGGAACCTTTCCGTCCACCGCACGAGCGTGAGCAAGCCCCCGTGTCCGCGGCGACGCCAGGGCTCGCAGCCGCCTTCCGCAACGGCCTCCAGGCCGGCGGCAGCGCCAATCCCTCTCCCGCCTCGACAGAACACCCCACCCCCTGACCCGTCCTTCCGCGTTCCCGGTGGCCGGTACACCCACTGGCCCTTCCCCCTTCTGGAGCGATCCTCATGAGCACCCACCCCGCGATGAACAACGTGACCGACGGCAACGCTGCATCTACGACGACGCCAAGCGGACAGCGGGACAGCATGGTCTGGCTGCTGCGTCAGTTCGCCTCCGAGACGCAGGGCGTCACGCACGCCGTCCTGCTCTCGCGCGACGGACTGCGGCTGCTGGACAGCGACGTCGACAAGGACTGGGCGGACGAACTGTCCGCCGCCTTCAGCGGCGTTGCCTCCCTCGCGGCAAACATCACCGGCCCGAGCGACAAGAAGAGGCCGGCCCGGCAGGTCATCATCGAGCGAGACGACTGCCTGTTCTTCGTCCAGAGCGCCGGGTGCAGCGCGGCCTTCGACAACCACCCCGGTAACGAACGCGGTGAGGTGGACACGATCCTCGCCGTCATCGCCACCAGGGACGCCGACGTGGGCACCGTCGGCTTCGAGATGGGCCGGCTCGTTGCGAAGTTCGCCCCGTACATGGTGATCCCCGTCCGCGTCGGCACGGGCGGAGAGGTCCGGTGACCACGTACGGCCGCGCGGCCGAGGAGTCGGCGTTCGTGCGGACGTACACCGTGGTGCGCGGGCGTACCAGACCGCGGCACCTGCTCGCTCTGGAAACCGTGCTGGAGGCCGGGCAGGGAAGGCCAGGCCCGGCGCAGGCCGAGGAGTGCGAGGAAATCCTCGCCCTGTGCCGGGAGCGCCGACGGTCGGTGGTCGAGCTGGCGGGACGCCTTGGCCGGCCCGTCAGCGCCGTCAAAGTGCTCGTCTCCGACCTCCTGGACGCCGACGCCCTCGTCGTCCCCCTGACCCATTCCTATGCCGATACCGGCGCAGGATCCGGTCCGTCTACCCAACTGCTGGCAGCCGTTACCGCCGGCCTGAAGAGGAAGTGGCCTGATGCCGTCGCCTACCCCCAGGCCGGATGACCCGACGGCCGTGCCGCGGAGTTCGCCGCACCCGCGGGGCGGTGCGCCGACCGTGCTGAAGATCGTGATCGCCGGCGGTTTCGGCGCGGGCAAGACCACCGCCGTGGGCGCCGTCAGCGAGATCACGCCGCTGAGCACGGAGGAGTACCTGACCGCGGCGAGCGCGGACGTCGACAGCCTAGCGGGCATCGAGGCGAAGCAGACCACGACGGTCGCCTTCGACTTCGGCCGCCTGAGCCTGCCCGACGC
Source organism: Kitasatospora aureofaciens (assembly GCA_000720845.1). Taxonomy (GTDB): domain Bacteria; phylum Actinomycetota; class Actinomycetes; order Streptomycetales; family Streptomycetaceae; genus Streptomyces. The sequence continues at coordinate 99,586 of JODU01000002.1, read as the reverse complement.
GCCGATTCCTCTGGAGCTGTTCCTGTTCGGCACTCCGGGCCAGGACCGATTCGTCGACCTCTGGTACGACCTCTCCCGCGGCGCCGTCGGCGCGGTCGTCCTGGTCGACACCCGCCGCTTGGAGAGCAGCTTCACGCCCGTCAGCTTCTTCGAGGACATCGGCCTGCCCTTCGTCGTCGCCGTCAATCAGTTCGACGGGGCGCACCGCTACCACCCCGAGCAGGTCCGCACCGCTCTCGAACTCCCCGCTGCCGTACCGGTGGTCACCTGCGACGCCCGCGACACGAATCACGTCGCCGGCGTTCTGCTGGCCCTCGTCGACCACGCCGTGAACAGCGCCGCCACCACCAATCGCACTGGTCACGCCCCCTCTACGCCCCTCCAGGACGCCTGATGTCACAGCACCCCAGCACCCCCTACCGCACGCCGCAGACCGCCCCGCCCGCAGGGTCCTTGCCGCGGCGCGACATGCGGGACACCAACCGCGGCCCGTTCACCCCGCCCGGCACCGCCCTCACCAGCCAGCGGCCTCAGCAATCGCTGGAACTGGCGCAGCGTTACGAGCTGCTCAACCGCTTGGGCGTGCCCCCCGTGGCCAACGAGGACTTCGACGACCTGGCCCGCAACATGGCTGAACAGGCCGGGTTCTTGTACGGGTTCGTCAACATGTTCCTGGAGGAGCAGACTTTCGTCGGGCTGCACCAGCCGCCGGCGGACAGCGGGTTCGTGATCGTCGGCCGCACCATGAGCCGGGACCACGGCTGGTGCCCGGAGGTCATGGCCCGCAGGAAGGCCCTCCCGCTGCACGACGTGCACGCGTCCCCGCGCTTCAGCGGCAACGCGGTGGTCGACGCCGTCGGAATCCGCTCCTACTTCGGCGCTCCGTTGATCCACGACAGCGGCACGGTGCTGGGCACGGTGTGTGTGATCGACCCCGAGAAGCGGCCCCTGGCCGAGGCACGCCGTCTGCGGGACATCGTCATCAACGCCAGTGCACAGGTGATGGACCACATCGCCCGCGCCCCAGTCCGCTAGGCCGTTCCACCACCCCCCACCCGGGAGCCGTAGGCGATCCCCGGCCGCTCCACGCGTTGCGACCTTCATCCAGGGAGAGGGAGACCATGTCCGCCACACCCACCACGCCTCCACCGGCGCTGCGTCCCTACCTCACCGCCCGCCACGATCTGCTGTGGCAGGAGGCGGACGCCTTCGCGGCCGAGCACGTCGCGCCGCGCGCCGCGCGGATGGAGGCCGCTCCCGGCAGGGTGGAGCGCAAGGTCGCCGAGCTGATGGCCGCCCGGGGCTGGTTCGCCGTCACCGTGCCGACCGTCTTCGGCGGGCTGGGCGCAGGACACGTGGCCAAGACCGTCTTGGTTCACCGCATCGCGCGGGTCTCGGCGGCTGCCGCGGCCATCCTGCAGGCCACCCTCATCCCAGTCGGTGCCCTGCTGCACTTCGCCGCCTACGAGCAGAAGGGCCGTTGGCTGCCCCGGGTCGCGGACGGTTCCCTGCTGCTGTCGATCGCCGTGACCGAACCGCTCGCCGGCGGGCACATCGGCGGCATCGACACCACCGCCGAACGCGTCGGCAACGAGTGGGTGATCACCGGCAGCAAGATCCACATCGGCAACTGCCACATCGCGGGGGCCCACCTCATCGTCGCCCGCACCGCCGCGCCCGGCGTGAGCACCTCGCAGGCGCTGACCGCGTTCATAGTCGAAGCCGACCGCCCCGGGCTTTCCGCCCCCGACCATCGTCCCGGCCTCGGTCTGCACGGCTTCTCCGCCGGCCGACTCGACCTCGACCACGTCCGCGTCCCCGACGACAACGTGGTCGGAGAGGTCGGCCAGGGCCTGGCCGTGGCCCAGAGCAGCAGCATCCTCTACGGCCGCCCCAACCTGGCCGCCGTCAGCCTCGGCATCCACGAAGCCGTCGTAGACGCCACCACCACGCGACTCAAGACCCGTCCCCGCTACCGGGGCACCCTGTCCGATCTGCCCGTCCTGCGGGACCGCATCGGCGGCATGGAGGCCCGGCTGCGCGCTGGCCGGATACTCGCCTATCAGTCCGTGCACCTCCTCGACCAGGGCCTGCCCTGCGACGCCGACCTGATCAACTCGAAATACCTCGGCCACCAGTGGGCCGTGCAGTCGGCCCAGGACGCCATGGAACTGCACGGCGCCCACGCCCTCGACCGCGACTACGTCCTCCAGCGCCTGTGGCGCGATATTCAGCACACCTACCCACCGGCCGGTACCGGCGAGGTCCAGCGGATACGCCTGGCCGACGCCGCCTTCGGAGAGGACCACATCCAGTGGTCCGAACGCCTCGCCGCCGAAGCCGCCTGGGCACGCCCCGACCCGACCGCCGCATGAGCCCCCGTGCGCGGCACCCCGTGACTCCCCACCGCCGCGCACGGGCCGGTGCCGCCGGCCCCCGTCCCCCGCGGGGACCGGCGGCACCCCTCCCCGTGACCAACCACCCAGCCGAGAGAGACACCGTGACCCCGCCCGTGACGACCAAAGCACCGATCACACCCCTGACGCCGACCCTGCGGCGCGTCGCCCAGCACCTCGCGAACGGCCTCACGGCCCAAGAGATCGCCACGCAGACCGTCCTGTCACCCGTGACCGTCCGCCAGTACCTCCGCGACATCCGCGAGAGCCTGCACTGCCCGCCCCGCTGCAAGCCCCCGGTGATCGTGCACCGCCTGTTCACCACGCAGCAGGTGGTCCCGCCCACAACCGACAGGCCGGCACCGACGCTCAGCCCGGAGCAAAAGCAGCTGCTTCGGGCCGTCGCCGAGCACAGCGACCCCCGCGATATCGCCGTCGCCGCCAAGCTCGCCCCCGCCGACCAGCGCGCCGCACTCGACCAGCTCCTCGCCGACACAGGCGCGCGGGACGCCACCCACCTGGTGATTCTGGCCCACGGCTGGAAGCTGCTGCCGACCGACCCGGCGGCGCGGAACGGAGCGAACCAGTGAGCAGTCCCCCCACTCCCCTGGCCCGCGAGGACCGTCTGGCTGCTACCTCGTTCGCGTCAAAGTACGCGGGTGCCGTATACGCGGTGCGCACGTTACGTACGGACGCCGAGCGCGCGGAAGCCGCTGCCCTCGTGCAGGACCGGCAGCGATGGCTCACCCTGCGCGGCCTGCCCGCGCCCGCTCAAGCCGACGTTCCGGCCCTCTTCCGCGACCCGCAGACGAGGTCAGCCGGTCTGTTCGAGGACGGAAAGCTGCTCGCCTGCATGGTCCCCGCGCGCGACCCCGGACTCAGCTGGGGCGAAGGCCCCTGCCTCCGCCTGGGACGCTTCCACACCCTGCCCGACCAGCCCGGCGACATCACCCGACTGATCACCCTGTGGGCCTCCGACCTCGCCGCCCGGCAGAACCTCCCGCTCGTACGGGCCGAAATCCTGGCCCGCCACGCCCTCCAAGCCGAGCCCATCGCCGCCCTGCTGCGCCGGCTCACGGACATGGGCTGGGACGTGCGGGGTTCCGGCCCGGGACGGGAAGGGGACCGCGTCGCCCGCCTCCAACTGGCCGCCGAGCACCGCCCCAGGCTCAGCACATTGATCAGCTGCCAGACCCATGCACCTCATCTGGCCGCGGACGATCGGAGCACCGCGTGACAACCGACGAACCGCAGCGACCCGACCTTGCCCGCGAGCTGATCGCCCGCGCAACGGAATCGGCCATGCACCGAGCCAAACGCGTGCGCGACCAGCTCGACGCAGTCCAACTCGGGCAGGGCCGGCACACCGACCACGCCAACACCAAGTTCCTGCGCCGCGTCCTGGGCGAATACGAGTGGCCCGGCCACCGCCTCGTCGGCCCTGCTGCTGCCCGCGCCGCCTGGAGCATCGCCCTGCACAGCGACCACGATCTCACCCTCCAGCGCGCCGCCACCATCCTGCTCAGGCGTGCGGTCCAAACCGACGACGCGCTCGTCCAGCACTGGGCGCACCTGCACGACCGTGCCCTCATCACCAGCGGACGCGACCAGGAATACGGCACCCAGCTCCTGCTGACCGCCGACGGCATCGAACTGTGCCCGCTGCGTGCGCCGGAGTCCCTCGACAAACGCAGGGCCACCGTGGGTCTGCCGCCACTAGCCGTCGCGCTCAAGGCGGTGCGCCGCCGCTACACGCCGGACAGCTCCGCCGACGAAGCCCCGACCGTCGTCCTCGCGGAGGCCGCGTGAACAGGCGGAACTCCAAGTCTTCCCTCAGTCGGCCCACTGGCCGCATCTCCGATCTGCGAAAGGTCCGTTGACCGATGAAGCTCACCACCGCCGTCCTCGCTGCCGGTGCTGCCCTGTCCTTCACGACCGCCCTGGTCGGAGCCGCCCGGCTCAGGCAGGACGCGCGGCACCAGGCCGAGCGGCACGAGGCGCTCCTCGCGGGCAACCAGCTCGACTGGCTGAACCGGGTGTCCACCAACGGTGACCTCGCCGAGCTGTGGAAGCCCGAGGACATGAAGGCCGGGGAGTACATGCAGCTCATGTCGGCCAACCGACTCATCTGCGCTCTAAGCCTCCGACACTGCCTGGGCCGCGTCCGCGACGGACAGCTGCCGTTCTACGCCGCGATGGTCATGAGCAGCGACGTCTGCCGGCGCTACTGGCAGCGGTTCGGCGAGCTGCGGGCCCAGGAGGCCGAGGGCGACGAGCGGGCCGAGCACTTCACCCGGGTACTGGACCAAGCCGCGAAGAACCATCCGCAGGCGCAGCCCACAGTCGCCTGAAGAGGCAGCTACCTCATCCCGGCCGGGTCATCCAGCCCCTCACTTCTCGGAGGATTCCCGTGGACTTCGCCGCTGTTCCACTGCCATCGGGCGATTTCACCATCGGCAAGAAGTTCGGCTTCGAAGCCGGCCACCGGCTTCCTGGGCTGCCGCACGAGCACAAGTGCTCCCACCAGCACGGGCACAGCTACGAGGTCGAGGTCGTGCTCACCGCTCCGGCATTGGAGGGGCCCGGCTTCGTCACTGATTTCGGTGCGCTCGCTGCGTTCAAGGCGTTCCTGGACACCGAGCTGGACCACCACAACCTGCACGAGATCCTGCCCTTCGAGCCTACCTCGGAGCGCTTGGCCCAGTTCCTGGCCGGCTGGTTCGTCCAGAACCTCCAGCCGACGCTCCCCGGCCGCCTCGTCGCAATCTTGGTCCGCGAGACCGCAAGCAGTTGGGCCCGCTTCGACGTGGCGGGGCAATGACGACGACAAAACCGCCGAGCCTCAATCCAGAGGCCGCCGATGGCGAGGTCCTGATCGTCGCGGAGTGCTTCGGTACCCAAGTGCCGACCTTTCAGGGCGAGGGCCCAAGCTGCGGGCATCCTGCCTTGTTCATCCGCCTGTCTCGATGCAACCTCACGTGCGCGAAGTGCGACACGAAGTACACCTGGGACTGGTCCCAGTTCGATCCGCGCAAGGAGTCGACGAGGCGGTCCGTGGCGGACCTGGTGGCCTGGGCCGCGGCGTCGCCGGTCGAGCTGGTCGTGATCACCGGCGGCGAACCGTTGATCCAGCAGGCGCGGCTGGTGCCTCTGGTTCAGGGGCTGATAGCAGCCGGCAAGCGGGTCGAGTTCGAGACGAACGGCACCATCGCGCCCGCTGGCGAGCTGGTGACCGACGGGGTGCGGTTCAACGTCTCGCCCAAGCTTGCCAGCTTCGGCGTTAGGGAGACCATGAGCATCGTGCCCGCCGCGTTGGAGACGTTCGTGGCCTCCGGGCGGGCAGCGTTCAAGTTCGTCGCTTCTACGGTGGCCGACCTTGACCGGATCGCTGAGCTGGCCGACGCCCACCGGCTGTCGCCGGTGTGGGTGATGCCGGAGGGCGCCACCCCCGAGGTGATCACCGCGAATACCCGGGTCCTCGCGGACGGGGTCGCGGCCCGGCACTGGCACTTCACTACCCGCCTTCACGTGTTGGCCTTCGCGGACACCCGAGGCCGCTGACCGCACGCGACTCCACGCCCCGTCTGTTCCCCCGTCCCCGGAAACGAGAGAAGCCCATGACGATCTCTATCGCCAGCCCTGCGGCGCCGACGGCTGCCGTCGCCGGGCCTGCGGCGGTCATCGACACCGGCCGGGTCGCCGGCCTGATCCACCAGCTCTTGGTCGAGCTAGGCGAGGACCCCTCCCGCGAAGGGCTGACCGGCACCCCGGACCGCGTCGCGGCCTGGTGGAGTGCTTTCCTGTCCCCGGACGGCGCCGCAACGGCCACCTGCTTCACCGAGTCCCAGCTGGGTGGTCAGCTGGTCATCGTGGACGGCTTGAGCGTGTGGTCGCTCTGCGAGCACCACATGCTGCCCATGAACTTGCAGGTCACGGCCGGATACGTGCCGGACGGCGAGGTGGTGGGCCTGTCGAAGTTCGGGCGAATCGCCCAGCACTTCGCCGGCCGACTGCAGGTCCAGGAACGCTTCACCCGCCAGGTCGCCGAACACCTCAACGGCGTGATCGGACACGAGGACGTCGCCGTGGCCGTGCGCGGCGTGCATCTGTGCATGAGCATGCGGGGCGTCCGGATGGAGGACGCTCGCACCACCACGGTGCACTCGGGCGGGCGCTTCGGCACCGACCCCGTCCTTTCCCAGCAGTTCCTCACCCTCACCACCGGCATGTGGAGGGCGTCGTGATCACCACCACGGGCATCGACTTCTCCGTCATCGCCCCGCCCGCCTACTTGAAAGACTTCGTCGCCCAGGAGCCGGCCCGCGTCCACCACGTGGCCGCCCAGCGCGTGCTGTCCGACGAGAGCTACCGGGCCTTCTTCGCTCACGAGGCCGAGCGCGGCGCCGAGATCATCATCGACAACGGGCTCTTCGACCTCGGCTACGCCCTGCCAGCGGAAAGCCTCGTCGAAGCCGCGCTGGCGGTGTCCGCAAGGGAGATCATCCTGCCGGACGTCATGCGGGACGGGACCGCGACCTTGAAGGCGAGCGAGAAGGCCGCGCGAGAGATCCGAGAGCTGTCCGGCGATGCATTCCGACTGTGCGCGGTCCTGCACGCCGCGGACGACGACGAGTGGCTACGCACCTACGACGCCTTCGTGACCAGTGACTGGGCCGGGGCCATCGCCCTGCCGGCCTCGCGTCGACCGGATCCCGACGAGCAACTGTGCCGCACCCGCTGGTTGGCGACCGCCTACCTTCAGTCCCACGGCCTGGTCGACGATCTGCTCATCTACCGGCTGCTCGGTCTTGGCCGGACCGGGCACCTGGAACTGATCGAACAGCGCGAGCACGAGTGGATCTCCTCCGTGGACGGCGCGGCCCCGGTCATCCTCGGCGCGATGGGCGTCGCCCTGCTGCCCGAAGGGCCGTACGAGAAGCCCTCCACGCCCCGCATCGAGAGGCTCGGCCCGATCCCCGAGGACCGGTTCGACCTCATCCGGAAGAACATCTCCGTCGTTCGCGCGGCGGCCGGCAGCACCGTGACGATCGCCGAGGAGCACCGATGACGCCCTTACTCGCCGACCCGACCCCCGGGCTCCTGCGCGCCGCCCCGATCGAGCCGGCCGGGCACACTATGACCCACGCGAGGCTGCTGCGCTACCTGGAGATCAAGGTCCACCACCTCATCCAGGACCAGGACTGGGACAGCATCCGCGTCATCGGCGGCTACGACCGCACGGCGGTGGTCTCCCGGTACGAGAAGACCGGGAAGCTGTTCAACATCGAGCGGCCCACCGCGGAAGTCCACGGCCGTGACCTCGTCGTCAAGGCGTTCCCCGGAGCCGACTATGTCCAGCACTACGCCCTGATCATCGCCACGTACCTGGCCATGACCGGCCGCCCGGCCGACACCGTCACCTATCAGCCGCCCGAGCAGGAGGAGTGCCGAACGGCGCTCAACTCGCTTGATCTGGAACTGGACGGCGACCTGGTGATCGTCGGCTGGGGCCTTCAGTGCCTCGCTCCCGAGAACGGAGTGTGGACCCGCGGATCCGGCTACGTCTGGCAGCGCGCCGAAGTCGCCGGCCGTCGCGTGGTCTACCTCGGGTTCCTCCACAGCATCTGGGGAGATGTGGCCGGACGGGTCGTCGCGCGCCTTGCCGAACTCGGCGCAGGCGATGTCGTCTACGTCGGCAAGGTCGGCTCGCTGACCCCTGGCGTTGAACCGAACGCCTGGCTGGCGACCGGCAACACCAGCTTGGTACGCGGGGCGATGGTGAGTTGGGACGACTTCTTCGGCGACTACGCCGCCGCCCACGACGGGGTGCGCAGCGGCCTGCACGTCTCCTCCCCGTCGATCCTGCTGGAGAACCGCGACTGGCTGGTCCAGCACACCGCCTCGTACGCCTTCGTCGACCCGGAGATCGGCCCCATGGGGGCGGCGGCGCGCCAGGCGGGGATCAGATTCGGTTACCTCCACGTCATTTCCAACAACCTCGCCACCCACTACCCCGCCGACCTGTCCAATGAGCGTCACAGCGACGTCCTGCGCCAACGCGCCGTCCTGGTGGACCGCATCCGCACCATCATCACCGGCCGCCTGACCGCAAGCCCGACCCACACCTTGGGAGAATCCCGATGACGGCGAACGCGCCGACTACCACCGCAGCCGGGAAGTTGATCACCTTCGTCGGCGGTGACGGGGCCGGCAAGTCCACCCTCGCCGACCGCCTGCACCAGGCCCTCAACGACGCCGTCCATACGGCAGTCCTCATCGGCAAGCACAGCACCGACGTCCCCCAGGCCCCGGAGCTGTCCGCCTACCTCGACCGCCTCAACGAGCTGGTCTACCGGCGCGACGCCCGCGTCGCCCAGGCATGCGGCGACCACTACTGGCTGCTGGCCCTGGCCTCCTGGTACACCCTGCAGGACCGGCTCGTCATCCAGCCGGCCCTCGCCGCGGGTACCCACGTGATCCTCGACAACGCGCACCACAAGATCCTCGCCCGGTACGCGGTCAACCCCGAGGTCTGCCCCCGCCTGTGCGAGCAGGTCTTCGCGCATCTGACGAAGCCGGACCTGGTGTTCTTCCTGAACATCGGTGCCCGCGAGGCTCTCGTCCGCAAGGGCTCGTTCACTTCCCTGGAGGCCGGCCACGCCGGCGGCGGTGACGAGGACTTCATCCGCTACCAGGACACCGTCCTGCACCAGATGCGCGAACAGGCAGAGCGCGGCACCTGGCTGACGCTGGACGTCGCTCAGTTGGACCGCGACCAGGTCTTCAAGGCCGCCGCCGCTGCCCTGGCCGACCGTCTGCACCTGACCGTCTGACCCGGCCCTCCCTCCCCCACCGACAAGGAACGCACCATGGACCAGGCCCTGCACGCTAGCGGGACATACGTCTGCCACGGCATCACCTGGGCGAGCGGAGACCCCCGTCTTCTGCTCGCCCCCGTGACCGGCGGACCGCTTGTCTACGCCCCGGTCACGGGCAGACGCCTGGGTTACCAGGTGAGCGGTACCGGCCGGTGGTGCACCGGCCGGTACCGGTTCGCCGACCGCGTCCGCGTCGAGGCAGTCGCCTGCCCTGAGCGGGCCCCGGCCGAGGCCGGCGGCCAGTGCGCGGCCTGCGCCGGGCGGGACGACTTCCGCTTCGCCCACCGGTTCCACTCCGGCGGGCACGTTCCCGACGCCCTGGCGGCGTACATGGCCCAGCCGCACTGGCTGTACCTGGCAACGTTCGCCGACGGCACCACCAAGATCGGCACCGCGGCCGAACCACGTAAGCGCTCCCGCCTCGACGAACAGGGCGCCCTGATCGCCACCTACCTCGTCCGGAGTCCTGACGGTCGCGCAGTGCGGTTTCTGGAGGATGCCCTCACCCGCCGCCTCGGCCTGACGCAGACCGTGCGAGCCGCAGCCAAGCTGACGGCCCTGGCCGAGCTGCGCGACCTCGCCCCGGCCCGCGCCGCCCACCAGCAGCACCTCGACCGCGCCACCGAGGCCCTGAGCGGCCTGAACGTCCCGGCCACACCGGAACCGTGGACGCCGCCCGGCGAAGGCGACCTGCTGCGGACGCCGGAGACCGGGCGCGCCTTGTACCCGCACGACCCACGCTCCGGTGAGCACGGGCTGACGGTGCTCTCCTGCCTCGGCTCCCAGGTCCTCGCCACCCTCGACGGCGACGGTGAACAACTGCCCTACCTGCTCGACCTCGGCACTCTCAAGGGCCGACGCATCCTCCTCGGCGCACAGTTCTCCTCATCGCCCGCCGCCGGACAGTCCGCGCTCTTTTGACCCTGTCCGAACGCCCGGCCTGCACTGCCGGGCCGCCCTGAGAAGCGAGGCCACAGCAACATGGCACCCCAGGACGCCATCCTCGGCTGGGACGAGGACAGCAACGCCGAGGCGTACAACGCCTTCACCCGCGCCCACCCCATGTACGACGCGACCAGCCGCGACCTCGCCCGCCGAGGCCATCTGGCCGACGCCAGCCTGGTCGTCGACCTGTGCGGCGGCGCCGGCGCGACCGCCCGCGCGATCCTTGACCTGATCCCCGCCCGCGCCCGGGTCGTCTCCGTCGACAACGCCGCCGCGATGCAGCGTGTCGGCCGCCGCACCCTGACCGACGCCCGCCTGACCTGGATCACCGCCCCGGCCGAACGGCTCGCCGACCACCTCCACGCTGGCAGCGCCGATGCCGTGGTGTGCAACTCCGCCATCTGGAAGACCGATACCGCCGCAGTGTTCGCGGCCGTCGCCCACATCCTGCGCCCAGGCGGGCACTTCGTCTTCAACATCGGCGGCGGCTTCGCCGGCGTCCGGCACCCCGACGAACTGTCCGCCCGCACCGGGCCTTCCCTCAACGCCCTCATCCGCCAAGTCGCCGCTGAGGCCCACGGATACACCCCACCGCCTCGCGACGCCGACAGGCCGCCGAAGCTGCCGCTGGAGACAGTCACCGAGCAGCTGACCGCGGCGGGACTGACGGTCGTCGGCACAGAGGTCACCGCCCAGCACAGCACCATGGCCGAGAAGAAGGCGTGGCTGTCCATCCCCGTCTTCGCGCGGCCCGAGGGCGACTTCACCCACGCCCAGCGGATGCAGATCCTCGACACCGCCTACGCCATGACCACCCCCGATGCCGCGGCCGTGACGAGCTGGCTCGTCGTCGTCGCCCAACGGCCGGAGGCCGCCGCATGACCCCGGCAGTCCCGGCTCCCGGCGGCAGGGTCCGCCTCTGTGACCACGCAAGCGTCGGGGTACTGATCTCCTCCCCGAGCGGCCTCCTGGTGTTCGAGCGGGCGACCCTTCCGGCCGGAATCGCCCCGGTCGCCGGCCACATCGATGAGCATGGCGGCCCCGAGCAGACCGCCCGCAACGAGGTCACCGAAGAGGTCGGTCTCACCGTCACCCACCTGCGCCTGCTGCTGGACCAGTGGCGGCCCAACCGCTGCCGCCGCACGCCCAGCGGTCCGGTCGGTCACCACTGGTGGATCTTCCAGGCCGAGGGCTCCGGGCCGCTGTGCCCCTCGCCCCGGGAGGTCCGCGCCCCTCGGTGGATCCACCCCGACCAGCTGCAGCAGCACGCGCTGCGGACCGCCGCGTACGCCAATGGGTGCCTGGACCGTGAGGAGTTCGAGCGCGAACCCGGCCTGGAGCCGGTGTGGTGCCGTTTCCTGCACGATCTTGAGCTCGTCACCCTGCCCGCGGCCGACCTCGATCGGATTGAGGCCGTCCTGTGAACGGCGACCAAGGGCCTACCTCAGCGGGAGCCGACCGCCCGGCCGGCCGCAAGGCGGCGAGCGTGCGCACGGATCCGCTCACGGTCCTCGGGGAAGACGCTGTCCCAGTCGGCGTCCAGACGGAACCATGCCGCCGGCTGGTGCTGCTCCCCGGCGAGCGGAACGTCGCGTCCGACGACCGCGGCATAGGACAGGCCCAGCGTCGGAGACCAGTCGGCCCGGTAGGAACGCACCGCCACGGCTGCGGGCTCTGGCAGCAGCTCGCTGCGCAGGCCGGTCTCCTCCAGCAGCTCTCGTGCCGCCGCCGCACGCGGCGCCTCGCCCGACTCCACCTTGCCGCCGGGCGGCACCCATCCGCGCACGCGGTGCTTGACCAGCAGGACGTGCTCGAAAGCAGGGTCGGTGACCCACACCTCGGCCGCCAGCGGCTCCATCGGATGCCGACGGGCTTCCTCCAGCCAGGCCCGTGCACCGTCGAACTCCCATGCGGCGAGGCGGGCATCCGCAACAGCCTCGTCCAAGATCACCTGACCGACTTCACCATGACTCACCCGTCCCACCCTAGGCCGACGAACCGGCCGGACGCCGCAGCGACGAGCAGGCAGCCATCCGGGGGTGTCCGGCCGACCCGGTGGCCCCTTCGGGCTGCAGGGCGATCACCCGTGGCGCCCGCTTCACACGAAGGAGTCCAGCGTGCACGATGAGCAGACCTCGGACCGGGGGGCCTGGGTCGTCCTCGGCGGCGTCCACCTCCTCAACCGCACCGCGCCACGGCGACCAGACGAGCCGATCGTGCTCGTACGGGTGCCACCGCAAGAGGTGTGCCGGCCGGCCATCACCGTGATCGTCCGCTGGAACGCGCTGGGGCCTTGCCTGGCCGAAGCGCTGCACCCCGGCGGCACCCGGCTCGGCGCGGCCAGGGTCGACGGCGGCGAACTGTTCCCCGACGCCATCGCCGGCCCTGCCCTGCGCGGACTGGTCGGCACCGAGGCCGCCCCCGGCCTGGTGCCGCTGTGCTACCTGGCCGAACACCCCGGCGGCAGCTACCACGCGTACGCGCAGATCCGCTTCCACCCCGAGGACGCCTGCTTCGTCCGCACCACCCGAGAACCAGTCGGCCACGGCCCGGTCGAGGAACTGCGCTGGCTCGGGCCCGTGCTGACGGCGCACGCAGAGTCGAGCACGGCGCTCAACAACCACCTGCGGTACTTCCGCAAGCACTTCTCCGGCACCGAGCTGGAGTTCAAGTACACCCTCGACCCGGCACCGGACATCTGGGCCGCGTCCATGGAACTGCTCAAGGCACTGCGCGACGGCAAGCTGGAAGGCTGCCGTCCGGAGTACCGGGAAGAGTTCCAGATCCACCACACCGAGAACCATCTGTTCGACGTCACCGGCCCCGAGCCCGAGATCGGCTACGCCTCCTTCATCCCCACCGTCACCGCCGGGCACGTGCTCAAGCGGAAGTGGTTCACCGAGGACGCCTTCGCCCGCCGCGAGGAACTCACCCCTGGCCTCGACATCACCCCTGACCGCTTCGAGACGTTCCTGCACGAAGACCTGGGCCTCCAGGTCCGGGCCATGCCGCCCTTCCAGCGCGTCCGCTACGACATCCAGTGCGAGTCGCTGCGCACCGGACACGTCTACGGCATCTTCCTCGACCGCTGCGCCCTCCTGGCGGCCCCCGACGTAGTGCTGTCCCAGTGCGAGCTGGAGTACCTCCGCTCGCGCAGCATCCTCGACCACGACCAGGACGAGGTACTCATCGAGATGAAGCGGATCGACAGCTGGCTCTGCGAGTACCTCGCCCATCGCGGCTGGGCGACCGAGCACACCTTCTACTCCAAGCGCAGCTTCCTTCGCGACGCCATCGCCCTCCGCCCAGACCTCGCCACGCCATGACCGACCAGGCGGCACCCGGCAATCCCCCGCAGGAGGTACCGCAACCCACATGAGTGATCGAACACAGCATCACAGCCCGCCCCACCCGACCACACAAGGAGAAGGCCAGGTAATCGAAATCGAGTTCTAGATTTCGCCTACCCCTACCCGTTACGGCGGTATCGGAGCCCCCGTTAACCGATCATTCGTCCGCATCAAGCCCCGAGGAATCCGCATGCATCCCGTACGTCGCCCTGCATCTGTTCATCCTGCGTTCGAAAACACCGCTGTCTCCTCGGGCACCAGGCTCCGCCTTACCTCTGACCCTGCAGCCCTGCCGGCCGAAGGCTCACGGCCGGAAACGAGGTACCTGGCATGACGCAGCACACGAAAATCCCGTCCTGGGCAGAGAGCGTCCCGGGAGGCAGCCAGTGAAAAGGTTTTTCGGTCCGGTCACGATGGCCGACCCCCAGGTGTCCGACGCCGAGCACGAGTTGTTCGGCGGTCCCCTGCGCTACGACATGGGCTGGTCACAACACGAGCACGCGACGTTGGACCTGACCATGATGTCGGCGCTGCGCTCCATGCCCGGCCTCGTCGGGGCCACGTTGCGCATGGCCTGGCAGGCCGACCGGCGTGCCCTGCTGTCGGTCGGGGTCAGCGAGATCGGCCAGGGCATTGCCGCAGCCGCCGGTCTGCTGGCGGTCAACGCGGTCATGCACGCCCTGCTCGCTGGCAACGGCAGCGCCGCCGAACGGCTGCACGCCCTGTTACCCGGCCTGCTGGCTGCAGCGATCATTGGCGTCGTCAACTCCGCCCTGTCGGCCTGGTCCACCTCTCGCGCCGGGCGGCTGGAGCCCAAGGTGGAGCGGATCGCGACCACGCAGTACCTGGCCGCCGCAGCCCGCGTCGAGCTGGAGGCTATCGACGACCCCGACTTCCGGCGGCTCGTGGACATCGCCCAGCACGGCCCCGGCTCCGCACGCCGCATGATCAGCTCCTGCGTCGCCGCACTGAACGGCCTCATCTCCCTGATCACCACCGCCGGCGTCCTCGCCGTGCTCCACCCCGCGCTGCTGCCCATGCTGGTCCTCATCGCCGCGCCGCGCGGCTGGGGCGCCATGCGGGTCGCCCAGGAACGGTACGTGTCGGTGATGAGCTGGATCGAACACGTGCGGGCCAGCCGCCTGATCGGCAACCTGCTCACCGAACGCACCGCCGCCCAGGAAGTCCGCCTCCACGCCGTCGGCCCCTTCCTCCTCAACCGCTACGAGCGCATGGCCGAAAGCGCCGAAGCCGAACAGGAGCGCCTCGCCTCCAGCAAGGCCCTCACCGAATGGGTCGCCTCCGCACTGTCCGGCCTGGCGATGGCCGCGACCTACGGGACCATGTTCTGGCTGATCATGGCCGGGCACATGAGCCTCGCCGTCGCCGGAACCGCTGTCATCGCCGTACGTACCGGCTCGGCGAGCCTGGGCGCGCTGGTCATGAACATCAACCAGCTCCACGAGGAAAGCCTCTACGTCCGCGACCACGGCCGATTCCTCGCCGAGGCCGGCCAGCGGACCCTGCCCACCGGCGGAGCGCCCGTACCGGAACGTGTCAAGGAGATCGTTCTGGACCAGGTCACCTACCTCTACCCCGACCGGGACACGCCCGCCTTGGACGGGGTGACCCTGACCCTGCCGATGGGGTCGGTGACCGCTGTGGTGGGCGAGAACGGCTCCGGCAAGAGCACCCTGATGAAGATTCTCTCCGGCATGCTGCTGCCTGAGAGCGGCACGCTGCGCTGGGGCGAGGCGGACGTCACCGACCTCGACCGGGCCCAGGTCTTCGAGCGCGTCTCCCTGCTCACTCAGGACTTCCAGCGCTGGCCCGTGACCGCCGCGATGAACATCCGCCTCGGCCGCCCCGACCACCCGGCGACCGACGATGACCTGAAGCCTTCGGTCGACTACGCCGTCGCCGGCCCCGTCATCGCCAAGCTCCCCGACGGCCTGCGCAGCCTGCTGGCCCGCGTGTTCCGCGGCGCCATCGAACTGTCCGGCGGTGAATGGCAGAAAGTCGGCCTGGCCCGCACTCACTGGCGTAGCTCAACATCACAGGCAGACGGCGTCCTCATCGTGGACGAGCCGACCTCCGCCCTCGACCCCGAGGCCGAGATCCAGGCCTTCGACCGCATCCGCCGCCTCGCCGCCCCGAACCGGGCCGTCGTCCTGGTCACCCACCGCATGTCCGGCGTCCGCCACGCCGACCACATCTACGTCCTCAACAACGGGCACCTCGCCGAGCACGGCACCCACGATGAACTCATCGCCGCCCGCGGCAGATACGCCGCCATGTTCGAAGCTCAAGCCGCCCAATACGCCCCGACCATGGCCATTCCCCACCCAGCCGCGCCCACCGTCCCGGACCAGATATGACCCGCTCGCCCGAAAGGCCCACCGTGGCCACACTCCCCCCATCGCGTCAGGCACCTGGCCGTGATTCTGCGGACACGAGCCATCAGCCGCACGTGTTCACCAAGAAGCACATGCTCATCACCGTGGACCGGCCGATCGTCTCCGGGGAGGAGCCGCAGTAGCGGATGACCAGCGGTGCCCTCTGAGCACCCTCGCCGACTCGCTGAGCACCCGCCCGTCCATCGTCTCGGAAGGCAGAGCTACGTGACTTCTCCCGTGTCCTCTTCGGATCACGTCTCAGCGGGCGCAGGTGTGCCAGCAGATCAGTACGCCGCGACCCGGCATGCCGCGTGGCTTGGTGCCGCCGCGATCATCACCAACGAGGTGGGTCAGGTCCTGCTGGTGCGCCCCACCTACCGTGAGGACGGCTCGTGGGTGCTGCCCGGCGGTGTCGTCGAACACGGTGAACACCCGCATGTCACCTGTCGGCGCGAGATCACCGAGGAACTGGGCCTGGACCTGCCGCTGTCTGCCGTGCTCGCCGTCCACTCCTTCTCCTCGGGCCATCCCGACCTTCGGCCCGGCGCGTACTGCCCCGGAGAGGTCCGGTTCGTCTTCGACGGGGGAGTCCTCACCCCCGACCAAGTGGAGGCGATCCGCCTGCCGCACGAGGAGCTGTCCGAGTGCGCCTTCCTGGACACCCGGGATGCGGTCCAGCGGCTGCGCCCCGTGGACGGGCAAATCATGCTCGCCGCCTACCGGGCCCGGCTCGGCAACACCGCCACCGCGCACCTCGCCGACGGCCAGCACATCCTTGAGGTCCCGGCGCTGGACCGGCACGACGTCCACGTCCGCTACCGGCCCTTGTGGGACAGCCCTCTCCACCGCAGCCCCGTGCCCGAGCGGTTGCCCGTGCGGCAAGCCTGGGCGTGGTGCTTCATCCCCGACGGCCGGGTCGTCGTCGTGGCCGACCCCGGCCAGCGGGGCGCGCTGCCAATGCTGCCCGGCGGCACCGTGGAGAGCACCGACGCGACGCCCGAGGACACCCTGCATCGCGAAGCCGCCGAGGAAGCCCAGCTCACCCTGACCGACCCGGTGCGACTGGGCTGGGTGCTGGACAAGACCGGCGAGGTCTACGGAGGCATGGGACCCAACGCCCGGCTCCGCCTGGCCGCCTGGGTCACCGACATCGGGCCGACGGCCGTCGACCCCGCCACCGGGCATCCCTTCGCCCGCCTGCTCGCCACCCCCGCCCAGACTGCCGCCCTGCTGGGCTGGGGCCTGCCCGGAGCCCGGCAGGCCCAACTCGCTGCGGACACGGCACGCGAGCGGTGGGGCCTGCCCACCACTTCCCCCTCTGCCATCGAGGAGATCCCTGCGGAGGGGATGCGGCTGAGCTGACCTCGACCCCGCCCACCTCGCCTCCTTCCCGCCCCTCTGAGGTAGTCCCCATGCCGTTGTCGCACCACCACATCCGCACCACCGTCGACACCTACCTCGCCCGTAACCCCCACGAGCGGGAGCAACTCAGCGTCCTCCTGGACGCCCTCGACCGGCCTGGCGAGGACATCGCCAGCCGCTCGACCTTCACCGGGCACGTCACCTGCGGCGCGATCGTCATCGACCAGTTCGGCCGTATCCTGCACGTGCTGCACCTGGCCAGCGGGAAGGTCCTCGTCCCCGGCGGGCACACCGAGCCCACCGACGACTCCCTGGCAGCGGTTGCTCTGCGTGAACTGCACGAGGAGACCGGGTTCCCGCCTGGGGCCGTCACGGCGTGGCCGGGCTACGAGACCGTGCAGCTGGACATCGACATTCACGACATCGACGCCCGTCCGGGCAAGGGCGAGCCCGGACACCGGCACTTCGACCTCCGGTTCCTCTTCCGTCTGCAGACGACCGAGGTGTCAGTCGCGCTGCAGGAAGAGGAGGTCGGCGGCATCGAGTGGCGTCCCGTGGACCGGGTGACCTCCCCGGCGCTGCGCAATAAGCTGCTCAAACTGCCGCTCCCGGTCGAGCCAGAGGCGGCCAACGCCTCGGCCCAGATCTACAACGACCGCGGCGAGTACCTGCTCCATCTCCGCGACTACTTCCCCGGACAGATCTGGGAGCCGGGCATGTGGTCCCTGCTCGGCGGCGGCCGAGAGCCCCAGGACGCCACCCTGGAACACACGGTGCGGCGCGAACTGGCCGAGGAAGCCGGCCTCGATCTCGCCGACCTGTCCCCGTTCGCCACCGAGTACGCCTCCCACGACGACGGCACGACCGTACCCATCGCCGTCTACGCCGGCCGCTGGAACGGCGACCCGCGCGAACTCCGCCTGACCGAAGGGGTGATGCTCGCCTGGTTCGCCCCCGACGACCTTCACCGCCTGCGCATCGCGGACACGACCAGGGCCCTCGTACGGCGCCACGCCGCCAGCCTCCCACCGATGCGGAGCGGACCCGAGCCCGGACCCGTGCCCGCGCCCGCGCCCGCGCCCGCGGAACATCGTCCGGCGTCACCGCACGGCACGGTCCCCCACATCATCGGCGTCCACCTCTACCTGGAACGCCCCGACGGGACGGTGCTGCTCGGGCTGCGCCACCCCGACTCCGCGTTCGCGCCGTCCACCTGGCACGTCCTGGCCAGCCACTGCGAGCAGGAGAACGCCATCGACTGCCTGATCAGGGAAGCGAGAGAGGAAGCCGGGCTGCACATCGACCGGAAGGACGTCGAACTCGTCCACGTCGTCCACCACATCGGTCAGCCCAGGAACCCGCCCCGCATGGGCCTGTTCTTCCGCGCCCGTGCCTGGAGCGGCGAGCCGGTGCTGTGCGAGCCGGACAAGTGCACCCAGTGGAAATTTTGGGACCCCACCGCCCTTCCCGACGACCTCGTCCCCTATACCCGACTGGCTATCGCGAAGATCCAGAACGGCGAGCTGTACAGCGAGACGGGATGGCCCGTATGACCGGCTTCCCGAGCAGCGCAGCCTGTCGCGCATCCACTGCAACTGCAGCCGGACGCTCGGACACCCGCCTGGTGGTGATCCGCGGCAACTCGGCATCGGGCGAGTCGAGCGTGGCCCAGGGCCTGCGAGACCACTACGGCCGCGGTATCGCGATCGTGGGCCAGGACGTGATCCGCCGGAACGTGCTCAGGGAACACGACACAACCCATCGCACCCACTGTCGCTGAATGGCTTGGTGGTTGCGCACGTCGGGCGACCTCTCGGGGGTTGGCGGTCAGGGGAGTTTGCGCTCGGCTGACGTCGCCCACCAGGTCCCGAGGGCGAAGTGGCTGCTTGTGTTGGTCGATTCGTACAGGGCCTTAATTTCCTTATTGATCGTCCCGCGCGACAGTCCAAGAAGCCTGGCAATTTGATCAATCGTCCACCCTTCCTCCATCTTCCGGAGAATCTCGCGCCCTCTACCGGTCGTGATGGTGTCATGACGCTGCCGCACCCTTTCCCCCATCCATGGCTCTGCTCGATCCCATAGAAATTTATAGAAGGTCGCACATATCCGAACCATCCCAGGATGCGTAATTATATACCCCGTTGGCGGCTGTACTGGCCCAGTATCCTGGTCGGAGATAATTGCGCACCGGTCATCGATGAGGAGCATCCTTACGAAATCTGGAGCCATGGTTCTCACCTCAGCCCCGTGCGCGCTCGCAACTTGGGCCCACTCTCGTTCCGCTGCGCGCGTCCGAGCGCTATCCGCGTAGATTGTGCGCATTTTCAAGCCGCGCTGGAGCATGCGGGTTTCTCTGTCTATGGATGCTTTAAGTTGGCCCGCCGGTCGCGCATCGGGATGCGCCGTATAGATGTGGCTTCGCATAGTCTCCATATACTTTGCGATCAGATCATTCGCCACTGAAATATCTTCGAAGTGGACGACTCCACCGCTTGACTCGGCAGCCATTTGGTCGAGCTCGGCAAACAGACTGGAAATCGAAGTGATACGGGCCTGATGCTGGGACATGCTTGCCTGCTCAGCCTGGATAAGGTTCCGTTGAGCCTCGTGGAGATCCGCAAGGACGTACTGCCCTGTGAGGGGCTCCAGGACAGTCAGGCCCATGGCACACAACTCCTCATGCCCCGGGGCGTCCGCCCTCCATTTCCCCCCTTCGAGCCCGCGACGCACGAGCCCCTTGGCCGACTCGGAGAGAGTGACGGCTCCGTGCTGGTGCACTACGTCCTTTTCGATCACGTTCACACCTTCAACTTTTGATCACTGGGCACATGTGCACCCAGCACGCGCTTGCCTCACACATCCATCACATGGCCTGATCTAGTCACGCAGCGCAAGACTCTCAGCCTCCACCGTGACCGTCGACAACGGACATGCCCTTGTCGCACAGGCTACGTCGCAGGTGGCTGAGGGGGACGTGCGGGGCGATGCGGGCGGGGGGCAGCTTCCCTCACCCGCAATCACTTAAGGCAGATGCGAGCGGAGAGGTTGGTAGACATGACCCGATCATGTCGCTGCTGGATTGCCATCGCGGGAGTCGCCGCGGCAGTCATTCTCGGACTCGGAGGCAGCCCTTCGTCTACCTCAACGAGCACCAACACCACGGACGACTCCAACTGGAGTTCGGCTGTCATCGGCAGTGAGTCCACTGCAGTCGCCGGCGCTTCCGACACCTACTGGGGATAGGACTCCTCCACGAGTCAGTCCTGGTAGAGAAAGGATCTCGTCACTTCAGAACTGAAGGGAGCGGTTGGCGCCTCTCGCTCGATCACTGGCTTGTGGGCTCAGTTGTTGCTTATAGGTGAGGACGCGCTACTGCCACTAGCGCAGGCTCGGGAAGATATGCGCGCGTTCCTTGCGCTTCATCCGCGCCCAATGCGAGCGGCACATGGACGCGAGGCACTGAGAACCCCTGTGGACTCCCGGAGGGCGCGGGAACATACTCCGTCGCGGCGGCAAGGCAAGCGTCGCCACAGGATGGAGACCGTGATGCCCTGCCAGCGTTAGGCGGCAAAAACAGAGTCCACCATCTCACCCGAGCAAATTTCAACGCTCCTGCCGCGAGAGCGCCAGCCCGCCGCAGGCACCGCCCCAACCGATCAGGCAGGGAAGCACGGATTTCGGCAGGCAGAAGCGCCGCCTCTGTCCCGGCTTCCGAGTACCGCGTGCGCTTGCCAGCCTCGATCCACACTCGATAACACGACTTCTACAGGGTTTGTGAACCAAGTCTGGATCTTGGTGCGGAGCCGTGCGTATGTTCGTTGTCGGCCGGACAGCCCAGTCCGGCCCGTCAAGCATGAGGAGGGGCAGCATGCCCGCAGCAGGGGCCTTGTAGGCTCCCGAACACAGCGTCGGCGTCCGGGAGCTGTAACTCCCAGACGCCGAACGCCTCGACGGCACAACCCGCCCCGGCAAGGGCGGACATTGCCTCCATCACCACGCTGATCCCTTGCACGGGGCGCTTCAGCGTGGCAACTCCGAAAGGGATTCTTGCATGCGCTCTGCCCTGCGCAAAAGGTCTAACGCTGCGGCCTGCGCAGCTGCCCTCCACTCCCCCCGCTCTCTCAAGTGCCAACAGGGCCCCACCTCCACAGGCATTGTGCGCCGCTTCGGCCCGCTGCTCAGGGGTGGTCGATGAGCAGCGAAGCTCGCGAGTGGGTGTGGGAGCACAGTTCCAGCCGAGGGGCCACGCGTCTGGTCCTGCTGTCGATCGCCGACCGGGTGGCCGACGATCAGTGCATATCCTGGGCGTCGCTATCCAGCCTGGCCAGGCGCACGCGCGCTTCGGTCTCCACGGTGCGCGATGCGCTGGAGCGCCTGCTCCTAGCCGGCGAGCTGGAACAGCTCGATGACCTGGTGGGCCCGCAGCGCAGCACGGTCTACCGCTTGCCGCTCGCTGCCGAAGCGGTTGCACAGGCGCTGCGAGAGCAGCGGGAGGAGGCGGGTGACACGGCGGTGTCGGATGAGGCCGACGGTCCTGCGAAGCTCCGGCTGTCGGCGCTGCGGCGGTACGGGATCCGCCCGCGTGAGGTGCCGGAATCCCCCGCGAGGGTCCGGAAACCGGCAGTACCGGAAACCGGCAGGTCCAGGCGGAAACCGGCACAGCGGCGTACCGGCCACCGGCACAGCGATGTACCGGCTACCGGCACACAGAACCGTAGTGAACCTGATTTGAACCGGAGGTACAGCAGTAGTGGTGGTGCTGCGGTCACCTCGGCTGCCGAGTGGCAGGTCGACTCCGCCACCCACACCTGGGCCCGCCAGCAGGGACACCTCGACCGCCTCGGCGAGCATGGCTTGCAGGCCGCCGACGCGAAGTGGCGTGCCCACCGGGCGGCCCACGCCCCGAGGCCGGCGGAAGCCTGGGCAGCCGACTGGCGAGCCTGGATCACCCGGGAACACGCCCCCAACCGCCCGAACCTCTACGCCGTGCCCGGCCAGAACACCGCCGCGCTCGGTGGCATGACGCGGGCCGAGAAGCACACCGCCGCCCTTCTCGCCGCCCTGGACGAGCCGACCGGAACGGAGGGCTGACCGTGGAACGCCGCGAAATCGCCGCCCTGCTGGCCTACATCGGCAGGCTCGACCCCCGCAGCATCCGCACCGACGAGGGCGAGGCCCGCGACCAGCTCGCCCAGTGGCACGAGCTGCTCGGTGACGTGCCGATGGCCACCCCGCACGGTTGGGACGCCCGCGTCGCTGCCCGCCAGCACTACCGCGCCTCGCCGTACCAGATCCAACCCGCCGATGTGGTCCGCCCCTGGGAGAGCTACCGGCGCAACCGGCTGGCTCTCCACTGCGACCCCACACCGTCGGCGGACCCGGACGACCAGGCCGCCTGGACCGCCGAGCTGGTCGGCACCCGCCACGCCGTCGCCACCGGCATGGCGCAGCCCGCACAGGCCCGGGCCATCACCAGCAGCCAGGAGGGGATCAACCCGAGGCTGCAGGCTCGGCTGGACCAGATCGGCTCCTGCATACCGCCCACCGCCCGAGCCGCCCTCGCACCATTCCGGCCCGCCCGGGCAGCACGCGAAGCCGCCGTCGCGCAAGGACTGCCCGACGCCCTGAGCGTGCGATGCGAGTGGTGCCTGGCCCCGGTCGGCGAGCCATGCCGACGCCGCCGGATCGGCCCCAACGACGGAGTGCGCGCCATCACGCCGCGCGCCACCCCGCACCCCGGCCGCTACGACCTCGCCGCCGCCCAGCAGGCCCAGCACACCGAGCAGGCCCAGCATCCCGCCCTGGCCTGACCGGCGACTCCGGCGCGTGCATCCCGTCCGCTGCACCGCCCCAAGATCACCGTCCCGCACCGGCTGCGGCGCACGCCCACGCGCCGCAGCCGGCACCCGACGCCGCACCCGCCGAGCACCGCCCTAGCCAGCAAGCCGGTGCGGCAGCACATCGGAGACTCGCCTTGCGCCACATCACCACCCACGACGCGCCGGCCACCGGCCTGCGCGGCATCGCAGACACCAGCTGGCACGTCCGCGGAGCGTGCCACGGCATGGACGTCGAGGACGCCGACGCCGTGTTCTTCCCCGGCCCCCGGGATCACGAGGAGATCGCGGAGGCGAAGGAGCTGTGCGGCTGGTGCCCCGTCCGCCGCGCGTGCCTGGACTTCGCCCTGGAGAACGTCCTCAAAGAGGGCGTCTGGGGCGGGCTCACCGAAGCCGAGCGACGCCCGCTGCACGACAACCTGCACCGCCGCATGGACTACCGGCGTGTGACCGCCTTCTTCCATGGACGCGACGTGCACCTGACGGAAGCCGAGCGCCAGGTGGCCATCGACCACGCCTACGTCCGGGGCTGGCAGCCCGACCGGCTCGCCGCCGCCCTGCAGATCAGCCACAAGCACGCCCGCGACCTGCTCCGGCAAGCAGCCAACAAGGTCTTCGACCGCGACCGCACCTACGGCGTGCCCCGCTCCAAGAAGAAGCGGAAGAAGACCTCCAAGCCCAAGGGCACCCCCGCGCCCGCAACTCCCGGCACGCAGCAGCCGACAGGCCGCCCGGCAGCGTCGACCCCGGCGCACGCCCCTCTCGGAAAGGCAGCATGACCCACCCTGTCCTCGCCTTCGGTGCTCCTTCGGACCTCCCTCTCCTCCTCGCCGCCGTCGTGCCAGCCGCCCTCGCCCTCGTGCTGACCGCCTGGGCCATCCGGCGCCGGGGAACCCGCTCGCAGAAACGTCTCGGCGGCCCAGCGGTCAAGGTCGCCGCCGTCGCCGCCCTGGGCTGCACCGCCTACAGCGCCGACACCAGCTGGCGCTTCGCCGCCGACTACCTGGACATGGCCGGCACCGCCGAGCGCGCCGGCATGTTCGCCGCCGCCGAACTCGCCCTGTTCGCCACCGCGCTGATGGCACGGCAGAACCTCGCCGTCCAGGGCGCTCCCGGCCTGCCGGGCACGCTGGTCTGGGTGATCACCACAGTGCAGGTGATCCCCGCCTACGCAGAGAGCGGCCCCATCGGCGGCACGGTCCGCGCCTTCGTCGGACCGGTCATGGCGGCGATGCTGTGGCACCTGGCCATGGGCATCGAACTGCGCCTGCGCACCCCGGGTGCAGCCTCGCACGGACTGATCGCCGTCCTGGGCCGGGAGGCACGCGAGCGGCTGCTGTCCCGCCTGGGCATTGCCGCGCGGGACCGCGACGCCGCACAGATCACCCGGGACCGGGCCACCGCCCGTGCGGTCACCCTCGCCGCCCGCCTCGCCGAGCGCACACCCGAGCAGCAGCGGAACCGTCGCGGCCGGCGGCTGACGCGACGCCTGTCAAAGGTGGTCGGCAGGGCCTCGGTCGGCACCGACCCCCTCCAGCGGGCGCAGCTGCTCGACCAACTCGCCGCCCGGCGACACGCACTCGCGCTCGCCACGGTCCCGCTCCCCTCTCCCTGGTCCCCGGCGCACAGCAGCGCATCGGCGGCCACGGTCCCCGCACAACCGACATCGAATGTGCCAGTCCCCGTGCCCGGTCCTGACGGTTCCGACGAGCCGGTCCGGGACCGAGGATCGAGGACTTCTCGGGGACCGGTTCCCGAGGAGGCGGACCGGGAAGCCGAGGCCGGGGCGGGGACCAAAGGCGACGCAACGGGAACGGCCGCGGGGAGCAAGCCCTGTGAAGACGGTGCGGTCCCGGGGACCGAACTCGCCGGTCCGGAATCCGCAGCGCGGAACGCGGCGGCCGTGAGGACCGACCGCAACACGCGAGAAGTAGCAGCTCAGGACGCGGATTCTCACCGGGGACCGGGCATCGCAAAGTCGGGGACCGAGACCACCCAGGACCGGGGACCGACCGCCCCACCGTCCGGGACCGAGACCACCCAGGACCGAGGACCGACCGCCCCACCGTCCGGGACCGAGACCACCCAGGACCGAGGACCGACCGCCCCACCGTCCGGGACCGAGACCACCCAGGACCGAGGTCACAAGGTCCCGCTTCGCCGGAAGCCGACCAGGACGTCCCGGACGAAGAACAAGGACAAGCGTGCCCGGTCCCGCTCTCCGCAGACGGAGCGCCAGGCACGCGAGCTGGGTGAATCCGAGCGCCAGCTTGTCCGTGAGGTGCGCCCCCATGTTCCCGCCCTGCTCGAACGGGACGGCAACGGAGCGATCACCCGAGTGCAGCTGCGCGAAATCATCCGCCGCCAGGGTCTGACGGGAGTCGGTAACGACCGACTCGGCCTGGTCCTCCAGGAGCTGCGGAACGAGGACATCACGACGACGAGGAGCACCGCCCGATGAAGACCTGCCACCAGTTCAAGACGGTCCGTGCGGAGTACGAGCGAGAGATCGGATTCATGCTCGCTCACTCCGAGCGGCATGCGGGCAGGCCGGCGGCGAAGTCCAGTGCGAAGCAGGCTGCCTCGGCGAAACAGCGGATGGCCCGCGCGCTCAACAGTCACGTCGGGCGCTGCCCCGAGTGCGGTTGAACCGGCAAAGCCCCAGCTCAAGGACCGTATCCGTAAAGGTGGCCCGGCTGAAGCCGGGCCACCGCCCCTCTTAGGAGGTACGCCATGATTCCTCGTCCCCCTCGCTTTTCCGGGCCCACCACTGCCGAGGCCGATGCCTGGGCGGAGGTCCTCGTCCGCCGGCAACTCCCCCACGCCGTCGTCCTCACGCCGACCGGGCAGTGGCTCGTCCAAAACCGTCCCAACAAACCGGTCCGCGTCCTTGCCAGCCCAGCCGATGTCCTCGCGCTGGCCGCCACCATCCAGCAACGCACCCGCTCTACGAGGCCCGAATCCCGATGACGAACGCACCCAAGAACGGCACCACCCCGGAACCTGATCCCGGCTCCAACTCGGTCTCGGGGCGAGCAAGTTATCCCCTTGGATACTCCGCCTTGAGCGGAGTATCCAAGGGTTCCCCCGCCCCTCGGGGGACGGGGCTCGTCCGGCGCCGGGGGACGCCAGACGAGGAGGCTGCGACCGGGGGCGGATCGCAGCCAGGAGGGGCACAGGACATACGAGAGCAGCCGCGTACGCGCCGGCGCAAGTACCAGCGTCGCCAGCGTCCGCATGTCCGCAACACCCGCTTCAGTGATGACGAACTCATCCTTGTGACCGCCGGCGCGAAGGCTGCCGGCCTCACCCTCGCCGGATTCCTTGCGCGTGCTGCTCTCTCTGCCGCCCGTGACCTTGAACGGACCGCAAGTGCCGTCGCGGACGAGCGTGAGGTAATCGCCGAATTCTTCGCCGCCCGCCGCCACCTCGGCTACATCGGCAACAACTTGAACCAGATCGCCCGAGCAGTCAACGCCGGAGCACACCCGGGCGAACTCGACGTGGTCATCGCGGCCACCGACCGCGCGATCCAGCGTGTCCAGCACGCCACCGACCAGCTCCTCCACCAGGACCAGGACTCATCAGCTCCATGATCCCCAGGATCCAGAAGCGCGGACAGCGCACCATCGGCCTCCTCTACTACCTCTACGGACCAGGCAAGTTCGAGGAGCACACCGACCCCCACCTCGTCGCCTCCTGGGACCACAACGCCCCCGACCCCGGCCGCGACACCACCGCGACCCTCAAGCAGCTCCAGCAGCTCCTGGACCAGCCCGTCGAGAACATCGACCCCTCCCAGCGCCCGAAGAAGCACGTGTGGCATCTGTCCGTGCGCAACGGCAGCGAGGACCGGATCCTCTCGGACGCAGAATGGGGCGACGTGGCCCGCCGGATGGTCGCCGCGGCAGGGATCGACAACCCCGAGGAAGGAGCGGGCTGCCGGTGGGCTGCCGTGCGTCACGCCGACGACCACATCCACATCGTCGCCACTCTGGTCCGCGAAGACGGATACAAACCCGACCTCGACAACGACGCCAACCGTGTGCAGGCCCAGGCCCGGGCGCTCGAAGCGGAACTGGGCCTGCGGCGCCTCAACAAGGGAGACGGCACCGCAGCGAAGCGGCCCACCAGCGCCGAACGCCACAAGGCGAAGCGGCAGGGCCGCGAGCGCACCGCCCGCGAGGAACTGCGCGAAACCGTACGACGCGCGGTGAGCGGAGCGCGGAGCGACGAGGAGTTCTTCGACCGGCTCGCCGCCGCCGGCCTCCTGATCCGCAAGCGCGCCGCTCCCTCCGGTGACCTGCTCGGATACAAGGTCGCCCTGCCCGACGACCTGAACAAGGACGGCGAGCCGGTGTTCTACCCCGGCGCACGCCTGGCTCCCGACCTGTCCTTGCCTCGCATCCGCGAGCGGTGGTCCGGTGATGCGCAGGATGTCCCTGCGGCCCGGCGAGAGGAAGCAATTCGTACAGGGCCGGGCAGTCCGGCCTCCGCACGCCGCGGAACGGCATCGGCCGTGTGGCAGGCCGTGCTCGTCGTCGACCACGGCGAGGACGGGATCGCCGCCGCCCACATCGCCGCGGTCGGCGAGGTCCTGGACGCCCTCGCGAAGACGTCCGCCGCCCACACACGCCGCGAACTGCGCGACGCTGCATCGGCTTTCGAACGGGCCTCGCGCTCTCACGTCCGCGCCGTACGCGGGCACGATCACGCCCTGCGACAGGCCGCCCGCGACCTCGACCAGGGCGGTCCGGCCCTTGGCCGGGGTGAGGACGGAGCCACCACGGCAATGGCGATCGACATGCTGTTCTTCCTGATCACCGCCACCGCGCACTGGCACGCCAGGAAGGGCCACGCCCAGCAGGCAGAAGCCGCCGCCCGAGCAGCCGAGCACCTCCGCGCCGCCTACCGGGCCGCCTCTGCCCAGCCGCTCGGTGTGCTCTACCAGCGTGGTCGGCGTCTGAGCCGACCGATGCTCCAGCGTCAGACCGTGCTACTGCGCGAGGCGCTGCCGGAGCTGGCCGAGCAGATCCTTGCCGAACCCGGCTGGTACGCCCTGGCTGCAACCATTGCGGAAGCCGAAGCCGCCGGCCACGACCCGGCCGCTCTCCTGTCCGACGTTGCCGCTCGGCGCGAACTGGGCACCGCGGACTCCGTCAGCGACGTGCTCGTGTGGCGGATGCGACGGACAGCCGATCTGCCCGCCGATGCCTCCCAGCTTCCCGAGACCAGCACCGCAGGGAACCGGTCCGTGACGCGCGGGATGGCCGCCAGACCCTCCGCGCCCGGCAGGCGGCGCAGCGGAGAGGAGACATCGCGTCAGGCGCGGTGAGCCCACCGGATGCTGGCACGCAGTCTCACCGCATCGCCGCCGTGATGATGCCGCCACGGCGACCGAAGCACGCATCGTGGCCCACGCGTCATTCGGGCAGCCGAGAGGTCGAGTGCCCCTACTGACCTGGTCGGAGGGGGCTGTGGAGTTTGTGAATTGAAACCACGGGGGGCGTGAGGCACGATCATGAAACGCGCAGGACGAGGTGCCGAGGTAGAGGAGGACGCCAGGGTGTTTCACCGGATACGCCGCAGGGCCAAGGAGCCGAGCGAAGCTCAGCGACAGTTCGCCGAACTGCATGCACAGCTGCAGGGCCAGGTCCCGCCCGGCTTCGGCGTGCCGGCGCCTGAGCCACAGTCCGTCGAACCGGCTGCCGTCGTGGACGACTTCCTCCCGCCGGAACTGCGGGTACCGAGTCACGACCAGGTCGAAGGCAAGATGATGCCGTGGAAGCAGCCTCTGGTCCTCGACGGTGAGCTGGCCGCCTGCATCGAGTGCGGCGCGTACCGGGACTGGCTCATCCTCTCCACCCGCGGTGAGATCTGGCTGCGCTGCCGGGCAGGCCACCAGCAGCAGGAGACCCGTATCGACACCGCCTGGTACAACCGGCACTCCGGGCCGGCGGACTCGACGCACGCCACGTTCGAGGACTGCCTGCGCCACCTCGGGCACTGACCACCACTCCTACGACCCCACCGGGCCCGCGGGCCCGCACTGACCACCCGTCGCCTAGCACCAAGGGGTCAGTTCCGTCATGCGCGTTCGCGTCGCCACCACCGCACTCGGCATCACCGCCGCCCTCCTCGCCCTGCCCGCCTGCTCGCCCGACACCACCGGGCCCAAGCACCAGCCCTCCTCCCGTACGGGAAAGCCGACAGAGGCCGCCCAGGAGCCGGCCGCGCTCTCCTCGGCCACGCTCGAGTCCCGCCTGCTCGACCCGCGCGACCTCGGCAGCGGCTACCTTCCCAAGCCGGAGCGTCCGGCCCAGCACGACGACGTCACCGTCACCGGCTGCCCGGCACTGAGCGAGCTGGGCGGCGACGCGGCGACTGGCGGCACGCTCGCCTTCCCGCACAAGGCGGAGGTGGACTTCACCTACGGCGGCAGCTCCTCGGAAATCTCCGAGGAGCTGTACAGCGACAGCACGAAGAAGCTCTCCGACGGCGTCGGCCGGATCTTCGACGCTATGGCCGGCTGCCCGGCCTATCAGGTCGTCTCCGGTGGGACCCCTGTCGACGTGTCTTCGCAGAAGCTGCCCGCACCCACCGTCGGCGGTGATGAGCGGTGGAGCCTGCTCCTGACCTTCATCGCCGGGGGACGGAGCACCGTGGTCAAGCAGACCGCGATCCGCGACGGCAACCTGCTGCTGGTCGTCTCCGGCTCCCCGGCCCTCGTCGACCGCCACCTCGACAAGGCCCTTGCCAAGGCCACGGCAACGAGCTGACCTGCGCGCGTCACGCTGCTGCCTCCGACCACCGCTCGTCGGGGGCAGCTAGCGTTATGGGCTGTGCATGGACGACCCGACCTGTTACTTCACCCGGTAAATAAGAAAGTCCGGCACCCCCAACTGGGAGGATGCCGGACTGCGATCGTCGAGAGTGGCGCGCGGGACGTTAGATGGCCGGCGCGCGCAGGAGGCGCTCCTGGGTTGCCTCGGGCAGGACCCGCCGCAGGACCGGTGCGGTCGAGCTGAGGGAGGCGGCGAAGGCGGCGACGAGATCGTGCGGGACGCTGGCGGCGAACGAGGCCACCCACAGAAGCGGGGCGCCGAGCACGGGCTCGGCCCACGCCTGCCATCCGGCCGGTCCCGTCTCGTCGTCCTCGGCGGACAGGGCCCGCGGGTCGGCGTCCTGGATGAGGGGTGGTACCTCGCCGAGGCTGATGTGCGAGGTGAACGTCGGGTCCGTCGCCGCCGCCCGGGGTTGGTCGATGTCGCGGAACCAGCCGTGGGCGGCGACAGCGTCAAGGACCAGATCGGGTCCGGCGAGCGGCGAGGCAGGCTGGTCGCTTGCGTCGAGCGCGACGAGGAAGTCGACCACCGCCTCGCCGGGGACGTCACGGGTGAAGTAGGCCGACCACTGCGCGAGCGGGCTGCTCGCCTCGGCTCGGGCGGAGATCTGCCAGGCGATCGGCAGCCCACCCAGGTGGAACGGTTCGTCCGCCAGGCCCCACTGGGCCCAGCGCAAGGCGTCGGGGCTGATGTGCAGGACGGTGCTGCGCAGGACCTGACGGTCCTCCGGTTCCTCGTCCGGCTCCTGCCGTCCGCGGACGATCGTCAGGCTCGTCCAGCCCAGGCCGGCGAGCGCCTCGGCGACGACGTCGTAGAGGCGTCCATCGTCACCGGCCAAGTGCCGGGGGCCGACCCAGAAAGCGGGCTGGCCGCCGCGCGGGGCGGACGGGTCGGGCGGAAGGTCGGGGTACAGGGGCGCCTCCAAGGGCTCGGTGTGGGTCTAGTTGCCGCCGGCACGACGGCGGGGACGGCGCGGCGGTGCCTGGACGGGGCCCTGCCAGGTCAGGGCGATGGCAACCTCCGGCGGAAGGTGGCCAAGCTGTGCGTCCGGCTCGGCTCCTTCGGCGAGGTAGACGACGGCCTGGCCGGTCTCGTCGACCGACTGCAGGACCTGCGCCAGTCGGTGCGCCATCGGGAAGAACGGGTTCATGGCCTGGCGGACCGGAGCGCTCCGGTCGCATCCGGACAACAGGTCGATGAGATCGCCGACGGTCATCTCCGGGGACGTCACGGGCAGCCTCCTGGGGGGCGAGGGAAACGGGGGGGCAGTGAAGCCGGGCCGGCCTACGGCATCGCCAGCGCTCATAGGGCGGGCGCTTTGTATCGGTGGCCGCGCTGTCAGAGGCGGCGTGAGGTCTCCAGCACCCTCGCCACGGTGGCGGCGACGATGTCGGCCGGTGTCTCGGTGTCGAACGACAGGTGGTAGCCGCGGACCTGGGCGGTGCCGGTGACAGCGATCTTCCACCCCTCATCGTCCGTGCCGGGTCGGCCGTGAGGGAACCAGCCGAGGTAGAACCGGCCGTCCTTGGAGCTGACGTGCACGTCCGCGCGGTCATCGACGATCAGGTGGAAGTCCTCGGCGGAGAACTGGTCCATGACCAGAGTCGGCTGACCGGGGCCGAGCTGCCACTCCCGCGGCCGCAGGGCTTCGACGGTGGTGGAGAAACCGGGGCCCGCAGGGGCTACGGTCACGAGCAATCACCTCTCTGACCTGGGGTTTCTTGCAAGGTCGTCTACGTTGACATGCCCTCGCGCCCGTTGGCCAGTCTTTCCCGGATCATTCCTGTCTGCCCCCGGCGAACTGCCGTCCGTCGACAGCTATGGGATCTCCGATTCCGTGGCCGTAACACCAGCTGCCCCGGCACACTCCCGCGCCGGGGACTACGCCGTACAGCCCGCCGGCGACCTTGTCCCGAGTCGGGACACGCGGCGTGTCCCGACTCGGGACAGGTATCCCACGATGACTTTGTTACTGGTTCCCCCAAGCGTCACCAGCCCGAGGAGGGACACCGCCCCCTCTGGGCTTCACAGGCTCTCTGGCGAGCCTGCCTCACCCGCTAGCGAGACGGATCTCGCAGCATCGGTCCGCCAGAGCCCCCCAAGGTCGGCAAGATGCTGGCGAAGGGCACCGCGCTGCTCCTCAAGGTCCTGCGAGGCGGGAGACAGAAGAAAGACATTGTCTCGGTAGGGACGGAAACCCAGGCTCTCCCACCCCTGGGCAATTTTGGCGTTCACGCGGTCCCACTCGGCTCTGGCCGTCAGCCGACGGCTGCTGAGATCGGTGATGCCGGGCGAACAGGCGACGGCCCGGCAGCCGGCCCTGAGCCGGGTGATCACCTCGCAGGCAAGCACGGCCGCCAGGCCGTGCCCGCGCCATGGCGGATCCAGCGTCACGCGATTCATGACGAGCAGCGCAGAGCCGACGTACTCCAGCCGCTCGCTGACTTCGTCGGTGAAGGAACCCGTCTCGGGATCAAGGAGGACCTGCGCGGTCTCGTACAGTTCCTCCGACTCCTCCTCCATGGCCCAGTAGGCGTTGCGGCCCCGGTCGAGGTGAACCCGGTAGAACGTCATGGAGCCGACGGCTACGTCCTCGACCGAGCACGAGGAGCAATCAGCAGCCGCACACCCGCTGGAGCTGACCGGCTCGCGATGTTCACCATGAGCGCGCCGGCGGTGCAGGACGGCCACGTTCCAGCACTCCAGCGTGTCCGCCTGGGGCGTGTCCCAGAGTCCGTCGTCGTAGGAGATGCGCAGGTGCAGCTCGGAGGGGTCGCCTGGCAGCGGGGAGGGCTCGGTCACGGCCGCAGCGTAACGAGGTGTCCGCGCGTTCGTGGATAACGGAGCCCCAGCTCAGGGACGGCGTGCCCACACCCACGCCGAAGCGAGCAGGTCGTGCGCTGGGACCCGCAGTCCTTCGCCGAGCCGAAGTCTGGCTATTCCTCCCGATTCGTCCGCGGCAGCTCACCGCACGCGCGTCACGGTGACCACGGCATGCCTCGTCGTCCCCGCCAGCACCTCGACGAGCAGTCCGGACTCCGCCGCCGTGAACGACTCGCCCCCAGCCGCCCGACCTCGCCCGGCCGGGGCAACGGCCACCAGCGCCGCCGCGACCTGCGCGGCCAGCTGCGCCCCGAGCCGCTGAGACAATGCAACACGGCCGTCAGGCAACCGCACCGCCAGCGCCCGCGGCCGACCCGCCGCCCCCGTGAACCCCACCACCTCCGCGTCGATCGTCTCCGCGTGTCTGATCTTCTTCCACGACGACGACCGACCCGCCCGGTACGGCGACCGCCCCGATTTCGCCACCACCCCCTCCACACCGGAGCCGGTCAGCGTCTCGTACCAGACCCGGGCGACCTCCACGTCTTCCGTCGCCGACACTGCCTGAATTGGCGACCCCTCCGGCAGCCCGGCCACCATGTCCAGCATCAAGGCGCGCCGCTCCTCATACGGACGCCCCCTCACGTCCCCGGTGGGTAACGACAAGACGTCCCACACGATGAGCAGCGCAGGGTGCCGCGCCGCCAGCTCCCGCGACCGTGCAGGCGAGGAAGCCGCCCGAGCCTGAGCGGCCTCGAACGACACCCGCCCGTCAACCACGACGACGGCCTCGCCGTCCAAGACGACACCAGGCGGCAGGGCCATCCCCGCCACGGCAAGATCTATCCAGGGCGTCGTCACGTCCCGACCCGACCGCGCTTGAAGTCGAACCGTCTCAGCCAGCCGCCACAAAACTGCCCGGTGACCGTCGAGCTTCACTTCATACCACCAGCGCGGCCCGGTCGGCAGTTGCGGCACCAGCTCGGCCAGGGCGACGTCGACAGGGAACTCCACCCCGCCACCCTCGAACGCCGCCCGGGCCGCCCGCGCGCCGGACTACTCCAGCAGGCCCAGCCGCGTGTCCGGCCGACACTTCGAGCACGCCGGAACCTGCTGACGTATCGCGTCGCGTGCCTGCTCCCGCGTCGCTGGCATCAGGTGCTTACCCGGGTCCCAGCAGTCCCCTGTGTGCACCGCCACCAGGCTGGTCCGGTCCAGGCCCCGCTCTATCAGCCACTCCGGGGGCGGTGGCCGCCGCTCCTCGGCCCGCCGGTGCTCGGCCTGCCGACGCTCCTCGTCTGCGATCCACCGGTCAAGCTGCCGAAGGCTCGCCCGCGCCTGTTGCTCGACCACACGGCGCGTGAACTGCAGCAGTTCCAGACGGGACGGATTATCGCTCACATGTTCGATTGTAAAGGGCGATTTTCAGCCGGGGCCGTCTAGCGGCTCCTCCACGCCCGGCCGAAGTCCACGAGCTGATCGCCAGCACCGCGGCCTAAGCACGCACGGAGGCCCCCGCACCCGGGAGGACGCTGTTGGCGGTCGCCAACAGGGTGTCCATCTGGGCTGCGGGGGCCCGTGCAGTGAAGAAGGGTGGGTGCAGTCAGCTCCCGGTGGAGTCTTCTGTGTGGCTGTTGGTGCGACTGCGGCGTGTCACGGCGAGGGCGCCTCCACCGGCCGCGATGAGGACGGCCGCTCCGCCGATCAGCCACGGTGTGGCATCAGCGCCGGTGTGGGCGAGGGAGCCCGTCGGCGTCTTCGGTGTGGAGTCGCCGGCAGGGGTGGCAGCAATGGTGGAGGAGTCGGGTTCCGGTGTGTCGCTGTCCGAGGCGGACGGCGTGGCCCTTCCCGTACCGCCGTTCGGTTTGCCTGGGGTGGTGGGGGTGTCGGTGGGCGTGTGCGTGGGTTTGCCCGAGGGTACGGGCTTCGGGGTGGTGGTCTTGGCGTTGGTGACGGTCACGGTCACCGGGTCGCCGGGAGCCGCGGTGAACGTCTTGGTCGCCTTGTACCGGTCGTAGCCGGCAGGGGCTTTGGTCTCCTTGACCCAGAACTGGGCCTTGCGGCTCGACATGGGCAGCTCTCCGGAGGCCGTGCCCTTGGCTCCCGTGGTCAGGGTGAGCAGCGTCGAGGTGCCGGTGCCGATGTTCACGGTCGCGCCGGGCAGGAGCTTGCCGGTCTTGTCGTCCTTGGCCTGCAGGAGGACCTTGGCGGCCTTGAAGGGGTCGGTGATCGTCAGCCGGGTGGTCGCGCCCGGGGTGACGATGACGTCCTGGTCGGCGACGACCTCGTGGAGCGGGCTGCCGGAGGCCGTCTCCTTGAGCCGGTAGACGCCGGGCGCGAGGTCGGAGAAGGCCAGTTTCCCCTGTGCGTCGGTCTCCCCGCGTCCGGCCTCCTGGCCGGCGGCGTCGAGCAGCAGGAACACGGCGCCGGGCAGGGCGTCTCCGGCCGTGTCCTTGGTGGTGATCTCGACGCTGCCCGCGTCTGGGGCCGGAGTCTCGGCGGAGGCCAAGGGGGTCGGTTCGGAGGGCTCGGCGCTCGCGGCCGGCGCCCAGGTGAGGGTGCCAGCCGCGGCGACGGCAAGGGCGGCGGCGGATCGGACGAGACGTGCGTGCACGAGGAAGAAGACTCCTTGATCGGTCGGGGTCAGCGGGTGCGGCCAGTCGTATGGCCGGTGGGCGGCATCGCAGGGGTCGGACGGTTGAGTGGCTGCGGGGCCCCAGCGGGTGCGACGTAGAGGTGCCGACGGGTGTGGAACGGGATCTGTTTCACGGCCCGGTGCAGCGGTTCGGTGGAGATCAGCGAGGCGGTGAAGGCCGCGGCGAGGGTGGTGGGCGCGGCGGCGGAGAACCGGGCCTGCCAGTGCGGTTCGCTCGGGTATCCGCCCCAGGCGTGCCATATCGGGCCGTCGGAACCGGTGGTGGCGTACTGGTGGCGCACGCCGCCGAGGCCGTCCGGTGGGAGGAAGGTCTGTGTGCCGTCCGTTTTGACGCTGTGGCTCCAGCCGCGGGTGAGGAGCGGCGTGTACACCTCGTGCGGGGCCGTCGGATCCTCGACCAGGTGGTTCTTGTCGCTGTGGCGGTCTTCGAGATACAGGTCGAGCAGTTCGGTGTGGACGTCGCGCAGGAGTTCGGCGGGGGTGGTGGCGTCGAAGGTGATCTCCCAGGCCCGCGGGCCGAAGGGGGCACGGTCCATGCCGATGGTCCACGTGTCTGCGCCTCGCTCCTCGGGCTTGGGAGCGAAGCGGGTCCACAGCCGGGCGCAGGGGCTGATGGCGAACACCATCCCTTCGAGTCCCTGGTGGAGGTGCCATCCGTCGTCGAAGGGGAAGGTCCAGATCGTCTCCAGGTCTGCCTGGCCGGGACCGGCGAGGTGACGCGGGAGAACTCTCACGGTCTGGGCAGGGTCGAGATTGTTGAAGGGGTCGCGTGGCGGGTCGGGCAACACGAGGAGATGCTCCTGCTGAGTAGGTGGCGCGGGGATCGGGACGAGGCTCAGCGGGTGCGGGCCCCGGCGGGGACGGTCGGCGGAGCTGGAGTGCTGCGCGGCGTGGGGCCGGCCGCACGCTTGGGCGCGGAGGCGGCCCAGGCGCCGGGGAACCAGACGGCCGTGTACTGCTCGATGGCATCGCGCAGCCCGGTGGTGACGGCCCCTTCCCACGGCGGGCGACCGGGGCGGTGGTAGGTGCCGAAGGTGCCGTAATGCTTGGTGTTCGGACGGGTGTTGGTGGCTTCGTCGCGGCGGTGGAAGGTTCCGTGGTCCACGAAGCTGAGCGCCACCGCGTCGATCTCCCCGCGTTCCGGGTGGACGACTGCGACACGCAGCCCGCCGTAGGTGTCCGCGTGGATGGTGCGGGTGAAGTCAATCCGCAAACGCAGCGGCGCGCCCGGCACGGGAGCGGCGTAGTAGGTGTTGCCCACGACGGCGTGGTCGTGGAAAGGAAGGCACAGCTCGGTGAAGAACTCGGGGGCCTGCAGGGACACGAGAGTCTCCGGTCGGGTTGGGCTGCGGTCAGCGGCGTGAGCCGGACAGGGCGGGCCGACTGGTGGTGCTCCAGCGCGGGACGCTGGCCGCCGGTAGCGCGGCCGGGCGGCGGGACGCGGCGGCCCGCCGGACGTCGAGCGGGGTGGGCGACGGCGGACTCGGCGGGAGGACCGGGGAGAGCCGGGCGTGGTCCTTGACGTAGCTGGAAGTGTCGTCCCGCCATCGAGGCAGGGGTGCGGGGTCGGCCACGGCTTCGGTCACGGCCCGCAGGAGGGCAGCGGGGGTGTCGGTGCTGGCCGTGGCGTACCAGAAGGGCCGGGCTGAGGAGGTGCCGGCCCACAGGTGCCAGCGCGCGTCGCGAGTGTCCAGTTCGATGGCTGGGTCGAGGTCGCCGGTGGTGTATTCCAGCGTGGCGAGCCCGTCGGGTGCGGTGATGGCGAAGGTGCTCCGGTGCGGGCGGTTGAGCTGCCAGCCTCGGTTGATGAGCGGGTCGACGGCTTGGAACGGGTCGCGGTCGGCGCTTCCGGCGAGCGGGCGGGCGAGGTAGTGGTCCGGGCCCTGCTGGTACGCCTCGGCAAGGGCGGTGGTGAAGGCGGTGACGAATTCGGTGGGTGCGGCGTCGTTGAAGCAGACGCCCCAGGCCGGTGGGCCGAAGGCGTCCCTGTAGGCATTGATGCGCCACAGTCCGTCGTCGTCGCCTTCGGGGAGGTAGCCGAGGCGGACCCTGCCGTCGGGGGCCGTGAGGTAGGCGTTGCCGAGGTGGTCGTGGTGCAGGTCCCAGCCGAGGTCGCGCAGCGGGTCGAGGCCGGGGTCGCTGACCGCGGTGGAGCGGGCCAGGTGGCGTGGGGAGACGTAGACGTCGCCGTCGATGGTGTCGTGGTCGTCGTGAGGCACTGAATCCTGGAGGGAGGAGGAAGCGGGTCAGTTCGGGGGCTGCAGGGCGGCTGCGAGGTCGGTGGGGCGGCCGGTGTAGTGCAGGGTGCGCAGGCCCAGGTGGCGGGCTGCATGGCAGTTGTCGGCCCGGTCGTCCACGAAGAGGACGCGGTCGGGGTCGGCGGCACCGGTGGCGTTCATCGCGTGCTGGTAGGCGGCCGGGTCGGGTTTGCAGACCTGGAGCCGGGCCGAGTAGAAGGCGTGGGTCATCAGCCGGCGCCACGGGCGGCGGTCGAGGACATCGCTGAGGTGGCGGGGTGCGTTCGACAGCAAGACCAGCGGCAGCCCGGACTCGTGGGCCTGGTGGAGAACATCGATGACGTGATCGTCGCTGGACGTCCACATGTCGGTATCGGCATCGCGGAGTTCACGCAGCCGTCGGGCGCCGGGGTGGTGGCCGAGGACCGTGGCCCAGTACGCGAGATCACTGAGCTGGCCTGCGTCGTAGGCGGTGCGGGCGGTCCAGAAGGCGTGCTGGAAGGCGGGGAGGTCGTCCTCGGGCCACAGGGCGGTGCGGGCCAGGCGGAGCCACTGGTCGGTGGTGGGTTGCAGGCCGATGACGCCGTTGTAGTCGAGGATGACGGCGTCCAGGCCCGCGTGGGCAGTGGTGGGTGTCAAGGGGTGGTGTTCTCCAGGGCGTGGTGGGCGAGGGCGGCGACGGCGGCTGCAAGGAGGGCGGGCAGCAGCAGGGCCGTGGGCAGGGTGGTGGCGCTGGCCAGGGCACCGATGAGGGCCGGGCCGGCGAGGAGGCCGAGGTAGCCGGTGGCGGTGACCGTGGCCACGGCCTTGGCGCCTCCGGCTCCGGCCGCGGTGATCAGCGAGGGGACGGTGGTGGACAGGCCGAGTCCGAAGACCGCCCACCCGGCCAGCGCCAGCGGGGTACTGCTCCCGATGACGCCGATGGTCAGTCCGGCCGTGGCGAGAACGGCTCCGGCCCGTACGACCGTCGGGGCGCCGAAGGCGGCGGTGAGCCGGTCTCCGGTCAGCCGTCCCGCGGCCATGGCCGCGCTGTACAGCGCGAACGCGGTGGCGCTCGCGGCCGTCGGGGCGCCCAGGGTGTGCAGGTGCACGGCGGCCCAGTCGGCGGCGGCTCCCTCCCCCAGCAGGCTCGCAGCGGCCAGCGCAGCCAGAAGCCAGAGCTTTCCCGGCGACGGAAGCAGAGGCAGCTGCCCGGCGCCGACGCGTGCAGTCGGGCGGTCTGCGCCGCTCAGGCTTCGGGTGACCGGCACCGCAGCGACCGCGACGCCGGCCAGGAGGGCGCCTGTTGCGGTGAAGAGAGTGATATGCGGGGCCTGGGCGGTGAGAGCGGCCAGGGCGGCGCCGGCCAGGGCGCCGAGGGAGTAGGCGGCGTGAAGACCAGACATAATGGGGCGGCCGAAGGCGTTCCGGCAGCGGACGGCCGCTGAGTTAGCGGCTACATCAAGGACGCCGTGGGCGAGGCCGAACGCGAGAGCCGCCGCCAGCAACTCGGACAGGCTCTCGCTGTGGCCCACGAGAACGAGGCATCCGGCCAGGGCAAGGGACCCAGTGGTGAGCAGGGCCGGTAGCCGCGCCGGGCGGGCGTAGCGGCCTCCGAGCTGCAGTCCGGCGACCATGCCGACGGCGGCGGCCAGCAGGACCAGGGCCAGCCCTGCGGTGCCGAGGTGGGCAGTCTGCTGCACGGCGGGCATCCGGGCGCCCCACACCGCCATGATGGCCCCGAGGCCGAGGAAGTAGCCGGTCAGCAACGCCCGGCTATGCCGGTCAGCCGCAGACACCGTGCTCACGCCGCAGCGCTACGGGCGCCGGGGATCCGGTCGAGGCCCGCGGTGACGGCACGAGCGGCCCGGTCAGCGCGTGCACGCGCCTGCTGGCCGGTGGTGGCGGTGGTGATGAGGTAGCCGATCCGGCCGGTGTACAGGTTTCCTCCGTCAGCGGGGAGGAGGAGCTGGTCGCCGGGGCGGCACTGGAAGTGCACCCGGTCCAGCCAATGCGGGCGGGGCCCGTCGTAGGTGAGGCGGGTGAGGGTGCCGGAGGTGTCCGGGTAGAGGAGCCGGATGGCGGCGGCCGAGGACCTGGTGGGCGTGAGGTCGGGGGTGCGGTCGCAGGCGATGTCGGCGGCGGCACGGACCAGGTCGATGCCGGTGGCGAGACGCACGAGGTGGCCGATCATGTCTCCGGCCAGGCGGGCGTTGACCTCGATGAGGCGGGGCCTGCCCTCGACGAGGCGCATCTCTATGTGACTGACGCCGTCGGTGATGCCGAGGGCACTGATCGCCGCCCGGGCAGCCGGCGCGACGGCCTCCCGGAGCGGGTCGTCGGCGTCCACGCTGTGGGCCAGCTGCTCGAAGTGCGGCGGAGGGCTAATGGTCTTGCGGTTGACCGCGACCACCGTGGTGGCGCCGCGGTAAGTGACGCACTCCACGGAAATCTCCGGCCCGTCGAGGAACTCCTCGACGAGAACGCTGGTGCTCTCGGTGCCCTGACCGGCCGTCCGTTCGGCTGCCCGGTAGGCGGCCGTGAGCTGGTCACGGTCATCGACGCGGCGCACGCCGATGGCACCCGCGTGTGAGGCGGGCTTCAGCACCACGGGGTAGCCGATCCGTTCGGCGGCGGCTTCGGCCTCCTGCCGGGTACATACGCTCACCGAAGCGGCCGAGGGCACGCCGTGGCGGGCGAACAGCGACCGAGCGGTGGCCTTGTTGCGGCACCCCTGCATCACTTCGGGCGCGGTGGTGGGCAAGCCGAGCTGGCGGGCGAGGCGGGCGGTCGGGACCACGCTCCACTCGTCCCAGGTCATGACACCGGCGAGGTCGTGGCGTGCGGCCAGGGCCCGGCCCCCCGCCAGCAGCGCGGCAGGATCGCTTGGGTCCACGACGGCGTGATCGGTGATGTGCGGCTTCTCCCAGGAGGGTTCGGTGCCGGTGAGCAGCACGACATCGTAGGCGTCGGCGACCTGCTCAAGGCAGTAGCCGCGGTAGTTCTCATCTCCGGGAGCAACGACAAGTACAACAGGGCGAGCGGACAAGAGGGAATTCTCCGTATCGAGGGACGGCAGGGCAGGGAAAGGGGGTGTCTCAGGCGGCGCGGCGCCGCCGCAGCTCGAACGCGTGGGCCCAGTGGGGGTGGTCGTCGATGAGGCGACGGGCGTAGAGAGCGGTGAAGTTGTTGTTCAGTCCGGCGATGCCGTACGGGAGTTGGCGGCGAAGGTCTTCGAAGAGGTCCTTGAGGCTGATACGGGTGGCACCGGCGGCCAGGCGGCGTGCGGCCATGCGCTCCAGAGCGCGGTATACGTGCGGGTTGCGGGCATCGAAGGCGTGGAACTGCTCGGTGATGGTGCGGCCGGTCGCTCGGTGCGACCCGAGGGCGGCGATGGCCATGAGGGTTCTCCACAGGCTGGGGACAGCAGGGTCAGGTGCGCAGGGCGGGGTCGTTGCGCAGGCGGGCGAAGGCACAGAACAGACCGAGTGTTTGCAGGGCGGCGCAGGCGGTGATGACGTGGCCCAGCGCGTCGGGCGGGGTGAGCGCGGTGAGCACGCCGGCGACGGGGAAGGGCAGCAGGAGGATGAGGAT
The DNA here is from genome assembly GCA_000720845.1 of Kitasatospora aureofaciens. Classification (GTDB taxonomy): domain Bacteria; phylum Actinomycetota; class Actinomycetes; order Streptomycetales; family Streptomycetaceae; genus Streptomyces. Next base: position 58,288 of record JODU01000002.1, on the reverse strand, counting down.
GGTGGCCGACAGGGTGCTGCCGAACGCCTCTGGAGGGATCAGGCGGGAGCGCAGGGTGCGCAGGACGACCGCCAGGCCACCATCGGCTGCCATCAAGACCGCGACCATGACCAGGTAGGACAGGTAGTCGGGGGCCAGGGCGGCAGCGAGACAGGCGAGCGAAGCGATGACGGAGCAGGCTGCTCCCACCGGCCACAGGCCCAGGCGGTCCAACACGAACCGACAGACGGTGACGGCCACCAAGGTGGCCGCCGCTGCGGCGGACCACACCAGGCCGACAGCCGTCGTGGACTGCCCGAAGTGCTGGACGACGATCACCGGACCAGCTGCTTGGAGAAGGCCGACAGACAGGTTGGACAGGGTCAGCCCGGCCACCAACCAGCCGAGCGCGGGGAGCGCGCGGATGGTGCGCCACCCCGTGACGAGCCCGGCGCCAGGCCGCCCCTTCGGCGCGCGGGCCGGGGCAACGGGCGAGGGCGGGGTGCGCAGGGCGAGCAGCGCGGCGAGCAGCGAGAACACCGTGACCACTGCGAGCATCGACGGCGGCCCGGCGAGCAGCAGCACGCCGGCGAGCGCCGGTCCGGCCAGGGTCGCGGTCTGGTCGATGCCGAGCAGGACGGCCTGGACACGGTGGGCCCGAGGTCCGGCTCGTCGGCCGGCGGCGGCTCCGGCGGTCTCGGTCGCGATGTAGCTGAACTCGGTGAGCACGCCGGTCGCCGCCGCGAGCACCATCGCTGTCGCGCTCGCCACGGTGCCGGAGGGGTAGAGGTACAGCAGCACCGCGCCGACGGCGAGAACCAACGCCCGCCCCAGGGAGGCGAGGTGGAAGACCACCGAGGCGCCACGCCGGTCGACGATCGATCCGGCCCACCCGAACGCAGCCAAGCGCGGGATCCACTCCAGGGCGAAGGCGGCACCCGTCAGCACGGCGGAGCCAGTTGTGGCCAAGACGAGCAACGGGATGCCGTAGGTGGACATCGCGAACGCCAACGCGTCCGCCGTGCGCGGCAGGTAGATGCTGCTCATCAGCCCGGCCGTGTGGCGTGCATGCCGGGGTGCGACCGCTGCGCTCACGCGGCCCGCTCGGGTTCGGCCCTGGCCACCTGGGGGTTGCCAACCAGCCACTGGATCAGAGACGTGCGGGCACAGGCCAGCTCCGCCTCAGCCTCCACACTGATGGGGCGCACATCGGCCAGAGGGCTGGGGCGGTCGGCATTCCCAGGAGTGAGCGATGGTGCCAGCAGGCCGAGGACATGCCGGACACGGCTGCTGAACTCGCAGACGGCGGCGGGGACCGAGTGACGCCGCGCCCACCGGGCTAGCGCGTCGTACAGGTCAGCCAGTTCCTGCCCGGATTCGGTCAGTTCCAGGCCGGCGCCGGGCGCGACCCGGACGAGACCGTAGGTGCGGGCCGTGTCGGAGGCGCCTCGCAGCTGGTGCGGGGAGAGGTCGGACAGAGTCCCGGCGAGCCGTCGCGGCGGTATGGCGCCGTTGTCGTCGATCTCGGTGACCAGACGGATCAAGGAGCGCGAGGCGAGCACGTCGACAGCGTGGCGCGCTGCGGCAGAGGCGAAGAAGCTGCTCATCGGCGCGGGCCTCCCGCCGGGATGGCTGCCGTCGGGCGGCCGGCGGCGGCATGCGAGAAGAGGTCGCGGTGGTGCCACACCGGGGACGACCCAACCGCCCGAGCGGGTGGCAGCGCCGCAGGCGCCGGCCGTGACGGGCTGCTGACCCACGGCCTCGGCTTGCTCTTGGCCTGCGGCTGGCCCCAGACGGGGTGATGGGCCGCCTGGTCGAGGGGTTGTCCGGCGGACCAGGCGGAGAGCGTGCCGAGGACGGGGCCCAGGGCGTCGCCGGCGGCGGACAGCCGGTAGGGGCGGCCGTTGCCTTCGGTGTCGGCCAGGCCGTCGGCAACGAGCTGGCGCAACGGCGGGTAGATGTTGGTCCAGTCGCTGCTGGGCATCACGATCCGGGCCAGAACCCGGCCGCTGACCTCCTCGCGCGACTTGAGCACCCACAGGATGGCGGCGGCGTGGCGCCGGGTGAGCAGGGTGAGGCTGTCTTCGATCTGCTCGATGGCGGCCAGCGGGCGTTCCGCCTTCTCCAAGTGCTCTTCGGCCCAGGTGACGATCATCGGCAGGATCGGCAGCAGCGCAGTGGCCCGCTCGGTGTGGCCGTAGGTCACGTGGCGTGCGGTGTGTTCGGTGCGCTCGACGAGACCGGCGTCGCACAACGACTTGAGCTTGGGGTGGAGCTGACCGTTCTGCAGCCAGGACACCTTGGCCGCCAGCTCGCTGTAGCGCAGCGGCGGTCCGGAGAGGGCCAGCAGGATCCTCACGTTCCAGCGCGGGGTGATCATGGCGAGGGCCTCGGTGACCCGGGCGATGTCGGCCTCGGTGTCCGGGGGCAGAGCAGTGATGGCCAAGGGAGGAACTCCTGAATGAAAGGAAGGGGGGTGCCTGGGGGTCAGCGGCTGTGTGCCGCGCTCTGCGCCGCAAGGGGCGCGGCCGGGGCAGGCAGCGTGGGAGCCGGGGAGGCAGAGGTCGGGGCCGGGACGCGGGCCAGGCTCTGCAGGACGGCGGCGACCGATGTGGCCTGGGCCTCGCGGACGGCGACGGCTTCGGCGAGCCGACGGGTGCCGTCGAGGAGGTGGGACACCTCCTGCGGGCCGATCTGCCGCTCAGGGTCAAGGGCCCGGGTGAGGTGGTCGCGGTGGAAGTCGATGCTGCGCTCGGCCAGGGCGAGGGCGTCGTGCATGCCGAGCAGGGCGGAGAGCATGCCGGGTGGCTGGTCCTGTGCATGGGCTTCGAGGTCGGCGAGCGGTGCGCCGTACAGGTCCTCGATCCGTCCGGCTATGTCGGTGGACGTGAGGTGGGGCAATCGAGGGCCTTCACGGTCGGCGGGCCCGGGCCGCCCCGGCACGCTGAGGTGCCGGGGCGGCAGACGGGCGCAGGGTGGCGGTGGCCCTGAGCTGTGCCGTACGGACAGGCCGGGCCTGCTGAGCAGGCGGGCGCACGGTGCGCAGCACCTCGCCGAGTGCGGCGCGGTAGCCGTCGCGGGCCTCCAGTGCCGCTTCCAGCCACTGCGCATCGAAGCGGAGCGTGTCCGCCGACAGTTCGCCCATGTCGCGGGCGGGATCCATGTCGGCGTGGACGCGGTCGCGGACGCGGGCGATCTGATCCTCGGTGAGCGCCAGGAACGAGCGCAGCTCCAGAGCGCGGGCGAGCGCGGGTGGAGCATCATGGCCGCACGCCGCCTCGTACAGCTCGGGTACCGGGTTCCCGAAGACCTTCTGCAGGTCGGTGTCCATGGTGCTGGCCTTGTCCCGGCTCATCGGGCGGACCGTGCCGGCCGCCACGCCGACGCCGGCGCGGGTGTCCCTGCCGGCCGGTTGGGGGCGCTGGTCTGCACCGCCGGGCCGTTCCGGGGCCGGAGGCGGGCCAGGCGCTGTGCGGCGAGGTCCTTCTTCCCCGGGGCGTCCGGGTCGAGGAGCCACCGCACGACCATGGCCCGGCCGTCGCGGGCGGTGACGGCGGCGTTCACCCGGTGGGCGAGGCCCATCGTCGGGTCGTCGACCTCGCTGGGCTGGGTCTCAAGGGCCGCGAGGAGGTCGTCCTCCGCGCGCTCCAGCACGGACTGGGCCTCGACGAGAAGGCCGTGCCACTTGACGACGTCGGTGGCGTCGGGGTTCGCGGTCGGAGCGGCGGCGACCGCGGCCTTCAGCTGGTCCATGCCCATGTCGAAGCGGGCCTCGATCCGTTCGGTGAGCACGCCCACGACATCCGCAGACTCCTCGGATATGCCGTCAGTCAAAAGGGATCTCCTGTTCTGGAAAGGCCGGTGCCTGGGAAATGTGAGGGGCGGCTGTATTCGGCGCCCGCGCTGCTTGGCGGGACGCGCTGGATCCGGTCGGTCAGTCCAGGCACATGCGGACGTCGCGGTAGACGTACGTGCCGGAGACCCAGCCCTTGACGCCGGTCGTCTTGTCCGTGATGTAGAGCCAGTTGCCGCTCTTCTTGGCCACGCTGAACTTGTGGCTCTTGTAGAGCACGCCGAGCGCAGTGGACTTTGAGCTGGCCTTGGACCGGATGGTCACGGCCTTGGTGTGCACCGCGTACGGGAGCGGCGGCAGGTTGTGGCAGCTCACGGCACGGGTGGCGGTTGCTGCGGTGGGTACGGTCGCGGCGCTGGCGGGGGTGGCGGACAGCGCCGGCAGCGCGAGCGCGCCGAGCATCGCCGCGGATATGGCGATTCGGGTGGAGCGCATGCGGATGAAACCTCCGTGAAGGCACAGGGAATGCGGGGAAGGGGCCGCGGGAGTTGTCCCGGCGGCTGTATAAGAGTCCGGAGAATCGCCGGTTTGGCTAACCGGCGATCGTCGGCTATGTTGCGCCGCCCGCGGCTGGAATAGCGTTCAGCGAGAACGGCCGGGCGGGCGCGGGGCAGCGGCCTTGGCGACACCAGCCGAGCGGCTGGCGGTGGCTGCCGGACGCACTGGCGGTAGAAGGCCGGGCTCGCCGGTGAGGCGGTCGTCGCACCACTGCAGGGCCTCGTCTGCCGTGTCGAAGCCGCCCTCCCGGAGGGTATGCGTCCACGTCTCGGTATCGACCTCCTCGACCACCACGCGGAACGGGCTGGGGGTGTGCTCGTCCCGGGTCTGCAGAACCACGACGATGACCCTGTCGTCGGGGTCGTCGCTGGTGTAGGAGTAGTTCATGGCGTAGCGGTCGCCGTCACGGACGAGGCGACGCTCCAGTGCTCGCGTGGCCTCGTCTGCTGGTGGCGGGCCCAGTTCGGGGTCGAGACTGATGGCGTCGGGTGGGCAGCCGCGGTGGATGAGCCAGGACTGTGCCATCGCGGGCAGCGGCAGTGGAGCCTGCTCGAAGCTGAACGTCTGCTTCTCGTGGTCTCGTTGCAGGTGAACGGCCAAGACCTGGGGCATGCCGGGGCCCCAAGTGGCGGCGCGGTCGAACAGCACGTAGTAACTGTTCGGGCCGTCGTGGTGTTCGGCGAGGGGGACGAGCATGTCCTCGTGGACAGCGACCTTGCGGTAGAAGTCGAAGTACCTCTCCTCGTCGGAGTCGAGGTCGTCCAATGCGAAGTCGACGTGGGGGATGGTCTTCCGGACCGGCGCCGGTTCGGTGGGGGACAACAAGAGCCTTTCGGTGGATCGGTGCAGTTCAGCGCCGCTTCGCGGGAGTGGACGGCGAGGCGCCGGGGCGAGCCGGGCTCTTCGGCGCATGCGTCGTGGGAGTCCGGCGGGCATCGAGCAGTGCGGCTCGTCCGGCGTCGGTGAGGGAGACGGGCTGGCCGGCGTGCACAGGGTGGCTGGTGTCCCGGACGGTGAGGCCAGCGCGTTCCAGCTGCTGCATCTGGGGGTAGGGGATGCGGGTGCCGGAGGAGGCGGTCACGGACAGGCGGCCTGTCAGCAGGTGTTCGTGGAGCTTGGCACCGCCGGCGATGGCGAGCAGTGCCGCCCGGTCGTCGGTCGAGAGCCGTCCTCCGTCGGGCGTCGAGGCTGCGGCGGCGGCCTCGATGGGCTCCAGGGCGGCGAGCACCTTTTGGGCGGCGGCGTCGCGCGCGTTGGCGGCTTCCTCCAGCTGGTCCACGGTGCGGTCGATGCGTACGAAGAGGGCACCGTCGACAGGGAACTCACCGCTCGTGAGCCGGTTGAGCAACTTGAGGTAGAAGGTGACGCCGATCTGGGCGTTGGCCAGGGTGCGATGCCGGTCGACCAGCTGGGCGTGCGGGTCGTCGAGGACGCCGCGGTCGCGGTAGGCCCACAGGGTGTCGATGTCGTGGCCGGTGACCGCTTCGAGGCGGTGGTCGAGCTGCGTGACCGCACGCCGGGCGGGTGTCGGCGCGGGTTGAGGGGGCATGGGCGACGCTCCGTGCGTTCAGCGGGTGGGATGGTGCGCGGGGTTGAGTGCGGGACGGGGCAGACCCGGCAGTCCGGTAGGCGGCGGACCGGGCCGGGGCACGGGAGGACGGGTGGTCAGCTGCGGGGAACGTGAGCGGGCCGCGTGCGTCCGAGCGCTCAGCGGCCGGCGGGTCATCCCCAGGCGGCGGCCGACCTCGTCGTAGACGTCGTTGCCCGCACGCGGCCGGATCGCGACGACGTGGATCTCCTTGGGGTGGGCGGATTCCGCGGGCGCCGGGCGGACGCCGTAGACGACGCGCCAGTCCTTGCGGCGGTCCACGAACAGCTTCCGGAATCCCTCCAGGTCGCCGTCGAGGCGCTGTCCGAAGCGCTGTGCGTTCACGACTTCCTGCAGGTGGGCGAGGGTGAGGTCGCGGATATCGCTGGGGGCCTGGAGGAGATCGGTCAGCGCGCGGGGGTCGAAGCTCAGGGCAAACGCGGGCTGTCCCGCTCCCGCGCTCATGGCGTCGGCTCGCCCGGCTCGGCAGTGCCGGCGCCATCCGCCGTGGCCGCCGTCTCGGTGCGTACGGACGGCGGCGGGCCGGGCAGGAGACGGTGCGCGGGCCGGTCGGGGGAGGTCATGCAGGCCGACAGCGGTCCGCCCGGCGCGCGGATCGCGGCGACGGCGTGGGTGAGGAAGTCCCGGTGCCACACGAACAGCCCGGAGAGCCCGGCTTCGGGGTCCTTGTGCTGCTGGTAGGCGAGCCACAGGGCGTGGAGCCAGGCCACGACGTCGTCGTGTTCCTGCCACTGCAGGCACCAGGGTGCCGCGGTGGTGACCTCCGCCCCGTAGACCGGGAGGAAGAAGTCGTCGACCCAGTCCGAGAGGGCGTCGAGTTCGTCTTCCCGTTCCTCCCCATCGAGTTCCAGGATCGGGCGGGGCTCCGGCGGAGCGGCGGCCGGAGGCCCGCCGAGTCCCGGCATGCCGAACGCGGCGAACGGTGACCCGCTCGGCGCCGGTGCGGATGCGAGGTGGTCGAGTTGCTGAGCCTGTTGCGCCGACTGCTCCATGAGCCGCCGCACGCTCGCCTCGATTCCCTCCAACTGCGGATCCGGAATACGAACCGGCTCCAGCTCCCCATCGTCAGAGGGCATTGCGGATTCGGACATTGAAAGTTCGGCCTCCTACGAGACACGGGATAAGAGATGGGCGAAAGCGTCCTTGAACGGACCGGACAGCGAATCGCGCGTCCGCTGCGGCGGCGCTCCGCCGGAGGCTCAGCAGGGAGCCGGTTGCGTTGGCGGCAGGAGAGGACCCGGATCAGACGGCGAGAACCACGTCGTCCTGCGTGAGGGTTGCGCGGATCGTCTCGGTGAGCCGGTCGGCCGCGATCGACGCGTAGTGCTCGGTCTTCTCCACGCCGATGAAGTCCCGGCCTTCCAGCAGGGCGGCGACGCCCGTGGAGCCGGAGCCGGCGCAGAAGTCGAGGACCGTGCCGCCTTCGGGGCTGATCTTGACCAGCTCGCGCATCACCTCGACCGGCTTCTGCGTGATGTGCTGGCGCTTGGACCCCGAGGGCTGCGAAGCCGAGTACATACCCGGCAGGTAGACCGGGTTCCGGGAGCCGTCGATCGGCCCCTTGGACGCCCAGACGATGAATTCGCAGTTCTGGGTGAACCGGCCCTTCTGGGGCCTGGCCTGCGGCTTGTGCCAGGCCAGCACACCCCGCCACAGCCACCCGGCCGCCTGGATCGCGTCCGTGGTGGTCGGGAGCTGGCGCCAGTCGGTGAACAGCAGCGCGGTCCCGCCGGTCTTCGTCAGCCGGTGGGCCTCGGTCATGATCTGCGTCAGCCAGAAGCCGTAGGAACGCTGGTCCATGTTCTCGCCGGTGAAGTCGGCAAGGTCGTTCTTGGAATCGGCGGAGGTGTACTTCTGCTTCGCGGAGCGCGTGGTGCGCTCCTTCGCGGTCCGGCCTCCGCTGTTGTACGGCGGGTCGGTGATGACGGAGTCGACGCAGCTGTCCGGGAGACCGGAGAGAACGGCCAGAGCGTCGCCCTGGTGCAGGGAAAAAGGCAAAGAGGAACCCCAATTCGGGTGCGGAAACGCGGATGGAGACCCCGCCTCGCACAGGAGTCCTCGCGGGCCGGAAATGGGCATGCAGAAGCCCATGGCCACAGGCGGAGGAAGGCGAGGGGGGAGTCCAAAAACTGTAGAGCCCAATCCGCCGACGACCAAGAAGTGCTCTGCTGAGGTGCCGGTTTCCGGCACCTCACGCCGAACTTTTTGGTCAACCGCCGATCCGCGCCTACTGTTTTTGAACCGCCCGGCGCACTCCGCCGCTGGCTACATCCCCGCCACACCTCACGGAGGTACCCCCTGCCCTGGCACAGCTAGCTCACGGCACGGCCACACACGGAGCGAGCGGCAACTCGCCCCCACCGGCCCGCCTCCGATCGCCCACTCCGGCCGCCGCGCCCTTCCACCACGCCTCGCGCACGCGGCACGCCTGACACCGCACCCTCAAGGGACCGTTCATGACGTTTCGCTACCCACCCATGCCCGACACCGCTGACCGGCGAGCGGTCCGCTCAGGTTGAAGGCGCTCGCCGCCGGCATCGGCGTCGTCTTCCTCTCCCCGATTCTGATCGCCGGCACCGGCATGGTGCTGGCCTCCTCCGCCGATGCCGTGCAGAGCAGCGGCTCCTTCAGCGGCTGCCTGAGCGACATCGACAGCGACAAGGTCGCCGAGCAGGTAACCAAGATCCTCGACGGCGCCTCCGGCAAAGACGTGCACGTCGATGGCTTGGACCTGCCCGCCGAGCAGGTCCCAAATGCCCAGACGATCGTGGCCGCCGGCCTCTCACTTGATGTCCCCAAGAAGGGACAGATCATCGCGCTCGCCACGGCGATGCAGGAGAGCCGCCTGCGCAATCTCAACTACGGCGATCGTGACTCCCTCGGTCTCTTCCAGCAGCGTCCCTCCCAGGGCTGGGGCAGCGCCCAGCAGATCCGTGATCCGGTCTACGCCTCCGAGCAGTTTTACAAGCACTTGCTCAAGGTGGACGGCTGGCAGCAGATGACCGTCACCCAGGCTGCCCAAGCCGTGCAGAAGTCTGGTCTTCCGGACGCGTATGCGCAGTGGGAGAACCTGGCCACCGCGCTGCAGAGCGCCATCGCCAAGACCTTCCCCGGCGCCGGCGACGCGGACGGCAAGGACACGAACCAGGGCGAGAAGCCCTCGGCCAGCACGACCGGCTGCGCGCCAGGCCAGGACGGGACAGGCTTCGGCCGCATCCCCGAAGGGAGCGTCCCCAAGGGCTACTCGATCCCCAAGGACGCCGACCCGAAGGCCCGAAAGGCCATCAAGTGGGCGATGCACCAACTCGGCACGCTCTACCAGTGGGGCGGATCCTGCACCAACGCGCACGGCCCCGACCCCATGGGCCGCTGCGACTGCTCCAGCCTGATGCAGCAGGCGTACGCCCACGCCGGCATCACGCTCACCCGCACCACGTACACGCAGGTCAACGAGGGAAAGGCCATCTCCCCGTCGAAGCTCCAGCCTGGCGACCTGATCTTCAGCCGCGGCAGCGCCGCACGGCCTGAGCACGTCGGCATGTACATGGGCGAGGGCCTCGTCATCGAGGCGCCGCGCACCACCAAACCAGTCCGGATCACCCCGATCAAGGACTGGGACATTCTCGCCGCCCGCCGCGTCCTCTGACCCCGGTCATCCCGCAGGCCCGCGAGCCGCCGTCACCAGGACCTCGCCAGTGGTCTGCCCGATAGCCGGGCGCGGAGGCCAGCCCCCTCCGCGCTCGCCGTCTCGCCCGACGAACCGCCCAGCAGGACAAGTCGAACGGCCCACTCCCTCTCCCAACCCCCGGAGCATCCACGTGACAATCCCCTCCCGCGTCCGGCGCGCCCTCGCGGCCAGCTCGATCGGCCTCGCAGTTGCCGCCGGCGGCCTGGCCAGCGCCTCCACAGCCCAGGCGTACGACACCGGCCACACGACGATCGCGTGCAAGGCGGTCAAGGTCCACAAGGATCCGTCGAAGAAGTCCACCGTCGTGGGCATCGCCTACCGGCACGACAAGGTCGCCTACAACCAGTTCGCGTACAAGCGCGCAGAGAAGACCTGGTACACCCGCGGCGCGGTGACCCGGAAGTCCGACGGCAAGAAGATCCACGGATTCATGATCTACGACTGCGCCAACCCGTACGAGTCGAACCCGGCACCGAAGCCGCCGATTCCGAAGTAGCGCACCCCGGCAGCCCTCCCTGGCCCCGAGCGGAAAGGGCGGCTTCGAAGCCGCGCCCCGGCCCGAGGAGTGGACTCTTCCCGCCTCTGCCCGCCCCAGGTCCGGGCAAGCCGCCGCCGCGGCCAATCTCGCGCCCCGAGCGCATGTCCCCCTCCGCTTCGCTTTTCCCGCCGGCCCTCGCCGGGCCCGCGTATGCAAGGAGCCCGCCTCACCTATGTCCGTCCCTCTCGCAGACCGCGTCATACAGCTCGCCTACGACCCAGGAATCTCGCCCAAGGGCGGCGGGTTGCCTGGCCTCGCCGTGCTGAAGAACGTGGTCAACAGCATCAACATGTTCGGGATCATTGCCGTCGTCGGCGCCCTCGCCGTCTCGCTCGGCGTATGGGCCTGGGGCCACCACACCGGCGGCCACCAGGCCGAGGCCAACGGAAAGAAGGGCGCCGTCGTCGCCGCGGGCGCCGCCCTCGGTCTGGGTGCCGCCAACGGCATCGTGGCCTTCTTCTCCGGCCTGGGGTCGCAGGTCCACTGATGCGAAACCGCTTCCCTTCCCTTTCGCTGTCCTCATACGGCGCGGGATGGTCTGCCACCCGTCGCATCGCGATCGTCGCTGTTGCCGTCGCCGGCCTGCTCGCCCTCGCCGTGATCGTCGCCCTGATGACCGGCGGCGGCAACGGCCACCATGCGCCGGAGAGTGCCGCGCCCGCCCCGACCGGCAGCCCGTCCTCCTCCGAGGCCGCCCCGAAGCCTTCCGCCGGATCCGGATCGGTGCCCAAGCCTCCGCAGATCGCCGAACCGGTCGCCTACGCCAAGGCGGCGGCCCAGATGCTGTGGTCCTACGACACCCGCGACACCAGCCGCGACGAGCAGCTCGCCGGCATGCGTGCCTGGATGACCACCGAGACCAAGTACGCCGACTGGGCCTCGGTCGCCGGCCAGGTCCCCGACCCGGTGCTGTGGTCACGGATGGCCGACCAGGACCAGCACGCCAGCGCCCACATCAGCGAGGGCCACTACCCCGGCGCGTTCAAACAGGCACTGGCCGAGGACCCTTCCGCGATCACCGAGGCGTACGTCTACGTCGTCACCGTCAACGGCAAGCAGACCCTCAGCTGGAAGAAGGGCGGTGGCGGAGCCGAGGAACGGGCCGTGACCCTCGCCGTCCAGTGCCGCCCAAACCACGACTGCACCCTGGCCGCCATCGCCCCCAGCGTCACGCAGTGACCCGCACCTGAGACAAGAAAGGAGGCGTAACTCCCCGTGGGTTTCTGTGACATCCCCCTGGCCGGCAAGCTGTGTGCCGTCGGCGACGCCGTCGATTTCGCCTCGGACCCCGGCAAGGCCATCGGTGACTGGATGGCGAAGTCTGCCGGTGAACTGGCAGCCGCTTCAGCCGATCTGGCCGCCGAGGCGGTCAACACCACCACGAGGGTGGACCTCAACGCCGGATGGTTCCGCGACAACTACGAGATGTTGCTGCCGCTGGGCCTGGTTCTGCTGGTCGCCACTTTCTGCGCGCAACTCGTCCGGGCCGCCATCCGACGCGACGGACAAGCACTGACACAAGCATTCACCGGCACCATGAGCGGTGTCCTGTTCGCCTTCTGCGCCATCGCCCTGACCACAGTCGCCATCGAAGTGGTCGATGCGCTCTCCGACGGACTGTTCCGCGCCGCGAAGCTGGATATCGCCTCCGCCGTACGGCGCATCGTGAAGGTCAACCAGATCCCCGGTCTGGCCGGCCTCGGCTGGCTCGTGGCGGTCGTCGCCGGTCTGGGTGCCGCCATCGGCGCCGTCCTGTACTGGTGCGTAATGATGGTCCGCAAGGTCGGCATCCTCGTCATGGTCACGTTGGCCGTCTTCGCCTCCGCCGGCGGAGGCTGGGAAGTCGCCCGACGTTGGCGCAAGGGCTGGATCGAAGCCACCGCCACCCTCGTCGTCTCCAAGCTCCTGATGACCGTCATCTTCGTCCTCGGTATCGCCGCCATGGGCAAGACCGAAGCCAAGGACGGCATCGCCGCGCTCGCCGACGTCATGTCCGGCATCGTGATCATGGTCCTGGTGCTGCTGTGCCCGTACGCCGTCTTCAAGTTCGTGCACTGGGCAGCCGACGGCACCGACGGCGAGTCCATCCACCGTGCCGGTGGCGCCGGGGCCCAGATGGCCAAGGCCCACGCCGAGAAGGCCGCCCGCAAGGCTGCCGCAGCCGCGGCCACCGCCGGAACCGGTGGCGCCGCAGCCGGAGCAGGTGGCGCTGCCGCCATGGGGAGTGCCGCACCGCAAGGCCCCGACGGCGGCGGATTCCCCGGCGACGTCGCCACCAACCCGACTGGCGGCGGCGAAGGCAAGGACGGTTCGCAGGGCGGTGGTACGGGAGGCTCGCCCGGCGGCGATGCCGTCAGGTCCGGCCTGGAGAAGGCCGTCCAGCCCGCGCCGACCAGCGTGTCCGACGACACCAGCGGCCAGGTGGGAGGCGCCCCAGGTTCTGGAGGATCCGGCGCGAATGCCGCGTCGGGCCAGGGCGGCGGGTGGCAGGCCACTCCGCCGACGACGACACCGCCTCCGCAGGGCGCGCCCCCGTCCTCCGGCTCGCAGGATGCCGCGTCGAGCGGGTCGGCTCCGCCGCCGCCTCCGACCGGCCTCTGATCCCTGTCCGACTCCCGGGGGCGGGACGTGCGCACCACCTCCCGCCCCCGGGCTCCACCCGCGCCTCCAGGACCCGCCCCCATGACTGATCTTTCTGTCGCTCCGGTCACGGTGAAGTTCCCGCACCGCAGCCGCCGCGGCATCCTCCTCGGCCTCTCCCTGCCCCAGCTCGTCCTCGTCTCCTGCACGCTGGCCCTGCTGCTGATGACGGTGATCTCCACCGGGCTGCTTGGCGCCGTTGCCCTGGCGCCGCTGTGGGCCACGTCCGGTGCACTGGTCGCGATCCGCCGGCACGGCCGCTCTCTCATCGACTGGGCGCCGATCGTCACCCGGTACGCGCACCGCCGCCGTACCGGCCAGACCCTCTGGCTCGCCCGGCCCGTCACCCGGCCCCGGCAGGACGGCGTCCTTCACCTGCCCGGCACCGCCGCCTCCCTCAAGGTCGTCACCCCCGGCGACTCCGCCAACCAGGCTGCGGCCGTCCATGACCCGCACCAGCAGACCCTGACCGCCATCGCCCGCGTCACCAGCCGCGCCTTCGCCCTCCTCGACCCGGCCACCCAGAACCACAACGTCGCCAGCTGGGGGCGCGCCCTCGCCGGCATCGCCCGCACCGGGCATGTAGCCACCGTCCAGGTACTGGAGCGCACCGTGCCCGACAGCGGTGACACGCTCACCCGTCACTGGAGCCAGAACGGGCAGCCCCAGGCCCCCGTCGCCGGACAGGTCTACTCCGAGCTGGTCGCCTCGGCCGGCCCGGCCGCCGCGCCGCACGAGACGTACCTCGCCATCTCCCTCGACCTCAAGGCCGCCCGGCGCCTGATCAACCAGGCCGGTGGCGGGCTGCCGGGCGCGTTCACCGTCATGGAGCAGACCACGGCCTCCATCGCCCAGGCCGCCCGTAACGCCGGCCTGATGGTCACCGGCTGGCTGAGCGCGCGGGAGATCGCCGCCGTCATCCGCACCGCCTACGACCCGAAGGCTCTCGCCGCGCTCCAGCAGTGGTCCGAGACCGGCCGTGCCGAGGCCGACCCCGCAGCCGCCGGTCCCGTCGTGCAGTTCGAGGAGTACGACCGCCTCGCCACCGACAGCGCACGGCACGCGACGTACTGGGTGGAGAACTGGCCGCGCACCGAGATGGGGGCAGGGTTCCTGCACGGGATCATGTTCACGGCCGGCGTGCGCCGCAGCCTCTCCCTCATCTACGTGCCGCAGGGGCTCGAGTCGGCACTGCGGGACGTCCAGCGCAAGAAGGCCGCGATCATCGCCGACGCCAACGAGCGCGCCCGCCGCGGGCAGGTCGATTCCGAAGAGGATTCCGTCGAGTACGCCGACGTCAAGACCCGCGAACGCCAGCTCATCGCCGGGCACGCGGACGTGGCCCTGACCGGCCTGGTCACCGTCACCGCCGAGACCGACGCCCTCCTGGACGCTGCCTGCGCACAGATCGAGACCCACGCCGTCACTTCCGGCGTCGATCTCCGCAGGCTCAACTACCAGCAGCCGGACGCCTTCGCCCTCTCCGCGCTCCCTCTCGCCCGCACCGCCCTATGAACCAGAGCGTGCCCTGGCCCACTGCCCTCCGGATCACCCGCGACGGGACTCCCGTCGCCGCCCTGCCGACCGGCAGGAAGGACCACTACCTTTGATCTCTCCCCCGTGCCCCGACGACGCGCACCCCTACCTCCGCGCCGCGAGCGCCGGCATCCGCCACCACACACGAGCCCTGGCGCCGTCGGACGCAGACCCGCCCAGGCCCGTGGACCGGGTGCACCTCGACGTACTGCACGCCCACCTCACCGCTCTGCTCCAGCTTCTGGACCGGCTCGCCGACCACACCCGGCCCCCGCACCCGGCCGCCGGACGTCACCTGGCCACCGCCCACACCAGGCTCTGGCAGGCCACCAGCGAAGTCCACGCCGCCTTCCACCTGCTGCCCGGCATACCCCAGGCCGACGCCGAGACAAGCGCCTGCCATCCAGAGCGGCTTCCCGAGGGGCCGCCCGTGCTGACGATCTGCCAGCGCCACCTCGCTGCCGGACGCGTCGTCCGCCGCAAGACCACCCCCACCGACCTCCGCCCGCACGCCACGGCCTGCGTGCGATGAGTACCACCCGCAGAATCGAGGGCCCCCGATGAGCCACCGGCCCGCCCGTCGCGCCCGCCGTGCGTCCGCCAGCCCGCTGTTCACCCCCCACGGCACCGACCGCGCCAGCCGCAAGGCCGCCCGCCGTCAGCTCGCCGAGGCCGCCGCCAAAGCCCGCGCCGAAGTCAGCGCCCACCCGAGCGAAAGCACCCGCCCTGAGCAGCAGATGCCCGCCGCGCTCTACCCACCGAGCGGACGCCCCGGGCCTGCCTCCGCTCGCGGGAACCGGCTAAAACTTCCCGCCCACCGCATGACCACCGCCGTCGCGGCCGGCGCCTATCCCTTCCTCGCCGAAGGCGGACTCGGCGCCGAGGGCATCTACATCGGCCGCGACGTCCACGCCGAGGCGTCATTCGTCTTCGACCCGTTCGCGCTGTACGGCAAGGTCGAGGGGTTCACCAACCCGAACCTGCTCCTCGCCGGTGTGATCGGCCAGGGCAAGAGCGCGCTGGCCAAGTCCTTCGCGCTGCGGTCGGTCGCCTTCGGGTACCGCGTCTACGTCCCGTGCGACCCGAAGGGCGAGTGGACTCCGGTGGCCGAAGCCCTCGGCGGCCGGTCCGTCGCCCTCGGGCCCGGACTGCCCGGACGCCTGAACCCCCTGGACGCAGCCCCTCGCCCACAGAGCGTGTCTAAGGCCGACTGGGTCGGCGAGATCCGCAAGCGGCGCCTGCTCCTGCTCGGCTCCCTGGCCCGGACCGTCCTGGGCCGGGACCTGATGCCCATGGAGCACACCGCCCTGGACGTCGCCCTCGACGCCGTCGTCACCCGCGCCGCCGACACACACCGCACCCCGCTCCTCGGCGACATCGCCGCCACCCTCAACAACCCGAACGCGCTCGACGAGGCCGCCGGGATGATGTCAGGCCAACTCGGCGACGCAGCCCGCGACCTGGCCCACGCCATGCGGCGCCTGGTCCACGGCGACCTGGCCGGCATGTTCGACGCTCCCTCCACCGTCGCCTTCGACCCGAGCGCGCCGATGCTCACCATCGACCTCTCCCGCCTCGGCGGTTCCGGAGACGACACCGCCCTCGTCCTCGCGATGACCTGCGCGTCCGCCTGGATGGAATCCGCCCTCTCCGACCCGAACGGCGGCCGGCGCTGGATCGTGTACGACGAGGCATGGCGCCTGATGCGGCACGTCGGCCTCCTCCAGCGCATGCAGGCCCAGTGGAAACTCTCCCGCGGACTCGGCATCGCCAACCTCATGGTGATCCATCGGCTGTCCGACCTGCTCACCGCCGGCGACGCCGGATCACAGGGCCGCGCCCTGGCCGAGGGTCTCCTCGCCGACTGCTCCACCCGGATCATCTACCGCCAGGAAACCGACCAGCTCCACGCCGCAGCCTCCCTGCTCGGCCTGACCTCCGTCGAAATGGACGCCATCGCCCACCTCAACCGAGGGCGCGGCCTGTGGAAGGTCGCCGGCCGATCCTTCATCGTGCAGCACCTCCTGCACAGCCACGAACTAGCGCTCTTCGACACCGACGCCCGTATGCACTGAGTAGCAAAAGGCCCGTGAAGCCCGATTTTCAACGCGACCTGATACCGCGCGACGACGCGCTCCACCTTATCGGCGCACTCAACGCCATGAAGGACAAACTGCACGACGCCGCCCAGCGGTGGGAGCTACTCGACGAGAACGGGCACGTTCCGGCCGCGCCGTCCTACACCGCGCTGCTCCAGCACGCCACCGACGCTCAGGACCTCTCACGCGAGGTCCTCCACCTGGCCGACGCCTTCGCCCGGAGCCCTCACCACACCACCCGGACCGGCCGGACCGTCCTGAAGCACCTCGCCACGGCCGCAACCATCTCCAGCCACGCAGCCCCGCACTTCACCGAGACCGCAGAGGCCGCCCTGACCCTGCCCCGGACCACCAACCCCACCGACCGGCACTACCTCACGAATCGCATGGTCATCGACCACGCCTCAGCGCGAGCCTTTCTGCGGCGGGCCTCGGAAGCCCTCCGCGACGCAGCCAAGGAACTCAACGACCACCTCGGCGTCCAGCGCTTCCTTGCACCTCTGACCCGCCGGGAGGGACCGCCGGAACCACCGCCGTCCCGGCCTGGCGGTCTCCACCGCTGACCGCACCAGAGCCGTGAACTGCTCGTGCAACAGATCGCCACCCCGGTGTAGTCCACCCGCAACGACCCGCAGCCCGCACCAGCCCCGAAGGACTCCTGCATCATCCCCCGCGACCCAGACTTCGAGCTCTACGACAACGTCGGCCGCGACGCCGACCAGATCCAAGCCGCCCGGTACAACCTCGCCACCGACAACGACCTGAAGCGGTGGGCACGACGCGACGCACGGGCCTTCCGTGACGCACACCCGCTGCCCGACCAGCCCTGGGCCGCACCCCACCTCGGCCCGTACCTGGACGCCCTCACCGCGGCCCAGACTCCGGCGGAGATCGACGCGGTCACCGACCACGTCCTGGACGCCGCCGAACCCGCACTGCGAGCCCTGAGTACCTACCTCGTCGCCGCCGCCCGGTGGAAGCAGGAGAACCGCGACGCGGCCACGGGGTCGCCTTCGCACCTGCTGATGACAGCGGCCAGCCGGGCGCTGTCCGCCCTCGCTCTCGCCGACGAAGCCGGTCTCACCAGGCTGCGCGCCGCCTACGACCCGGCCCCCGCCCCCACCGCGCCGACCAACGCCTCGCGTGGAGCTACCGCGAGCCTGCCGCCCGCTCCCCCCTCCACCGGCCCCGCGCCTCGCCGTTAGCTCTTCTCCACCGGCCGTGCCCGTGCGCGCCCTGACCCACTGCACTCCGGATCACCCCGACGCCACAGCCGTCACCGCTCTGCCCGCCGGCAGGAAGGAGCACACCCTTTGACCTCTCCTCCACGCCCCGACGACCCGCACACCTACCTCCGGGCCGCAAACGGCGGCAGCCGCAGGAGAAGCCATGGCCGCTGACGAAACGAGAACCCCGGAACCCCGGCCGGTACCGCTCGCGCCGCTGCCCGACCACCGCAACGTGCACACGCCGTGGTGGCAGGAGCTGTGGCGTCGCCACGCACACGTCATCACGCCGCTTCGGGCACGCGGACTGCAGTGCGACATCGAATTCGGCCTCAGCACCTACAACGTGCGCGTCTCGCTCCCCGACGACAGCGACCTGGTCATCAGTCCGCCGCACGACCCGCCCTCCGAGCGACCGCCCGGAGACCCGGAGGGCTGGATCGCCACTCGCGAGCACCCCGACGACCAGACGCTGTTCGAGGTCATCTACGACTCGGCGCCCTCCAACGACCCCAGTGCTCCCCAGCGGCCCGAAGCCCGCCACGGCGGCAGCGCCCAACCTCTGATCGAGGCGATCGACCACCGCCTCGCCCAGCTCGGGCTGCTACCGCACCCCGTCTTGCCCCACGAAAACTCACACGTGCCCCCAGCCCGGGCCCTCCCGCCGGCATCGCCGCAAGCCGCCCCACCGGGCAGGCGCACTCCCTGATTCCGCGAACCCTTGGAGCCTCCATCCGCACCGCCCGCCGTACCCTGCCGCTGATCACCGGCGCCGCCTGCCTCACCCTGGCCCTCACCGGGTGCTCCGGCGAAGACGGCCCCGCCCAGGCCCGGCAGACGCCCACCGCCAGCACCGCCCCGAAGCCCGCGCCCGCTCTCACCGCCGCCCAGGCCCGCGACGTCATCACCCGCTATTCCAAGATCAACAACGAGGCCAACGCCGACCGCGACCGGCGCCTCCTCGACACCGTCGAGGACGGACCGCTGTACGCGATGTCCGTCTCGGACTACACCGAGACCGAAGGACTCCCCGCGGCGGACCGCGAGCCGTACGAGGCGTGGTCCTACGACCTCGCCAGCGCCAAGCTGTACATCCCCCGCCTGGATTCCGGGCAGGACCGCTGGTTCGCTGCAGCCCTCTCCAGCGAGAAGGGCAAGGCCCCCTCCCGCCTGGCCGTGTTCGCCGAACAGCCCCAGCACAAGCGCTGGGAGATGGTCTCCGTCGTCGACCTGGACAACCACAAGCTGCCCGACGTCGCCCTCGACCGCGAGGGATACGCGACGGCCGTCGCCGCCAACGACAACAAGCAGCTGGCCGCCGACGCCGACCTGCTGCGTACTGCCGTGCTGGACAACTTCACCACCGGAGGCACGAACACCGGAAGCAAGGTGTTCGCGCCGACCAAGGCCAGCAAGCGGCAGGTCAAGGTCAACAGCGATGCCGCAACACGCTTCGGCGACCAGGGCACCAGCGTCTTCGACGGAGCCGACAACCGCTTCACGGACGCCTACGCCCTCAAGACGGCAGACGGCGGCGCGCTGGTCCTCTTCTCCCACACGCACGCCCAGACCGACGCCGTCGCGCACTCCGGCCTGCAGATCAACCCCGGCAAGGAAGACCGGGCCTGGCTCCACGACGTGCCCCGCATGTCCATCCAGTACACGTTCGTGTGCAACGACGCCGCCACCGTCCCCGCGAAGGCCGAGCCCTCCCGCCTGATCGGCTACACCTGCGCCCGCACCGACGCCTCCGGCCCCCCGGTCCCCTCCTGGTCACACCGCGCGTAGCCGCACCCGCCCGCCACTTCGACGGCCACCGAGGACATCCCCCGCCCCCTGCTCGCTCCGGAGAACTCCCTGTCCACACACTCCTTCATCGCCCGCCCCACCGCCGGCACGGGGTACAGCGGCATCCACGTCCAGCTCGACGGCGTGCCCAGCAACCACCTCCCGCTCCCCCTGGCCGCCTACCAGTACAAGTTCGGACGCGACATCGAGGCCATGGCCCAGCACCTCATCGACGACATCGCCGTCGGCTGGGACGAACTCGGCACCGATCTCCTCGACGGCGCCCCGCCCACGCTCGTGGCCGCGCTGACCGGCGGCGAACACTGGCCCAGCCGGACCCTCGATCACCTGATCACTCCGGACGGCTCGCCCCCGGTGCGCATGACGGTCACCGCCACAACCGCCGGCGAACTGGGCATGCCGTGGGGCTACATCCTGCATCCGCAGGGCATCGAAGTGATCAGCATGGCTCACACAGGCGCGGGCCCCCTCGTGGCCTGGGACACCGACCCCAGCACCCCCTTCAGCGACCACCCGGCGCACTGGCCCGCCATCACCACACTCCGGACGCCCAACACCTCGCGCACCGCGCGCCCACCGCGGCCCGCTGCCGGTGCAGCGCCGACCGGACCCCGCACGGCTGCCCGCCGCTGACCCTCACCGCCTCTCACTGCCGGAGACTTCCCTGCCCGCTCCCCTGATTACGGTCGTCATCGCCACCCGCCTGCGCGACGACCGCCTCGACTACCTGACCGCCATGCACGCCAGCCTCACCCGGCAGTCCGTACCGTGGGAGGCCGTGATCGCGCTCGACGGCGCCTCCCCGGACCGCCTACCGGCCCCGCTCGCGCAGGATCCCCGGGTCCGCACGCTGGCCCTGCCCCGGCCGGTCGGCGCCGCCTGCGCCCGCAACCTCGCCCTCACCCACGTCCGTACCCGCTACGTCAACTGGGCGGATGACGATGACGAGTTCGCGGACGACGCGATGTCCGTGCGGCTAGACATCCTGGAGTCGACCGGCGTCGGCTGGTGCGCCGGCTGGAGCCAGGACCAGCATCCCGACGGCTCGACCACCCTCTGGCGCTGCCCCACGCCTCCCGGCCGGCACCAGGCCGGGGAGGTGTGGACGTACTGGAAGTCGCCTGCGGACACCATCCCCATCGGGCCGACCACGATCCTCGCTCGCACCGACCTCGTGCGCGCCGCCCCCATGGGCGGCCTCGTCCAGGGCGAGGACTACTGCGCGGCCCTCGGCGTGACCTCGCTGGCGCCCGGGATCCTGCTTCCGGTGCCGGTGTACCGGTACCGCAAGCACCCCGGGCAGATGACGGCCCAGGTGGGGTACGACCAGCTGGAGGCGGCGGCCCGGGAGCACGCCTGGGCGTACGGGCGCGGCCTGCGTGCCGTCCTGCAGGGTGGCGAGGACTTGGTCCGTGGCTGAGCGCAGATCATCCTGTCGCACAGCTGGGAGTCGGGGATCGTCGCCATCGCCTCGGGCGAGCAGTATCCGTGGGCGCACACCGCCCTCGCGGAGAGTGGCTTCCAGCGGGCCGACGACGGCGTGTGGCACCTGCCCGCGGGCGGCGCCCAGACCACTGTGGTCGATCTGGTCACGTGCGCGAAGCGGCACCGCGCCAGCGTGCACACGAGCAGCCGGCGGTACATCGGTGACGCCGCCCGTGACCTCGCGCGCCTGCTGCCCGGCCAGTGGCATGCCTCGGTCGAGGTCTGTGCGCGCCCGGCCTGGCAGGAGGACCTGGTCCCGTGGATCTGGGACAGCGGCGAACTCGGCCGCGTCGTCCGGAGCGAGCGGATCCCTTACGCCGCGGTCCTCACCGACGCGGCGCAGGGCACCACGCTGTTGTTCGTCGAGCGGCCCGGCCGTCATCTCGGCTACCTGGTGGGCGCCTTCTCGCCGGAAGGGCTCGAAGGGGGCTACGGCGATCCCCACGCTCCGCGCAGCATCGTCCTGCCGCCGTTTCCCGGGCGGGCTGCTCAGGCCCTCACCGACCGGTACCTTCCCGCCTACGAGCAGGCCGTCCATGCCCGCCAGACGGCGGCCATCGCCGGCGTGCTCGGGGACATCCGCTCCGAGTACGACACGTGGCAGGCCATGAACGCCTCCGGCCGCTACAGCGACGCCACCCCGCTGAGCGCCGCCGCCCTCGGCGCCTCGACGGAGCTGTTCCTCGACCACGCCTGGCGCCGTTTCCTGACCGTCGTCGACCACGCCCCGACGCTGCTCGACCGGTGCCGGCCCGCGAACAGCCCGTGGCCCGACGACGCTACAGCCCTCTCCCGTCTGGCCGACGCCGTGAGCGATGCCGAAGCCCTGCTCGACGACCTCGTCCACGGTTGTGCTGTGGCAGAGCAGGAGCGCCGAGCACGCGCGTGGCCGGCCATCGAGACCTGGCTCACCGACGGCCACGCGTTCTTGCGCCAGGCCCGCCTGAGCGCACCCCACCGCCGCCCGGCCCTCCCCGTCACAGCCCCAGCCCGCCCCCTCCCTGCGGCCCGGCCGGCGTACCGCAGCCACTGACCGTGCCACCCCGACAACGTCTGGAGACTTCCGCCCCCTTGCAACCCGGCACCCACTTCTCCTTCGGCGACCACAAGGAACACGGCTTCGTCGCCTCCTTCACCTCCGCCCTCCCCAGCCACCTCGCCCACTGGTTCCTGGAGCGCGAGCAGTTCGAGCCCGTTCCCGGTGAACCCGGGCTGTACCGCCTCAGCGATCCCGAGCGCGACGGAGTCCGACGCACCCGCCAGGCCGTCCACGACCTGCGCCGCCACGGCTACACCGTGCAGGCCGACATCCGCCTCAACCCGGCCCTCTCCACCGGCCCGCCGCGCCCTGTCCGGCCCCACGGGCTTCAGGAGCGCCGCAGCAGGCTCGCCCAGGCCGCCGCCGGCCGAACGACGCAGCGCTCCACCACGCCCACCACCTCCCCTCCGTCGGCCCGGCCGATCCCGCCGAAGCCCACCTACGCTTCCACCGTCCACCTGACGGCCGCAGCCAGCGGGCGGTCCCGATGACCCGCAGCAGCAGCCCGGCCCCCGACAGCCCGTTGCCGACAGCGTCCGCACTGGCCAGCAAGGCACGCGACTTCCGGCTGCGGATGGCCGTCATCGACTGCGAGACCGATGCCGCCCTCGACATGACACGCGACCGCCACGGCCGCACCGTCCACGCAGACGCCGCCGCAGCCGCACGAGCCCACCGTGACAAGGCGGCGCTGGAGGCGTACGCCACCCACCTCGCCCCGCACGCCGAGGCTCTCCTCGATGCCGCCCGACTCGCGCTCGACGAGTTGCCGCCCGCCCAGCACCTGACCGGGTGGCGGGCCGTCCTGGACGGCCTGGAATCCTCCGCCGCCGAGATCCGCCGGGCCCTCGACCGGCCGGCCGCGCCCGGCTCTCCAGCCGAACGTGCTCAGCACGCGGCTCTGTGGCCGCATCTCACTGCCTGGGCGGACCACAGCCCGATCGCCAGCAACCTCGCCGACCAGCGCGAGGGCCAGCACCACCAGGCTCCGCTGACCGACGAGGAACAGCAGCTGTGGACCGACAGGGCCCGGGCCGCACAGATACGTGGTGCGCTGGAGCTGACCGAGTCGTGGTATGCCGCCGACGGACAGCCGATCACCCTCGCTTACCTGGTCGAGGACGACGACTCCACCGTGGTCGCGCTGCGCGGCGACCCGGGCGTACCGGGCTGGCAGGTGATCGGGCACTTCGCCCACGAGTACGAGGCGGGCAAGGCCCTGCCCGCTCCGGTCCCGCCCGGCGTGCTGCGCTCGGACATCTCCCGGTTCAACCGCCCGGCACCGGCCCCGGAGCTGTCCCTGCAGGATCTCATCCGCGACGTCGTCGAAGGCCACAGTGCCGGTGACGCATCGAACGCTCTCCTGGGAGCTGTCCAGCACGGCTACGCCGCCGGCCCGATGGTCCGCCTGCAAGAACTTCTGCAGACGACCAGCCAGTTCGCCAGCGCCCTGGAGACCGTGCAGGGCCGCCAGATCGCCGCCCGCCTCTCAGCGCTGGGCCGGCAGATCGAGTTCCTCACCCGCGAAGTCGAAGAGGCAGCCGAGGACCTCGGTGCGACCGTCGCCGTCCTGCCCCCGCACCGCACCCCTGTGCTCCGCGCCCGCCCGCGCCCGGCCGTGGACACCACACCGCCCGCGCCGCCGCCCCGCGCCAGCACGACCGCCCGCCACCGTTAGGAGATCCGCTTTGCTCGAAGCAGCAGCAGAGCCGTTCATGCCGATCCGGCACACCATCACCGGCGAGATCACCACCACCGGCTACAACGCCGCCGCCCGGCGGATCCTGCTCCAGGACGGCTTCGAAGAGACGCCCGGCTGCGCCTGCCGAGCGACGGAACCCGATACGGAGCAGGCGCACGGGGCTGCCCGGCAACCAGCCAACTGCTCGTCGCCGGCCGTCCCGTGCCCCTGGAACGAGCCCTCGGCCGGCCGGTGAGCGCCGACGGTCCGCCCCGGTTGGCCCGGTCGCCGATGTCGGCACAGCCCATGATCCCCTCCGAGAGCGGCCGGCCTCTTTAGCGCATCGCCCACCCCGCCCCCACCCACACCTGTTGAAGGGTTCTCGTTTTGACCACACCCGGGCCTACCAGACCAGCGCGCACCAAGGGCGGCGAACTACGGGCCAAGGTGGCCCGACTGCTGGCCGACCGGCCGACGGACAAGCTCACCATCGGGGACATGGCCAGGCAGCTGGGCCACTCCCACGGCGCCGTCCGCAACGCCGCCCTCACCCTGGTGCGACGCGGCGAGGCCAACCAAAGCGGTACCGGACAACCGCAGTTCCGCGCGAACGCGAAAACCGCCGCAGCCGCGCAGAGGGCTGTGATCAGCCCACCGGGCACCCACTCTCCCCGCGCACAGGCGGCCACGACCCGTACGACCTACACCGCAGCAGCCGCGCCCAAGCAGACCGGTCCGATCCGCCGCGCGGGGGGCCAGCTCTACCACCCCCGGGAGCTGGCCGATCTGCCCGACGTCGAGGCGTTGAACCGCTTGCGCGACGCCGACGTGCCCGTGCTGCTGTACGGCCCTCCGGGCACCGGCAAGACATCGCTGGTGGAGGCGGCGTTCCCGGACCTGCTCACCGTCGCCGGTGACGGCGACACCACGGTCGGCGACTTGATCGGCGAGTACACGCAGGACGACGCGGGAGCCTACGTCTTCCAGTACGGTCCGCTGGTCACCGCGATGACCGAGGGCCGCGCCCTGCTGATCGACGACGCCACCTTGATCTCACCGAAGGTCCTGGCGGCGCTGTATCCCGCGATGGACGGGCGCAGGCAGATCCAGGTCAAGTCCCACAAGGGCGAGACCATCAAGGCCGAGCCGGGCTTCTACGTGGTTGCGGGCCACAATCCCGGCGTTCACGGGGCGGTGTTGACGGAGGCGCTCGCGAGCCGGTTCAGCGTGCAGATCCAGATCGGCACGGACTACGACCTCGCCCTGGCCTTGAGGATCGATGCCCGGGTGGTCCGGGTCGCCCGACACCTCGCCCAGCAGGTCGAACTCGGCGAGCTGGGCTGGGCCCCCCAACTGCGGGAACTGCTCAGCTACCAGAAGACCGAGGCCGTCCTCGGCACCAAAGCCGCGCTCGCGAACCTCGTCGGCATCGCTCCTGTGGAGGATCGCGACGCCGTCGCCGACGCCGTCACGAAGGCTGTCGGCATCAAGAAGATCGCACCTCTCACCCTCGGCAAGCAGCTCCCCGCCTCAGCCGCCCGGCAGCCTCCGGGCAGCACCGGCTCCGCACACCGGGGCCGCCCGCGATGAGTGCCCACCACCACATCCAGTCCACGCCGGAAGACGACGCCGACCTCGCGCGCTGGGACGACGACGGCGCCCCGCCCGCGCAACCCCGCTCCTCCCCGGCCGCGTGGCTGCGCGTGGGAGCCGAACTCGGCGACCGGCTGGTCGCCCTCTCCGGCCGCCAGGACCTCCTGGTCACCTGCCGCCCCGGCACGCGCAGCGGCGCACCGGCCGCGTTCTTCCCCACCCTGGGCGAGGTCGAGTTCGACGCCGGCCTGTTCGCCCCGCTGAAGCCCCACGAGATTCATCCGCGGATCGTGGGCGACGAGGAGCGGTATCCCGCCGCTTGGGGAGTGTTCGTCCACGAGGCCGCGCACGCGGCCCACTCCGTCTGGACACAGCCTGCCGGAGCCGACCCCCGCGTCGTCGAGGCCGCGCTCCTGCTGGAGGAGAGCCGCGTCGAAGGCGCGCACCTGATCACGCGGCCCACGGACCGCACGTACCTGCGCACCAGCGCCCGAACCCTGGTCATGCCCGACATCGCCCACCCCACCCTCCAGGGCATCGAGCAGGCCGCCGCCGCGGCAGCCCTGATCCTCGGCCGCCGTGACGTCGGCATCCTGGACGCCGACGAGACCCGGGCCGTCGCCGAACTGTGCGAAAAGGTGCTGGGCCAAGACCTGCTGACCACCCTCGCCCGCATCTGGACCGCAGCTCACCAATGCGCCGACTACGACGCCACGACCATGCTCGCGCACGGTCAAGAATGGTGCGACGCTCTGGACGCCGCGGCCCCCGCCCTGCCCGTGCCGGAGGGCCTCTCCGATCTGCTGACCGGCGCCGTGAAGGTCGTCATGGACCACGCGGCAGCCACCGACGCGGCCGACCTCGCGGCACAGGACGCAGCGGCCAACGCCATGGCGTCGCGCTCCAAGGCGCAGGCGCAGGACCGCGCCCAGCGAGCCCGCCAGCGACGCAGAGCCGCCGCCACCGCCAAGTCGGTCTTCAACGCCCGTAGCACCACCGTCCACCCCGACGGCACACCGGCACCCTCCGGCAACCCGGTCACCGGCACCCGCAGGCCCACCGCCGCCGAGCAGAGTGCCGCCGCGCGCCTGAGCCGCGCCCTGCGTGCCGCCGCCTACCGCGAGCGGACCGAGGAGCGGACCACCAGCCCCACCCCGCCCGGCCGCCTCAACATGCGCGCGGCCCTCGCCCGCGACGCTCAGCGCGCCGCCGGGTCGGTCCCCACCGCAGAACCGTTCACCCACACCCGCCGCCGGAACTCCCCCACCCCACCACTGCGTGTGGGGATCGCCGTCGACGTCTCCGGCTCCATGCGCGCCGCCTGCAAGCCCGTCGCCTCCGCTGCCTGGATCGTGGCACGCGCAGCAGCCCTGACCGACCCCGACTCCCGCACCGCCACCATCGCCTACGACAGGCACTTGACCGCACTGACCCGGCCCACCCACCGAGCACCAGAGCGCGTGACGACGTTCGATGCCACCGGCGGCCACCACAACCTCGCCAACGCCATCGACGCACTCGACCACGGCCTCGAACTCAGCCGCCCCGGCGCCGGCCGCCTCCTCGTGATCGTTACCGACGCCCACTACGGCAGCGACGAAACCGCTCAAGCCGTCACCCGCGTCAAGCAGCTCACAACCGCCGGCTGCGCCGTACTCCAGCTCACCCTCACCGCGGAATCCCGCCACTTGCCGGGGACCACCTTGCTGCACCTGCCCCAGCCCTCCAGCGCTCCCGCTGCCATCGCCAAGGCGGCCACAGACGCCATCCGCAGGACCCGCTGAGACGACGCAGAAGGCGGAAGCGTCCCCGAGACCACCGCCAAGCACTCCAGACCACCCCCGTCCGTCGCATGACTCGTGCAACCCCAACCGTCAACGAAAGGCACTCGATTTGAAGCCCCAGACCAGCAGCCCGACCTCGAACGTAACGCCCATCAAACGGAATTCCCCGGGGGTAAGTACGCACTGGACCGTGGAGCACGCCTGCTCCCACCGGGTAGATCACGACCTGTCCAACCGCCCCGCCGACAAGCGGGCCGGCTTCGCCCGTTGGCTCGCGTCGAAGGACTGCACCGACTGCTGGAAGGCGGCGCGCGACGCCGACTCCGCGTCCAAGGAGAAGTGGCTCGCGGAGAAGCGCGCCGAGGAGCTAGAGGCAGCCGCCACCTGGGCCAAGCAGTTCGACATGCCGCAACTGGAGGGCCCGGCCAAGGCCCTGGACTGGGGTGAGCGCTCCCGTCATCAGCTGATGATGGCCGCGCACACCGCCCTGGTCGTCGAGGGCAGTTGGGACGAGGCGGACTGGGCGGAGCTGGAGGAGAAGGCCCGCTCCATAACCCGTGCCGGTTGGTGGATCGACCAGCGTGACGCCGAAGGCACTGACCTGCTCGAACTCCTCGACGCAGCCACCGAGGCGGACCGCGGGACGGAGAATCCGTTCCGCTGACGGCGGGGCAACATAGCCGGGAAACGCCGGTTAGCCAAACCGGCGTTCCTCCGGACTATTGATGCTCCCACCCCGACAGCCATCGCGTGGAAGGAACCGCGTGCTCCCTCCGTCCTGGGACCATCAACCCACCCCCGTCACCGCCCTCACCCCCGACCCGCTCACTCCCACCCGAGATATCACCCACGCCCATTTTCAGACCGGGGACACCGTCGTCGTCCTCAAGGGGGTGGCCGGCGGAGAGCTGTGGGGAGACTCCATGCGCATCGTCGCCCCCTCCTGGCACACCCCCACCGACGAGGACGGATGGCGACTGCGTGATCCCACCGGTGGTGCCCAGTCCTACGTCACCGCTCACCCCCGCTACCTCGTGCACCTCTCGCGCCGCTGCCCGGACTGCCTGATCTACCTGCGGGCCATGGAAGACGCCCTCCTTACGCGGTTCGCCGGCCGCGACGAGCTGATCGACTGCGGCTGGTACACCACCACCGCTCTGGGCCAGCTCGTGCACACCGCAGACAGCAGGGGCGGCCGGTGACTTCCCCCACGAACCGCCCCGACCGTGCCGCTGCGCTCCGCAAGGCCAGGGCCCGAGCCACCGCAACTGCGGACGATGCTTCCTGGCCGCTGCGCCTGGCCGAAGACCTCCACGGCATCCGGGCCGACTGGAAAACCTCAGCCGAGGTGTGCGCGGATGCCGCCTGGGCGGCACGGTCAGCCGGCCTCAGCGTCCTGGGCCTGCTGTCCCCGGAGGATGTCCTCGCGACGCACCGTGATCCGATCACCACCCGAACGTTGGCGCATCTGTACCTGAGCGCCCTGCGGTTCGACTTCCGCTGCCCCACCCTCCAGCGCCTCGTCGAACAGCTCGCGCAGACCGCACGTCAGCCGCTGGACTGCTACACCCGCGCCCTGTACGCCTTCGCGCTGCTTGGCCAGTCCCGCCCCGAGGGCCTGACGGTCATGGACGAGGTCCTCGCCACGGCCGAGGAGCACCCCAAGACCCTGCACGTCCTGCTGCACGGGCTGTGGCTCGGCCAGGACCTGAACGAGGGTGCGGAGC
This sequence comes from Kitasatospora aureofaciens, assembly GCA_000720845.1. Lineage (GTDB taxonomy): Bacteria > Actinomycetota > Actinomycetes > Streptomycetales > Streptomycetaceae > Streptomyces. The sequence goes on along the minus strand of JODU01000002.1, from coordinate 29,504 downwards.
GTCTGTTGGCCCTCAGCTCCCGGCCCGCCCTCGCCACCGGCACCGACCCGATCGTCCTCTTCCGCACGGCGGGTGCCCTGCGCCGGCTGGGCCGGTACGACGAGGGGCTGAGCGCCATCGACAGGGCGATCGACTGTCTTCCGCCGGGAGACATCTCGGTCCACGCCGACCTGGTGCGCGAGCGCTCGCTGCTCTGTGCAGCCCGCGACCTTCATCAGCACCGGTCGCCCACCCGCACGTCGAGCGGGGTGCCGTCATAATCCCCCGCCTGCACCCGAGGGCCCACTCGCCACGCGAGCCGCTGGCCGAGGCGCTCGGGCGGCCCCTTTCCCCGAACGAGGGCCTGACGGAGTACACCGTGGTCGCCCACTGGCCGGGCCTGGACTACTACACCCCGGACGACGAGCAGAGGACCTGGACGTCCGTTGAGTGGGCCGAGCACCTCGAAGATCCGTACCTGGAGCACCCGTTCGCTGCCAGCCCGGACGACGACCGGCACGCGATCCTCCATCTCGACGTCCGGCTCCACCCGGACGACCGGGAGCTGACCGGCCCCGAGTGGTCCGAAACCGCCCACCGGTTCGCGCGGGCCGCTGGTATCGAGGTGCCCGGCGCCGCAGAGCACGGGTGGCGGTGGATCGCTGTCCAGGGCCAGCCCGGACGTCTGGATCTGATCGCCAACCTGATCCACCTCGACGGCACCTGGCGCACCCGCCCGCCGACATCCTGCGACGGCTTGCGGACGAAGCACGCCGCATCGAGCAGGACCTGCACCTGATCCCCGTCCGCACCGGCCCCACGACGCGGTCCGCTGCCCGTACGGTCCCGACCGCATCGGCGCAGCTCGCCGGCGTCCTCACGCAGCTCGCCGACGAACAGGCCGGCCCGCTGGCCACGGTCCGCGGACTGGTCGAGCACACCGCTTACCGGATCGCCCGCCAACCGGGGGCTGCCGGCACGGACACGGCGCACCGTCTGGAGCTGATCGCCCGCCGCCTCCACGCGATTCAGCAGGACCTGGACGCCACTGCGGCCCATCTGGCCCAGCCCCGGGCCGCCGCCGCACCGGCCGCGGCCCGGCGCACCACCCACCGATCTTTGTAGGAGAAACGTCTCTTGGCCCCGCACCACCGGCCGCTTGCTGGACATCCGCCGTGACCCGCACTCCGACGAACTCCTCGCCCGCGGCGGCGACGTTGAGGCACACAGCATCCTCCAGCGCGCGGGATTCGTCGCGGTCGTCCGCCTCCACGAGAGCTACCACCGCGCCCCCGCCGGCCTGACCGAGGACGAGGAGTCCCGTCTCGCCACCGATGCCGTAGGGCGCCTGCGGGCCGTCGGGTACCACGTCGACTGCGACGAGCGCTTCGACACCGACGCCCGCCCCGCGGCCTATCCCACACTCGGCGCCTCGGTCGCCCACCTCGCCGAACGCCTGCGCGAGGCCACCGACACCGCCGAGGCAGCCGACGTCCTCACCGAACTCACCGCGCCCCACGACGGCGTCCTCGCCGGGTTCGAGGAAACCCTCGGCGCCCTGGCCCAGTTCTTCGACGGCCTCGGTGACGCGAGCGATCCGTACACCGCCGGGCGCCTGCGCTACCTCGCCGACGCATACGTCCGCGTCATCCGCTCCGACCTCGCGCACACCCGCGGACGGCTGGCCGACCGGCACGCCCCTCACCCCGGCCGCCGCGCCTGCACCGAGCAGGTTCCCGACCATGAGCCCGAACGCTCCGCGGTGTGCGCCTGCCCGCCCCCGCCGCGTGCCCTGCCAGCCCCGGCACCGCCACCCGTCGGTGCCACCCACCTGCGCCGCTAACGCCCCTGCAACTGCCCAAGGACACCATGCACGACCACGTCAACTCCGAGCGCCTTGCCTCTTACGCCGACGTCCTCGCCGGCGAACTCCCCGACACCTGGACCAGCACCCACCTGACGGGCGACGCCAAGGACGACCTCGCCGAACTCACCGACCGCATCTGGGACCTGGACCTGGTCGCCGCCTCCCTGGCCGAACGCCCCCTGCAGCAGGCAGCCGTCCTCAGCCGCCCCGACGGCGCCCAGCTCGTCCTGATCGACCGGCACGACGAACGCGACGGCTTCCTCCTCGCCGCCGTCGCCCCGCACGCCCTGCCGGACGAGGCGTACCGCGGCGTCCCCGAGCCCAACGGCATCGCCCTGACCGACGACCCGTTCCTCGGCACCGAGCAGGTCGCCGGCGATCTCCTCGTCCGCTACGACCGTGCGCTCGCCCAGGTCCGGCACAACGCCCTAAACGGCATCCAGCCCTCCCAGCCGGACCGGGTCGTCCTGACCTGGCAGCCGGACGGCAGCGTCGCCACCGCCCCCGCCGACGACCGGGCCGGCACCATCCTCGCCGCCCACGGCTTCATCCAGGACCCGCACAGCGGCATCTACCGCCTGAGTGGCGACGACACCCAGGCCCAGGCCCGCGCGCTGCGCGAGATCGGCCCGCAGCTCGACGCGCTCGGCATCGGCACCGCCCTCCAGCACCCCTCCGGACGCCACGCGCCCACCTCCGCCCCGGCCTCCATGCCGCCGGCCCCTGCCGGCGCCCGCACACCCACCGCCAGGACGCGATGAACCAGACGGAGCCCGACTTCTGGGTCCTGGAGTACGTCACCATCACCAAGGACCCCCGCACCGGTCTGGTCGTGGCCATCGGCGGCACCGAGCAAGCAGCAGACATCCTCCAGCGGGCCGGCGGCTTCCTCACCTCTCCCGGACCCCGCGGGGACTACCACCGTCTTCCGCACGGCCTGCCCATCGAGCAGCAGCGCCTGAAGGCGACCACCGCCTCGCACGCCCTGCTCGCCGCCGGCCACAGCGTCCACCTCGACCCCACCCTGAACATGCTGGCCGCCCCCGACGGCGACCGTGACGCAGCCCTGCGCTACCTCACCCAACTCGCCGAGCGGGCCTCGGCCGCCGAGACCAGCAGCGAGGTGGCCGAAGTCCTGACCGAGGTCGCGGCCCCCGTGCACGGGCTGCTGCCCCTGACCAGAGAAGTGATCGTCCGCGCCTGGATCGCCGCCAGTGATCTCCACGGCGCCGCGCCCGGCGAGGAACCCGAGCCCATCGCACGGCTCGGTAGCACCGCCAACTCCCTGAGCGAAGCCGCCCGCGTCATCCTGCACGCCCGCAACCACGCCGCCCGCCCGGCGCAGCGGCCAGCGACCGCACCGGCCCCGACACCGGCAGCGGGCCGTGCACAGTCCCCGGTTTCCCGCCGCCGCTGACCCCGGAGAAGAAACGTATGGCCAATCTGGCCGACGAGTACGGCACAGACGTAGAGATCTACATCAAGGCCCTGACAACCACCATCCACGCCGACACCCCCACCGGCGCCCCCGCCGGCCTCCACGACCTGCTGGAACAGCTCGGCCTCGAACGCCACGAATACCCCACAGGCGAGCCGCTCTACATCTGGCACACCGTGCCCGATCACCTCGGTGCCGAGGAGCAGAAACGCCTGGCGAACCGCGCCATCCCCGCCCTGCTCCTGGCCGGATACACGGTCAACTGCGACCCCGAGGTCTTCGACGAGGCCCTCTACCAGCAGGCCGTGCACCGTCTCCGGGCGCGCGCGGCCCGCCCTGCCCCGCAGCAACCGGCGCCCGCCAGTTCCCCCTCGCGCCCCGCACCGGCCCGCCGCACCCCGTGAGCCCGGGCGGCCCCGGCACCACGCCGGGGCCGCCCACCTCCCCGCCGCCCAACTCCACGGAGAAACCCGTAGCAGAACGCACACCCGCACCGATCAGCCATCGGCTCAAACCCCGGCTCGCAACCGCCCTGTTCCGCCGCTATCTACGCGCCTGCATCACGGCCGGCCCCGACCGCGCCTCCCCACTGGCCGGCGCCCACCCGGACACCGTCCCCACCGAGGCGCAACGCGTCGGGCAGCGCCACCACCACTGAACGTCCACGCACCCGGAGGAGCATGTCCCACCCCGCCCCCTACCCGGTGAGACTGGCCGACGAGATCACCCGCCAGCTCGGCCAGCTCTCCGACCACCTCTCTCAGCTTCCCCCGCCCCAGGCAGCGCAGGTCATCGCACGCGTCCTCGACCCGGACAACGGAGTCCTCGGCGGCGTCACTCACCTCGTCATCACCGGCAGCCACTTCGCCAAGAGCGAGGCGGAACGAGGCGCCCTGCCAGCGGAGGTATGGCTCGCCTTGGGCCGTGCCGCCAACGAACTGCACGACATCAGCCTGGACCTGGACGAGCACCAGGACCTCCTCCAGCACCTCGGCACCCGACCGGCCACCAGCGCGGCGAAGCCTCCGGCTCCTGCCCCGCTCGTCGTACGGCGGCGCCGGTGAAGAATAAGCAGTGGCAGGGCTGGGGGCCGGACGAGCAAGCCGAGCAGCACTACCTCGTCCAGCCCCGTGCCCTGGCCGGCGGCGGCGACGTCCGGCACGTCTCGGAGTTCCTGCGCGCCTCGGGCTGGCGGGACAAGTCCAAGAAGGACGGCCCGCTGCTCATGGAGAGCCCGGACCGCACCGTCCGCGTCGCCTACGACCCCTACGTCCTCCCCGGTGGATGGACCATCCACGGCCGGGCAAACGGGGCGAACGCCGAGTGGTCCGCGCACCTGGGTCGGCAGACTCCGGTGGAGATCGTTGCCGGTCTGACCGACGCCCTCACCCGCCCCCGCTCCGCACACGCCCCCAACGTCTGGGCACCTCTGCAGGAGCAGAACTGGCACACGCGGTTCGAGGGCCGGGACTATATGGCGACCAGCCCCGACGGCACCGCGTGGATGCATTACCACCAGGGCGCCGATGGCTCGGCGATGTGGTGGACCGGAGCACAGGACAAGCAGGGCAACGGCTGGACGGCCAACTTCACGCCGAGCACGCCGATGCACCTGATCCAAGCCTTCTCAGCCGAACTTGCCGGCCCGGACCCCGTGATGCGCCCACGCGGACGTGTCCCGCACAGCACACAGATCCGGACCTGGTCGGTCTCCGTCAAACCCTCCCAGCTCAGCGCGTGGCAACAGGCCCGGATCACAGCTGCCCGCGCCGCCACCTGGGCCCGCAGCAGCGCCCGAAGCGCCCGGCCCCGCACCACCGCCCGCCCCTATACCCCGTCCGGCGGTGCCCGGACCCGCCGCTGACCTGAATCCCCGTCTCAAGGAGTCTCAATGACGAAGTCAAGCCGCCTGCGTGACCGGTGGGGCGGAGGTGAAGACCCGGTCGTCACGCAGAAGTGCCCACAGGACACTGGCGCGTCGTCGGGCCAGGGCGATGACGGCCTGGACGTGCTTGCAGCCCTCGCCGCGCTTCTTGAGGTAGAAGTCCCGGTTAGGTCCTTCGCGGATGATGCTGGTCTGCGCGGACATGTAGAACACCCGTCGCAGGCGGCGGCTGTAGCGCTTGGGGCGGTGCAGGTTGCCGGTCCGGCGGCCGGAGTCGCGCGGGACCGGGACCAGCCCGGCCGCCGAGGCCAGGTGACCGGCGTCGGCGTAGGCCGTCAGGTCGCCAGCTGCGACCACGAACTCGGCTCCGAGTATCGGGCCCATGCCCGGCATCGACTCGATGATCTCCGCCTGCGGATGGGTTCGGAACGTCTCACGGATCTGCTTGTCGATGCGCTTGAGCCGGTCGTCCAGGGCGAGGATCTGCGCGGCCAGGTCGGCGACGATCTGCGCGGCGACGTCCTCGCCGGGCAGTGCGGTCTGCTGGGCCTGCGCGGCTTCCAGCGCGGTCGCGGCGACCGCGTCGGCACCACGGATGCTTCGGTTGGCGAGCCAGGCCGTCAGCCTGGCCCGGCCGCGGCGACGGATCGCGGCCGGGGTCTGGTAGCCGGTCAGCAGCACCAGTGCACCCTTGTGGCTGCTGTAGTCGAAAGCCCGCTCCAGAGCGGGGAAGACACCGGTCAGCACGTCGCGCAGACGGTTGATCATCCGTACCCGGTCGGCCACGAGGTCGGAGCGGTGGGAGGTGAGCAACGCGAGGTCGGCGGCCAGTTGGGCCGGCACGTCGAGCGCGGCGAAGTCGTTGCGGTGCCGCGCGGTCTCGGCGATGACATAGGCGTCGCGGGCGTCAGTCTTCGCCTCGCCCCGGTAGGCGCCGGACATGCGGTTGACCGTGCGGCCGGGCACGTAGACGGCCTGCTGGCCATGGGCTGCCAACAGGGCCAGCAGCAGGGCGGAGGACGTGCCGGAGATGTCCACGGCCCAGTGGACCCGCTCCGCCAGGTCGAGGATCTCGCCGAGCGCGGTCAGGATCGCCGACTCGTCGTTGTCGACCTTCTTCGACCACAGGTTCGCGCCGGTCTGGTCGACCACCGCCACCCAGTGATGGCCCTTGCCGGCATCGACACCGGCCCATACCTGGGACTTCCGCTCGCTCACGTGCCCCTCCTCGTCCCGCACGACATGCCGTCGGCCCGAGGAACACCCCGCTGTCATCTCCGTAATCAGCGACCGCACACGGCGCGCACATCTCAATCAGCAGCCAGGGCGCCCCGGAGAGCCGGACGGCCACTCCTTGGGAGCCACTGAAGACAGAACCCGATAAGCCACATCCGGCCCTCCCGGGCCACTCAACAACTTACGGAGCCCGATGCCCGCCCTCACCCCGGAAACCCTTCGCACCCTGACCGAAACGCTGTCGGACGTCACCGAGTACCTGCGCGAGAATCCCGACCCCGCCGAAGCCCTCGCCCTCGTCGAGCCGCTCCTCGACGAGTACACGGGCCTGCCCGTCCAGCTCGCCGACACCCTGCGTGCCCTCGCCCGCACCATCCAGGAACACCAGGCCATCCCACGCACCGCGCACGTCAACGTCCTGATCGCCGAGCTGCGCTCCGCCGCCTGGGAGCAGACCGACCAGCACACCCTCCACTACGTCCTGGACGAGCTGCGTGCGCTGCACGACGACGCCGAGAGCGAGCAGGGGTGCAGCCGGTGCCGTTGAGCGAGCGCCAGCTCGACGCCTTCGCCGACAAGCAGGCCGGGCAGATCCCCTTCGACACCAGCCCTCGCCACCTTGCCGGTCCGGGCGACGCCCGTCACGTCACCCACGGCCTGGCCGCGGCCGGATGGGCCACGGTCTCCGACCCGCTCAGCGCCGAGATCGTGATGGCCAGCCCCGATCACCGCTACCGCCTGCAGTTCGACCCGCAGTCCGCCACCTCCGCCTGGTGGCGGCTGCGGGCCGCCCCCGGCGCCGGCGACCATGGCTGGTACGCCGAGTTCGGTGAACTCGTGCCGGCCGAGGTCCTCGCCGGCCTCACCGACGCCCTCATCACACCGCCCTCATCGCAACCGGACCCCTGGCAGCCCGTGACCAGCGCAGGCTGGCAGTACGAGGATGCCGAGAGAGCGTTCTCTCCGGACTCGCTGTGCCGGATCGAACACCGCCCCATGAGTGAGTTCCATGAACAGCCGTCCTGGCACATCGAGGTCAGGACAAGCAGCGCCGAATCGTTCCCGGGCCCGCGGATCTGGCACGCCTTCCTCGACGAGCACGTTCCCGATCGGCTCGCCGGTGCCTTCCTGGGCGCGCTGACCGACCAGAGCCCGCTGCAGCGCGGCATGTTCGACCGCACCGCCCACTACAGCGCCGTCAAAGAGCCGAGCCCACTGCGCCCGCAGCAGGTAGTCGACGCGCACACCGCCCGGGTGAAGACGCTCCGCGCACAGGCCCGCGCCGTGCGCCGTCAGCAGACCACCCCCGCGACACCCCCGGCGCCCACGACCGCCGTCAAGCCGGCCGCCCGCCGCTGACCTCAAAGGATGCTCTCATCTCCCGCACCACGAACCACGGCCGCCGCACCTCGCTGCGGCGCCTCAACCGCTACCTGCGCCACAGTGAACGGATCCTGGCGTCCTGGGACGCCTTCACCGCGTTCAACACGGACCTGGACGGCTGGCCCTTCGACCAGGACGCCTACGGCCGCCGGGCCGCCGTCCGTGACGCAGACACCGCCGCAGCGTTCGACGGCATGCGTCCTGGCGCCCGCCAATTGCTGGCCACCGCCCGGCTCCAGCTCCAGCACCTGCCCGCACACCTCACGCGGGACAGCTGGCCCGGGCAGCTGACCATCCTGGAGGAGGCACTGAGCCACCTCGACGCCCTGGACGCGCAGTGGCGCCAGACCCGGGCCCAGCTCCCCGAGGGTGCCGGTCCGGGCAGCGACGCGTACGTCGACGCGCTCGACGCGCACCACGCAGAGTGCTGGAGCTATCTGGACGACTGGACCTGCCACGGCCGCGTCATCCTCGACATCCAGGCCGCCGCACGCCGCGCACCGTCCCGGCCGAAGCGCCCGCAGCTCCCCGCCCTGACGTCCCGGCGCAGCGGACACGGCGCGAGGGGGCGGTGACCATGCCCGAGGTCCCCGTCAACGTCGACATCGACTACGTCGCCCCGCGCCACCTGGCCGGCGGCGGTGACCCCGCCTGGATCACCGTCCCCCTCCACCGTGCCTGCGGCTGGAGCTACGGTCACGACCCCCTGATGCCCCGCGTCCTGCTTTCCAGCCCCGACCAGAAGGCCCTCCTGCGGCTGGAGCCCGACCCCGACGGACGGTGGTGGACTCTGCAGCACGCCCCCGCGCCGGACCGGCCCGCATGGTTCGCCAGCTTCGATGCCCGCACCCCCGTCGAAATGATCGCGACGTTCACCGATGCGCTGACCGATCCCACTGCCGATCCAGCAGACAACTGGGATCCGCAAGAGCCGCTTCTCACATCAGGCTGGATTCCGGCCTACAACCACCACCGGCTCGCCTCGCCCGACGGCACCGTCCGCGTCGAGGCCGACGAGACAACTCGGGCCTGGTGGGTCGACACCGCCCTCCGCGACTTCCGGACTCTGCTGTGGCAAGCCCACTTCAGCGAGCACACCCCACCGCACCTGATCACCGCGTTCACCACCGCGCTCACCGACCCCCGACCGGTGCCGCGCACCGCAGGCCCCTCCAGCCTCCCGACTCGCAACCCGGACGTCATCACCCTCTCGCACCGGGAAGTACCCGCCCAGCAGGTCGCCGGCGCCCTGGAAGAACGCGTCCGCTCCCTCGCCGTACGCCGATCCGGCCCGCCGACGACCAGCACGCATCCTCCGCAACGGCCGCAGACCGAGCGCCACCGCCAGCGCTGATCCCTCCGTCCCCGCCTCCTGGAAGCACCTAGCCCTTGCCCCCCTCCTCCTCCAGCAGCAACACCGACGGATACGACCTCGTCCTGCGCCTCCTGCTCGGCGTGCTCGCCGTCGTCGTCCCCCTGTCCCACCTGGCCTGGCTGTGCGGCAACCTCACCGCCTACCTCACCGGCACCAGCTGGGCCCCCTACCAGCCGACCAACGCCTTGCTCCACCCCGAGCAGGTCTGGCCCGCTCTGGGAGAAACGTCCCTGCTCATCGGGGCACGCATCGTTCCCGTTCTGCTCCTCCTGGCTCTCGGGGGGACGGCGGTCGCCCTGTGGTTCCGGCACAAGAACCGCGGCGGCAGCCGGAAGAAGATCACCGGCATGGCCAAGGCCCGGGACATCGAGCCCTTGATGGCCAAGGCGATCACCGACAAGGCCCGCTCGCTGCGCCCGAGCCTCAAGGACGCCAAGCACATCGAAGCCCGCGACACCGGCATCCTCCTGGGTAACCTGCAGAACACCCGGCACGAGGTGCGCATGGGCTATGAGGATGTGGCCGTCGCCATCATGGCGCCCCGCTCGGGCAAGACCACCTCGCTCGCCATCCCCTCCATGCTCGCCGCGCCCGGCCCCGTCCTGCTGACCTCGAACAAGGCCGCCGGCGACGCCTTCACCGCCACATACGAGGCCCGCTCCCGCGTCGGGCAGGTGTGGACCATGGACCCACAACAGATCGCGCACGCCGCACGCGAGATGTGGTGGAACCCCCTCGCCAGCGCGAAAACCCTGGACGGAGCGAACCGGCTCGCCGGACACTTCCTCGCCGCCTCGGTGGACGCCTCCCAGCAGGGCGACTTCTGGTCCAAGGCCGGCAGCAACATCCTCTCCCAACTGCTGCTGGCCGCAGCGCTCGACGAGCGGCCCATCACCGACATCATGCAGTGGCTCGCCTTCCCCGCCGACCGCACCCCGCTCGACATCCTCCGCGACCACGACTTCGCCGCCGTCGCAGCCCAGCTCAAGGGCACCGTCGAGGGCCCCCCGGAGACGCGCGACGGCATCTACGAGACCGCCCGCCAGTACGCCGCCGCCCTGCTGAACAACGAGATCGCCGCCTGGGTCACCCCGCAGAAGGACGTTCCCGAGTTCCGCCCGTCGGAGTTCGTCACCTCCACCGACACGCTGTTCCTGCTGAGCAAGGACGGGGGAGGCGGAGCCTCGGCGCTGATCGCCGCGTGCGCGGACTCCGTGATGCGCGCGGCGACCGCCCAGGCCGAACGCGCCGGCGGACGCCTGGACCCGCCCATGCTGGCGATCCTCGACGAGGCCGCCAACGTGTGCAAGATCAGCGACCTGCCCGACCTGTACTCCCACCTCGGCAGCCGCGGAATCATCCCGATCACCATCCTGCAGTCCTACCGCCAGGGCCAGAAGGTCTGGGGAGACGCGGGCATGGACGCCATGTGGTCCGCCTCGACCGTCAAGGTCATCGGCTCCGGCATCGACGACCCCGACTTCGCCGACAAGCTCTCCCGCCTGATCGGCGACCACGACGTCGAGACCACATCGACCTCGCACTCGGAGTCCGGCAAGAGCACGTCGGTGTCGATGCGGCAGGAACGCATCCTGCCCGCCGACGCGATCCGCGCCCTGCCCAAGGGCACCGCCCTCTGCTTCGCCACCGGCATGCGCGCCGCCATGCTCGACCTGCGGCCGTGGTACCGAGAGCCAGGAGCCGCGGAACTGTCCGCGGCGTCCGCCCGCGCTTCGAAGGCAATCACGGCTCGCGCCGTCGCGAAGCACGCGCCGACACAGTCCGACTTCGGGACGGCCGCGTGAGCGACATACCGCTGCACCTGGTGCCGGTCCGCTCCCGTGAGGCGAAAGACTTCGTACGCACCTGGCACCGACACCACCCGCCGCCCGCAGGACAGATCTTCGCCGTCGGCGCCGCCGACGAGACGGGCACGCTGCGCGCCGTGGCCATCGTCGGCCGGCCGGTGGCCCGTCACCTGGACGACGGCGCCACCCTCGAAGTCACCCGGACCGCCAGCGACGGCGCCCGCAACGCCAACTCACTGCTCTACGGCGCCGCGTGGCGGGCGGCGAAAGCCCTCGGCTACCGACGGCTGATCACCTACACGCAGAACGGCGAGAGCGGCGCATCACTGCGCGGCGCCGGGTGGCGCGTCATCGCCAGCCGGCCGCCCCGCGCCGGATGGCACACCCCGTCCCGCCCACGAGCCGGCCACGGCAACGACCACGTCACCCGCCTGCTGTGGGAAGCCCTCTGACCGAGCCCGCTCCTACGCCGCAACGGACCCACCATCCTCACCTTGCCCCGTACCGCCCCGCGTCCTCCCGGAGTTGTCCTGCACACCGTCGACCTGACCGAACACACCCGCCTTCTCGGCGAGGTGGCCCCCGCCCTGAAGGAGCTGTCCGCGGAGGCGGCACGCATCCGGAAGGGCGAGATCGCCAAGCCCGTCCGAGAGATCGCACCCCTGAGCCTACGGGTGCACGAGCTGGCGATGAAGTGCACGCGGCAGGTGCACGACCTGTCGGTCAGCCAGTACCCCGCAATGAAGGACGGGGCCGACAACCTGGCGCTCCTCGCCGGCGCCTGCTCCCAGATCTCACTGGCCGCCACCCTGTGCAACCTCGCCATCCATCACCGCACCGAGATCCTGCTGTACAAGGACGCCGACCCCACCCCCGCCACCAGCCGTGATCAACTCCGCCGTGCCGGTGTCGAGATGCAGCAAGCGGCCACCACCTATCGCGCCGTAACGCGACGGCTCTCCCGACGCCTCGCCTCATTCTCGGCGCGCGCTGAAGACCGGCAACTCATCGCCGAGACCCAAAGGCCCAGCCCGCAGAAGGCGCCCTCCACACCGCCCGTGCTCGCTGCCCGGCGCCGCGTATGACGACGCCGCCCGAGGGCTTCCTGTTCGACGTGGCCGCCCCGCCGACGCCGGTTGAGCGCCTGCTGCTGCTCGCAGACCAGTACGTGCAGCACAACGACATGCTCGACCGTCTCCTGCGGGCCCATCCGCCATCCGAGCCCAACGCCCACGCCGCCTCCGCCCAGCGACTCACTTCTGCGACCCGCACCGCCCTCAAAGCGGTCACCGACGAACGCCTCACCCGCAGTCCCGACCTGTCGGACGCAGTGGTCCGCCTTGAGCAGCTCGCCTTCCTGAGCAGTGCCTCCGCGGACCAGCAGCTCCCGATGGCACGCACTCTGACCGCCTTGGCACCCGAAGCCGCGATGGGCTGCGCCCACACCCTCGCCTACGAAATCCGACGCCGCCGGGGGACGGCAGCAGGCGACGGTCCGGAGCACACCCTGACCGCCGCTCACCACACCGCCCTGTGGGAGTCTCAATGACGAAGTCAAGCCGTCTGCGTGACTGGCGGGGCGGTCGTGAACATTCGTCCGTCACGAAGTAATGCCCACAACACGCTCGCTCGTCGGCGAGCCAGGGCGATGATGGCTTGGACGTGCTTGCACCCCTCGCCACGCTTCTTGGGGTAGAAGTCCCGATTAGGGCCCTCGCGGATGATGCTGGTCTGCGCGGACAGGTAGAACACCCTTCGCAGACGGCGGCTGTAACGCTTGGGCCGGTGCAGGTTCCCAGTCCGCCGGCCGGAGTCGCGTGGCACAGGTACAAGTCCGGCCGCTGACGCCAGGTGACCAGCGTCCGCGTAGGCGGTCAGGTCGCCTGCCGCCACGACGAACTCGGCCCCGAGCATGGGCCCCATGCCGGGCAGCGACTCGATGATCTCCGCTTGTGGATGGCTGCGGAAGGTCTCGCGGATACGCTTCTCGATGCGCTTGAGCCGCTCATCCAGGGCCAGGATCTGTTCGGCTAGGTCAGCGACGATTTGGGCGGCGACCTCCTCGCCGGGCAGCGCGGTCTGCTGGGTCCGGGCAGCCTCCAGAGCAGTGACCGCGACGGCGTCAGCGCTGCGCACGCCCCGGTTGGCCAGCCAGGCCGTGAGCCGGGCTCGGCCGCGGCGACGGATCGCGGCGGGGGTCTGGTAGCCGGTCAACAGCACCAGGGCACCTTTGTGAGCCGAGTAGTCGAAAGACCGTTCCAGAGCGGGAAAGACGCCGGTCAGGACATCGCGGAGACGGTTGATCATCCTCACCCTGTCTGCAACCAGGTCAGAGCGATGGGCGGTCAACAGGGATAGTTCGGCCGCCAGTTGGGCGGGCACATCGATGGTCGCAAAGTCCCGGCGGTGCCGGGCGGTCTCGGCGATGATGTAGGCGTCACGGGCATCGGTTTTCGCCTCGCCCCGGTAGGCCCCGGCCATCCGGTTGACCGTGCGGCCGGGAACGTAGACGGCCTGCTGGCCGTGCGCCGCGAGCAGGGCCAGAAGTAGCGCGGAGGCCGTGCCGGAGATGTCAACCGCCCAGCGGACCTCATCCGCCAGGTCCAGGATCTCGCCGAGCGCGCTCAGGATCACCGACTCGTCATTGTCGATCTTCTTCGACCACAAGGTCGCCCCGGTCTCGTCGACCGCCGCAGCCCAGTGGTGGCCCTTACCCGCGTCGATGCCGGCCCAGACGCAGGCCCGTCGCTTGCTCACTTGCCCCTCCTCGTTCCACACGGCATGCCGTCGGCCCGAGGAACACCCCGCTGTCATCTCCGTAATCAGCGACCGAAGCGCACATCTCAATCAGCAGCCAGGGCGCCCCGGAGGGCCGGGCGGCCACTCCCACAGAGCCACTGCAGACAAGAACGCCTGTGCCACACCCAGCCCTCCCGGGCCACCCAACAACTTACGGAGATCGCCTGCGGGAACGTGGTGGTCACCAGCTCCCTGGGACGGCAAAACGTCCACTACCGCGACGAGCGCGTGCTCATGGGCACACTGCGGGCGTTGGAGGCAAAGGGGCTCGCGGAGCGCGTTCCGGAGTCCGCGCCTGCCGCCTATGTGGGCGGCCCGCTCCAGGACCGAGTCCGCCTCACTCCCGCCGGCACCACCGCGCTGGCCACAGCCATCAGCAGCCCGCCCACTCGCAGGGCGCCCGGCACGACGCCCGCGCCCGCACCCACCGCTGCGAAGACGGCCGCCCACAGCCGTTAACTGACCCATCGGAGCCCACAGCAGCCCATGACCTCGCACAACCGCGCCCAACACCCGGATCCACCCCGCGCCCGGGTGGACGGATACGAGGCCCCGCCCGCACGCGTCCCAGACGTCTCCTGCACACCGGCACCGACGCGCTGCACCCGATCAGTCCTGGCCCACTGCCGCCTGCGGTACAAGGCCCGGCGGTGAGGCCCTTCGCGCCCCAGGACCGGGTCCTGGTCTCCCCGCGCTATCTGGCGGGAGCGGGCATCGACCGGCTCGCCGATGCGATCGGCCCGCTGGTCCACCTCTTTGGCTGGCCGAGCGAGCACGATCGCGCAAGCGGACGCATCAGCGTCCACAGCCCCGACGGCAGCCTGTTCGTCAACTTCAACTCCCGGCATACCCACGGCCACTGGTGGTCCCTCGCGCACCACGAGCCGTACTGGGAAGCCCGCTTCACCCGGCAGACCCCGATCGAGGCCATCGCCGCCGTCACCCAGGCTCTGCCCCAGCTGCTCGGCGACGACCGGCACATCGACCGGATCCCGCTCACCACCACCCCCCTCGCGCAGATCGCCGAACTGAACCACTGGCACCGCGAGGACGACACGTTCACCTCGCCCGACGGCCACTGCCACCTGCAGCACACTCCGGCGGAAGACACCCCGTGGCGCTTCCGGCACCACGTGTACGACGGCTTCGACACCCACTGGGACGCCTCCTTCACCCAGGACACCCCCGAGCGGCTCGTCGCCCAGTTCTTCACCCACCTCGCGACGACCACCCCGGTCGAGCGCACCTTCCGTGACGTCCCCTACCTCGTGCAGAACCTGGACGACGCGCTCATCACCCCCGTGCACCGAGCCGCCGTGAACCCACACGTCCACCACGCCGGCGCCCAGCTCGGCCGCGTCGTACACCGCCGCTGACACCGGCCTCACCGAAACTCGTCATCCCCAGATGAACGAGCCGACTGGGCCGGCCGAGCACCTCCTGCTCCTCGCCGGCTACCTCACCCGGCACAACGACGCCCTGACTCGGCTGCACGTACCCGTCCGTTGCCGCGAGCGCACTGCCATTCCTCCCGGCCTGCACTTCCGAATCCCTTGGACCACCGTGTCACTTCTGGACATCCCCGACGTTTTTATCGGGTCCACCGACGACGGCCACACCTTCGTCATCCTCAACCGCCCCATCCGCGACGCCGACCGGCTGCTCACCGACGCCGGCTTCCTCCCTCGTGAACACCACGGCCGCAGGCTCTACCTGCTGCCTCCAGGCATCGCGCAGGACGTACACGAGCGCGCCGGCGTGGCGATGTACGGGCTCTTGGCCCACACCCACGACCTCGTCGACCTTTCCTGGACCACCCGCTGGAGTCCCGACCAGCCGGCAGGCGGCCCAGACCTGCACTTCCAGGTCAGGGACGGCACGGTTGCCGTGACTGCCTCGACCACCGCCGCCCGGTTGCTGCTGGAGCAACACGGCTTCGTCCCCACAGCAGACGGCGCGTCCTACCGCACTCGGGACGGGCTGGACGAGCGCCAACTGCTCAGCGCCGTCACCGCTGCCGAGGCACACGCGTACTCTCACGGTCTCAGCGCGCGTGTCCACCTGGGCATCCCCACACCAGCCGACATCCCCGCGAGCGCCCGCCGCCGCTCAGCTCCCGCCACCGGTCCACGAACCACACCATCGGCCCCTCGCCGCACCCGCTGACCACCCCAACGCATCCGGCACCGCCATCCGAGGAGCTTCCACGTCCTCCGACACCCCCACCGTGCATGATCTCGCCCGTGCCCTCGCCGACCAGCTTCACCCCGGTGCCGCTCCCCGGGACGTGACCGTCAGCTTCGGCGTCCGCCGGCAAGCCCCCATCGAGTACCGCAGCCGCGGTCGGGGCGGACCCGTGACGGTCTACGCCCAGGCACTGCACGCCGCCCTCTACGGCCTTCCCACACCCGACGAGTCGCTGCCCACCGCACTGGACTCGCTTCTGCAAGTCACGCACACCGCGACCGCCCCGGAACGGAAGACCGCCGTCCTGCGGCAGGTCGCCGAGCAGCTACGCAACGCCGCCGAGATCATCCAGCGATACCAGTACCGAGCCCAGTGGGACCGCTTCCCCACCGATGTCGCCGAGCAGCTCGCTACTGCTCACGACCAGGCCCGGCAGATCGCCCAGGCCCTCGACCGCGTGGCCCCCGCCTTCAGCCACCAGCCCACCACGCCCCGTGCCCAGGCCGCCCACGGCAGTGCCACCACCCCCGTGGCCTCCCCGCTGGCACCACGCCACCGCTGACCTGCCGCGACAGCCCGCCCTCCGAGAAAGGCATCTCCTGGCCGCCACCGACTCCCTCCACGCCCTCCTTGCCCAACCCCGGTGCGCGCTCGGCGTGTTCGTTCCCGCCGGACTGCATCCGGCCCGCGCCGAGCGCCGTCAGCTCGACCAGATCGCTCGGGCCGGCGCCGATCTGTTCGAGATCGGCCTCGCCCACCATGACGCCGGCCTCGACGGGCCCGTCATCCAAGCCGCCTACCGCCGCGCCCTGAGCCGCGGAAACGTCCTCGCCCGCGCCCTGCGCGCGGTCGAGCACGCCGCTGGCCTTCGGCCGACCGTCGTCATGACCTACTGGGATCCAGTCCACCGGCACGGCCCCGAACACCTGGCCCGACTGCTCGCTGACGCGGGCGCCGCCGGGGCGATGGTCGTCGACCTGCCCGACGACCAGGCAGAGCGCTGGCAGGCCGCAGCGAAGGACGCGAACCTCTCCACCCCACGCCTCGTCCCGCGCCACCTCGCCGACACCGGTCTCGCCACCGTGGCCGCCGGTGCGTCGGGATGGCTCTACGCACCCGCCAGCACCGGCCCTACCGGCTACCGCGGCCCGCTCGACGTGCCCGCGCTCGCCGACTTCACGACACGCCTTCGTGCCGCGAGCCCCCTGCCCGTCGTGTCGGGCGTGGGGATCTCCACCCCGGCCCTCGCGGAACGCGTGGCGCCACTGGTGGATGCCGTCGTCATCGGCACCCCCGTCGTCCGCGCCCTGATGGCCTCCCCCGAGCAGGCCCCGGTGCTCACCACCGCGTTCGCCCACGCCCTGTACCCGTACGCCACCACGGAGACCCGTGCCTGACTCCACCAACCCGGTCCCGGTCCTGTCCCGCATCGCCTCCGACGCGTCCTGTCTGCACCAGGCCCTGCGTGCCCTGCCCGCCGAACGGGACGCATCCGCACTGGCCGCGCGCATCACTGACGCCCAGGACCTCGCCGGCATCGCTTTGCGGCTGTTTCTCACCCGCAGCCGCCAGACGTCGCGGCCCTCCCCTACGGACCTGCTGCTTCTTCACCGTGTCGCGCAGATCGCCAAGGCCGCCCAGGACGCCGCTGCCGAACTGACGGCTGCTCTTGCCCGCGCCGTGGAGAACCAGCGCCGCCAGGCCGCCGCCACATCACGGCGGGTCGTCCTGATCGGGCCGACACCGCAGCAGTTCATCGAGTCGGCCGCCGACCTCCTCGACCGCATCCCCGCCCTCTGCGACGCCCGCGAGTGGCCGGAATCCCCCTGCCAGTGACGCGACAGCCGCGATGCGAGCGCCCCCCCCTTTTTCCTACACCCAGGACAGACCATTTCAGATCAGCCCCGATTCCGCGCACTCTCCCTCGGCGCGGGAGTTCAATCCAGCACGCTCCTTGCACTGTCAGTCGAGGGCATTCTCCCCAAGGTCGACTACGCGATTTTCGCCGACACCGGATGGGAACCCGCAGCGGTCTATGCACACCTTGACCGCCTGGAAGAAGAGATAGCCGCCCCCGCCGGGATACCCGTACTGCGCGTGTCGGTCGGAAATATCCGAGACGACGCCCTGAACCCGGATCACCGGTTCGCCTCCATGCCGCTCCACATCCTCAATCAGGACGGGCGACCTGGGATGACCCGGCGGCAGTGCACCGGCGAATATAAGGTTAAGCCAATCAAGCAGAAGGTCCGCGAACTGCTCGGCTACCCCTATCCGGCACGCATCCCGAAGGGGGTTTTCGTGGAGCAGTGGGTAGGAATCTCCACGGATGAATTCCACCGCGCGAAGGACGCGGACGTCAAGTACATGCGTAACCGGCATCCCCTTCTGGACATGTCCTGGAGCAGGGCCGACTGCGCGCGCTACCTGACTTCCCTCGGTCTCGCCGATACCCCGAAGTCGAGTTGCCTGGGATGCCCGTTCCATGGAAATGCGCAGTGGCGGCATATCAGGGACACCTCTCCGTCCGAGTGGGCGGACGTCGTCGAATTCGACGCGGCCATCCGGCAGGGCAATGCCCGCGCCAACGCCACCGGCAACAGACTGCTCGGCGAGGCGTTCCTGCACCGCTCCCGCGTCCCGCTCAGCGAAGCCCCCATCGATCACGTCACGGCTGCCGAGCGGGCCGCCCTGCGGATCAGCGCGGACGAGGCCGACGTCCTGGAGAACGGTGTCGAGGACGGCTGCTCGCCCTGGGCGTGCCGGGGCGACGCCGACGCGCTGACGCAGGACGACTTCGGGCTGGCCACGTGATACTCGACCTCTTCGCGGGGCCGGGCGGCTGGAGCAGGGCACTGCACGTCCTGGGCGTGCGCGACGTCGGCCTGGAATGGGACCCGTGGGCATGTAAGACCCGTGCTGCGGCGGGTCAGTTGACCATCCGGTGCGACGTGGCGAGGTATCCGGCCTGGCCGTTCCTCGGCCGCACCCGCGGTGTGATCGCTTCGCCGCCGTGTCAGGCGTGGAGCATGGCCGGCAAGCGCCTCGGTCTTCTCGACCAGCCGCTGGTGCACGCGGCGGTCGAAGACCTGGCCGCCGGGCGCGACACCCGCGAACGCCTCCTCACCGCCTGCCGCGACGAGCGCTCCCTGCTCGCCGCCGAGCCGATGCGCTACCTGCACGCGCTGAACGCGGTCGGCGAGCCCGACTGGGTGGCCATGGAGGAAGTACCGGACGTGCTGCCCTTGTGGAAGCAGTACGCGGCCGTCCTGCGCGGGTGGGGGTTCTCCGTCTGGTACGGGATCCTCAACGCCGCCGACTTCGGCGTCCCGCAGACCAGGAAGCGGGCAATCTTCCTGGCCTCCCGCGTCCGCACGGCGCAGCCGCCCACGCCCACGCACGCCCAGCTCGCCGAGCCGGAATCGCTGTTCGGTCCGGGCCGTGCCCGCTGGGTCAGCATGGCCGAAGCCCTGGGATGGGGCGCGACCGACCGGCCCGTCCCCACCGTCTGTGCAGGAGGTGGGCCTGGCGGCGGCCCCGAGCCGTTCCCGTCGGGCTCGCAAGACGCTGTCCGACGCGCGGGAGCGCGGCACCTGGATGCCGCGGCCGGACGGGGTGGTTCTGCAGTCCCGCCGGGAAGGCGCGGGGTGGGCGGCCCGGCACGGCACGCGCGAGAATCGTGCGGCCGACGCTCCGGCGCCCACGTTCACCGCCGAGGCGCACCGCTGGTCCTGGTCCCTGCGCAGCAACAACCAGGCCAACGCCCACCGTCCGGTCCATCCAGGAGCCGGCTGGCACGCTGTTCTTCGGGCACCGCGCCAACGAGTGCACCTGGGTCGCCGAACCCGCCACACCCTCGGCCACGGACACCGATGCGCCGGCCGTTCCCGAGCCGATCCGGATCACCGCCCGCGAGGCGGGCCTCCTGCAGACCTTTCCCGCCGACTACCCCTGGGCCGGCAACAAGGGCCAGCAGTTCTCCCAGATCGGCAACGCCGTTCCCCCGCTGCTCGCCGGCCACCTCCTCGCCCCGCACCTCGGCGTCACCCTCGACCCCGACGACTTCACCCTCGCCGCCTGATGCCCCACACCCCCGAACCCGAAGAAGACGACCTCGACGCCATCGCACCTCCGCAGCCGGTGTTCCACGTCGAGCAGGCCCTCCTCGGCGCCCTCCTCCTTCATCCACACCGCCTCGGCGACGTGACCGGCATCGCCGCCGACTCGTTCTCCACCGCCGCGCACGCCGCCCTGTTCACCGCTATCAGCACCCTGCCTCCGCCCGACCCCGCCGAGCACGCGAAGAACACCAAATGGCTCGACCGAGTGCTCGCCACGGGGCGCGAACAGGCGCGCGGACTGACCGCCTCCTACCTGCACACCCTCGTCCAGGTCTGCCCCTGGCCCCGCCACGCACCGGCCTACGCCCGGATGGTCGAGGCCGAACACGCCCGCCGTCGCCTGCAGACGGCCGCCGAACGCCTCACCCAGACCGTCCACGACGCCACCTACCCGCACCCCGTCGAGACAGTGCTCGCCGAGGCCGACGCGCTCACCGCGGTCGTGGACGACATCGCGAGCCGCTTCCCGCCCCGCGCCGGAGTGCTGCCCCGCACCGCGGCACCGCCGCCGGCCATCACCACCGACAACACCGAGACGGTCGAGGAGGAGCAGCTGCTCCTAGCGACCGCCACCGCCCACCCCGCCGACATCGAGTCCGTCCGGTGGCTGCTCCCCGACGACCTCACCCGGCCCCTGCACGCCGGCCTGTGGCAGTGCCTGACCGCCCTGGCCCGCCGCCGCGAGCCCGTCGACCCCGTCACGGTCCTATGGGAGGCCCAACAGCGCGGCCTGCTCGACAACGCGAGTGAAGCCGAAGAGGTTCTCCGCCTGTTGGCCGAACCGGCCGGTTCCGTAGAGCACTGGGGCGAACGTGCCCTACAGCGCTCCCTCCTAGCCACCGCCGATCACGCCGGCCGGCGCATCTCGGCGTACGCCGGAGACCCGGCGAACACCCCGTTCCAACTTGTGGTGGGCGCCCGCCGCTCCCTCGCCGACATCAGCGCCGTTCGCACCCGCTGGCAACACGCCACCGGAACTGTCCCGCCACCATGGCCGCGCCCGGCGCCTGCCACTCGCGCCGGCCCGCCGACCACGACGGCCGCTCACGCCGCCCGCGCCGCGCGAGCAACCCGATAGCACCCCGCATACGCCGGTGGCCGGGCCCGAAGGCCCCGTCACCGGCAGAAGAGACGACATCCCAACGTGACTCCCTCCATCGACGCTCACGTCCGCCTCGACACCCACCCCACCCATCCCAGCGCCGTGACCGCTGTCCTGACCGGCAGCCAGGCCCGCATCGCTCTCACGGCTCTCGAGACAGCCGACTGGGCCGTCCTCGCCGACAACGTCCTGGTCTTGGCCCGCATCGACCACGAGGAGCCCTACTGGGCTGAGGACGCAGCCAAGCATCTGTCCGCCGGCGGCATCAGCGTCGAAATCACCCCTCGACTCCGGGAGGCCATGGACGAGGAATGGACCTGGGCGGACTATCCGATGCCGTGGTGCACCCGCAGCGAGATCCGCGAGGTCTCCAACCAGGCGCAGAAGATCCACGACGACATCCGCCACGGCCATCTCCTCATCCACGCACACGCCCGCGACGGCCACACCACCGTCGCGGTCGGCACGTACCTCGGCCGTGACGGCAAGTCGGTCTACCTCCACGGCGAGGACCACCTGCGCCAAGTCGCCGACACATTCGACTCACCCGCTCAGGCCCTGCTCGCCTTCGAGAAGGTCCACGGCACCGACATGCGCCCCGGTCCGGCACCCCTGACCGACGCCGAGCGCGCCGCCGTCGAGGCCCGCACCGCCTTGGACCTCGGCGCAGCGAAACCCGGGCCTCACCGCCCGGAGTCGGAGACCGTCCCTGTCTACCTGGCCGATGCAGGCGACCACGACGCCCTCCTCGACTCCTTCCTCGACGGGCACGGCAAGTTCGAGAAGTGGCGGACCTTCCCTATTGGATCAGCGTGTTGAAGCCGATCTGACAGGGTGGCGCGGTGAGCAAGTGGCGAGTCTTCTGGGTCCCCAAGCCAGTGCCGATCACCCGGGCGCGCGTTCCTGTCCTGGCGGGCTGGACGGACCTGGCGGAGCGCGAAGCGTCAACCGGGATCCGGCCGGGTGACCCGATTCTGCTGGCGCCGGACTACCGCGTCGACGAACTCTTCAGCCTGTACACGCGCAGCAGCCCGTTCCGCGGATACACGAGAGAGACGAAGCGGAACTACATCACGGACCTCTGCCTGTTCTTCAACTTCCTGGGGCAGCGCGGAAAGGTCTGGACGCAGGCAGTGGAGTTGGATGTCGACGACTTCCAGTTCTGGCGCCAGGCGTGCCCCGAGAACCCGGTGCGGGTGGGCGGGAACAAGTGGAACCGTGAACTGGCCGCGCTGATGAACTTGTACACGTGGGCGACGAAGCCGGGCAACGAGTTCCTGCCGCGCAACCCGGTACCGGTGCACCGGGTGGTGGGTCGGCACGGGCAGGTCCTCGAGGTGCCGGACGGGAAGGCGAAGGACGGCCGGGGCAGCAACGTCCATTGGCTGACACCGCGGTCGTTCCGTCTGTGGGTGGACGTCGGGCTGCGCGGCTACGGTCCTGACGGGCTGCCCGCTCCGGGCTGGATGGGCCGACTGGAGGGCCGCAACGTTGCGTTTGTGCGCTTGTTGACGTCGTCGGGAGTGCGGCGGCTGGAGGGGGCCTCGCTGTTGACGTTCGAAGTGCCGTCACTGCGCCTGGAGGGCGGTCGTTACTACACGGGGCGCCTCGCGGCGGCGGTCACGCGATCCAAGAAGGCCCGTACCTACTACGTCGAGGCTCATGTGTTGGGCGATATCGAGAGCTACGTCGAGTCCTCGCGCGCCGATGCCATCCGCACGGCCCAGGCCCGGGGCCGGTACGACGGTGTGCGGGACATGCGGCTGATCACCCGGGTGAGCCGGGGGCCGAAGCCGACGGTGTACTGGCGCGACCGCCAGGGTGTGACGGGCCGCATCGCGCTGACCGAGGCGACCGCGGGCGAGCGGATGACGTGGTACACCGAGGGCCCGGCGGGAGTGGAGCCGTTGTGGCTGTGGCTGAACGAGATGGGGCTGCCGTTCCAGCCGCATTCGTGGAACAACGTCTTCACGGCGGCGAACCAGCGATGCCGGGCGGTGCTGGATCCGGAGCCGGAGCGCCGGCTGGACCCGCACCGCAGCCTGGCGCCGTACGCGACGCCGCATTCCTGTCGGCACAGCTTCGCCCTCTACATGCTGGTGATCCTGCACCACTTAATGGACCAGCGGTTCGGGCTGAGCCCGCAGGAGCGGCGGGACTACCGGCTGCTGTACGGGGATCCGTGGCGGATGGTGCAGGACCTTTTGGGTCATGCGTTCCTGGAGACAACCCGAGAGCGGTATCTGGCCCCGGTCGCCGACCTGCAGCTGCGGTCGCTGCTGACCACCGCACCCCTGTTTGGTGAAGGGAAGCAGCCGGTGCGGGAGATGGATGAGGTGTTCGCGTGTCTGGCCCGGGAAGCCGAGGGCATCCAGGACATCGACGCCAAGCTGCAGGTCACCTCACGGGCGGCAAGATGAGCCGGCGCGGGCGTATGGCGGCACTGCCGACAACGCCGGTGCGACGGCCGCCGGTTGTGGTGGGCGACGGCCTCGTCGTCGAGCACCGCGATCGAACGGGAGCGGTCGCGGTCTACGACTTCCGTACGCTGCCGGTCTCAGACGCCCTGCGCCGCTCGCTGGCCAGCCTGTTCGCCGCGCGGTGCGTGCCGAGCCGGTGGACCTCGCACCACAGCAGCAGGTACTTCTGGCTGCCCTTGCGGACGTTCACTGCGTACCTGGCCACGCTGGAGGTGCCGGTCGCGGACCTCGACCAGTTGACCGCGGGGGTGTGGAAGCAGTGGAGGCTCAGCCGGCCGAACACTCCCCTCGGCTACCGCCAGATCACCACGGTGCGGGGGCTGTTGCTGGATGATGCGCGGCTGTCCGCAGCGGCGCGTGAAGCGCTCGCCCGACGAGCCCTGAAACCGGCGGCGAAGGAAGTGTCCTTCCAGGAAGCCGAGTTCGACGCGATCGTCGCCACGGCGCGGCGGATGTTCCGCGCCGCGCACCTGCGGATCACGGGCAACGCCCGCCACCTCACCCAATGGCGCGCGGGGGCACTCGAGCGCGGCAGTGAGGCGTGGCTGCTGGGTGAGGCGCTGGACTGTCTGGCCCGCACCGGTGAGGCACCCCACGACACCCGGGTTCGCGAGCGCGGCCGGGTGCTCGCCCGCTATGCGCGGGTGCTGGGCGGGGAGAAGCCCGAGCACACGTGGCAGCGGCTGTTTCTGACCCGGATGGAGACGGTCGCGCTGGGGGTGCTGCTGCTGGCCGAGCACGGCTGGAACCTGTCGGTGATCAACCGGTTGAAGGTGCCGCAAGCGGCCCCGGACGCCGGGAGCCAGGGCCTGCGGATCTACCGGGTCGAGCTGGAGAAGCACAAGCGAGGTGCCGGCCGGTACTTCGAGACTCGCAACCTCACCGACGACGGGGCCGCCTCTCCCGGCCGGCTCATCACGCAGGCGCTGGAGGCGACCGTGTTCGCCCGCGCGGCCGTGTACGCGTTGAGCCCTTGCACGGACCGCTTGCTGATACGGCGTTCGGGCAAGGCTCCATGGGAGGTCCGCCCGCAGGACGAGAGAGGTCGGAGGTCGGCGATTGGGGTGTTCGGGTCCGGGATCTCCGGCTGTACGGCCCATCGCTGGGCGACCCAACAGGGCTTTGCGGCCTCGCCGTTCCGCCGGGGGCGGCGGACGGTGAACACGCTGCACCGGCGCGCGCCCGGACAGAACAGCCAGACCACTCACGACCGCGTCTACGCGCTGACCGATCCCCAGGTCCGTCAGGCCGCGATCCCCGTCATCGCTGAGGCAGCCGAAGCCGTCGTGGCCAAGGCCCACGCCACCGTGTTCGCCGCCGAACTGCGCGAGGAAGCCGATCTGGCCGACCAGCCGACCGCCACCGCCGACTGCCACGACTACGCCGATGGCCCGTACCCCGGCCCCGGCGGAGGCTGCTCGGCCTCCTTCCTGATGTGCCTGGCCTGCCCCAACGCCCGGATTCACCCCGCCCACCACAGCCGTCTGGCCCACCTGCACCACGCGCTCGACAACTTGCGCACCGCCCTCGAACCCGGCCAATGGCACCGGCAGTGGGAGGAGGGGCACGCCCGCCTGGAACACCTCAAGGGCCAGCTCGGCGCCGCGGTGTGGACCCGCGCCCTGGCCGAGGTGAGTGACACCGATCGCGAACTCATTGCCCTGCTGCTCAACGGAGACCTCGACTTGTGACGGCCACCCCAGTTGCTGTTCCGGCCCTCGTTCTGCCCGGCCCGGACACCCTCGTCATCCCCGCCCACCGGATCGTCGACGGCTACGTCGGCCCCGTCGCACGGTACGCGGCGCCGGCCTGGCCGTTGATCCCCATGAACGCCAACCCGGGCGTCACGCACAGCACCATCCACTGGCCTGCGTTCCCCAACGTGTTCCGGGAGGAGATGCGGCTGGCCGCCTGGACCTTGATCAACAGCGAACTGCCCGCGGTGTTCCTGCGGGAGCGCCATCCCACCTGGCGCTCCCGCCAGGCACCCAAGGCGCTCTGCCAGACGATCGGGACCTGGTGCCGGCTGGCCGTGTGGCTCACCGGCCGGGGCATCACCACGCTGAGCGCCTGCACCACGCAAATGCTCGGTGAATACGGCCGTCACATGCGCGACAGCGGAGCGGCCCGCATCACGGTGCACAGCATGCTGTCGTCGCTGACCCGGCTGTGGGTCTTCGACCAGATCAGCAGCCGTCCCAGCAACATCGGCTGCCCGCCATGGGAGATGGAGGGGGTGGACGACTACCTGCCGCCGGCGACGCCGGGCGGCGAGAACGCCACCGAGGCGATCGCCGAGCAGACCATGGGCCGGCTGCTCGTCTGGGCGATCCGCACGGTCGAGGAGTTCAGCGACGACATCCTGGCCGCCTGGGCCGAACACAACCATCTGCGTGCGACGGCGGCCGCGAACATCGCCACGCCCGCCTCACGCGCTGCGCTTCGGGCCTTCATGGACTGCAGTGACGCCAGCCAGCTGCCGATTCCGACCACCCGGTGGCTGGGCCGAACCACGATCGCGGGCGCCTATATCGCCGCGCTCACCGGCGCCTCCCTCCCTCAGGTCTACAACGCCACCCGCGATCACGGCTGGCGGCGGGCCGCCTTGGAGCGGCCCGGCCCCTGCCCGCTGTGTGTCCCGGTCACCGGCAAACTCGGCGGCACACCCTGGAGAGAGGCCATCGACTACACCGAAGCAGGCTTCCTGATGCGCCAGTTGGGCACGGCGTGCTTCATCGTCATCGCCTATCTGACCGGGATGCGCCCCGGCGAGGTGGCCGGACTGCGCAGCGGCTGCTGCCCCGACCCGCAGCCGGACAGCGCGGGGCACACAGGGCGGCACTTGATCACGAGTACCGTGTACAAGACCGCCCGCGACGAGGACGGCAACCACCGCTCCGAAGGCGAGATCCGCGATGTCCCCTGGGTGGCCATCGCCCCCGTCGTGAACGCCATCCGGGTCCTGGAGCGCATGGTGCCCCAGGGGCAGTTGCTGTTCGACCACCACGCCCACGACCTGCGCGGCACCCGCGCCGGCACAGGCTCGCTCACCGTGCACAGCCTGGGCGTCCGGGTAGAGGACTTCATCACCTGGGCCAACCGGGAGGCAGCCGCCCGCGGGCTGACCCACGAGTTCATCCCGCCGGATCCGCACGGCAGGATCGGCACCGAACGGTTCCGCCGGAGCCTGGCCTGGCACATCGCCCGCCGCCCCGGCGGCCTGGTCGCGCTCGCCATTCAGTACGGACACCTGCGGACTTCCGTAGCGGCCGGATACGCCGCACGCAGCCGGGACGGCATCCACGACCTCCTCGACGTCGAGACGGCCCGCGCCACCATCGACACCGTCGCCGACCTGAATGCCTCGCTCGAAGACGGCCTCGGCATCTCCGGTCCCGCAGCCCGCCGGGCCATCAAGGCCGCCGCCACCGCACCCCAATACACCGGCACCGTCATCACTGCCCGGCAGGCCCGACAAGTCCTCGCAAACCCGCAGCTGGCAGTGTACGACAATCCCCACACGCTACTGATGTGCGTCTACAAGCACGACAACGCCCTGTGCCACCGCGGCCTCAAGGACACCCCCAGCCTCGACCAGTGCGTCCCCGCCTGTGCAAACATCGCCCGCACCGATCAGCACGCCACCGGCCTTCGCCTCCGTGCCACCGCGCTTGACCAGCAGGCAGCTCACGTCCCCGGCCCGCTGGGCGAACGTCTGCGCGACAACGCCACCCGGCTGCGCGGCCTCGCCGACGCCCACCACCGCACCCGCACCACCCTCCAGGACGGCACCGCATGAGCCCCGCCCCCGACGAACGCGATCGTATCCGCGCGGCCATGGACCGCATCCTGCAGGAAACCGCGCAGCACTCCAATGGCGCGCTGACGATCGTCTCCCTGGCCCAGGAAGCCGGCGTACCGCGCAATGCGCTGACCCAGCGCCACCTCGACCTCAAGAACGACTTCTATGCGCAGGTCAGAGCACGCGGACAGACGCCGGACTCCGAGATCCGGCTGCGTCAACAGATCGTCAAGCTGAAGGAACTCCGGGCCAGGGACGCCACCGAGCTCGCCCAGCTGCGCAGCGACGTCGAGCATCTCGTCCGCGTCGTCAACCAGCTGACCGCACACAACCGGCAGCTGCTCCAGGCGGTGGCTCAGCCCGACGCCCCGGTCCGCGCGCTGCCGACCCAGCCGCACCCAAACGGGAGGCGGATCCCGTGATTCGAGATTTCCCCATTTCGGTTCACCGTCATAGGGGCGCCTGGCCCAAGAAATGCCGGGTGTCTTCTGGCGACCATCAGCTGTCCGCTGCTCAACGGGCGAGGGGCCGGAGCTCGAAACATGATGGAGGAGCACGGCGAGCCTCGCTCCCCGTGAGGTGATGCCGCGGCGCTCCACGGCTTTCACGAGTATCCGTACCACGCACCGAAGGACATGCCATGACCGCTACCGCACCCAAGGCCCCGACTGCACCAGGGGTGCGGTCCTGGTGGGGAATTCCGTATGCCACCGCCGAGCGGTACCGCAGTCCCGTGGTCGCGGACTTCGATCCGGGCCTCCCCTACGACCGCAAGGGTGTCGTCTCCGTCCAGCCCGACAGCGGTGACTGGCTCGAGGCGGACAGCGGGATGGGCGAGGACTGCCTAAACCTGAACGTGTGGGCCCCCGAGCAGCCGGCCGACAAGGCACTGCCGGTGACCGTGTACATCCATGGTGGCGGATTCGAGTACGGCGCGAACACGCAGATCACCTCGAACGCCTCCGGTCTCGCGGCGACGGGGCGCGTGGTGGGCGTGTCGATCAACTACCGGCTCGGCGCGCTGGGTGCGCTCTCGCTGTCGCAGTACGGCGGTCGGCTGGCGGAGGCCAGCAACCTCTTCCTGCAGGACGTCATCGCCGCGCTCACCTGGATCAAGCGGAACATCGCCCACTTCGGCGGCGACCCCGACAATGTCACCGTCTACGGCCACAGCGGTGGCGCCTACTCCGCCTTCGGGCTGCTGGGTGCCTCCTCCGCCGACGGCCTGTACCGGCGTCTGGCCGGTTTCTCCGGCGGGCCCGCTCGTAGCATCCCGGCCTGGTGGGCAGAGGAACTCGCACACCGGTTCGTCACCGAACTCGGCGTCGCGGACAACCCGGAGAAGCTGCTCGACCTCGATGCGACCTCCCTGAGGGACGCCCTGCGCAAGGTCGCCCCGACGGACCTCGGAGTCCGCGGCGGGGTGGACAACAAGGCCACCGGCGTCGTCCTGGACATCGGGCAGCCCGGCGCGGTGGTGCACGCCCACCCCATGGACGTCCTCGCCTCGGGTGCGCACCGCGATGTCGACGTGCTGCTGAGCATGGCCAGCGACGACATGGGCTGGTGGGTGGCGAACGACCTCGACCGCTACGACCCGGGCACCGTCGACCGCATCGTCGACGAGGTCGCGGGGTGGCGTATTTCCCGCTCCCGCGCGCAGAAGATCGTCGACGCCTATGACCAGGGTGGCCGTACCCCGGCCGAGGTCCGCGCCGCGGTCATGGCGGACTACCTCTTCGCGCTCCCGGCCGCCCGCGGCGCCTTGGCGCACGCCGCCGCGGGCGGCAACGCCCAGCTCCTGATGATCGGTCCCGCCGAGGGTGCGCCCGCCGTGCACGGCACGGAGATGTACGCGCTGGTCGGCCAGGAACAGCCGGGCCGCAGCGCCGAGCAAGCCGAGCGTGACACGCGGATCCGCGACATCGTGCTCGCCTTCGCCACTAGGGTCCGTCTTCAAAGATCACTGAGGTGGTGGATCATGGTGGGGTGATACGCCGCCATGAACTCACGGATGCGGAATGGGAGTTACTTGCTCCACT
>JODU01000001.1 GCA_000720845.1 Kitasatospora aureofaciens | reverse complement strand
GCCACAGATCTCCCCCGGCGTTGACGCGCCAACCGCTGCGGGCGGACACCCCCCGACACGGCCCCTTCTCGCCGTACGCGGCTGCGGGCCGCCGACGCCCGCCGCTGCGGGCGGTCGCCATGCCGTGTAGCTGCGGGCAGTCGTGCCGCTGGGGCGATGGGGGAGAGTGGGCGCAGCGGCACCCCGTAAGCGCCGGGCCGCGCTCCCCACCCCCGCCCGCGCCGGGTGCCGAGGGGACGCCGGATCACTGACCGCACCCGCTATGCCGGTCCGCATCAGCCCCGTGGCCCAACCCGGCTGGCACCCTCGCCGGGCCTGCTCCCAGCATGGGGCATGACCGAACCACCTAGCGGGTCCCCCGGCGGGACGCCGTACGACGACCGCGGGGTGCACGCCCGGCACGGGACCACGCACGGTCCGGCCGACGGACGTCACGAGCCCGAGCCGGCCTTCGAGGGGCCACTGCACCTGCTGTCCCGCGCCGCCTGGCAGACCGTGCTGTTCACCGGTGTCGCCTCCCTGGTCCTGGGAGTCCTGGTGCTGGTCTGGCCGGGCGCCTCGCTGCTCGCCGCCGGCGTGCTCTTCGGCCTCTACCTCGTCATCAGCGGCATCCTCCAACTGGCCGCCGCCTTCGGCACGCACCGGCGGACCTCGCTGCGGGTGCTGGCCTTCATCAGCGGCGCGGTGTCGATCCTGCTGGGTCTGTTCTGCTTCCGCGGCCCCCTGCAGTCGGTGCTGCTGCTCGCGCTCTGGATCGGCATCGGCTGGCTGTTCCGCGGCGTCACGCAGATCGTGGCCGCCGCGCACGACCCGACGATGCCCGCCCGCGGCTGGCAGATCTTCCTCGGTGCCGTCACCGTCGTCGCCGGCATCGTCCTGATCGACTCGCCGGTCGAGTCGGCCACCGTCCTCATGCTGGTCGGCGGCTGGTGGCTGGTCGTCGTCGGCGTCGTCGAGATCGTCACCTCGGTGCGGCTGCGCGGGCGGGCGCGTCAGGTCCCGCACGCCCTGTGAGCGGCGCCCGCCCTACGCCGAGCGGGCGGTTCTCGTCGCCGGTGCGATGGACGGCGTACGCCGGGCGGGGACACGACTGAGGTGAGACCCGCCCCGCTCGCCGCCGCCCGTCTGCGGGCCCTGGTGCTGCTGCTCGCCCTGCTCGTGCCCTGCGCGCACGTGACGGTCCAGGCGGCGCCGGTGACGGTGGCGGGCAGCGTCGCGGGGGACTACGACCATCTCGACTCCGCCCTGCGCTTCACGGCCCGCAGCGGCCGGCGCGAGGCGGTCGTGCGGCCGGTCCCGCCGTACGAAGGGACGCCTCCGCCCCCTCGATTCCACGCTCGTTCCGAACGGGCCGCCGTCCTTCCCGGCGGCCCGCGCTCCGTCGTCCTGCGCTGCTGACCGCGCCGGACCGGCCCGGCCGGTCCCCCGCCGACAGGGACGAACACGTGACAGGAACGAGGAATCGCCATGCCCAACGACCCCTACGCCGTCCTGCGCGCCCTCCTGCGCGCCGAGGCCGCCCGCCGTACGCCCAAGCCCGGCTCCGCACCCCGGGAAGCCGAAGAACGGCGGCTCCCGGCGCGGGAACGGAGGCGTGGCTGACGGGAGCACCCGGGCGGCGGGGGCGGACATCACCCCGTCTCCGCCGTCGGCGCGGTGCCGATTGATCCGGTTTACGGCGTCTTTTCCGGCGCCGCACTCCGCCGCCATGGCTGCGCCCGCAACGTCCGGGCCGGTAGGCTTTCCGTGTGATCTTCAAGCGCATCGGAAACGGCCGGCCGTACCCCGACCACGGCCGGGAAAGCACCCGGCAGTGGGCGGACGTCGCACCGCGCCCGGTCCGCCTCGATCAGCTCGTGACGACCAAGGGCCAGCTCGACCTGGAGACGCTCCTGGCCGAGGACTCCACCTTCTACGGCGATCTCTTCGCGCACGTCGTGAAGTGGCAGGGCGATCTGTACCTGGAGGACGGTCTGCACCGGGCGGTGCGGGCCGCGCTCCAGCAGCGCCAGGTGCTGCACGCCCGGGTCCTCGAACTCGACTGACGGGCCCCGCCGGGGCTTTCGCTTGACCCTTTCGGGTTGCCTTGGGGCCAACCTCGGAACGTCGACTGATCATCTAATAGGCATCACCGCTCCGGCGCACTACGCTGCGCCCATGAGCATGCTGACTCCTCCCGGCATGGGTGGCCAGTACAAGATCACGGGGGACAGGTACCCGCGGATGCGCCCGGCCCGGCGACGTGGCCGGTTCGCGTTCGTCACCGTCGCCTGTGTCACCGTTCTCGGAGTGCTGGGCTGGGGCACGCTGCAGCTCATCGACGTCTTCACCGGCGGCGACAAGGCCTCCGCGGCCGGGGCCGCGGGCTGTGTCACCACCGCGAGGGCGAGCGCCTCGCCGGCCGCCGCGGTACTGCCGAAGCCCGGTCAGGTCACCGTCAACGTCCTCAACGCGACGACCCGCAGCGGCCTGGCGCAGAAGACCGCCGACGAGCTGAAGAAGCGCGGCTTCCGCGTGGGCGACGTGAGCAACGCGCCCAAGGAGTACGACAAGAAGGTCACCGGCACGGGGCTCCTGCTCGGGCCGGCCGCCTCTCTCAAGAGTTCGCTCACCGTGCTCGGCACGCAGCTGCCCGGCGCCGAGCACCGCGCCGACGCGGCCCGCAAGGGCGCCGCCGTCGACCTCATCATCGGCGACGGCTTCAAGGGGCTGGCGAAGCGTGCGGACGCCGACACGGCGCTGGCCGGGCTGACCGCGCCGCGGTCGGCGCCCGCCGCGGAGAAGAAGAGCTGCTGAGCGGGTCCTACTCGGCCGCTCCGTACATGCGGTCGCCCGCGTCGCCGAGGCCCGGGACGATGTAGCCCTGCTCGTTGAGGCGCTCGTCGACCGAGGCCGTCACGACCGTGACCGGGGTGCCGGCCAGCTCGCGCTCCATCAGTTCGACGCCCTCGGGGGCGGCGAGCAGCACCACGGCCGTCACGTCATCGGCGCCGCGCTTGATCAGCTCCCTGATGGACGCCACGAGGGTGCCGCCGGTGGCCAGCATGGGGTCCAGGACGTACACCTGGCGCCCGGACAGGTCGTCCGGCATGCGCGTGGCGTACGTGGAGGCCTGGAGCGTCTCCTCGTTGCGCACCATGCCCAGGAAGCCCACCTCGGCGGTCGGCAGCAGCCGGACCATGCCGTCGAGCATGCCGAGACCGGCCCGCAGGATCGGCACCACCAGCGGGCGCGGGTAGGAGAGCTTGACGCCGGTGGTCTGCGAGACCGGCGTGCGGATGTCGACCTGTTCGGTGCGCACGTCGCGCGTGGCCTCGTAGGCGAGCAGGGTGACCAGCTCGTCGGCGAGACGGCGGAAGGTCGCGGAGTCGGTGCGCTGGTCGCGCAGCGTGGTGAGCTTGTGGGCGACCAGAGGGTGGTCGACGACGTGGAGACGCATGTCCACCACAGTAACCGGGCCCCCAGGCGGACGCTTCACTCGCTCGCTGGAGTCAAACCGCCCGGTCGGGGGAAGGTGGGAGGGACGGACACTGGGTGGTGAGACTGTGCCTGACCGGGACTTCCACAACACGCCGTCCCCCGGCGCGGACCGGGGTGCGGAGCGCGGGGCCGAGCCGAGTGCGGCGTCGGAGCGGGAGCGCGAGGCCGAACGGCGCCGGCGCCGGGCCCAGTTCCTGCGCGATCTGGCGGAGGCCCGGCAGCTGCGGGACCGCGTGCAGCCGCGTCGGGTCAAGACCGCCCGGCTGCGACACGCGATGCGCATGCGCACCTTCCGCTGGTAGTCCCTCCCCCGGCGCCCCGCTCCCGGGAGAACTCCCTGACCCGGCCGGGGAAGATCGCGCGCCGCGCCGACGTTGGTGGTGACGGACGTACGCGGGGACCGCGAGAATCCGCGTACGATCCGCACGTGGCGGCGACGAGAGCGCTGCTGGGCGGCTGCCCGGGTACAGACCTTCCGGGACGCCGGTCAAAACAGCCGGACACAGGGCGCCGAAGACGTCCCCTGAGTGCCTTGTTTCTGCCACGATTCCGAGTGGGTGGGGCTCGGAGCACCGCTCCCCCGCCCGTAGCCTCCGCCGGGGGGATCCCCAACCGGCACGCCTAGGACCAGTGGGAGAGTCACGGTGTACTTCGCCGCACTGCTCGCGCGCACCGAAGACGGGTGGGAAGCGAGCGACACAGAGCTCGACGATGTGGAAACCCTGTCGGATCTTGCCGACCTGGCCCGGGAGGCCTCACCCGACGAGGACACGGTGCTCGTGCTGATCGAGCAGGAGGACGCGTGGTTCGGAGTCGTCCGGGTGGACGGTGAGGAGGACCCCCGTATCTACGTCTCGGACGCCGCCGCGGCCGCCCGCAGCAGCTACGGCGAGATCCTGCTCACCGACGAACTGCTCGGCCGGGAACCGGGTGACGACGACGACCTCGACGACCTCGACCTCGACGGCACGGAGGACGGCGAGTCCGACGACGACGAGGACGGTGGCGACGGCGCCGTCGCGGCCACCGGTTCGGGCGAGGCCGTGCCGCACGGACCGGTCGGCGACGCCGAGGTGCTCGACGACCTCGGGGTGAGCGAGAAGGAACTGCGCTCGATGGCCGGGGACGCGGTCGGGGAGATCGCCGAGGCCCTGGGCGCCTCCGACGTCCTGGAGACCGTCCGCTGACCGCGCCGGCCGGGCGGTGGCCCGAGGAGGCTCCGCCCGATCCGGTGCGCGACCGGTGGCGGGCCGCGATGCGGCTCGCCCTCGTCGAGGCCGGACGGGCGGCGGGCAGCGGGGACGTACCCGTCGGCGCCGTCGTACTGGCGCCGGACGGCCGCACCGTGCTCTCCGCCGGGCACAACGAACGCGAGGCCACCGGGGACCCGACGGCGCACGCCGAGGTCCTCGCGATCCGGCGGGCCGCGGTGGCACTGGGCGAGTGGCGGCTGTCCGGCTGCACGCTCGTCGTCACCCTGGAGCCCTGCACGATGTGCGCGGGAGCGCTCGTGCAGTCCCGCGTGGACCGCGTGGTCTACGGCGCCCGCGACGACAAGGCGGGCGCGGCCGGGTCCCTGTGGGACGTCGTGCGCGACCGGCGTCTCAACCACCGTCCCGAGGTGATCGAGGGCGTGCTCGCGCCCGACTGCGCCCGGCTGCTCACCGACTTCTTCCGCGACCGCTGACCCGGTCCGGACTGCTGTTCGTCGGCCGCAATACCGATTTCTGAGCATGCCGCTCCGTGCTGTAAGGTCTGTCTCGGTAGCGTGTCCGAGCGGCCGAAGGAGCTCGCCTCGAAAGCGAGTGTGGCGCAAGTCACCGAGGGTTCAAATCCCTCCGCTACCGCTTTGCAAGGGCCCCGTCGAAAGACGGGGCCCTTCGTGCGATCATGAGCGGTCGAAGGCGTGGGTCGAAAGGGACAGGGGAGGCCGCGGTGGCGGTGAACTCGAAGAAGATCGCCGTCTATGTGCTCGTGGTCTTCGTGCTGTATGTGATCATCACTGATCCGGCCAAGGCAGCCGACTACGTGCAGATAGGTTTCCAGGGCATATCCGACGCGGCGGGCGCCGTGGGCGACTTCATGACCTGGGCCGCCAACGGAGGAGAGTGATGATCCGCCACCTCGTGCTGTTCAAGCTGAACGACGGCGTCGGGCGCGACGATCCGCGCGTCGTGGCGGGAGTCGAGGCCTTCCGGGCGCTCGGCGGCCAGATCGACGACCTCCGCTTCTGGGAGTGCGGCTGGAACACCAGCGACCGCCCCATCGCCTACGACTTCGCCATCAACTCGGCGGTGGACGACGCCGACGCGCTCGGGCGCTACCTCGAGCACCCGGCGCACCAGGCGGGCGTCGCGCTGTGGCGGGAGTTCGCCACCTGGGTGATCGCCGACTACGAGTTCTAGTACCACCGCGAGCCCGTGGGGCGCCCCGCCCCGCGCTCCGACCCCTGTCCGGCCCCGCACCAGCTCGGTGCGGGGCCGTTCCGCGTTCACTCAACACGACCTTATGCGGTGCTTGCACACAGTGGACATGTCTTGTGATGCTATGACCGCTTTTGACGGATGAGTTGACGGAAGAGTTGACAGATCACGAGGTGGAGTTGACCGTGCCGGCCAGTACTGCGCCTCAAGCACCGCCCGCGCCGCCCGCCCAGGCCCAGGAGGCTCCCGCGCCGCAGCGCAGCCGGGGGGCCGACACCCGGGCCCTGACCCAGGTGCTCTTCGGCGAGCTGAAGGACCTCACCCCGGGCACGCCGGAGCACGACCGGGTGCGTGCGGCGCTCATCGAGGCCAACCTCCCGCTGGTGCGCTACGCCGCCGCCCGGTTCCGCTCCCGCAACGAGCCGATGGAGGACGTCGTCCAGGTCGGCACCATCGGGCTGATCAACGCCATCGACCGCTTCGACCCGGAGCGGGGCGTGCAGTTCCCGACGTTCGCGATGCCCACGGTGGTCGGGGAGATCAAGCGGTACTTCCGCGACAACGTCCGCACGGTGCACGTGCCGCGGCGGCTGCACGAGCTGTGGGTGCAGGTCAACAGCGCCACCGAGGACCTGACCACCGCCTTCGGGCGCTCCCCGACGACGGCCGAGATCGCCGAGCGGCTGCGCATCACCGAGGAGGAGGTGCTGTCCTGCATCGAGGCGGGGCGGTCCTACCACGCCACCTCGCTGGAGGCCGCCCAGGAGGGCGACGGGCTGCCCGGACTGCTCGACCGGCTCGGCTACGAGGACCCGGCACTGGACGGGGTCGAGCACCGGGACCTGGTGCGTCACCTGCTCGTCCAACTCCCCGAGCGCGAGCAGCGGATCCTGCTGCTGCGCTACTACAGCAACCTCACGCAATCCCAGATCAGTGCCGAACTCGGCGTCTCCCAGATGCACGTCTCACGGCTACTGGCGCGTAGTTTCCAGCGGTTGAGGTCCGCGAACCGGATCGACGCGTAAGCTCGGCCAAGACACCGGCGGAGTCGAAAGCGCGAGCGAGGTGTCACCGGCGAGAGCGAATCGCTCACCAGGGCCGTTGCGCACGGAATCGGGCTGAAAGCCCATCAGACCCCCTGTTTCCAGGGGGTATTCGCATCTCAGATGTCGACATGTCACTACAGCGCGTTGCCGACATGTGACATTCTGCCGGAGACGCGTTTGCCGGAGCTTCGGCTCCGGTATTCAGGTGAAGGCTGCGTTCCCGGCATGGGAGCGTGCGCCGTGACCGTCCCGCGACCCAAAGGGGGTGGCATGTCCGCAGAACAGGGCAGCTCTGAGGTGCTGACGCTCGCGGAGAGCGAGACCGCGCCCGACTCGATCGAGGGGCTCGGCCCCGTCGAGCCCGTCGGCCCCATCGACTCCGTCGGCCCGGTCGGCTCCGTCGACGGCGCCCGGACCGGCGACGCCGTGCCGGACCTCGACGCCGTGCCGGCCCCGACCCTCCCGGCCACGGAGGCCATCGACACCCGCACCCTGTCCCGCTCCCTGTTCCTGCGGCTCGCCGCCCTCGACGAGGACAGCCCCGAGCGTGCCTACGTCCGGGACACCCTGATCGAGCTGAACCTCCCGCTGGTGCGCTACGCCGCCGCGCGCTTCCGCTCCCGCAACGAGCCGATGGAGGACATCGTCCAGGTCGGCACCATCGGCCTGATCAAGGCGATCGACCGCTTCGACTGCGAACGGGGCGTCGAGTTCCCGACGTTCGCGATGCCGACCGTCGTCGGCGAGATCAAGCGGTTCTTCCGCGACACCTCGTGGTCGGTGCGCGTCCCGCGCCGCCTCCAGGAGCTGCGCCTGGCCCTGACCAAGGCCAGCGACGAGCTGTCCCAGAAGCTGGACCGCTCCCCGACCGTGGGTGAGCTGGCCGCCGTCCTCGGCGTGTCCGAGGAGGACGTCGTCGACGGCCTCGCGGTCGGCAACGCCTACACGGCCTCCTCGCTGGACTCCCCGGCCCCGGAGGACGACGGCGGCGAGGGCTCGCTGGCGGACCGCCTGGGCTACGAGGACACCGCGCTGGAGGGCGTGGAGTACCGCGAGTCCCTCAAGCCGCTGCTGGCCAAGCTGCCGCCCCGGGAGCGGCGGATCATCATGTTGCGCTTCTTCGCCAACATGACCCAGTCGCAGATCGGCGAGGAGGTCGGCATCTCGCAGATGCACGTCTCCCGGCTGCTCACCCGGACCCTGTCGCAGCTGCGCGAGGGCCTCATCTCCGACTGAGTCCGGTCCCGGCGGAGCCCGGTCCAGGACGCTCGGCAGGAAAGCGCGACGACCGCTGCGGCACCTCGGGGGTGCCGCAGCGGTCGTCTTCGTCTGCGCCGGTACCGGCCGAAGGGCCCGGCCCTCCGAAGGGGCCCGGTGCCTGTGCTAGCCGAGCGCCAGCCAGGCCACGGCCGCGACGACGATCACGGCGGCCACGATGCCGACGATCAGGCCGACGCGGGGCCCGGAGGAGGCGGCGGGTGCCGCCTGCCGGCTCTGCGGGGCGTCGTCGACGAACGCGCGGAACATCTGGGTGCTGCCTGCGGGGTCGTTATTGCCCTGGGGGCCCTGGGTGTTAGCCATGGGCCGAGACACTAGCGAATCCCCGGGTGCTGCCCAAGTGCGGGGCCGCCCAGTCCCCTTGGCCCGGTCCACCCCTTACCACCTGCGCATTTACTTTCGCAATACTTGCCTTTGCCAACTTTTTATGCCGCACCGACCGTTTTTGTTTGCCTGTAGCAACTAACTGATCCTATGGTTGCCCTAAGCAACGAATCGGGAGGTGCGCATGGCCGAGAAGGCGCAGTACGAGGAGCTGATCCGCCAGTTCAGCGCCTTCGGCGCCGTGAAGCGGGAGATGGGGCGGCTGCTGCCGTCCGACTGTCCCGGCGGGTCCGTCGCCGTACTGACACTGCTCGGCCGCGACGGGGACATGCGCATGAGCAAGCTCGCGGAGCTGCTCGCGGTCGACATGTCGGTGACCAGCCGCCACGTCGCCCACGGCGCCGAGCGGGGCTGGATCGAACGCCTTCCCGACCCCGCGGACAAGCGCTCGCGCATCCTGCGCCTGACGCCCGCCGGGCAGGACCAGCTCGACGAGATCGCCGAACGGACCACCCAACTGCTCTCGCACCGCCTGAGCGACTGGTCCGACGACGAGGTCCGCCAGCTCTCCCGGCTCATGGCCCGCCTCAGGGCCAGCTTCGACGACTGCCGGGTCCCCGCGGCCCGGCCTCCCGCACTGTCCGGGGACGAACAGTCCACCCGTACACCCGCGATCACCACGTAAGTAAAGGAAGTCCATGGCAACGACCACACCAGCCGGTGTGCGGGCTCATGCCAAGCACGGGGGAGGCTCCTCCGGAGACGCTCCGATGACGCACCGGCAGATCATGGAGGCATTGTCCGGGCTGCTGCTCGGCATGTTCTGCGCGATCCTGTCC
This sequence comes from Kitasatospora aureofaciens, assembly GCA_000720845.1. Lineage (GTDB taxonomy): Bacteria > Actinomycetota > Actinomycetes > Streptomycetales > Streptomycetaceae > Streptomyces. The sequence goes on along the minus strand of JODU01000001.1, from coordinate 536,717 downwards.
TCGACCATTGTCACCAACGCCCTGCCCGAGATCATCGGTGATCTCGGCGGCGGCCAGAGCGCCTACACCTGGGTCGTCACGGCCTCGCTGCTGACGATGACCGCCTCCACCCCCCTGTGGGGCAAGCTCGCGGACCTGTTCAGCAAGAAGGCCCTGGTCCAGATAGCCCTGATCGTCTACGTCATCGGCTCCGTCGTGGCCGGTCTGTCGCAGAACCCCGCGATGCTGATCACCGCGCGGGCCATCCAGGGCCTGGGCGCCGGCGGTCTGTCCGCCCTGGCGCAGATCATCATGGCCGCGATGATCGCCCCGCGTGAGCGCGGGCGCTACTCCGGCTACCTCGGCGCCACCTTCGCCGTCGCCACCGTCGGCGGTCCGCTGCTCGGCGGTGTCATCACCGACACCAGCTGGCTCGGCTGGCGCTGGTGCCTGTACGTCGGCGTGCCCTTCGCGATCCTCGCGCTGATCGTGCTGCAGAAGACGCTGCACCTGCCGGTGCTCAAGCGGAAGGTCAAGGTCGACTGGGCCGGCGCCTTCTTCGTCACCGCGGCCGTCTGCCTGCTGCTCGTCTGGGTCACCTTCGCCGACGACAAGTACTCCTGGATGTCGTGGCAGACCGGTGCCATGGTCGGCGGCGCCGTCGTGCTGACGCTGCTCTTCCTCCTCGTCGAGTCGAAGGCCAGCGAGCCGATCATCCCGCTGCGCCTGTTCAAGAACCGCACCATCACCCTGGCCTCGCTGGCCTCGCTGTTCGTCGGTATCGCGATGTTCGCGGGCACCGTGTACTTCAGCCAGTACTTCCAGCTGGCCCGGGACAAGTCCCCGACCATGTCGGGCGTCATGACCATCCCGATGATCGGCGGTCTGTTCGTCTCGTCCACGGTCTCCGGTCAGATCATCACCAAGACCGGCAAGTGGAAGGGCTGGCTGCTGGCCGGCGGTGTGCTGCTGACGGCGGGCCTCGGCCTGCTCGGCACCATGCGCTACGACACCCCCTACTGGCACATCGGCATCTTCATGGCGCTGATGGGCCTCGGCGTCGGCATGATGATGCAGAACCTGGTGCTCTGCACGCAGAACCAGGTGGCTCCGAGCGACCTGGGCGCCGCGTCCTCCACGGTCACCTTCTTCCGGTCCCTCGGTGGCGCGGTGGGCGTCTCGGTGCTCGGCTCCGTGATGTCGACCCGGATCAGCCACTACGCCTCGGACACCATCGGCTCGCTCAGCCCGCAGGAGCAGGCGGCGGCGGCCAAGGCGTCCGGCGGCGGCTCGATCCCCGACATGGACCTGCTGCCCCCCGGCATCCGTGAATGGCTGGAGAGCGCCTACGGGCACGGCATCGCCGACATCTTCCTGATCGTCGCCCCGATCGCCCTGCTCGCCTTCCTGGTGACGCTGTTCATCAAGGAGGTCCCGCTGCGGACCAAGGGCGCCCTGGCCCAGGCCGCGGACTCCACGGCCGAGGCCGCGCCGCCGGTGACGGGCACCCCCGCGGAGGCCGTCCGCGTCGCCGACGAGCCGGTCCCGGCCGGTGCGCTGGCTGCCGTGGCGGCCACGCCGTCCGGTGCTCAGGCCGCCTCGGCGGTCTCGGACACCTCGGCCGCCCCGGGCGCCGAGCCGGCCGCCACACAGCGGCTCGCCGCCGTCGCCACGACGGCCGGCTCCGGTGAACCTCAGGCGCCCGTCTCCGGCGGCATCGCGGTCCGCGGCTTCGTCCGCGGCGCCGAGTCCGCCCCGGTCCCGCAGGCCGCGGTCACGCTGATCTCGCTGGCCGGCCGCCAGCTCGGCCGGTCCGTCGCCCAGGCCGACGGCTCCTATGCCGTCGACGCGCCGAGCGCCGGGTCGTACGTGCTGATCGCCTCCGCCGACGGCTTCCAGCCGCAGGCGTCGACGATCGTCGTCAACGACGAGCCGGTCGCCTACGACATCCTGCTCAGCGGCACCAGCGGGCTCACCGGCCTGGTCCGGGCCATGGAGAGCGGGACGCCGGTCAAGGACGCCATGGTGATCGTCACCGATGTGCGCGGCGACCTGCTGGCCAGCGCCGCCACCGGTGAGCAGGGCGAGTTCGCCTTCACCGAGCTGGTGCCGGGCACGGTGACCGTCGCGGTCAACGCCGCCGGCTACCGCCCCCGCGCCCTGCCGCTGGAGGTCGGCGGCACCGGCGTCACCCGCGTCGAGGTCGACCTCCAGGCCGGGGCCCAGGTCCAGGGCGTCGTGCGGGCCCCGCACGGTCCGCTGGCCGACGCCCGGGTGACCCTGGTGGACGCGGCGGGCAACGTGATCGGCACGGCCACCACCGGGACGGACGGGGCATACGCCTTCACCGACCTGGACGCCGGCGAGTACACCGTCATCGCGACCGGCTACCCGCCGGTGGCCACCGCCCTGACGGTCGCCGGACCCGGTGCCGACGGTCACGACATCGAGCTCGCCCACCCCGGCGAGTAGCAGAACCCCGGCCCGTGGTGGCGTGCGCGCTCTGAGCGGAGGTGCGCCCGCCCCCACGGGCCGGTTTCTTTACGACCACTTTCTGAGCCTTTGCAGGGAGAAAACGGGATGGGACTGACCGCGAGGATCCGAACGCGGGACGGATGGGCCGTGTCGCACGCGGTCGTCACGGTGACCGACATGACCGGCACGCAGGTACTGCGCGCCGAGGCGGACACCGAGGGGGCCGTGCGGGACACCACCGCGCTGACGCCGGGGGCGTACACCGTGATCGTCACCGCGGTCGGCTACGCGCCGGCCGCCTCCAGCGCGATCGTCACCGCCAGCGGCCGGGCCGAGGTGGGCACGGTGACCCTGGCCCGCCAAGGCGGCACCGAGCTGCCGCCGCCGGGACCGTGGACGGTGGACCCGGCGCACTCCGGTGTCGCCGCCGTCGCCCAGCACCTGGGCATCTCCAGCGTGCGCGGCCGTTTCACCGACTTCGCCGCCACCGTCGAGATCGCGCCGGACGACGTCACCAAGTCCCGGGTGGAGGCGGTGATCCAGGCGGCCTCGATCGACACGGGCAACGGCATGCGCGACACCCACCTGCGCTCGGCGGACTTCCTGGACGTGGAGCGGTTCCCGGAGATCACCTACCGCTCCACGGGCGTGAGCGAGGCCGGGCCCGACCGCTGGACCGTCCACGGCGAGCTGGGCCTGCACGGGGTGGTCCGCGAGGTCGACCTGGACCTGGCCTACCTCGGCACCGGCGCCGACCCCTGGGGCGGCACCCGGGCCGCCTTCCGCGCGACGACGGAGCTGCACCGCGAGGACTTCGCCATGAACTACAACCAGGTCGTCCAGGCCGGCATCGCCGCGATCGGCACGACGCTCAGGGTCGAGCTGGACATCCAGGCGGTCCAGGGGGAGTCACTGCCCGCGGCGTGAGGCCACCGCCCGCGGTGTTCACGTCCCGCGGTGCGAGGCGCCGCCGGACGCCCGGGCCACCACCTGGGCGCACAGGTCCCGGAGCTTGACGTTCCGCTCCTGTGAGGCCCGGCGCAGCCGCTCCAGGGCCCGGTGGGCGTCGATGCGCTCCCGGGCCATGAGCATGCCGACCGCCTGGTCTATGACGCTGCGGGAGAGCAGGGCGGTGCGCACGTCGGCCGCCGAGGCATGCTGGCGTTCGATGCGCAGGGCCTCGTTCACGGCGTCCGCGGCCCGCTCCGCGAAGGTGCGGGCCGCGTCCAGTCCCTGGGCCAGGGAGTCGGGCTCGATGCCGTAGAGGTTGAGCGCGGCACCCGTCTCACCCTCGACGGCCAGCGGCAGCGCCAGCACACAGCGCACGCCCGTGCCCAGCGCGTACTCCGTGTAGGCGGGCCAGCGGTCCTCGGTCGCCAGGTCCGGGGAGTACTGCGCGCTCCCCGTCTCGGCGGCGTCCACGCAGGGACCCGAACCGTTCTCGTACTGGCGCAGGTCCAGGCCGCTGGGCAGGCCGGTGCTGCCCGCCAGCGTCATCAGCCGGTCGGCGCGGCGCACCGTGACCGAGCAGGCGTCGGCACCGGGCACCTGGTGGACCGCCCGGTCGGTCAGGTCGCGCAGCAGGGTGTCGAGGCCCTGGATGCGCGCCATGGCGTGATCAAGCGTCTCCGTGTTCGTGGTCGGCGGGGTCATGACCGTACGGATGTCCCGTCACCGCTCGGTCACGCCTCTGCCGCCCGTACCGGAGTGGGCGTCGACGATGCGGCGGGCCAGGTCGCGCAGCTTCACGTTCTCCCGCTGGGAGGCCTTGACCAGGGACTCGAAGGCACCGGCCGCGTCGATGTCCAGCCGCTCCATCAGGATTCCGGTGGCCTGGCCGATGAGGTCCCGGGTGCGCATCGCCTCGGTGAGCTGCTCGCGCACGGTCGCCGAGTCCAGGGCGAGGGAGACATGCGCGGTGAACAGCCGCCCGATGCGGGTGGCGTCCTCGTCGAAGGCCTGGGGCTTGCGGGCGTAGGCGGTCAGCACGGTCACCCGGCGCCGGTCGGCGCGCAGCCGCAGGGACAGCGCCGAGCGCAGGCCGAGCCCGGACAGGACGTTGCCGCCGCCGTCGGCCTCGCTGTCGTCCGTGCGCACCACGGGCGTGGTCCACAGGCGCTCCCAGTCCGGGTGCGGGGTGTGGCCGCCTTGCCGGGGCTCGGTGGCGAAGCGCACGGTCTCGTCGGACCAGGCCAGCGAGCGCAGCCGGCCGCCGCGCTGGATCTCCGAGATGCCCGCGTGCTCGGCGTCGGGCAGCAGGCGTACCGCGAGTGCGACGGCGGTGTTCATGGTGTCGTCGGGGGTGCCCGTCCCGTGCAGGTCCCGAGCCGCCGCGGTCAGAGCCTCGGCCAACTCGAAGCCCACCGGAAAACGCGGCAAATCAGTAAATTCGGACGAAGCCACCACGAACCTCTTCGGCAAGCGCGGCCTCACGGCCGTGCGCAGGAGAGCTCCGCAGCACATTCCCGACTGCGAGCACAGGACGAACAGCACTTTAGCTGCTCGGTTGCGTGCCGGTGACGCTCGGCCGACGGACCGGGCGGCGGGACGGGCGGCGGACGGTGAGCCTTTCGCGCCGCCCCGCCGCATGGTGCAATGGGGGCCGGGTCAGGAAGCGGCCCGGCCGGAAGCCCGACGGACGTCTGTCAGGTGAGTGCTGTGACCTTCCTCCCTCATCCCTGCGAACCGTGTGAGCCGTGCGATCCACCCGGCTGCGCCGTGCTCGCGATGCCCAGCGAGATCGACTTCTGCAACGCCTCGGGGCTGCTGCCCCTGATCACGACCGCCGTGGAGCAGCGCTCCGACGGACTGCGGCTGCTCGTCCTTGACCTGTCCGCGACCCGTTTCATGGACTCCCAGGGCGTCCGTCTGATCGCCGCCGTGCGCCGTCGGCTGCCGGACGGAGCCCAGCTGCGCGTGGTGGCCGCCCCGAAGAGCGTGGCGAGCCGCGTCCTGGAACTCTCCGGCCTGCGCCGCGACGTGCCGGTCCACGACAACCTCGCGGAGGCGCTGCGCGCGGAGTGCGACACGGCGTCCTAGGCTGGCGGCATGGCACCGAACATCGCGACGAACACCCGTGTCTCCCCAGCCGAGTTGCTGGACTTCGTACGCCCCCGGCACCGGGCGATCCTGCTGACCCGGCGGGCCGACGGCAGCCCGCAGGGGTCACCGCTGACCTGCGGGGTCGACGACGCCGGCCGGATCGTCGTCTCGACCTACCCGGAGCGGGCCAAGACCCGCAACGCCCGCCGTGACTCGAGGGTCAGCCTCATCGTGCTCAGCGACGAGTGGAACGGCCCGTGGGTCCAGATCGACGGCACCGCGGAGGTCATCGACGCGCCCGACTCCGTGGAGCCGCTCGTGGAGTACTTCCGCAACATCTCCGGCGAGCACCCCGACTGGGACGAGTACCGGCAGGCCATGGTCAAGCAGGGCAAGTCCATCATCCGGGTGACGCCCGAGAAGTGGGGACCGGTGGCGACCGGCGGCTTCCCGGCACGGCTGGCGGCGGACGACTGAGGCCCGCCGGCGGGCCGTAACAGTCGGCGGGCCGTACGGCCGACCCGGCGCCGGCCGTACGTACGGGGCCGGGTCAGCCCCGTTCGACCATGGCGTCGATGCCCGCGACGAGCAGGTCGAGGGCGAACTCGAAGTCCCGGTCCATCATCTCCGCGACGGTGTCCCCGCCCCTGGCCGCCATGATGTCCTGGGCGTCCTCGATGACGCCCGCGGTGTCCGGCATCTCGGTCACCGCGCTCATCGAGTCCTGGAAGTACTCCTCGGGGCTCAGCCCGGTGTCCGCCACCCGGGCGAGGAAGCGGCCCTCGATGGTGCCGTAGCCGTAGACGAACTGGAAGACGGCGGAGATGGCGCCGGTCAGACGGTGCGCGGGCAGCCCGCTGCGGCGCACGACGTCCTGCACCGCCCGGGAGAACGCCAGCGAGTGCGGCCCGATGTTGAGGTAGGTGCCGACCAGCCGGGACGTCCAGGGGTGGCGCACCAGCAGCGATCGGTTCTCCCGGGCCAGGGCACGCAGCTCCGCGCGCCAGTCGAGGCCGGTGTCCGGGCCCGGGTGGCACAGCTCGCCGAAGACGGCGTCCAGGGCGAGTTCGAGCAACTGGTCCTTGGTGTCGACGTACCAGTAGACGGACATCGCGGTGACGTTCAGCTCGGCGGCCAGGCGGCGCATGGAGAACCCGGTCAGGCCCTCGGCGTCCAGCAGCCGGACGGTGACCGCGGTGATCCTGTCCCGGTCGAGCCCGGAGGGCTGCCCCCCACGGCGCCCACTGCGCCGCCCCTCCCTCGACAGCCACACGCTGTCCCGCGGCCCCTCCCGCCCTGTCTTCGTCATGCGCGCCCACCTCGCTCTCGCCCTCACCGGTCATGCTAGGCGCCCCGGAAAGGGGTGCGGGGCGTGACGATATGCGGCTCAGCCGCGCGGGCGCGACCAGCCACGACCGACCCGCAGCCGCGACCATGCCCCGCTCCCCGGCCCCTCAGGCGCCCACCCGCTCCGCCCTCCGCAACAACACCGCCGCCACCACCCCGCCCAGCAACACCGCCACCGCCCCCACCGACTGACTGCTCCCCACTCCGGAGGAGAACGCGTCGAGGACCCGCCCCCGCTCGCCCTCACCCTCCGCCGCAGCCAGCGCCGCCGGGAGCGACGTCGCCGCGACGGGTGCCAGCGCCGCGAACCGCGAGGTCAGCACCGCGCCCAGGACGGCCACGCCCAGCCCGTTGCCGAACTCGGCCAGCGTGCCGTTGACGCCGGCGCCGACCCCCGCCTTGGCCGGCGGGATCGCGCTCATCAGCGCGTGGGCCATGGCCGGATTGCCGAGCGCGCACCCCACGCCGATCAGCAGCAGCCCCAGCAGCGTGCCGGCGTAGCCCTGCCCGGTCAGCGTGGCGATGGCCGCCAGGCCCGCCGCCATCAGCACCATGCTCAGCAGCACCGCCCCCGGCATGCCGAGCCTGGCCAGCCACTTCGCCGCCACTCCGGAGAAGTTCAGCAGCACCACCGTCAGGGCCAGCGGAGCGGTCCGCAGCCCGGCCTCCAGCGGGCCGTACCCGAGGACGAACTGCAGGTGCTGGGTGAGCAGGAACAGCGCGCCGCCCATGCCGAAGCTGATCAGCACCAGACCGGCCACCGCGCCGGTGAACCGCTGGTCGCGGAAGAAGGTGAGGTCGAGCATCGGGTACGGGACGCGGCTCTCCCAGTAGGCGAAGAGCGCGAGCACGCCCACGGCGACCGCGGCCGTGGCCAGGACCCGGCCCGACGCCCAGCCGCGCTCAGGGCCGGAGATGATCGCGTAGACCAGCGCGGCCATGCCGATCGTGGAGAGGACGGCGCCGAGCAGGTCGGGGCGGTCGCCCTGCCGGTCCTTCGACTCCGGGACCAGGGTCACGACCGCGACCAGACCGAGGGCCACCACCGGGAGGTTGATCAGGAAGATCGCCCCCCACCAGAAGTGGTCCAACATGAAGCCGCCGATCAGCGGCCCGCAGGCGAAGCCGAGCGCGCTGACCGCGCTCCAGATGCCGATGGCCCTGGCGTGCTCGGCTGGCGCGAAGATCTGCATGACCACGGCGAGCGTGGTGGTCAGCAGCAGGGCACCGCCGACGCCCATCCCGGCCCGCGCCGCGATCAACTGGCCGGTGGTGTCCGCGAGTCCGGCCGCCAGCGAGCCGGTCCCGAACAGGGCGAGGCCAGTGGCCAGCATCTTCTTGCGGCCGTACCGGTCGGCCGCGCTGCCCGCGGTGAGCAGCAGGCCGGACTGGACGAGTGAGTAGGCGTTGATCATCCATTGGATGTCCGAGGTGGCCGCGCCCAGCTCGTCGGTGAGCGAGGGGATGGCCACGTTCAGCACGGTGTTGTCCAGGACCACCGTGAGCTGGGCGAGGCTGATGACACCGAGGATCAGCCAGCGCTGCGGGTGGCCCTGGACCGGGGGCACGGTTTCCCGTTCCCCGGCGGATTCCTGGGGAGATGTCGTCATGTTGTACAGCGTATAGGAGACTCCTATACGCTGTACAACGTTTGCTGGTCCCGAGGGTCAGCCCGTCGGCGAGGTGAGGTCGTAGAAGGTGGCCGAGCCGGCCGTGACCTCCTTGAAGTTGGCCTCGACCCACGAGGTGATCTGCGCCGCGGTGCCGGAGCCGCCGCCCGGGCCGCCCCCCGTGCCGCCGCCGATGAAGTAGTGGACCCGGCCGTCCGCCACGTACTTCTTGAACTGGGCCAGGGTCGGCGACGGATCGGTGCCGTTGAAGCCGCCGATCGCCATCACGGGGTCGCCGGTGCCGAGCTGGTAGCTCGCGGCGTTCTGGGAGCCGATCGCGGCGGCGACCCAGGTGTAGGCGTCAGCGTCGGTCTCCAGCAGCCGCTTCGCCTCGGAGCCGACCTCGGCGCCGTTGAGCAGGCCGCCCATGCCGCCGCCACGCGCTCCCGTGCGGCCGCCTTCGCCGGTCGGACCGCCGGCCGGGCCACCGTTCTGGCCGTTCGGCGTCTGACCGTTCTGGCCGTTCGGCGTCTGGCCGTTCGGGTTGGTGCCCCCGGCACCGGGAGTGGTGCCGCCACCGGGGAAGCCGCCACCCCCCGGACCGCCCTGGCCCTGCCCCTGACCGGGCGCGTTCCCACCGCCCGGGAAGCCGCCGCCCCGGCCACCGCCGCCGCCGGGGCCGCCCCCCATGCTCGCGCCGGCCGGACCGGCCGTGACGATGGAACCGCTGTGCCCCTCCCGCACGGTGCTCAGCGTGTACGCGGTGGGCGCGGCCAGCGACGCCACGAGGCCGAGCCCGGCCGCCGCGAGGGCCGTCCGCCGCCCCAGCCGGCCCGCGAAGACCAGCCCGAGCGCGGCGACCAGGCCGCCGACCAGGACCGGCACCCGCAGCCAGGGGAGGTAGTCGGGCGTGCGGTCGAGCAGGACGTAGCCCCAGGCCGCGCTCGCCGTGACGGCGGCGGCGAGGGCGAGCGACGCCCAGGGACGCTCACGGCGCTCCCACAGCGTCGCGGCACCCATGCCGGTCACGGCCGCCAGGTACGGCGCGAGGGCCACCGTGTAGTACTGGTGGAAGATGCCGGCCATGTAGCTGAAGACGGCCGTGGTCATCAGCAGCGAGCCGCCCCAGACCAGGAGGGACGCGCGCGCGGTGTCCGTGCGGCCGGCCCGGCGCGTGGCGATCAGGCCCGCGACGAGCAGGATCAGGGCGGCCGGGAGCAGCCAGGAGATCTGGCCGCCGATCTCGGAGTTGAACATCCGGTCCCAGCCGGTCTCGCCCCACTGCCCGCCACCGCCACCGCCGCCGCCCATTCCGCCGCCCCCGCCGACGCTTCCGGCCTCCTCGCCGTTGAGGCGGCCGAGGCCGTTGTAGCCGAAGGTCAGCTCAAGGAAGCTGTTGTTCTGCGAGCCGCCGATGTACGGGCGGGACGAGGCCGGCCACAGCTCGACGACCGCGACCCACCAGCCGCCGGAGACGACGATCGCGGCGGTCGCCAGTGCGAGCTGGCCGAGGCGCTTCCTGAGCCGCACCGGTGCGCAGACGCCGTAGACGAGGGCCAGGGCGGGCAGGATCAGGAAGGCCTGGAGGGTCTTCGTCAGGAACGCGAAGCCGATCGCGACGCCCGCCCACACCAGCCACTTGGTCCGCCCGTCCTCCAGCGCCCGTACGACGAGCCAGCAGGCGGCGGACATCAGCAGGGCGAGGAGCGCGTCCGGGTTGTTGAACCGGAACATCAGCGCCGCGACCGGGGTGAGCGCGAGCACGGAGCCCGCGATCAGTCCGGCGGCGGGGCCGGACCGGCGGCGCACGGCCGCGTACACGACGGCGACCGTGCCCACGCCCATCAGCACCTCGGGGACGAGGACCGACCAGGGGGAGAGGCCGAAGATCCGCACCGCCAGCGCCATCGGCCACAGCGCGGCCGGGGGCTTGTCGACGGTGATGGCGTTGCCCGCGTCGAGCGAGCCGAAGAAGAACGCCTTCCAGGACTGGCTGCCCGCCTGCACGGCCGCCGAGTAGAAGGAGTTGGCGTAGCCGGAGGCGCTCAGGTTGTACAGGTAGAGGAGGGCGGTGGCCAGCAGGAGGCCGAGGAAGGCGGGGCGTACCCAGCGCGGGTCCTCGGGGCGGCCGCGCCACACCCGGCCGAGCCGGGACCCCCCGGGCCGGCGGTGGGCGGGCGGCGCCGCGGGCGGCGGTCCCCCGTCCTCGCCGGCGGGGGTGCTCGTGCCGTCGGCGTGCGTGGCCGGGTCGTAGTGCGTCGTCATCGGGCGTCGCTCCAGGTGCGCTGCGGGTCCGGGAGGTGGGAGTCCCGGAGGTGGGGTTCCGGGAGGTGGGAGTCCCGGAGGTGGGGTTCCGGGCGGGAGCCCGTGGCCGGCGGGTCCGGGAATACCCAGGCGCGGAAGAGCAGGAAGCGCAGCACGGTGGCCGCGAGGTTGGCGGCGATCAGCACGGCCAGCTCGGTGGAGTGGTCGGGGTCGGTCGTCGCCGCGCTCAGGGCGGCCAGCGAACCGCTGGTCAGCGCGAGGCCGATGCCGAAGACGACCAGCCCCTGCGCCTGGTGCCGCGCGGCTCCGCCCCGGCCCCGCACCCGGAAGGTCAGCCGCCGGTTGGCGGCGGTGTTGGCGACCGCCGAGACCAGCAGCGCGAGGGCGTTGGCGAGCTGGGAGCCGGCGAAGTGGCGGAAGCCGCTGTAGAGGAGCAGGTAGAAGAGGGTGGACAGGGCACCGACCACGCAGAAGCCGACGAGCTGCCGGGCCAGCCCCTGCGGTACGCCGGTCAGTTCGCGGTCGCGCGGGTCGTCGCCGAAGGGCCGGGCCAGCCGGTCCAGTGCCAGCGAACCGGTGGCCAGGGCCTTGCCGACCCGCCACACCCCCTTGAGGTCCTCGGTCGCCGTCCGCACGATGTGCACGGTGGAGTCCGGGTCGTCGACCCAGTCGACCGGCACCTCGTGGATCCGGCACCCGGCACGCTCGGCGAGCACCAGCATCTCGGTGTCGAAGAACCAGCCGGTGTCCTCCACCAGCGGCAGCAGCACCTGGGCCACGTCCCGGCGGATCGCCTTGAATCCGCACTGGGCGTCGGAGAAGCGGGCCTGGAGGGAGCCGCGCAGGATCAGGTTGTAGGTGCGGGAGATGAACTCCCGCTTGGCGCCGCGCACCACCCGCGAACTGCGGGCGAGCCGGGAGCCGATGGCGAGGTCCGAGTGGCCGGAGATCAGCGGCGCCACCAGCGGCAGCAGTGCGTTCAGGTCGGTGGAGAGGTCCACGTCCATGTAGGCGAGGACCGGGGCGTCCGAGGCCGACCAGACGGTCCTGAGGGCCCGGCCGCGCCCCTTCTGCTCCAGCCGGACGGACCTGACCGCGGCGAGGCCGGCCGCCAGGCAGGCCGCGACGTGCGGGGTGCCGTCGGTGGAGGCGTTGTCCGCGACCGTGATGCGGAAGGCGTACGGGAACGTCCGGGTGAGGTGCTCGTGCAGTCTCCGGACGCACGGCCCGAGGTCCTTCTCCTCGTTGTGGACGGGGACCACTACGTCCAGGACAGGCGTACCGGCTCCTGCGGCCGGGAGGTGCTCCCGCGCCGGCAGGGAGCCGGGAGAAGAGTCGGTTCGCATGGCACCGACTCTTCTCAACTCCCCTGTCGCACCCGTGTGGTGGGGCTGTGCTGCGCCTGTGAGTGCGCCCGCCCGTCCGGCCCGTCGTGCACCGCGGGCAGATGCCCGTCGCGCACCGCGGGCAGACGCCGGTCGTGAAGCATGGGCAGATGCCCGTCGTGCACCGCGGGCAGGTACACGGTGAAGACCGTCCGGCCCGGCGCGCTGTCGACCGTCACGCCCCCGCCGTGCGCGGTCGTCACGGCCTGCACGATGGCGAGGCCGAGGCCCGTCGAGCCGGTCGCCCGGGACCGCGCGGAGTCCCCGCGCGCGAAGCGTTCGAAGACGCGGGGCAGCAACTCGCCCGGTATGCCCGGCCCGTTGTCCACCACGTCCACGCAGAGCCACGCCCCCTCGCGCCGTACGCGCGCGGTGACGGTGGTGCCCGGCGGGGTGTGGGTGCGGGCGTTGCCCAGCAGGTTGACCAGCACCTGCTGGAGCCGGGCGGGGTCCGCCGACACCAGGGCCGGTTCGTCGGGCAGGTCGAGCCGCCAGGTGTGGCCGAGGCCGGCCGCGCGGGCGTCGCTGACGGTGTCCACGACGAGCGGTACGAGGTCGGTGTGCCCGAACTCCAGTGGGCGCCCGGCGTCCAGGCGGGCGAGCAGCAGCAGGTCCTCGACCAGCAGGGTCATGCGGCCGGCCTCGGACTCGATGCGGCCCAGCGCGTGCCGGGTGTCGGGGCCGACCTGCTCGCGTCCCCGGCGGGTGAGTTCGGCGTAGCCGCGGATGGAGGCGAGGGGGGTGCGCAGTTCGTGGCTGGCGTCGGCGACGAACTGCCGTACCCGTGTCTCGCTCCGCTGCCGTGCGTGCAGGGCGCCGTGGACGTGGTCGAGCATCCGGTTGAGCGCGGAGCCGACCCGGCCGACCTCGGTGTGCGGGTCGCACTCCGACTCCGGGACCCGTTCGTCGAGGTTCACCTCGCCCGCGTGCAGCGGGAGTTCGGAGACCCGGGTGGCGGTGGCGGCGACCCGGCGCAGGGGGCGGGTGGCGACGCCGACGATGACGGCTCCGGCGAGGGAGGCGGCGACGAGACCGGCGGCGGTGACGCTGGCCTCCACGAGGACCAGGGTGCTGATGGTGCCGTCGACGTCGTCGGTGGGCAGGGCGGCGTAGTAGCCGTCGTGGTACTCGACGCGGTAGTCGCCGAGGCCGGGGATCTCGACCGTGTGCGCCTCGCCGTCCCGGGGGACGGAGGCGAGCGCGGTGCGCTGGGCCTCGTCGAGGGAGACCGGTGTCGTCCTGCTGGGGTCCGTGCTCTCGTCGTCCTTCTCGCCGTACTTGGCGTCGACGACGGCACCGTCCCGCGTCTCGGCGACGATCGTGTCGCGCGGCTGCGGGCCGCCGTGCGTGACGAACTCGTCGAGGTCCATCCGCTGCTTCACCCCGCCCCCGGGCCCCCGTTCGCCCGGCGGCCCGAAGCCGGACACCCGGGCCGCGACCTCGCGCACCTGTCCGTCCAGCTGCTCGTACAGATGCGAGCGCAGCGCCACCGTCGTCACCGTGCCGATCACCGCGCACACCACCGCGATCAGCGCCACGGACGCGACGACGAGCCGCGTCCGCAGGGTCCGCGGCCGCGGTCGTCGCCGCCGGCTCACGACACCGCGGGCTTGATCAGGTATCCGGCGCCGCGCCGGGTGTGGATCATCGGCTCGCGACCGGCGTCGATCTTCCGGCGCAGGTAGGAGATGTACAGCTCCACGACGTTGGCCTGGCCGCCGAAGTCGTAGGACCACACGCGGTCCAGGATCTGCGCCTTGCTCAGCACCCGCCGCGGGTTGCGCATCAGGAAGCGCAGCAGCTCGAACTCGGTGGCGGTGAGGTGGATGCCGTGGCCGCCGCGGGTGACCTCGTGGCTGTCCTCGTCCAGGGTGAGGTCGCCGACGACGAGTACGGAGTCGGAGCGCCGGTCGGCGGCGCCGGAGCGGCGGATCAGTCCGCGCAGCCGGGCGACGACCTCCTCCAGGCTGAACGGCTTGGTGACGTAGTCGTCGCCGCCCGCGGTCAGCCCGGCGATCCGGTCCTCCACGGCGTCCTTGGCGGTCAGGAACAGCACCGGCACGTCCGGCAGGTCGCGGCGCAGCCGCCCCAGCACGCTCAGGCCGTCCATGTCGGGCAGCATCATGTCCAGTACGACGGCGTCGGGCCGGAACTCGCGGGCGGCCTGGACGGCGCCGTGACCGTCCCCTGCGCTGCGGATCTGCCAGCCCTCGTAGCGCAGGGCCATGGAGAGCAGTTCGGTGATGGACAGCTCGTCGTCCACTACGAGCACCCGGACGGGGCTCCCGTCCGGCCTCAGCAGTTCGGTGCGCCCCTGGGGCGAGGTCGTGGTCATGGCGGACACCTTGTCGGGGCGCTCTGAGAGGGCCCTTTCCGTCGGCTGTGATTTCTCTGAGAAACCCACAGGCGCCGCTCAGGCGCCGCTCAGGTGCCGCCGGGCGCACCGGCCAGCGCTGGGCAGCGCCGGGTGCCGACCTCAGGTGCCTCCGGACAGCGCCTCGGCCGTCAGGGTGAGGTGGCGGACCAGCACCTCGGCCGCGGTGTCGGCGTCGCGGGCCAGCGCCGCCTCCTCCAGCCGGCGGTGCTCCTCGGCGCCGTCCCGGCCGGGATTGCGGTGCGTCGACCAGCGGCGGGCCAGCTCGCTCGCCGTCCACAGCCGGTCGAAGGTCTCCAGCAGTACGGGGTTGCCGCAGCCTTCCATCAGGGCGCGGTGGAAGAGCCGGTGCGCCTCGGACCACGCCTCGCTGTAGTACTCGCCCTCCTCCGGCGTGTACGCGGGCGTCCGGGCCAGCCGGTGGTGGGCGGCGCGCACCCGGGCCTCCCAGTCGACGTCGCCGCGCTCGACGGACATGCGCAGCAGGACCGGTTCGATGGTGCGGCGGGCCTCCGCGATCTCCTGCCAGCGACGGTCGGAGAAGGCCGGGACGGCGAAGCCGCGGTTGGGCAGCCGGTCGGCGAGCCCGTCACCGACCACCCGCACGAGGGCCTCGCGCACCACGGCCAGGCTCACGCCCTGCTCCCTGGCGAGGTCCTGCGGCTTGAGGGCGGCGCCGGGGGCGTGGTCGCCGCGCATGATCGCTTCCCGCAGGTGGGCGTAGACCTGCTCGGAGAGCATCCGCTTCCCGGTCGGCGGGGGCGAGGTGGGGCCGGTCTGAGTCATGAGGGGAGCATAGACGATCCATTGAATAATCGATTATTAGTGTTATGGTCGATCTCAGTGGCCGACCCGGCCGCCCGTCCGAAAGGAACGACGCGATGAGCGCCAACCACCCGTTCGCCCGCCTCCCCGAGGCCGTCTCCTTCACCGTCACCAGCACGACCGTCGCCGACGGCGCCCCCTGGCCGGACGCGCAGCACTCCTCCGGCGTCCCCGGCGGCAAGGACCTCTCCCCGCAGCTGTCGTGGAGCGGCGCACCGGAGGGCACCAGGAGCTACGCCGTCACCGTCTACGACCCCGACGCCCCCACCGGGTCCGGGTTCTGGCACTGGGCGGTCGCCGACATCCCCGCCACCGTCACCGACCTGCCCGAGGGGGCCGGCGACGACAACGGCTCGGGCCTGCCCGAGGGCGCCTTCCAGCTGCCCAACGACGCCCGCGCGGCCCGCTACATCGGCGCCGCCCCGCCGGCCGGGCACGGCCCGCACCGCTACTTCGTCGTCGTGCACGCCCTCGACGTCGAGTCCATCGGCGTCCCGGCCGACGCCACCCCCGCCGTCCTCGGCTTCACCATGGCCGGGCACACCCTCGGCCGTGCGGTCCTGACCGCCACCGCCGAGACTCCCGCCTGACCCACCGCGTGTCCCGGTTCATCGACACCACGGAGATGTACCTCCGCACCGTCCTGGAGCTGGAGGAGGAGGGCGTGGTCCCGCTGCGTGCCCGCATCGCCGAGCACCTGGACCGCAGCGGCCCCACCGTGAGCCAGACCGTCGCCCGCATGGAACGCGACGGACTGCTGCGGATCGCCGCCGACCGGCACCTGGAACTGACCGACACCGGCAGACGGCTGGCGACGCGCGTGATGCGCAAGCACCGGCTCGCGGAGTGCCTGCTCGTCGACGTGATCGGCCTGGAGTGGGAGCAGGTCCACGCCGAGGCCTGCCGCTGGGAGCACGTGATGAGCGAGGCCGTCGAACGCCGCCTGGTGCGCCTGCTGCGGCACCCGACCGAGTCGCCCTACGGCAACCCGATCCCGGGCCTGGAGGAACTGGGCGGGGCGACCACCGCCGTCGCGCGTCCGGCCCCCGCCGGGAGCACGGTCAGCCTCGGCGCCCTGCTCCCCGGGCCGGACGGCGTGAGCGCGGTCGTCCGGCGCATCGGGGAGCCGGTCCAGGCGGACCGCGGGCTGCTGACCGCCCTGCGGCGGGCCGGGGTGCGGCCGGGCGCGGTCGTGAGCGTCACGCCGTGGCCCGGCGGTGTGACGGTCGGCAGCGGCGACCGGGCCGCCCGGCTCCCCGCGCGCACCGCCGCGCACGTCTTCGTCGCCCCGCTGTGAGTCCGCTGGGCACCGGACCGTCCACCCGGCCGGTACCCACCGGGCCCGCACCTCGGCTCACCCGGCGCTCCGGCTCCCCGGCAGCCCGAACAGCCGGGCGGCGTTGTCGTGGCACACCGCGCGCAGCCACGCGTCCCCCAGCTCCAGCCGCTCCAGGGCGTGCAGCTGGTGCAGGTAGGGATAGGGGATGTTGGGGAAGTCGGTGCCGAGCAGGACCCGGTCGCCCAGGTCCGCCAGCCGGGGCAGCGCCCGGCGCGGGAAGGGCGCGAGCCGCTCGCTGAAGTCGGTGAACGCCATGGTCGTGTCCAGCCGCACCTCCCCGTACCGCTCGGCGAGGTCCAGGAAGTCCTCGTACTCGGGCATCCCGAGGTGCGCGACGACCAGCCGCAGCCGGGGATGCCGGGCCAGGACACGCGCGATCGGCCCGGGTCCGGTGTGCTTGCCGGGCGCCGGGCCGGAACCGCAGTGGACGACGACCGGGACCCCCGCCTCGGCGAGCACGCCCCACGCCACGTCGAGCAGCTCGTCGGCCGGGTCGTACGTCCCCACCTGCACATGTGCCTTGAAGACCCGCGCCCCGGACTCGACGGCCCGGCGGACGTACGCCTCGACGCCCGGTTCGGGGAAGAGGGTGGAGGTGTGCAGGCAGTCGGGGGTGCGACCGGCGAAGTCCACCGCCCAGTCGTTCAGCCACTGCGCCATGCCCGCCTTGTGCGGGTAGAGCATGGCGGTGAAGGCCCGCACCCCGAACGCGCGCAGCAGCCCCGCGCGTTCGTCCTCCTCCTGCCGGTAGGTGATCGGCCACTCGACCCCGCCGGTCAGCGGCCCCAGGGCGTCGAAGTAGGCCCAGACCTTGCGCAGCACCCGCTCGGGCATGAAGTGCGTGTGCACGTCGACCAGCCCGGGCAGCCCGAGCCCCTCCCAGAACCGGCGGACCTGCCCGGCCTCGTGATCACTCATGCGGCCACGATGGTGCGCCGCGCGCCCCTGGACAAGGGGCGAGGAGGGAGAAGAGGGGGCGCCCGGAACACCAGGTCAGAACAGGAGGTCAGAACAGGAGGTCAGAACAGGCCGTCCTGCACTCCGGCCGCTTGCTTGAGCTCCCGCAGGGGCACGGCGCACGGCTCGCCCGCGGCGGCCCGCAGCTCCCACCCCGTCATCAGCCGGGTGTCGAGCACGACGACCCCGCGCTCCGTCGCCAGATGCAGATCGGGCCCGGCGGCGGCCACCAGCTCACCCCCGATCGCCCCGCCCGCCACCAGCTCGGCCACCTCCGCCACGGCGGCCGGCCCGCGCTCCGCCCCCGTGATCCCGAAGACGCCGGCGTGGTCGACGCCCCGGAACGGCTCCGGCGTCAGCGCCTCCGCCCAGCCGCCGAGCGCCACCGCCCGCGCGTGCAGCCCGGCGATCTCGGCCGCCCGCTCCGCCGCCGATTCGGGCAGGGCGGCCCGCACCGCGCGCTTGCGGGCGTACGGGATGCGGTCGGGCACGCCCAGCGCGGCCCGCAGCAGCTCCTCGGTCCGGCGCGCGGCCATCAGCGGCCCGCGGCCCAGCCAGCTGAAGCACACCGCCCCCTGTTCGAGCAGCCGGGCGGAGCCCCGTTCGTATGCGGTGATCCCCACCTTGACGAGGCCCGGACCGAACCACGCCAGATAGACGCGGTACGGCCGCGGATCGTCCGCCATGGTGTCGGCGGCCACGGAGTGGGCCCGGTCCAGCCGGGCGCACTCCTCGCACCGCGCCCCCGTACTCCGCCCCGGCACACCGGCCCGCACCGGGCACGCGTGCCCCCGTGCTCCCACGCATGTCCGCGCACCCCCCTCGGCGACCCCGAAGGCCACCCGCTTCCCCCGGACCAGCGCACTGCGCCGGCCCCCGACCCACGTCAGCACGGGACCGTCCGCCGCCCACCGCAGCCCCGCGCACTTCCATGCCTGTGCCATCCCCACCGACAGTAGAGGGCACCACTGACAACGGCCGGTGACCCGGTCCGGCAACGACGTCCGGGCGGGCACTCACTCATGGTGAGCGCCCGCCCGGACGTACCGTATGACCATGGCAGAAAGTGAACCGATGTGTCCGGAGCGCCTGCTCATGGAGCACGTCACCAGCCGTTGGGGCGCCCTGGCCCTGATCGCTCTGCTCGACCGCCCCTACCGCTTCAGCGAACTGCGCCGGGAGATCGGCTCGGTCAGCGAGAAGATGCTGACCCAGACCCTGCGCACCCTGGAGCGCGACGGCCTGGTCGACCGGGACGCCAAGCCCGTGATCCCGCCCCGCGTGGACTACTCCCTCACCGGTCTCGGCCGCGAGGCCGCCGAACAGGTCCGTGACCTCGCGCGCTGGACCGAGCGCCGGATGGCGGCGGTCGAGCGGGCCCGGGGGGCGTACGACGCGGCCAGGGCGTCACGCGCCGCCGCCCCCGACGGCGTCACGACTTCAGGACGGCCTTCATGACGCTCTTGGCGATGGGTGCGCCGAGCCCGCCACCGGAGATGTCCGCACGGGAGATGTCCATGTCGGTCGGGTCGATGAACACGGCCACCGCGACGGAGGACCCGTCGTCCTTCTTGCCGTAGGACACGAACCAGCCGTACGGCACCTCGTCGTTCACGTCGACACCGCGCTGCGCGGTACCGGTCTTGCCGCCGACCGTGACACCGTCGATCTGGGCGCGGCGGGCGCTGCCCTCCTTGGCGGTGAACTCCATCATCTCCTGGACCTTCTGCGCGGTCTCGGCGGAGACCGCCTCGCTCATCACCGCGGGCTCGGTCTTCTCCAGGGTGTCGAGGTCCGGGCCCTTGACCTCGTCGACGACGTAGGGCTGCATCACCTTTCCGTCGTTGGCGATACCGGCGGTGACCAGGGCCATCTGCATCGGCGTACTGGTGAGGCTGCCCTGTCCCATGCCGGTGAGCGCGGTGCCGGGCTTGTCGAGGTCCTCGGGGTAGAGGCTCTTGGTGGCGAGCAGGTCTCCGAAGTCGTCGGAGTAGACGTCCTCGTTGAAGCCGAACTTCTCGGCCGTCTCGCGCATCTTCTCCTGCCCCAGCTTGGAGGCGGCGTCGAGGAAGACGTTGTTGCAGGAGTGCTGCATGGCGGTCTTCATCGAGGCCTTGTTGCAGACCGCGTCACCGGCCTCGCTGCCGATCTTGTTGGTGGACTGCGGCAGCGGGTACGGGGAGACGGCGTCCGTGCGGGCGTCGACGTCGGTGACGATCCCGTGCTCCAGCGCGGCCGCCGCGGTGAGGATCTTGAAGGTGGAGCCCGGCGGGTAGGTCTCCCGCAGCGCGCGGTTGGCCAGCGGCTTGTTCTTCTTCTTGTCGAGCGCCACGAAGCGGTCGGACTCCTTGAAGGTGCTGCCCGCGAACGTGGACGGGTCGTAGGAGGGCGCCGAGACCATCGCCAGCACCTTCCCGGTCTGCGGGTCGAGCGCGACCACGGCCCCCCGCGCGCCCTTCAGGTCGGTCAGCCCGTCCCAGGCGGCCTTCTGCGCCTTCGGGTCGATGGTGGTGACCACCGAGCCGGCCCGCCGTCCCTCACCGCTGACCACGTCGGCGAACCGCTGGAAGGCCAGCCGGTCGTCCTTGCCGGTGAGGATGGAGTCGTAGGTCTTCTCCAGCAGCGTCATGCCCTGGGCCTGCGAGGCGTATCCGGTCACCGGCGCGTACATCGGGCCGTCGACGTAGGTGCGCTTGTACTTGAGGTCGGTGGTCTCGGTCTCCTTGGAGCCGGTGACGGCCCGGCCGCCGACGATGATGTCGCCCCGCGGGGTGGCGAACTGCTCGATCTGCACCCGCCGGTTCTTGGTGTCGGAGGCCAGCTCCGGGGCCCGGACGTACTGCAGCCAGTTCGCGCGGATCAGCAGGCCCAGTACCAGCAGGCCGCAGAAGATCGCCACGGCCCTCAGCGGCTTGTTCACCGTCGGCCTCCGTCGAGGCTCGTCCGGTCGGATATGAAGACTGGTCCTCTCAACATGCGCTCACCCTAGACACAGTTGCGGACCGTACTCACGTCCGGTCGCCCGCCGCACCCGCCGTGTCGCCCAACTCCGGGGGCCCGCGCCCGTCGAGACCCGTCGGCGACAATCCGTCGGAACCTGTCACTCACGCCACTGGGACACCCCCCGTGCCCCGCATAGCGTGCCCGCATGAACCCTGCCGGCCTCCTCCCCTACGTCATGCCGATCGGCATCGGCCTCCTCGTCGTCCTGCTGCTGTCCCTCGTCCCGGACCCGCACCGCCGGCCCCTGAACGCCCTCGGGATCGCCGGGGCCGGGGGCGTCTACTTCTCCGGCGGCGGCCTGGGGACCTGGGAGCTCCCGTTCGGCGCGCTCATGCTGTACGTCGCCTACCGGGGCCTCACGTCCTGGACGTTCATCGGCATCGGCTGGCTGCTGCACACCGCGTGGGACGTCGTCCACCACCTGAAGGGCAGCCCGATCCTCCCCTTCGCCCACGACTCATCCCTGGGCTGCGCGATCTGCGACCCGGTCATCGCCCTGTGGTGCCTACGCGGCGGCCCGGCCCTGCGCGAACTGCTCCCGGCCCGTCGTGCTGCCCGCGAGCATGTCCTCGCGGCTGGTTGCAGTCGCGATACCGAAGGATCGCGGTGATCCTGGCAGTGGAGCGTGGCTGGCGTCGCAGCGTCGTGCGTCGGTGACCGTGCTGCAGTACAGGAAGGTGGCGACCATGGCAGTGATACCGAGCGAGACACGGCGAGGGCATGGCGGGACGGGCGACAGCGGAGGGCTCAGTGGAGCGTCCGTCTTCGCCGGCGCTGTGATGATGCTCAGCGGGCCGCTCAGCATTCTCATGGGGGCATCCGGCATCGCAAGAGACAACTTGTTCGCCGCCTCCCAGTACGCCTACCGGTTCGACCTGACCGCCTGGGGCTGGATCCACATCGTGGTCGGGCTGGCACTCGTCATCGCCGGCATGGGAGTCGTGACGAACAGAAGCTGGGGGCGCGGGGGCGGTGCGGCGGTGGCAGGCATCAGCCTGATCACCCAGTTCATGTTCGTCCCCTATTACCCACTATGGGCAATCCCCGTGATGACACTTGACCTCTTCATCATCTTTGCCCTCACCAGGTTCCAGGTCCGAACCGACGGCGGTGGGTGAAGGCGGAGCGCGTCACTATGCCGTACTTCGCTGCTGCACGGCCGCGAAACGACAAAGGCCCCGGATCGCTCCGGGGCCTTTGACCTGTGTGCACTCGGCAGGATTCGAACCTGCAACCTTCTGATCCGTAGTCAGATGCTCTATCCGTTAAGCTACGAGTGCTTGTCTTTTCAGTTTTACCGCCGCTCCCGGCCCTTCCGGCCCGCTCGCGGCGACAGGAAGAACATTACATGACTGCCGCCGTCATGTGAAATCCATTGGCCACACCCCTTGTGACCTGGGCAAATGCCTGTCTGCGGGCTGTCGGCAACACAGAAGCCCCGGCCGTGTGGGCCGGGGCTTCCGTGATCGTGCGGAGGCGGAGGGATTTGAACCCTCGATGGGCTTTAAGACCCAAACCGCATTAGCAGTGCGGCGCCATAGACCGGACTAGGCGACGCCTCCAGACAACATCACCACCTCGCGTGCGAGCGCGAGTGGCGCGTGCCGATGATGACACAGTTGAGCGCGCTGTCACCAATCGGCCCCTACGGTACTAGGCGGGCGGGCCGCAGAGCAAAGCCCTTACGGCGTAGTCCACGGCCGGTCGCGCAACGTCCGGGCGGCCGGCGCGTTGGTCAGGTCATGTTCCAGATCACCCGCACCCCCGCCGCCCGCCTCCTCGGCGCCGCCGCCCTGTCCGCCGCCGCCCTCGCCTCCCTCTGCGCCGCGCCCTCGGCCGCGGCAGACGGTCCAGGCGCTCCGGACGGCGACCACCTCACGGTCACGGTCCGCGACGCCGGCGCGGGCATGGACGGCACGTACGAGCTGTACTGCCACCCCGTCGGCGGCGACCACCCCCACCCCGAGGACGCCTGTTCCGTCGTCGACGGCGACACCCGGTGGGGCCGGGAGGTCTTCGCGCCGGTACCCGAGGGCAGCGTCTGCACCATGCAGTACGGCGGCCCCGCCACCGCGCGCGTCACCGGCACCTGGGCCGGGCGCCCCGTCGACGCGACCTACGACCGCCGCGACGGCTGCGAGATCTCCCGCTGGGACCGCATGGTGCCGCTGCTGCCCGACATGGGGAACCCGGCGCGGTCGTAGGCGCCGGGCCGGGCCTGGGCGTATGGCCTCGGGCGACGGGGCCGGGCGGCCACCGGTCACACGTTCTACGTCACTTCCTCGTGCGACCTCCGTCCCATCCCACGCCGCCCGGCGGGCCCCAACCCTTAGACTCCCTCGCGTGACACGCTGCGGGCCGGTTGGCAAGATGGCCCAGGCGGTCGGCAAGTGCGGTAACAGGAGGGAAGCGTCTCGTGAGCAGCAGGCCATCCCGAGGCGCTGCTCGCCTCGCAGCCATACTGGACGCGCTGCCGGACGCGTTGGTCCTGGTCAACGCCAACGGCACCGTGGTCAACGCGAACACCATCGCGCTGGAGGCGTTCGAGACGCCGGGCACCGCGCTGGTCGGGCGGGGGCTGCTGGATCTGCTGCCGCAGTTCGACTCGCGGCTCATCCCCGGCTCCATGCGACGCCCCGACCACGTCGATCCGCGGGCCCGCACCAAGCCGACCCGGATGGTCGCGCGGCGCACCGACGGCTCCGAGTTCCCCGTCGAGGTCACCAGCGCCAACCTGGAGACCGGCCAGCAGGCCTACGACACCTACGGCTACACCGGCGACGAGCTGCTGATGCTGGTCGTCCGCGACCTCTCCGGCACCGTCGACACCGAGGCCGAGCTGGCCCGTTCACAGCGGCAGACCGAGATGATCCTGCGGGCCGCCTCCGAGGGCGTCGTCGGCACCGACACCGACGGGCGGATCGTCCTCGTCAACCCGGCCGCCGCCCAGATCCTGGGCTACCGGGCCGGTGAGCTGGGCGGCCGGGAGCTGCACACCCTCGTCCTGCACTCGCGCGCCGACGGCTCGCCCTTCCCGTACGACGAGTCCCCGCTCGCCGACACCCTGCGTTCCGGGCGCAAGCACCGGGTGCGCGGGCAGGTGCTGTTCGCCAAGAGCGGGGACCAGCTGCCGGTCGACCTGACGACCGCGCCCGTGCGCGACGGCGACCAGCTCGTCGGCGCCGTGATGACCTTCACCGACCGGCGCCCCTACGACGCGCTGCTCCAGGAGCACGAGGCGGCGGAGCAGCGGCACGCCGAGGAGCTGGAGCGGCTCGCCGAGGAACACGCCTCCGAGCTGACCGCGCTGCGCCAGCGGCACGTCGCCGAGCTGGAGGAGCTGCGGGAGAAGCACGCGGAGGAGATCGCCGCGGACGCCGACCGCTACGCCGCCCTCGGTGAGCGGGAGAAGGACCGGTACGAGGCGCTCGCCGGACGGCACGAGCAGTTGCTCACCCTCCTCGGCGACTCCCTGCGCGGTCCCCTCGACGAGCTGCGCCGGGAGCTGGCCGCGCTGGCCTCCGACGACGCCGGTCAGTTGTGGCCCGAGGCCAACCAGGTGCTGCACCACCTGTCGGCCGGCTACTCGCGCATCACCACCCTCATCGACAACGTCCTCGGCTACCAGCGCCTCGACGTCGGCAACGAACAGGTCGCCCGTACGAAGGTGATGCTCGACGCGGTCGTCGCCGCGGGTGTCGACGGGGCCGTGGAGCTGATCGGTCCGGGACGGGTCCAGTTCGCCGTGCACGCGCCGCCGATCGAGGCCGAGGTCGATCCCCGGCTGCTGGCCACCGCGCTCGCGCACCTCGTCGCGGACGTCGCGGGCGTCGACGCCACCGGCAACTCGCCCGTGTCGGCGACGGGCGGCTACCTGGACAACACCGTCGTGGTCGCGGCGGCGCAGCGCGGCGAGGTCGTACGGATCGAGGTGCGCGGGCCGTACGCCGGGGGAGACCCGGTGCACGAGCCGATCGTGCGCGGGATCGTGCGGGCGCACGGTGGCGTGCTGCAGACGCACGAGGTGCCGGGCATGAGCGGCAGCGCGTACGTGCTCGAGGTGCCGATCGGGGGCGGGGCGGGTGCCGTCCCGCCCCAGGGCGCCGAGTCGGCCCAGGTCACCCCCGCCGCGCCGGACGCCCAGGCCGACCCGGCCGGTGCCGCGGGCACGGGGAACGCCGTGGCCCTTCGGGAGCCGGCTCCCGGGGGCGGACGGCGGCGGGCGCGCCGGGCGTCCGTCGACGCGTTCCTGGAGAGCGCGGTCGCGGGTGCGCCGGACGAGGGCGGTGCCGGGCCCGAGACGGAGAGCGCCGCACCGACCGGGCGGCGCAGGCGGCGTGCGGCCCAGGCCGGGAACGGGGCGGAGGCCGGGACCCGGGCTCCGGTGCAGGGACAGGGGCAGGGCGCCGCGTCGGCCCCGCTTCCCGTGCCCGCCCAGGCGGGCCCCGGCGAGGGTGCCGCAGCCGGTGGTACCGGGCGTCGGCGCGGACGGCCCGCGGAGGGTTCGGGCGCCGAGGCCGCCCAGGCCGGCGGGCTGCCCCAGGAAGGGCCCGCCGGGGTGTCCGAGGGTGCCGTCGTCATGGCCGGCGAGCACGGCGGCGGGGCCGCCGCGTCCAACACCGGTCTGGGCGGAACCGTACCGCCGCAGGGCGTGCCCGCGCCCACCGGACGCCGGGGCGGGCCGGACGGCGGTGAGCAGCACGCGCTGCCCCCGGCGCTACCCGTGCAGGCCGGCGAGTCGGACCCGGCGGACGCGGCGGACACCGACCGGCCGACGGGGCGCCGACGCCGTGCCCTGGCCTCGGCCAACGAGCGCGCCGCGGCGCAGGAGGCGGCCCCGCGCCAGGTGTTCGCCCTGCCGCCCGCCGACGTCGACCGTCCGTCCGGGGGGACGGCGGGGGTGCCCGTGCAGGCGCAGGTTCATGGACTGGGGCAGGCCCAGGCCCAGGGCCCTGCGCAGGTACCCGCGCAGGGCCAGGGACAGGGACGGCCCGGTCCGGCCCAGGTGCCCGGGCCCGCCGCTCCCGGTGACGCGCGGCCCGGCGACCGCCGCCACGACGCCGTACCGCACGACCAGTCCGAGGACCACACGCCGCCGCAGCCCCACCCGGCCGAGGCGCCCACGGGACGCCGTCGCCGGGCCGGGGCCGTCCAGCCGGCCGACGAACCGGCGCCGGTCCAGGTGCGGAGCGCGCCGGCGCAGGGCATCCCGGTGCAGGGGGCGCCGCCGGTGCACGGAGCCCCCGTACCCGCCCCGGCCGCCGCCGCCCGCCCCGAGGCGCAGACGCCCCGGCCCGCCGAGTCCGGCGCCGACACCGCCCGGCCCGACACCGCGGCGCCCACCGCGCCCGGCCGGCCCGCCCCCGCGCCGCAGGCGTGGCCCGCCGCCGCGGACACCCAGGGGGCGGGGAGCCCCGTACCGCCGGGCGCCCCAGTCCCGCCGGGCACCGCCCTACCGCCTGGTGCGGCCCCCGTACCCCCCGGCACGGGCGCCGCACCGGCACCCGCCGCTCCCACGGCACCCGCTGCCCCGCCAGCGCCTGCCGCCCCTCCTGCTACTCCGGCCCCTGTCGCCCCTGTAGCCCCACAGGGCGTTCCCGCCACCACGCCGAGCCGGGGCACGCCGCTGCCGCCCGAGAACGCGCCCGCCCCGCGCGCGGCGCAGCCGTTGCCCGCCGAGGCGTCCGCGCCCGTCGACCCGAACTCGACGCAGGGACGGGCGATCAGCGTGCGGACCCTGGGCCAGGGAGTGCCGTTCAACCGGCAGGCGGTCCAGGTGCAGCAGCCGTCGGCCACACCCGCCCCGCACCACCCGGGCGGCGGTGGCCGGCGCCGCAAGCTGGGCACGCCGCCCGACCCGGCCGCCACCGGGACGGCGCAGTCGGCCCGCCCGCACCCGTCCGCCGAGCAGCCGCCGGGCCCGCAGTCCCCCGCCGGACAGCACCCCACGCAGCACCCCAGCGCGCCGCCGCCCGCCGAGCAGCCGAAGCAGCAGTCCCACCCGCAGTCGCAGACCCAGACCCAGGCCCAGCAGGAGCAGGCGTCCCTGGCGGGCGGTCAGGGACGGCTCGCGCCGGTCACCGAGGGCGCCGGACGGTCGTACGCCATAGGAGCCCCGGACCGGAACGCCGCCGAGGGGCCCGAGCCGCTGGACGGGCCCGGCGGGGCCGTCGAGGTGGCCGACCCGCCGCGTCCGCAGCCGATGGACGACGAGTTGCCGCCGGAGCCGCTGGACAACCCGCGCCGGCTCCTCGTGTGGCCCGCGCCGGACGTCTCCACGCAGCAGGCGCTCAGCGACCGCGGCTACCGGCCGGTGATCGTGCACTCGCGCGAGGAGGTCGACGCGCAGATCGCGGCGTTCCCGGCCGCCCTGTTCGTCGACCCGCTGACCGGGCCGATCACGCGTACGGCACTCCAGTCGCTGCGGCAGGCGGCCGTGGCGGCCGAGGTGCCGGTGCTGGTCACGGCCGGGCTCGGACAGGCCTCGCGGGACGCCGCCTACGGTGCCGATCCGGCCGTCCTGCTGAAGGCGCTCGCGCCCCG
Source organism: Kitasatospora aureofaciens (assembly GCA_000720845.1). GTDB lineage: Bacteria > Actinomycetota > Actinomycetes > Streptomycetales > Streptomycetaceae > Streptomyces. The sequence goes on along the minus strand of JODU01000001.1, from coordinate 509,573 downwards.
GGACAGCGAGCAGCACCCGCCGCGCGTGCTGCTGATCGAGGAGCACGCGGAGATCACGCTCGCGCTGACCTCGACGCTGGAGCGGCGCGGGATGCAGGTGGCGCGGGCGGCGAGCGACGCCGACGCGGTGACGCTGGCCGGGCAGTTCCGGCCGAACCTGGTCGTGATGGACCTGATGCGGGTGCAGCGGCGCCAGGAGGGGGCCGCCGGGATCGTCGACTGGCTGCGCGCCAACGGGCAGCTCAACCGCACCCCGCTGGTCGTCTACACCGCCGCCGTCGACCAGGACGACCTGCCGCGGCTGGCCTCGGGTGAGACGGTGCTGTTCCTGGCGGAGCGTTCCACCAGCGGTGAGGTGCAGTCCCGGATCGTCGAGCTGCTCACGCGGATCGGGACCAACTGACCGGAATCCGGGAGCGACTGCTCGGGACCGGCTGATCGGCACCGGCTGCTCGGGACCGGTCTTCGGGACCGGTCTTCGGGACCGGTCTTCGGGACCGGTCTTCGGGACCGGCCGAGGGTGCCCCTCCGCGTCAGCGGTCGACGATCCGCCGGGCCGCCTGCTTGATCGAGTCGCGCAGGCGGTCGGCGTCGTCGTCACCGCCGCCGACCAGGATGCGTTTCATCTGCGGCACGACGACCGCCCAGTTCGCCATCGCGACCAGCAGGAACAGGAGGTCGGTCGCCGGGATGGCGTCGGTGATCACGCCGCGCTCCTGGCCGTCCCGCACGGCGGCGACCTTGCGGGCGTAGTGCGCCTGGCGTTCGGCCTCGTGGGGCAGCTCGGCGGTGCCGTACTCCATGCCCTCCCAGAAGAGCAGGCGCAGCAGCTCGGGGTGGGCGGCGTGGTAGTCCAGCAGGCGGTCGATCCAGCCCTCGATGTCGTCCGGGTCCACGGGGACGGAGATCGCGAGGTCGAGCATCTTCTTCTCGAGGACGGACGCGAACAGCTCGCCCTTGTTGCCGTAGTAGGCGTAGATCAGCTGCTTGTTGGCCTTGGCCTCGGCCGCGATGCGGTCGATGCGGGCGCCGGCGATGCCGTGGCGGGCGAACTCCGCCACCGCCGCCTCGAAGATCCGGGCCTTGGTGGCCTCGGGGTCCCTTGCTGCCATGGGGCCAGGGTAGCGGGAGGGACGAGGTAACCAACTATTTGGTTGACAGGTTTCGGGAATGCGGGTGAGACTCCCGGAGTTAGTTCCAACCAACCAGTTAGTTGTTAGTGCGCGCTCGAAGGAGTCGCTCCGCTCATGCCGTCATCGCCGCCCGCCTCCACGTCCACGCCCACCTCGACGATCACGAACACGAACACGGCCACTGGCGCGGCCACGACCAAGGCCACGGCCGCATCGCCCCGTCCGTCCGGCGCCGCCGCCCGCCTCTTCCTCCCCCTGATCACCCTGTGCACCGCCGTGACGGCCGCCAACATCTACCTCGCTGCGCCGCTGCTCCCCCTCATCGCCCACGACATGGGCTCCACCCCGTCGGCGATCGCCTGGCTCGCCTCGGTCGCACAGCTGGGGTACGCGGCCGGCCTGCTCTTCTTCGCCCCGCTCGGGGACAGCGTGAACCGGCGCCGGCTGGTCGCCGTCCTCTCGCTGGTCGCCACGGCGGCCCTGCTCGCCGCCGCCGCCGCGGCCGGGACCGGCGCGCTCGCGGGCGCCGTCCTGGTCGCCTCGGCCGCGACCGTCGTACCGCAGCTGCTCGTCCCGCTGGTGGCCGAGCGCGCCCCCGCCGACCGACGCGCCCGGCACGTCGCCGCCGTCATCGCGGGACTGTTCACCGGCGTCGTCGCGGCCCGGGTGCTCGGCGGTCTCGCCGGACAGGCCTTCGGCTGGCGCACGGTGTTCGTGGGCGCCGCCGTACTGACCGCCGTACTGGGGCTGGCGACCGCGTACATCCTGCCCGTGGAGCGGCGGCAGCGGCGGGGCCCGCTGTTCGCGGGGCTCGTCGCGATACCCGGCGTGGTGCGCCGCTCGCCCGACCTGTGGCGGGCGTGCGTGCGCCAGGCGGGGATGTACGGCGCCTGGAGCGCCCTGTGGACCTCGCTCGCGCTGCTACTCGCGGGGGACGAGGGGTACGGCATGACCACCGCGTCGGCCGGGCTCTTCGGCCTGTTCGGGCTGGCGGCGAGCGTCGTCGCACCGCTCGCCGGGGGCCTGGTCGACCGTTTCGGCGCCGCCAAGGTCGTACGGTCGGCGTACGCGCTGGCCGCGCTGTCGGTGCCGCTGTTCTGGCTGGGCGGGCAGGCGATGGCGGCCCTGTGCGCGGCCGCCGTCCTGGTGCACGCCGCCCTGGTCGCCTCCCACGTCGCCAACCAGACCCTGGCCCTGACCACCACCTCGGCACCGGCCACCGCCAACACGGCGTACGTCGTCGCCGGTTTCGCGGGTGGCGCGCTGGCCTCGGCCCTCGCGGGGCCCGCGTTCGGCCACTGGGGCTGGGGCGGCGTGTGCGCGGTGGCGGGGGCCTGGCTGGTGCTGGGGTGGACGGCCACGGCCGTACGCCCGAGGCGGTCCGTACGTCCGGCGCGATGAGAACCGTCGGCCGCACGCCCGGCGCGGCTACAGCCGTACACGCGGCGCAGCCACGGCCGTACACGCGGGACGGTCCGTACGTCCGGCGCGATGAGAACCGTCGGCCGCACGCCCGGCGCGGCTACAGCCGTACACGCGGGGCGGTGAGGGCGGAAGGGGTGCCGGGCGGGAGGCCGTGGGGCCCGCCGCCCGGCGTCGCGTGCACGTGCCGGTCAGAGCCGGGTGACGTCGAGACCGCCGTCGGCGTACTGCCGGCGCAGCACCTTCTTGTCGAACTTGCCGACGCTCGTCTTCGGCACCGTCTCGATGACCGTCCAGCGCTCCGGGAGCTGCCACTTGGCGATCTTGCCGTCCTCGGCGAGGAAGGTGCGCAGGGCGGCGAAGTCGGCGTTCGCACCCTCCTTGAGGACGACGGTGGCCAGCGGGCGCTCGCCCCACTTGTCGTCCGGGACGGCGACCACGGCGGCTTCGGCGACGTCCGGGTGGGACATGAGCGCGTTCTCCAGCTCGACGGAGGAGATCCACTCGCCGCCGGACTTGATCACGTCCTTGGCCCGGTCGGTGAGGGTGAGGAAGCCGTCCGGGGAGATCGTGCCGACGTCGCCCGTCTTCAGCCAGCCGTCCTCGCTGAACTTGTCGTCGGGACGCAGCGGATCGGCGCCGGGGCCGTTGTAGTAGGCGCCGGCGATCCAGTTGCCGCGCACCTCCAGCTCACCGGCGGACTCACCGTCCCAGGGCAGGCGTTCGCCGCCGGGACCGGTGAGGCGGGCCTCGACGCCGGCCGGGAAACGGCCCTGGGTGAGGCGGTACGCGAACTCCTCCGGCGTCCCGACCGCGTGCGCCGGCGGCCGGGCGACCGTGCCCAGCGGCGAGGTCTCCGTCATGCCCCAGGCGTGGCAGACCCGCATGCCGAGCGCGTCGAACGCCTCCATGAGAGAGGGCGGACAGGCGGAGCCGCCGATGGTGACCTGGGTGAGGGAGGACACGTCGCGGGGCCTGGCCGTCAGCTCGGCGAGCAGGCCCTGCCAGATGGTGGGGACGGCGGCGGCGTGCGTCGGCCGCTCGCCCTCGATCATCGCGGCGAGGGGCGCGGGCTGCAGGAAGCGGTCCGGCATCAGCATGTTGACGCCGGTCATGAAGGTGGCGTGCGGCAGTCCCCAGGCGTTGACGTGGAACTGGGGGACCACGACCAGCGTGGTGTCCTCGTCGGTCAGCCCCATCGACTGGGCCATGTTGACCTGCATGGAGTGCAGGTAGACGGAGCGGTGGCTGTAGACCACGCCCTTGGGGTCGCCGGTCGTGCCGGAGGTGTAGCACATGGCGGCGGCGGCCCGCTCGTCCAGCTCGGGCCAGTCGTACGCGGTCGGCTTCCCGGCGATCAGGTCCTCGTACTCGTGCACCTGGACGGCGGCCCCGTCCAGCAGGGCGCGGTCGCCCGCACCGGTGACGACGACGTGCTCGACCGTCTTGAGGTGCGGCAGCAGCGGGGCGAGCAGCGGCAGCAGCGATCCGTTGGCGATCACGACGCGGTCGGCGGCGTGGTTCACGATCCAGGCCAGCTGCTCGGGCGGGAGGCGGAGATTGAGGGTGTGGAGGATCGCGCCCATGGAGGGGATCGCGAAGTAGGCCTCGACGTGCTCGGCGTTGTTCCACATGAGGGTCGCCACGCGTTCGTCGTCCCCGACGGCCAGGTCCTCGCGCAGTGCGTGCGCCAGCTGGGCGGCGCGGGCGCCGATCTCGGCGAAGGAGCGGCGGTGCGGTTCGTCCTCACCGGTCCAGGTGGTCACCTGCGAGCCGCCGTGGATGGTCGACCCGTGGGCCAGGATCCTCGATATCAGCAGCGGTACGTCCTGCATCGTGCTCAGCACGGTGTCCTCCCGGGGCGACATTGCCTACGCGGCGGCAAGGGTTGCGCTGATTCTGCGCACATACCGCGCGGTATGTCACTAGTCCCGGGTGATCGATCAGTGGGCGGGTCCGCACGCGCGATCCCACCAAGGGCTCACATACCGCCTCGTTACCGGACGAACCCCAGCTCAGGGTCCTCGCGGAGCTTGCCGAGGGCCCGGGAGACCGCCGACTTCACGGTGCCCACGGAAACTCCGAGCACTTCGGCCGTCCGGGCCTCGCTGAGGTCCTCGTAGTACCTGAGGACGACCATCGCGCGCTGTCGTGCGGGCAGCTTCATGATCGCCCGCCACATCGCGTCGTGCAGGGCCTGCCGCTCCGCCGGGTCGTCACCTCCGGGCACGGGCTCCGGCTCGGGCAGCTCGTCGCAGGCGAACTCGTCGACCTTGCGCTTGCGCCACTGCGAGGTCCTGGTGTTCAGCAGCGCCCGGCGCACATAGCCGTCCAGGGCACGGTGGTCCTCGATGCGCTCCCAGGCCACGTACGTCTTGGTGAGCGCGGTCTGCAGCAGGTCCTCCGCGTCGCTCGGGTTCGCGGTGAGCGACCGGGCGGTACGCAGCAGCACCGGCTGGCGGGCCTTCACGTACGAGGAGAACGACGGGTAGGAGAAGGTCTGCGCCCTGGCCGTGGCCGCGGCCGGTGCCGTGGCCGGCGCCAGGGCGGTGGCGGCGTTCGAAGCGCTGGTGCAGACGGGTGTGGTCATGGCTCAACGCTATGAGCGAGGGGAGGCCCGGCGGATCGGCCGCAGGTCCCGAAGCAGAGTCCGCCTCAGGTTGTAGGGGTGGTGGTGGCCCCACCTCCTGTAGGTGGAGTGGGGGAGGAGGAGTACTGCGGGTTGACCCCTGGGGGTCCGCGCGGAACGGGCCCCGGGGGCACGGCCCGGAACCGCCGCGGTGGCCCCGTCCGGGGCCGCGTCGGGAGCGGCTCGGGGCGGCTCGGGAGCGGCTCGGGGCCGCGCAGGGGGCTCGGGAACGGCTCGGGCACGCCCCGGAGTGGCCCGGAGACGGAGACGGAGACGGACACGGAGACGGGGGCAGGGACGGGGACGGGCGCGAAAACGCCCGGGCGACGGTACCGAAGTACCGCCGCCCGGACGCACTGCGACCCCATGAAGCACACCCGCACAAGGAACCGGGGCCGGCGCGGCAGCGCACCCGCGCCGGTCCCTCAGCTCACCACCACAGCGGGGAGAAGGTGACGGCCACGTTCTCGTTGCCCTGGTTGATCGCCGTGAACGCGGAGCCGTCGACCTGCGCGGTGTTGCTCTGGTTCGAGGCCCCCGAGCCGACCGCCTGCTGCTGCGTGGTGGACGAGTTGCCGTTGTTGTTCCCGCCGACGCCGCTGCCGAGGATGCCGGCATTGGCGCTGGCGGCGGTCGCGTTCGATCCGTCGTCCGCGAAGGCGCCGTTGTCCGCCGTGGCGATCCCGCCGAAGAGAGCGGCGGCGAGCGGAAGGGCGGCGACGGCGGCGACGACACGGGCGGTACGGATGCTTGCCATGTTGTTCCTCCAGAAAAAGTGCGCACCGGCTTCCAGCCGATAACGCGAGAAGTACGTGAACTAGAGCTGGTGCCAAGGCAGTTGGCCGACCGCCTCGACGCTGTGCACGACGTCGCGTGATCAGAATTGCCCACCGGATCCCCGGCGAACCACCCCGGAAGCCCTGATTCGCCCTCAAGCGTGAGGACAAGTCGATAAACCCCTTTGCTTCCCTTACGTCTCACGACGGGACAGCACGGACGACTCCTCCTCAAGCCCCGCAAGGGGTGAAGCGTTCCGCCACTTCCTCCCCCCACTCCCGCCTCACCGGCGTGTCGCACCCCCCGCTCTTCCCTTTCTCGAACTTACGTACGAACATAGACCCATGGCCACCACCGACCGGCAGGCCACGACGCTGGCCCTCGCACACGCCCTGTCAGCCGCGGAACGCGGGCTGGCCGTCATCCCGCTGGCCCGGACGAAGCTCCCGGCGCTGCGCTCCCCCCACCGCGACGCCCCGACGCCGGAACCGTTCACCTGCCACGGCGAGTGCGGCCGCTTCGGCCACGGCGTCCACGACGCCTCCACCGACCCGGCCCGCGTCCGCGCGCTGTTCGCCGCCGCATCCTGGGCCACGGGCTACGGCATCGCCTGCGGTCTGCCGCCGCACCACCTGATCGGCATCGACCTGGACACGAAGTCGGAGACGGACTCCTCGACCGCCCTGCGCGAACTGGCCCTGCGCCACCTCTTCACGATCCCGCCCACGGTCGTCGTCCTGACCCCCAGCGGCGGCCGCCACCTCTGGCTCACCGGCCCGCCCGACCACGTCGTCCCCAACTCGGCCGGCCGCCTCGCCCCCGGCATCGACGTCCGGGGCGCCGGCGGCTACCTGGTCGGCCCCGGCTCCCGCACCCGGCACGGCGCCTACACGACCGCCCCCGGCACGTCCCACCTGGCTCCCGCACCCTGCCCGCCCGCCCTGCTGCGCCTGCTGCTCCCGCCCCCTGTGCGGCGTGCCGGGGGCGGGACGACGGGTGGTGACGGCCGGGGCCTGGTCCAGTTCGTCCTCGCCGCGCACCGGGGCCAGCGCAACACCCGCCTGTTCTGGGCGGCCTGCCGCGCCTACGAGAACGGCATCGGCGCGGACCTGCTGGCCCCCCTGCTGGATGCCGCCCGGGCCACCGGCCTGACCGAACGCGAGGCCCGCGCGACGATCGCGTCGGCGGCCCGCCTGACGGGCCGGCGCCCCTGACGCAGGCCGAGCGTCCCCGCCCGCCCCCGGCATCTGGGCACCTGTCCCACCCGGCACGAAACCGAAAGACGCCGATGCACGACCGCCCCAGAGTGCCGACCCTGTCGCTGACCCGGCTCGTCCTGTCCTGCGGCCGCAGCGCCGACCTGACCGAACTCCGCCTCACCCCGACCTACGGCGACCTGCCGCACGGCTACCCCTGCCGCCCCGCCAACGACCAGCGCATCCGGGCCCTCCTGGACACCGCCGCCGGGATGTCCCCCACCGTGCCGGTACACCTGATCCCGCCGCCACGGGAGTACCCGGACCAGTACGCGGGCGCCTACGGCCCCGTCGAGACACTCCCGCGCGTGGCCTGCGTCGGCCGATTCTCCTCGGCCCCCTTGACCCCCGCCCACGACCCGGTCGCCTACCGCTCCGGCCTGACCGTCGTCTGGTTCCAGCCGACGACTCAGATCCCCGACCCGTACGCCCCGTATCCAGCCCTGCGGGACGTCGCCTGGACGACCTTGGCACGGGACTACGAACTGGAAGCCCTGCCGTACGGGCCTTGAGCCCTCGGCCTCCCGCCGCCCCTTCCGTGCCGTGTTCGGCGGGTAGCGCGCACGCCGACGGCCCCCGACCGTAACGCCTGGTCAGGGGCCGTCAAACACTGCGGTGGGTGTGGGATTTGAACCCACGGTGACTTGCGCCACGACGGTTTTCAAGACCGTTCCCTTAGGCCGCTCGGGCAACCCACCCCCGCGCCGTCCCGCCTGGGGCGGAGCGGGTACAGCCTACCGGCACCGTCAGTCGCGCGGGGCCGCCTCCCAGGCCGCCTCGATCATCGGGAAGATCTCGTCGAGGGCGGCCTCGGGATCGGCGGCCTCGCGGGACAGCGAGTAGGCGTCGATCACGAACCTCGCGAGGGTGCGGGCGACGGTTCGACTCCGGGTCAGGGCGGGGTCGGCGGCGATGGCCGTGGCCAGGGCCTCCGCGTGGCGCAGGCGGACCGACTCGTCGTACTTCCGCAGGGCGGGAGACGCGTCGATCATGCGCCAGACCGGGGCGGCGCTGTCCGCGGTGCAGTGCCGGACCAGGGCGAGGACCTCGCGGCGCAGCGCGGGGATCAGCGGCTCGTGCGGCGCCCGGTCGGTGACCGCCCGCGTGAGGCGGTGCTCGAAGTCCTCGTCCTGCTCGAAGACCAGGGCCTCTTTCGAGGCGAAGTGGGAGAAGAGGGTGGTGACGGCCACGTCGGCCTCGGCGGCCACGTCACGGATGCCCACCGCGTCGTACCCGCGTTCCAGGAAGAGCCGCAGCGCGGTGTCGGCGATCTTCTGGCGGGTCGCGGCCTTCTTGCGCTCTCGGCGGCCCGTCTGCTGCACGGTCATGAGCCGCAGGCTAGCAGGTACGGAACAATAACCGTTACGAAACACTATCGGTTAGTGCTACGGTCGGCCGCATGAAGAAAGTGAGCTTCGCCGAATTCGGCGGTCCGGACGTGCTGCAGCTGATCGACGCCGAGGAGCCCCACGCGGGGCCCGGCCGCATACGCGTCGCCGTGCGGGCGGCAGGCGTGAACCCCGTCGACTGGAGGGTCAGGGAAGGCCAGGTGCTGGGAGCCCATCCGACCGAGCTGCCCTCCGGGGTCGGGCTGGACGCCGCCGGGGTGGTGGACGAGGTCGGCGAGGGAGTCACCGGGGTCGAGATCGGCGACCGGGTGTTCGGCGAGGGCACCGACACCTACGCCGAGTTCGCCGTGCTCGGGGCGTGGGCCCGGATGCCGGAGGGGCTGACGTTCGAAGAGGCGGCCGGGTACCCCTCCGTCGTGGAGACCGCGCTGCGCATCATCCGCGAGGTCGGCGTGCGGCCCGGGCAGACACTGCTGGTCAGCGGCGCGTCCGGGGGAGTCGGATCGGCGGTGCTGCAGATCGCCCGCGACCGCGGCATCAGGGTGATCGGTACGGCCGGTGCCGCCAACCAGGAGTACCTGCGCGGCCTCGGTGCCGTCGCCACGACGTACGGCGACGGCTGGGTCGAGCGGGTGCGGCGGCTCGGCGCGGTCGACGCGGCTCTCGACCTGGCCGGTTCGGGGGTCGTCCACGAACTCGTCGAGCTGACCGGGAGCCCGGAGCGGGTCGTCACCATCGCCGATCTCGGGGCGCCCGAATTCGGCGTTCGGTTCTCCGGCGTGGCCGGAAGCGTGCCGGCGGCGCTCGCCGAGGCCGTCGATCTGATCTCGCGGGGGAAGCTCCACATCCCGGTCGAGAAGTCGTACTCACTCGCCGATGCCGCGGCGGCGCACATCGACAGCCAGGCCGGTCACACCCGCGGGCGCCGGGTCATCGTCGTCTGAACCGGGTCCCTGAACGGGTCCCTGAACGGGTCCCTGATCCGCGCCCCCGCGCCCCTGACGCACTTCGCCACCGGGGCTGACCCCGGTGGCGAAGTGGTCGGATCGTGAAGGCGTGCGGGGTGGCGTACGAGGATCAGTCGTCGCCGAGCTTCGAGCCCAGGGTGACCTCGGTCGTGTGCTGCTTGCCGCCGCGCTCATAGGTGACGGTGACCTCGTCGCCGGGCTTGTGGGTCCAGATCTCGCCGATCAGGGTCGGACCGCTGTCGATCACCCGGTCGTCGAGCTTGGTGATGACGTCACCGGGCTTGAGGCCCGCGTCGTCGGCGGGGCCGCCCTTCTCGACCGGGTCGGAGCCGCTGACGCCCTGCTCGGTGAGCTTGGCGCCGTTCGTCGCCTCCTCCAGGGAGACGGAGGCCCCAATCTTGGCGTACACCGGCTTGCCGGTCTTGATCAGCTGCTGGGCGACGAACTTCGCCTGGTTGACCGGGATCGCGAAGCCCAGGCCGATCGAGCCGGCCTGACCGGTGCCGAAGCTGCCGTTGCTGGAGGACTGGATCGCGGAGTTGATGCCGATGACGTTGCCCTGCGCGTCCAGCAGCGGGCCGCCGGAGTTGCCCGGGTTGATCGACGCGTCGGTCTGCAGGGCGCTCATGTAGGACGCCTTGCTGTCGGCGCTGCCGTCGCTGGAGGCCACCGGACGGTTCTTGGCGCTGATGATGCCCGTGGTCACCGTGTTGGACAGGCCGAAGGGGGCGCCGATGGCGATCGTCGAGTCGCCCACGGCGACCTTGTCGGAGTCGCCGAGAGGCAGCGGGTTCAGGTCCGAGGGGGCGTTCTCGAGTTTGATGACCGCGACGTCGTAGCCCTGGGCGTGGCCGACCACCTCGGCGTCGTACTTCTTGCCGTCGGGGAAGGTCGCGCTGAGCTTGCCGCCGTCGACCGCCTCCGCCACCACGTGGTTGTTGGTGACGATGTGGCCTTCCTTGTCGAAGACGAACCCGGTGCCGGTGCCGCCCTCGCCGTTGCTCCCCTCGGCCTGGATGGTGACCGTGCTGGGCAGCGCCTTGGCCGCCACGCCGGCGACGGTGCCCGCCTCGCGCTTGACGGAGCCGCCGGTGTCGGAGGCGGAGACCGTGGTGGAGCCGCCGTCGTCGTTGTTCTTGGCCAGCGTGTAGCCGAGGCCGCCGCCCAGTCCGCCCGCGACCAGCGCGGCGATCAGGACACCGGCGAGCACACCGCCACGTCCGCGGCCCGGCTTCGGCGCGGGCTGCTGGTACGAGGCGCCCCAGCCGCCCGCTCCGCCGCCTGCCCCGTCACCGGAGCCTTCGCCGAAACCGCTGCCACTGCCGTAGCCGTAGCCGTAGCCGTCGTGGCCGCCCCCGCCGTACGTCGGGGTCTGGTCGGCCGGGGTGCCCGGCGGCGGGGGCGGGGGCCACGAGGCGTCGGGAGCCGTGGACCCCTGCGGGACCTCACCGCCCCGAGGCGACGCACCGCCCTGGAATGCCTGCTGCCCCTCAGGTGCCGTGTGGCCCTGGGGCGCGACCGGGCCCTCGGCGGGGGGAGCCGCCGGGGCCTCGGGGGTGGAGGCGGGTGCCTGCTGCGGGGCGGGCGGCGCGGGAGGCTGGGCGGAGGCAGCGGGAGCATCCACCGGCACGGGAGGTGCGGACGGGGCCGGGGGTACCGCGGTGCCCTCGTTCTCGGTGCTCACAGCTTCTCTCCTAGTTCCACGGCTGTTTGTCGCTCATCCTGGTCGCGCTCAGCCACGCTCACGCGCTGCTCCACGGTCCGGCGCGATGCGGATGTGCTGGTGATTCTGTATGCCATCAGCTTTTCCCACGGGCCGTCAGAGCACCATAAGCGGTTGCTGTGGGTCCCCGACCATCCTTTATATAGGTCATCCAAGACTAAACGGACACGTTGTCGTTTCCGCCGATGGCACGTCTACCCGCCCGCGGTGGCACCATGACGCGGTGACCCACGCACGACAGCACCGGATTCAGGTCGTCGCCCACCGCGGCGCCTCCGAGGACGCCCCCGAGCACACCCTGGCCGCGTACCGGAAGGCGATCGAGGACGGGGCGGACGCCCTGGAGTGCGACGTGCGCCTGACCGCCGACGGCCACCTGGTCTGCGTCCACGACTGGCGCGTCAACCGTACGTCGAACGGCCGCGGCGCGGTGTCCGCGCTGGAGCTGGCCGACCTGGCCGCGCTGGACTTCGGGGTCCGCCGCACCCGGGAGTTCTGGCGCACGCGCGACGAGCAGCCCGACTGGGAACACCGGCCCGAGGACCGGGAGGAGACCTCCGTCCTGACCCTGGAGCGACTGCTGCAACTGGTCGCCGACGCGGGACGGCGCGTGGAGCTGGCCATCGAGACCAAGCACCCCACGCGCTGGGCGGGGCAGGTGGAGGAGCGGCTGCTGCTGCTCCTGAAGCGGTTCGGACTCGACGCCCCGGCGGCGGCCGAGGAGTCCCCGGTGCGGGTGATGAGCTTCTCGGCCCGGTCGCTGCACCGGGTGCGGGCGGCCTCGCCGACGCTGCCGACGGTCTATCTGATGCAGTTCGTCTCGCCCCGGCTGCGCGACGGGCGACTGCCCGCGGGTGTCCGGATCGCGGCCCCCTCAATCCGGATCGTGCGCAATCACCCCGCGTACATCGAGCGTCTGAAGCGGGCCGGCCACCAGGTGCACGTGTGGACGGTGAACGAGACCGCCGACGTGGATCTCTGCTCCGACCTGGGCGTCGACGCCATCATCACCAATCGGCCACGGGCGGTCCTGGATCACCTGGGCCGCTGATTCGTCCGTAGATCTTGACCCGGCGGCCCGGCTGCCCCATTCTCCGGTCTCGGCCGCACCGACCAAATCCAGCCAGGCCATTACGGGGAGTGCTCCGGCGCGTTCGGTGCGTGTTCGACCGTGTCGAATGCGTCACCGTGCGGGGACCGGCCGGTTTCCGGCTCAGGGCGATGGGGCATCCACACCGTGGCGTGGGGCGAAGGAGGTCTCGGGGGTGGCGTTGGTGGTGGCACAGGAGGTGCCCACGTCGTCGAGCATGGCCGTGCCCCATGGCCCTGCGGGCGTGGGGGAAGCGAGACACCGCATGCGTGATCAGTTGCGCAGGGGCGGGGTGGCGGAATCGGTCATCGACGACGCTGTACTGGTTCTTTCCGAACTGCTGAGCAATGCGTGCAAGCACGGCCGCCCACTGGGCGACGCCCTGGCCGGGGACGGCGACGTCCGGGCCGCGTGGCAGGTGGACGCGGACGGCCGGCTGCTGGTGGAGGTCACGGACGGCGGCGGCCCGACCCGCCCGGCTCCGGCGACCCCCTCGGTCACCGCGCACGGCGGCCGCGGGCTGAACATCATCACGGCCCTCGCCGACGACTGGGGCGTACGGGACGACGCCCGCGGAGAGGTCACGGTCTGGGTCGTCGTCCACGACGACGTGCACGACCCGGACGCCGGGCACCGGCGCGACGACTTCGCCACCCGGATCTCGGCCCCGGCGGTGTCGGAGATCCCCGGCCTGGACTTCGCGGACGCCTTCGAGGACCTGGGCTGACCCGCACGACGACCCGCTCGGGTCCGGTGGCGGACTCCCTCCGGTCCAGTGGCGGGCTGGCGCCGACCCGGTGGCGGACTCCCTCCGGTCCGGTGACGGGCCCCCTCCGACCCGGTGACGGACGTACGGGGCCGGGCGCGGCGGCGAGTTCTCCACAGGCGGCCCGTCGTCCACAGGGTCCCGACGGCCGGAGTGGGAACGGCTAGGCTCGCGCCCGTACGAGTAGAGCCGTAACCGGGAGACACCCACGATGGCCAAGAAGCGACCCCAGACGAAGGCCAAGCGGCCCCAGCTCGACGATGCCGAGATCCCGGTCGTCGGCGCTCGCGAGCCCTGCCCCTGCGGCAGCGGCCGCCGGTACAAGGCCTGCCACGGCCGGACCGCCGCGCAGGCCACGACCGCGCTCGTGCAGCGCCCGTTCGAAGGGCTGCCCGGCGAGTGCGACTGGGTGGCGCTGCGGGAGCTGGTGCCGGCGGCCACGGTCGAGCTGACCCTGCGGGACGGCCTGCCCGAGGGCGTCCCCTCCGTCACGCTGGCCACGGTGCTGCCGATGGCCTGGCCGGCCCTGCGCCGCGACGACGGCTCGGTCCTGCTCGGCCTGCAGAACGACACGGCGTCGGGCGACATCAGCCGCGACCTCGCCGACACCCTCGCGCGGGCGCTGACCGCCGACCCGGGCACCCCCGTGCAGGGGCGCCGCGCGCCGGCCGACGGTCCGCGGCTGCAGGACCTGCTCGCCCCCGAGGGCGCGTTCGAGCCGGAGGTGCACTCGGGCTTCGAGTTCTGGGTGCCGGACCCGGAGAACGCCACGCCGGACGTCGCCGCCTCCCTGGAGCGGGCCAACGCCGCGGCCATCCCGACCGTCCGGCTCCAGGGCGTGGACGCCGCCTACTGGTGCGAGACGCCGGACAAGAACCACCTGCGCTGGGTCATGCCGCACGACGAGGAGCGGCTTCTGGACGCTCTTGCCCGGCTGCACGCCGCCGGCCGCTCGTCCCTCGGCGAGGGCACCCGCCTCGTCGGCTCCTTCCGTGCCCACGGGCTCACCGTGCCGGTGTGGGACCTGCCGAGCGAGGTCACCGCTCCGGACATCGAGAAGCCGGCCGCGGAGTTCGCCGAGCGGCTCGCCGAGGCCCTGGCCACGGACGCTCCGCTCACGCACGACGAGCGCCGGGCGCGCGGCGGTCTGACCAACCGGCAGGTCACCCTCAGCTGACGCACAGGCGTGCGGGCCGCCTCCGGCTGACCGACCGGTCAGCCGGAGCGACGGCTCGTGGACGGGTGACTCCGGTCACAACTCCCGGTAGGGACAAGCCAGTCGGTGACCGGAAAACAAGAGATCGAATTTGCTAACCGCCGATCTCTTGTTACCGTTCGAGTAGCCCGGTTGCTGGTGCATCCCCCGTCGCCAGCAACCGGGTCTTTGCATGCGGCCGGTCGGGCACTCACCGCAGTCGTCGGTCAACTCCCCGTCCCCGCATGGGAGTTGCTGTCCCCGCCCTCGTCCTCCGCGCTGCTCCCGGCGCGCAGCAGCAGTGGCCCGTACCCGGCCCGGCGCGCGAACTCCGCGACCGCCGTGTACCCCGCCAGCCCGCCTCCGCCGGCGCCCTCGGTGTCTTCCGGCGGCGTCTCGCAGGTGCCCGGCGCGTCCTCGACGCCCACCGCACAGCTCGCCCGCACGCTGCGCCCTTCGGGTCCCATGAGGCTCAGTACGGACTCGAGCGGGCCGCCGGTGGCGTTGCGGTAGTAGGTCCGGGCCCAGGTCTCCGTCCCCCGGGCCAGGACACAGGTCTGCGCCTCGACGCCCGCGGGCGAGGTGAGTTCGGGGCCGCAGCGCGCGGCCAGTGCGGGGCCGGGTGGCAGCGGCGAACGAGCCGGCGCGACCGCTCCCGTGAAGTGGTCGGCTCCCCCGGACCCGGACTCGAACCCGGACCCGGACTCGAACTTGGGCGCGAATCCGGCCCCCGGCGGCCCCGAGCGGTCCCCCAGCTCCGCCTCGGGCGACGCGGACGCCTTGCCGTCACCGCCCCGCGCGAGGAGCGGCACTGCCGTCGACACCTCGGCGTCCGCGTCGCCCGAGGGCCCCGCGGACGCCACCGCGAACGGCAGTACGACCGCGCACACCACGACACCCGCGAGCCCGTACAGACGGATCCGCCGGAGGTCCGGCCCGCAGCGGCGTGACCCGGCGCGGCACGGCCCGACGGCGCGGTGCTCCCCTGCATGAAGCGGCATGGTCGGACGATAGCGACCGAGGGCGGGCACGGACTCCCGCGCGCGCCGACACCCCCTACAACTCCGGGGCGCTCACGCCCGTACGAGTGAGGGCGTCGACCACCGCGTCCACCACGGCCTCCACGTCGGGCACCCAGGGCGAGGCGGAGCCGGGCAGCGGTGCCCGCTCCCAGCGGACGGCGCCGGCGCCGGTCTCGGACGGGGGCAGCGCGAGATAGCCGCCCTCGCCGTGGAAGCGCAGGGAGCCGGGGACGAAGTCCTTGGCGTAGAGCAGCTCGCCCAGCTGCTCCATGGAGTACGGCCTGACCAGCAGCGCCCAGCGGGTGGGCGAGGCGACGACCGGGCCGAGCCGCAACCCGGCGCGGTCGAGCGCGGTGAGTGCGTGGGCGGCCGGCAGGGCGGGCAGCGAGACGGCGCACGGGGCGCTGCCACCGGTGGCCATGACGATCGGCGCGGCCGGCCGGTTGGTCCACCACCAGCGCACCATGCGCGCGTCGGTGGTCGCCGCGAGGAGGCCGGGGTCGAAGGGATGCGCGCCCGGCACCGTGCACTCGGGGTCGGGGCAGGCGCAGCGTGACCGCGCCCGCGGATCCGCCGCCGCGCCCGGGAGTACGGGCCACTGCCATTGTGTCGCGTAGGTCAGGGCCGCGCCGATCAGCTCAGGCTGCCCGTCGTCGTGCTGGGACAGGAGCCTGCGTCGCCTTCCGAGGATCTCGCGCATGAGCGCTCGTTCCTTTCCGTTGCACGCCTGGCAACACCGTGGTCACTTCACACCATGTGTCGATCTCTTCGCTGTGCGTTGCTGGTGGCGCATCACACCCCTGCCGAGAAAACGTCCCCACGGGGCACGTCTCCGCCAAGGGCAAGGGAAACCCCTGTGGGTCGAGCACTGACTGCGTCCGTGACGGTTCCGGCCACTGCGTCTATCAAAAGCTTGGCGTGGCGCGGGGGTGGCGAAGTCTGGCGTTTTGCCGTCGCGCGTATTTCTCTCCGCCTCCGCCACGGGAGGATGGGGCACGGTCGTCGGTGGATAGGACGCCCGGGTCCGTCGCCAGGTTCCAGGTGGCCCCCAACCACCCCTGGCCTTCTCCGAGTACGTACCCATCACGACCGCTGTGACGCTCCGTGAAGCACCCCCAGTCGACCGCAACAAGGCGTCCTATGGGGCAGTTTCAAGCCAAATTCCTTTTTCCGCAAGGGGGCGGGCAGAAGGCCGCTCACACCCCACGGACACCAGGAATCCCAGCAGGACAATGCTGGACATCCCCTTACGAGTGCGTGTACATGTGGAGACACTGCTAGCGGCGCAGAATGACATGGGGGTTTGCGATGCTTTTGAGCAGTAAGCGCCGGTCGGAAGGCCGGACGCCATGAACGCCCCGCACCCTGCGAAAGTGGCCGGAATCGATTCAACGGTCCCGTCCCCCGCACACACTGTCGCGTCCGCCGCTACAGGCACCACCCAGGCGGCCGGTCCTCCCGCTACGGACGCCGCGGCCGCCCCGGACGCCTCGGGCACCGCGTGTGCCCCCGGGGCCCTGCTCCAGGACCGGCTGGCCGGCTGGGTCTCGGACCTCACGACCCTGCACGAACTGACCGAACGCCTGGTCCGTACGGACACCCTCGCCGACGGCCTCCAGGAAGTGCTGCACGCCGGAGCCGCCCTGGTCGGCGCGCGGCGCGGGCTCGTCGCGCTGGAACCGGCCGACGGACTCGGCCCCGGCACCACCGTCGGCCTCGGCCTCGCCCGCGCCGACCTCGGCCACATCGAGACCGTGCCCCGAAGTGCCCTGTCCTACGGGCGGATCCTGGACGGACTGCCGGTCGCGGAGGACGGCATCGCGGAACCCGACCTGCTGGCCGAGAAGTCCCTCGACCCCCGCCACCGCGAGGTCGCCGCCCGCCTCGGCTACGCCGCCAGCTACACGCTCCCCCTGTCCGCCGAGGGCACCGGACGCCTGGGTGCCGCCGTCTGGTTCTACGACGAACCCGCGGAACCGGGTGAACGGCAGCGCCACCTCGCCGGCCTGTACATCCGGTACGCCGCCCAGCACCTGGCCCGTCTCCTGGAGGTCGAGCGCACCCGCGCGGCCATGGCGACGATGGCCGAGGAACTGCTGCCCTCCCGCCTGCCCCGGGTGCCCGGCGTGCAGGTGGCCGCCCGGCACCGCACCGGTCCGCCGGGGGGCGGCGACTGGTACGACGCCCTGCCGCTGCCGGACGCCGCGCTCGGCCTCGCCGTCGGATCCGTCACCGGATCGGGTCCCAGCGCGGTCGCCGCGATGGGACGGCTGCGTGCCTCGCTGCGGGCGTACGCCGTGATGGAGGGCGAGGACCCGGTCGCCGTCCTGTCCGACCTGGAGCTGCTGCTGCGGCTCACCGAACCGGCCCGCTCGGCCACCGCGCTGTTCGGCTACTGCGAACCCGCGCTGCGCCGGATCACATTGGCCGGCGCCGGACACAGCCCGCCCCTGCTGATCGGTCAGCGGCGCACGGAGTTCGTCGAGACCTCCGTCTCCGCGCCGCTCGGCATGCTCGCCTGCTGGGAGGCGCCCAGCGTGGAGTTGCAGGCCGAGCCGGGAGAGACGGTTCTGCTCTACACCGACGGGCTGCTGCACCGCACCGGTGACCCGGCCGACCGCGCCTTCGCCCGGCTGCACGCGGCGGCGGCCGGCGTCCCCCGGGCCGCACGGCAGGACCCGGACGCGGTCGTCGAGCACGTCCTGCGCACCGTGCTGCCCGACGGGAAGGCGGAGGCGCACTCCGAGGAGGACGTCGTTCTGCTGGCGGTCAGGTTCGAATGACGGTTTCCGCCGGCGCATCCGGATAACGGACATTCACGCCGGGTCTGCACCGGACAACGGACGGTAGCGCCTCCATGTAACAGGCCCTTCGGCCCTGGGCCCCCTTCCGTACGACCGTACGATGGGGGGTGGTCCAGTGCCGTACTAGGAGGATGACCGTGGCGGATGAGCTCACCCCGGAGATCTCGGAGAACCCGGAGAACCCGGACGAGTCCGAAGAGCCGATCAAGCAGCGCAAGAACGGCCTGTACCCGGGCGTGTCCGACGAGCTGGCCGAGAACATGAAGTCCGGCTGGGCCGACACCGAGCTGCGCGACCTGGAGCCGATCCCCCAGGCCGCCGAGACCGCCGCCCGCCGTGCCGCCCTGTCCGCCCGCTTCCCCGGCGAACGCCTGGTGATCCCCGCGGGCAACCTCAAGACCCGCTCCAACGACACGGAGTACCCCTTCCGCGCCTCCGTCGAGTACACGTACCTGACCGGCAACCAGACCGAGGACGGCGTCCTGGTCCTGGAGCCCAGGGGCGACGGCCACACCGCGACGATCTACCTCCTGCCCCGTTCCGACCGCGAGAACGGCGAGTTCTGGCTCGACGGCCAGGGCGAGCTGTGGGTCGGCCGCCGCCACTCCCTCACCGAGGCGGAGAAGCGGTACGGCATCCCCGCCTCCGACGTCCGCGAGCTGGCCGGGAGCCTGCGCGAGGCCACCGGTCCGGTGCGCGTCGTGCGCGGTTACGACGCCGGCGTCGAGGCGGCCCTCACCGACAAGGTCACCGCCGAGCGCGACGAGGAGCTGCGCGTCTTCCTCTCCGAGGCCCGCCTGGTCAAGGACGAGTTCGAGATCGGCGAACTGCAGAAGGCCGTCGACTCCACCGTGCGCGGCTTCGAGGACGTCGTGAAGGTCCTCGACAAGGCCGAGGCGACCAGCGAGCGCTACATCGAGGGCACCTTCTTCCTCCGCGCGCGCGTCGAGGGCAACGACGTCGGCTACGGCTCCATCTGCGCCGCGGGCCCGCACGCCTGCACCCTGCACTGGGTCCGCAACGACGGCCCGGTCCGCTCCGGCGACCTGCTGCTGCTCGACGCGGGCGTGGAGACGCACACGTACTACACCGCCGACGTGACGCGCACGCTGCCGATCAACGGCACGTACAGCGAACTGCAGAAGAAGATCTACGACGCCGTGTACGACGCCCAGGAGGCCGGCATCGCGGCGGTGAAGCCGGGCGCCAAGTACCGCGACTTCCACGACGCGTCCCAGCGGGTGCTGGCCGAGCGGCTCGTCGAGTGGGGCCTGGTCGAGGGCCCCGTCGAGCGGGTGCTGGAGCTGGGCCTGCAGCGCCGATGGACACTGCACGGCACCGGTCACATGCTGGGCCTGGACGTCCACGACTGCGCCGCCGCGCGCGTGGAGTCCTACGTCGACGGCACGCTGGAGCCCGGCATGGTGCTCACCGTCGAGCCGGGCCTGTACTTCCAGGCCGACGACCTGACCGTGCCCGAGGAGTACCGGGGCATCGGCGTGCGCATCGAGGACGACATCCTCGTCACCGCCGACGGCAACCGGAACCTGTCCGCCGGGCTGCCGCGCCGGTCGGACGAGGTCGAGGAGTGGATGGCCGCGCTGAAGGGCTGATCCGCACCTGGCGTTCGACGGCCGGGCACCTTGCGGGTGCCCGGCCGTCGGCGTGTCCGGACCCTGACGTCACACCGCCACCAGCGGGGCGTTCTCGCGCCACTTGAGGACCTTGTCGAAGCTCACGACGGCACCGGCCCGCCCCGGCGTACTGCCGATGTGGACGTGGTCGGCGAGCTCCCGGATGAGACACAGACCGCGCCCGCTCTCCGCCTGGGGCGCCGGGCGGACCACGCCCTGCCCGCCCGGAGCGGCGGCGGGAAAACCGGGGCCCGTGTCCGAGACCTCGATGCGGCAGCGCTCGCCGTCCAGGTAGGCCGTGACGCGGTACGCCTCGCCGGGGCCGCCGGACCCGTGGTCCCCGCCGTGCTCCACGGCGTTGGCGCAGGCCTCGCTCAGCGCGACGGAGAGGTCGAAGGAGATGTCGGGATCGACGCCCGCGGTCTCCATGGTGCCGATCAGCAGGCGGCGGGCCAGGGGCACGCTCGCAGCCTCGCGCCGCAAATGGAGTGACCACCAGATGCTCATGCTCCAGCCTCCCGGCCGCGGCTCGACATACCGATACGTATTGCCCCTCACACCCGTGCGTAAGCGCGCCGTGCCCGTGACACCGCTCATCTGGCGGATGCGTCGCCCTCTTCGGCCGGTGTATGCGGGGCGACTCGTACCAGAAGGTGCTCTTCCGCCTGTTCCTCGCCTTCCGGTCGTACGGCATCTTGTGGACCTGCCGTACGGCGGGCGGACCGTGAGTGCGATGATGAGCCCGCCATGACTGCCCCCCACCCGCCAACGGCGCGCTCCGGGAACGACCTCCGGATGCTGCGGGCCGCGGTGTTCGCCGCGGTCTGCGTCGTGCTGGCCGCGGCGGGGCACACCCTCGCCTCCTGCGCCGCCGTTCCGCTGTGGTCGCTGGGCGCGGGATTCCTCGGGGCGGTCCTGGTCGTCGTGCCGCTCGCCGGTCGCCGGCGCTCGCTGCCCGGCATCGTGACGCTGCTCGCCCTCGGACAGACCGCGCTGCACGCCCTGTTCGGGCTGGGCCAGCACGGCACCGTCGCCACCCCGGTGACGGCGTCCGGCGGCGGGGCGGGCGCGCTGTCCGACGCCTCCCTCGTCCAGCAGGCCGCACGGCTGGTCTGCGGGACCACCGCGGCGGCGATCAGCCCGGCCCAGGCCGAGCGGATCCTCACCGACGCGCGGATCGCCCCGGACGTCCACACCGGCGCGGCGCACCACCCGGCCGACGCGCTGTCCACCGCCGGCACCTCCGCCTCGCTGCTGCCGTCGCTGCCGATGCTGCTCGGTCACCTCCTCGCCGCCCTGGCCGCCGGCTGGCTGCTGCGGCGCGGGGACCTGGCCCTGGCCCGGCTCGTCGAACTGTCGGCGCACTCGGCCCAGTCCATGGCCGAGGCGGCGTTCGTACGCGCCCTGCGCGCGGCGCTCTCCCTGGTGCGCGCCCTGCACGCCGGGCTGGCCGGCGCTCCCGGTACGGGTCCGCGTCGGCCGCGCCCCGCCCTGTGGGTGCCGCCCCGGCCCCGTACCACCGCGCTCCAGCACACGGTCATCAGGCGCGGCCCGCCGAGTGACGCGTTCGCCCTCGCCGCCTGACACGACGCGACCGCCGTCCCGCTTCCGGGAGGGGCCGCCGTCGTGCGGCACGCGCGCGTGTGCGCGCACCCCTCCTGTCACTCGGCACCGGCTGCTCGGCACCGGTGTCCACACGAAGCGGAGTACTCCGTCCATGAAGGCTTCCCGTATCGCCGCCGCCGGCGCCGTGTCCGGTCTCGCCGTCCTCGCCCTGTCCGCCCCCGCCTTCGCGCACGTCAGCGTGCAGCCGGAGGGCGCGGCCGCCAAGGGCGGTTACGCGGTCGTCGACTTCAAGGTCCCCAACGAGCGGGACAACGCCTCCACCACCAAGCTGGAGGTCAGCTTCCCGGCCGACCACCCGCTGGCGTCCGTCATGCCGCAGCCGGTGCCCGGCTGGAAGGCCGAGGTCACCAAGGCCAAGCCGGCCAAGCCGCTGGAGTCGCACGGCAAGCAGATCACCGAGGTCGTCACCAAGGTGACCTGGACCGCCGACGGCAAGGGTGTCGAGCCCGGCTACTTCCAGAAGTTCCCGGTCTCCATCGGCGCGCTGCCCGAGGACGCCGACCAGTTGGTGTTCAAGGCGATCCAGACGTACTCCAACAAGGAGGTCGTGCGCTGGATCGAGGTGCCGCAGGAGGGCCAGGAGGAGCCCGAGACCCCGGCGCCCGTGCTCGTGCTGTCCGCCGCCGAGGACGACGCCCACGGCGCGGCGGGCTCTTCGGACGCGAAGGCCGACGACGCCGGGGCGGACGCGCAGAACACCGCCGCCGACGCCTCCTCGTCGGACTCCGGCTCCGGTGACGGCAGTGACACCACCGCCCGGGTCCTCGGCATCGTCGGCATCGTCGTCGGCGCGGCGGGCGTCGGGTACGGCGTGCTGGCCGGCCGTCGGCGCGACTCCGGCGCGACGGCGTAGCGACGCCGCGCCGGTGCGTCGGCAGCACCTCGCCGGCGCATCCTCTCGTCCGGTGCGCGCCGGACCCGGTCCGTCGGTTCTCCGACGGCCCCCGGCGCGCACCGGAGCACCTCACATCTGGGACATTTTTCTATGCGCAAGAAGACGTACGCCCTGGCCGCCCTGCTCGCGGCCGTCTCCCTGACGCTGTCCGCATGCGGCAGCGACGCCGACAGCGACAAGCCCGTGACCGTGGTCTCCGAGGACAACAGCCAGCAGGCCGCCACCGTCCTCGACAAGCCCTTCGAGAAGCCCGACCTGGTCCTCACCGACACCCAGGGCAAGAAGTACGACCTCCGCGAGCAGACCGCCGGCAAGCCCACGCTGATCTACTTCGGCTACACCCACTGCCCCGACGTCTGCCCGCTGACCATGAACAACATCGCCGTGGCCAAGAAGCAGCTCCCCCAGGCGGAGCAGGACAAGCTCCGCGTCGTGTTCGTCAGCACCGACCCGGAGCGCGACACCCCGGCCGCGCTCGGCAAGTGGCTCAAGGGCATCGACCCGCAGATCGTCGGTCTGACCGGCGAGTTCGACACCATCCAGGCCGGCGCCCGCACCCTCGGCATCTCGATCGATCCGCCGACCAAGGACAAGGACGGCAAGATCGTCTCGACCCACGGCACCCAGGTCGTCGCCTTCTCCCCGAAGTCCGACGCGGGCTACGTCCTGTACGGCGAGGACGCCACGGTCGACGACTACACCAAGGACCTCCCCAAGCTCATCAAGGGGGAGAACCCGTGAGGCGGCCCGCGGGAGAGCGGCTCGTGAGGCGCCGCCCCGCCCTCGCCGCCGTCGCGGTGATCGGCGCCCTGGCCCTCGCGGGCTGCGGCGGCTCGGACTCCGACCCGGACTCCGCGGCCTCCGGCGCCGACCTCTCGGTCGACGCCGCCTACATACCGCAGCCCGTCTCCGACTCCATGGCGGCCGGGTTCCTCACGATCACCAACGAGGGCGACGCCGCGGACGAACTGACCTCCGTCACCAGTGAGGACGGCGAGGTCACCGTGCACGAGACCGTCGGCGGGGCCATGAAGGAGGTCGACCGCCTCGAGGTGCCCGCCCACGGTCAACTCGTGTTCAAGAGCGGCGGAAACCACCTGATGTTCGAGAAGCTGAAGCACCAGCCGAAGCAGGGACAGTCCGTCGCCGTCGAACTGCACTTCGCCCACTCCGACCCCGTCACGGTCAAGCTGCCCGTGAAGGCGGCCACCTACCAGCCCACCACCGGACACTCCGGGCACTCCGAAGACTCCGGACACTGAGGGAGGGACCACCTTGACGCAGACCATCGCCCCGCGCGTCCGGACCCTGGTGCTGCTGCTCCTGACCGCGGCCTGCGTGCTGCTGGCCGGCGCCGGACCGGCCTCCGCGCACGCCGCGCTCACCGGCAGCGACCCCCGGGAGGGGGCGGTGGTCGACAGGGCTCCGGCCCAGGTGTCGCTCACCTTCTCCGAGTCGGTCTCCATGGACGACGACTCACTGCGCGTCCTCGATCCCAAGGGCAAGCGCGTCGACGACGGCGAACCGTCCGGCACGGGCGGCACGACGTACTCCGTGAAACTGCACGCCGGGCTGCCCGACGGCACCTACACGGTGACCTACCAGGTCGTCTCCGCCGACAGCCACCCGGTCTCCGGCGCCTACACCTTCTCGGTCGGCGCTCCCTCCGAGACCTCGGTCAGTGTCTCCGGACAGGGGGCGGGCGGCGGATTGGTCGGCGGTCTGTACGGCGTCGGACGATACGTGTCGTACGCCGCCTTCGCCGTCCTGGTGGGCGGTGCCGCCTTTGTCCTCGCCTGCTGGCCGCGGGGCTCCGGGGTGCGCGTCGTCCAGCGGTTCGTCGTCTCCGGCTGGCTCGCGCTGACCGCCGCCACCCTCCTGCTCCTCCTGCTGCGCGGCTCCTACACCGGTTCCGGGAAGGTCGCCGACGTCTTCGACCTGGGCCTGCTCGGCGAGGTGCTGCAGACCAAGTCCGGCGCCGCGCTGGTCTCCCGGCTGCTGCTGCTGGCGGCGGCCGCACTGTTCATCGCCGTGCTCTTCGGCGCGTACGACAAACGGGAGGACGAGGAGAAGCGGGACCTCACCTTCGGGCTCGCGGTCGGCGGGAGCGTCGTGGCGGTGGGTCTCGCGGCGACCTGGGCGATGTCCGAGCACGCCTCCGTCGGCCTCCAGGCGGGCCTCGCCATGCCGGTCGACGTCGTCCACCTGATCGCCGTCGCCACCTGGCTCGGTGGGCTCACCGCGCTGCTGGTCGCCCTGTACCGCGGCCCGGCGGACACACCGGTCCCCGCCCTCGCCGTACGCCGGTTCTCGCGCGTCGCCTTCGGCAGCGTGATCGCGCTGGTGGTGACCGGCACCTACCAGTCCTGGCGCCAGCTCGGTTCCTGGACGGCCTTCACCGACACCCGGTACGGACAGCTGCTCCTCGTGAAGATCGGGCTCGTGGCGGTGCTCGTCGGCGTCGCCTACTTCTCGCGCCGGTGGACGGCACAGCTGGCAAAGGCGGCGCCCGCCGTGGCCGGGGCCGCGCGGGGCGCGGAGAAGGCGTCCGGGAAAGCCGCCGGGAAGGCTGCCGCCAAGGCGGCCGCCCAGACGGCAGGAGCCGGGAAGGCGTCCGCGAAGAGTTCCGGAGAGGGGTCCGGGAAGGCGTCCGCGAAGAGTTCCGGAGAGGGGTCCGGGAAGGGGTCCGCGAAGAGTTCCGGGGAGGGGTCCGGGAAGGGGTCCGCGAACGCGAAGGTCGCCGAGAAGGCGTCCGGCGCGGCGAAGGACTCCGCCGGCTCCCGGCGAGCCGCCCAGCTCGCCCGGCAGCGCGCCGCCGTGGACGCCGCCCGGCAGAAGCGGCAGCGGGACGCCGATCCGCACCGCTTCGGACTGCGCCGCTCCGTGCTCGCCGAGGCGGGCGTCGCCGTGGTCCTGCTCGTGGTGACCACCGTGCTGACCCAGACCGAGCCGGGCCGCACCGAGGAGGAAGCCAAGGCCGCCGGCGCGTCTTCCGTCACCGGCTCCGCCTCCTCCACCGGCGCGGTGACGCTGGACATGCCCTTCGACACCGGCAGCCAGAACGGCAAGGGCGTCCTACGGGTCGAACTCGACCCGGCCCGAGTCGGCGCCAACGACATGCACCTCTACGTCGAGCGGCCGGACGGGACCGCGTTCGACATCCCCGAGGTGAAGGTGGCCCTCACCCAGAAGGCAAAGGACGTCGGACCCCTGCCCGTCGTCCCCGACCACATCACCACCGGCCACTGGTCGGCGAGCGGAGTACAGATCCCGATGGCCGGTGACTGGGAAGTCGCCGTCACCGTGCGCACCTCCGACATCGACCAAGTCACCCTCTCCAAGAACGCTCAGATCGGCTGAACCGCACCATGGCTGACCAGTCCATCCCGCAGGCCCGGGACCACGAGGCGACCCGGTCCGGCGGACCCGGACCGCTCGACTCCGACGGCACCGCCACGCCCGGGGGCATCTCCCGGCGGCGACTGCTCGGCACCGCCGGTGCCACCGGGCTCGTCCTCGGCGCGGCGGGCGCCGCCGCCGGCTACGCCGCCGCACCCTCCTCCGCCGCCACTCCGCTCACCTCGCTCGGCAGCGAGCAGGCGATGTTTCACGGGAAACATCAGCCCGGCATCACCACGCCGCTGCAGGCCCGCGGCCACCTCATCGCCTTCGACCTCGTGGCGGGTGCCGGCCGCAAGGAGGCCGCCGCGCTGCTGCGCCGCTGGTCCGACACGGCCCGGCGGCTGATGGCGGGCGAGCCGGCCGGAACCCGTGACACGGACGTGGCCCGGGACGCCGGCCCCTCCTCGCTGACCGTCACCTTCGGCTTCGGCCACAGCTTCTTCGGCCGGACCGGGCTGGAGAAGCAGCGCCCGGTCGCGCTCGACCCGCTCCCCGACTTCTCCTCCGACCACCTCGACAAGAACCGCAGCAACGGCGACCTGTGGGTGCAGATCGGCGCCGACGACGCCCTGGTGGCATTCCACGCCCTGCGCGCGATCCAGCGGGACGCCGGGGCGGCCGCGCGTATCCGCTGGCAGATGAACGGCTTCAACCGTTCGCCCGGCGCCACCGCCCATCCCATGACGACCCGCAACCTCATGGGCCAGGTCGACGGCACCCGCAACCCGAAGCCCGCCGAGGCCGACTTCGCCGAGCGGATCTTCGTGCCGGAGGAGCCCCAGGCCGGGAACGGCTCCCCGGCCTGGATGGCTAACGGCTCCTACGTCGTCGTACGCCGCATCCGCATGCTCCTCGACGACTGGGAGAAACTCTCCCTCAAGGCCCAGGAGGACGTCATCGGGCGTCGCAAGTCCGACGGGGCACCGCTGTCCGGTGGGAGTGACGCCACCGAGACGACGGAGATGGACCTGGAGAAGACGGACGGCTCCAGAAAGCTCGTCGTTCCGATCAACGCCCACGCCCGCATCACCCGTCCCGACCAGAACGGCGGCGCGGCCATGGTCCGCCGGCCCTTCTCGTACCACGACGGCTTCGACGCCGACGGTGTCCCGGACGCCGGACTGCTCTTCATCTGCTGGCAGGCCGATCCGCTGCGCGGCTTCGTGCCCGTGCAGCGCAAGCTGGACCGGGGCGACGCGCTGTCCCCGTTCATCCGGCACGAGGCGAGCGGCCTGTTCGCGGTCCCGGGCGGGGCGTCCGAGGGAGGGTACGTGGGACAGCGGCTGCTGGAAGGGTGAAACCGGCGACGCGTCACCCCCGGGAGGGGCGCGGCGAGACGCGTGGGCCGGGTGTCCCCCGGGCCCATTAGGGTGAGGACATGCCAGCCAGTTACGCGTATCTCGGCCCTGAAGGCACCTTCACCGAAGTCGCCCTGCGCACCCTCCCGGAGACGGCGACCCGGGAACTGGTCCCGTACGTCTCCGTGCAGTCCGCGCTCGACGCGGTGCGCACCGGCGAGGCCGAGGCCGCCTTCGTGCCGATCGAGAACTCCGTCGAGGGGGGCATCACCACCACCCTCGACGAGCTGGTCGCCGGCCAGCCGCTGATGATCTACCGCGAGGTGCTGCTCTCCATCACCTTCGCGCTGCTGGTCCGCCCCGGCACCAAGCTGTCGGACATCAAGACGGTCACCGCCCACCCGGCCGCGCAGCCCCAGGTCCGCAACTGGATCAAGGCGCACCTCCCCGACGTCGCCTGGGAATCGGCCGCCTCCAACGCGGACGGCGCCCGCCTGGTGCAGGAGGGGCGGTACGACGCCGCGTTCGCCGGTGAGTTCGCCGCGGAGCGCTACGGCCTCGAGGTGCTGGAGGCCGACATCCACGACGCGGAGAACGCCCAGACGCGCTTCGTGCTGGTGGGCCGCCCGGCCCGGCCCGCGGCACCGACCGGGGCGGACAAGACGTCCGTCGTGCTCTGGCAGCGCGACGACCACCCCGGTGGCCTGCGTGATCTGCTGGGCGAGTTCGCCACCCGGGGCATCAACCTGATGCTGCTGCAGTCCCGTCCCACCGGTGCCGGCATCGGGAACTACTGCTTCTGCATCGACGCCGAGGGGCACATCTCCGACCGCAGGGTGGCCGACGCGCTGATGGGCCTGAAGCGGGCCTGCCTCCAGGTGCGCTACCTCGGGTCGTACCCCCGCGCGGAGGTCGAGCCCGCGGACGTGGACGCGCTGCGGCCGGGCACCTCGGACGAGGCGTTCGTGGCGGCGGCGGACTGGGTGGCACGCTGCCAGGACGGCCGGTTCTGACCGTCGGCTCCGACCGCCGGGCCTATCTGCTGATTTTCGTTGTCCACAGAAGTTATCCACAGGTCCGCTTCTCGACCTGGGGACAAGTCGACAACGAAGCGACATTCGGTCGACAAATCCCCCTACAGTGCCGTACTTCACCCACAGAGGCCCAGGTCACCCTTCGTCCACCTGTTTCTTGCACCCCATCCTCCGGAGTGACACCGAGTGTCCCGTTTCCACTCGAAAGTGGGGGCATGGAGGGTTTGGACCGCCCGCCTCCAGGAATTGAGAATGATCAATTCCATGCATCCACAGATCTTTCGCACACCCTGTGGATAACTTTCCCGGACTGTGGATTCCTGTGGACAGTCGTGCCCCAAGTCCCGTTCCCCACAAGGAAATCCGGTCAACCCGGTGCCCATGCAGCACCCCCTTCCGGGGAGGCCGCAACGTTTCCTTGACCCGTGGAACGGAACGCGAGGCCCGCGTACGGCAATAGCGGGTCGAGAGACGACACCACGCACCGGTAGCCTTGACCGCGTGATTGACCTTCGCCTGCTCCGTGAGGACCCCGACCGTGTGCGCGCCTCGCAGCGCGCCCGTGGAGAGGACGTCGCGCTCGTCGACTCCCTCCTGTCCGCCGACGAACGGCGCAGGTCGTCCGGCGTCCGTTTCGACGAGCTGCGCGCCGAGCAGAAGGGCCTCGGCAAGCTGATCGGCAAGGCCGCCGGGGACGAGAAGACCGAGCTCCTCAAGCGGGCCGAGCAGCTGAAGACCGAGGTCAAGGCCGCCGACACCGAGCGCGACGTGGCCGACGCCGAGACGCAGGAGCTGCTCCAGCGCCTCGGCAACCTCGTCCACCCCGACGTGCCCGTCGGCGGCGAGGAGGACTTCGTCACGCTGGAGACGCACGGCACGCACCGCGACTTCGCCGCCGAGGGCTTCGAGCCCAGGGACCACCTGGAGCTGGGCCAGCTGCTCGGCGCCATCGACGTGGAGCGCGGCGCCAAGGTCTCCGGCTCGCGCTTCTACTTCCTGACCGGTGTCGGCGCCCTCCTGGAGCTCGCCCTGGTCAACGCGGCGATCGCGCAGGCCACGGCGGCCGGCTTCACGCCGATGCTGACGCCCGCGCTGGTGCGCCCGCAGTCGATGGCCGGCACCGGTTTCCTCGGCCAGGCCGCCCAGGACGTCTACCACCTCGACAAGGACGACCTGTACCTGGTCGGCACGTCCGAGGTGCCGCTCGCCGCGTACCACATGGACGAGATCCTGGACGCCGAGCGCCTGCCGCTGCGCTACGCCGGCTTCTCGCCCTGCTTCCGCCGTGAGGCGGGCTCGCACGGCAAGGACACCCGGGGCATCTTCCGCGTACACCAGTTCGACAAGGTCGAGATGTTCTCCTACGTCCTCCCCGAGGACTCGCAGGCCGAGCACCAGCGCCTGCTGGAGTGGGAGAAGCAGTGGCTGACGTCGCTGGAGCTGCCGTTCCGGGTGATCGACGTGGCCTCGGCCGACCTGGGCTCCTCGGCCGCGCGCAAGTACGACTGCGAGGCGTGGATCCCGACCCAGGGCAAGTACCGCGAGCTGACCTCGACCTCGGACTGCACCGAGTTCCAGTCCCGGCGGCTGTCGATCCGCGTCCGCGAGGGCAAGAAGGTGCGTCCGCTGGCCACGCTGAACGGCACGCTGTGCGCCGTGCCGCGCACGATCGTGGCGATCCTGGAGAACCACCAGCAGGCCGACGGTTCGGTCCGCGTCCCCGAGGTGCTGCGCCCGTACCTGGGCGGCCGGGAGGTCCTGGAGCCGGTGGCCAAGTGACTGACACCGGCACCGCCGCGGTCCCCGGCACCGGATCCGCCGGGGGCTTCCCTTACCGGCTGATCGCGACCGACCTCGACGGCACGCTGCTGCGCGGCGACGACACGATCTCGCAGCGCACCCGCGACGCGCTCGCCGCGGCCACCGCGGCGGGCGCCGCCCACATCGTGGTCACCGGACGGGCGGTGCCGTGGACCCGGCACATCCTGGACGACCTCGGCTACGACGGGCTGGCCGTCTGCGGTCAGGGCGCGCAGGTCTACCACGCCGGGGAGCACCGGCTGCTGACCTCCGTGACCCTGGACCGGCAGCTGGCCGGGGTGGCTCTGGCCAAGATCGAGGCGGAGACCGGCCCGCTGTACCTGGCGGCCAGCCGGGACGGCCTGGAGGGCGACGTGCTGGTCGGCCCGGGCTACGCGGTCGGGGGCAAGCTGCCGGCCGTTCCCTTCACCGACGCCTCGGACCTGTGGTCCGCGCCGCTGAACAAGATCTACATCCAGCATCCGACGCTGTCCGACGACGAGCTGGCCGAGGCGGCCCGGCGCGCCGCGGGCGGCTTCGTCACGGTCGTCATGGCCGGAGCGGGCGTCGTCGAGCTGCTGCCGCTGGGACTGTCCAAGGCCACGGGTCTGTCGCTGGCGGCCCGCCGGCTCGGTCTGAAGGCGGCGGACACGATCGCCTTCGGCGACATGCCCAACGACATCCCGATGTTCGGCTGGGCGGCCCGGGGCGTGGCGATGGCCAACGCCCACGAGGAGCTGAAGGCGGTGGCCGACGAGGTGACGTCCTCCAACGACGAGGACGGCATCGCGGTGGTCCTGGAGCGGCTGGCGGCCTGATACCGGGCCGGAGCGCTTCGGCTTCACCCCCGGCGGCGCACGGTCCGGACGGCGTCGGCGTCCCCGTCGGTCGGCCCACGCAGGGCATCCCGCGTGCTCGAAGCGGCCTCCCGTAGCGCCGTCGCCGTCCGGCCTCGTGCATCCCCCACAGTGCCGTCACGGGAAGCCGGGCGCCACCGATTAAAAGGGACGTACGCCGCGTTACCGGCGGCTCGCGGTCACTCCTCCCCGGCCATCGTCAGCGACCGCAGCTTCTGGCCGGCGTACCAGGTGGCGAGCACGGTCACCGCGACGAGCAGCACCGTCGCGGTCGGCAGGCCGACGTCGGAGGTCACCAGGTTCCCGTCGGCGACCTTCTGCGCCACCGACAGCGACCACTGCTGGACGCTCAGCGTCCTGGCCCCCGGCACCAGGGAGCCGAACAGGGCCTCCCAGACCAGGGCGTAGACGAGCCCGAAGACCACCGCGTGCCGGGACACCGTGCCCAGCAGCAGGAACAGCGCGGCGTAGGCGATGGAGGCGACCAGCGCGGCGATCGTGTAGGCGACGGCGACCTGCTGGCCGTTGCCGTTCAGGATCAGGCCGGCGAGCAGCGTGGGCACCGCGGAGAAGACCATCGTCACGGCTATGGCGACGATCAGCTTGGTGAAGATGATCGTCGGCCGCTTGATCGGCTTGGACAGCAGGTACACCACCGAGCCGTCGTCGATCTCCGGGCCGATGGCGCCGGTGCCGGCGATGACGCCGATGATCGGCACCATGGTGGCGAGGGCGAACCCGCCCAGCACGTCGACCGAGGTCTGGTCGTCGGCTCCGGCGAGCGCGCGCACCGCGACGGCGATGACGAGCAGCAGCAGGGGGAGCGCGCCCAGGATGAGGGCCCGGCGGCGGCCGAGCAGGGCCCGGTAGGTGAGCCGGGCGACTGTGGGGTCGTACATTCTTTCGGCCTCCTACGCCGCGACGAGATACGAGAAGACGGACTCGAGGGACTCGTCGGACGGCGAGACCGTGAGCAGCCGGATGCCGTGGTCGCGGGCGACCTTCGGCAGCAGGGCCGTGAACCGGCCGAAGTCGACGGCCTGGATGCGCAGGGCGCCCTCGGCGAGGTCGACCTCGATGCCGGACGTCGAGGGGTCGGCGATCAGCGCCGCCGCGAGGGCCCGGTCGTCGCTGGAACGCACCAGGTAGCGGTGTGGCCGGTCGGTCATCAGGCGGCGGATCTTGCGGAAGTCGCCGCTGGCCGCGTGGCGTCCGGCCACGATGACCTCGATGTGCCAGGCCAGTTGTTCGACCTCTTCGAGGATGTGCGAGGAGAACAGCACGGTGCGGCCCTCGTCGCCCATGCGCCGCAGCAGGTCCATCAGCTGCATGCGCTGACGGGGGTCCATGCCGTTGAACGGCTCGTCGAGCAGGAGCAGCGACGGCTGGTGGACGAGGGCGGAGGCCATCTTCACGCGCTGGCGCATGCCCTTGGAGTACGTGGCGATCTTGCGGTCCTGGGCGTAGGCCATCTCCACGGTGGCGAGGGCCTCGTCGGCCGCCTTGGCGCCCAGGCCGTGCAGCTCGGCGTTGGCGAGAACGAACTCGCGGCCGGTGAGGAAGTCGTACATCGCCTCCCGCTCGGGGACGATGCCGATGTGCTTGTAGATGCCCTCGTTGCGCCAGACCGGCAGGCCGTCGAGGGTGACGCTGCCGGTGGAGGGGGCGAGGAAGCCGCCCATCATGTTGATGAGGGTGGACTTCCCCGCGCCGTTCGGGCCGAGCAGGCCGGTGACACCGGGGCCGATCGTCATGGTGATGTCGTTGACGGCGACCACGTTGCCGAACCAGCGGGAGACGTGGTCGATGTTCAGCGTGGTCACAGTCCCACCTTCTTGTAGCGGCGCATCAGCAGGCCGTAGCACCCGGCGATCAGGCCGAGGGTGACGAGGACGTAGACGGCGCCCTCACCGTTGCTCGGGCCGACCCCGCCGGGGAAGGCCGAGGTGGCACCCAGGAAGGCGGACTGCACCCCGTCGATGAGGGTGATCGGCGAGAACAGGCCTATCCAGGAGACGGCTCCGGAGCTGCTCTGGACGTCCGCGATGGCCTGGAGCGTGGAGACCGCGCCGTAGGTGATGGTCAGGACGGCGATGACGGCCGCGATACCGAAGCCGCGGCGCGGGGTGACCGAGGCCACGACCAGGCCGAGGCCGGCGAAGAGCAGGGAGAGCAGAGCCACGGAGACCAGTCCCTGGGCGAACCCCTTGGTCTGGTCCGCGAAGTCGAGTTTGGCGAGCAGCGCACCCACGTAGAGCACCAGCAGCGGTGCGGCGGTGAGGATGAACAGGGCGGAGGCCAGCGACGCGTACTTGGCGCGCACGTAGTCGGAGGTCTCGATCGGCCGCGAGAAGTACAGCGGCACGGTCTTGAAGCGCAGGTCGCGCGAGACGGACTGGGGGGCCTGGGCCGCGACGTAGAGGCTGATGACGGCCTGCAGGACGATCGCGTAGCGCGTGTAGTCCAGGGGCAGGTCGTTGGCCTTGGTGGCGACGGCGACCGCGACCATGATGGCCGCCGGGAGGCACATCACCACGAACAGCAGCATCGGCAGCACCTTCGACTTGGCCGAGCGGCCGAGGCCGTAGGCGCCGCGCAGGGACTGCGAGTACAGCGAGCGGCGGGCGTAGGCGCGGCCGAGGCGGGGGCCGTCGTAGCTGCGGTAGCCGATGTTGTGGATGCGGGTCTGGTCACCCGGGACCGTGGCTGTGGGCTGTTCAGCTGCCATGGCCGACCGCCTCCTTCCGTGCTGCGTCGCTGTCGGTGAAGACCTCCGAGATGTGGTGCCGGCGCTGCTCCATGCGGACCAGGCCGAGGCCGAGGTCGGCTATGACGTCGCGGACCAGGTCATAGGTCTCCTCGCCCGCCGAGGTGAGCAGCAGGACGTGGCCTGCGCCGGGCAGGCCGCTGCCGTCCTGGACGGTGACCCCGCGCGCGTCGAGCGCGTCGCGCACCGCGCGGGTGCCGTCGGGGTGTTCGTCGGTGTCGGTGACCTCGATCGCGAGGGTCGTGGTGGTCTGGGTGAAGTCCGTGGTGGAGCTGGAGCGCAGCAGCTTGCCGCCGTCCACCACGACGACGTGGTCGCAGGTGCGCTCCAGCTCGCCCAGCAGGTGCGAGGTGACCAGGACGGAGATGCCGAAGTCGGTGTGGATGCGGCGGATGAGGCCGAGCATCTCGTCGCGGCCGACCGGGTCGAGGCCGTTGGTCGGTTCGTCGAGGAAGACCAGCTGGGGGTCATGGACGAGGGCCTGCGCGAGCTTCACGCGCTGCTTCATGCCCGTGGAGTAGCCGCCGATGGGGCGGTAGCGCTCCTCGTACAGGCCGACGTGGCGCAGGGTGTCGGCCGTGCGCTCGCGAGCGGCGGTGGGCGGCAGGCCGGACATGCGTGCCATGTGGACGACGAACTCGGTGGCCGAGACGTCGGGTGGCAGGCAGTCGTGCTCCGGCATGTAGCCGACCCGCTCGCGGATGTCGGCGCCCTTGGTGGCGACATCGAGTCCGAGCACTTCGGCCCGGCCCTCGGTGGCGGGAGACAGACCCAGCAGGATCTTGATCAGGGTGGATTTGCCGGCGCCGTTGGCACCGACGAGTCCGGTCACACCGGGTCCGACGTCCACGGAGAGCCGGTCGAGCGCGGTCACCCGGGGGAACCGCTTGCTCAGGCTTTCGGTCGCGATCACAGTCACACCCATGACAGTAGTGACGCCCGCCACTGCGGTCGTCAGACCGCGGGGCCGTCTTGGCGTCAGTCTCGAGTAGTACGGGCCCGTAGGGGATGCCGTACCTGAGGGCCACGGCGTGGCTTTCCGGGCCGCGCCCACCACCCTATTGACGACTGGTCTAACAACTGGGAGATTCGGCGGCGTCACGTTACGGGCGAGTATCACGGCCGGCGCGGACCGCGCCGGGACGGCGGAACGGGGGTGGCACGGCATGGGTGGCACGACGACGGTGGCGGCCGGACTCCGCACGGAACCGCGCGGGTCGCGGTGGTCGTGACCGGCTCCGCGCATCCCGGGGCGAGTGCCTTCTGGCTGGACGACGATCTGCCGCACCCGCGGCGCTGGGCGGAGGAGACATGACGGTGCTGGACGGCGCACGGGTGCGCCGGGTGCGTTCGGGCGAGGTCGAACTGTGCGTGGCCGAGCTGGGCGATCCGCGGCGGCCCACGGTCGTCCTGGTGCACGGCTACCCGGACAGCAAGGAGGTCTGGTCCGAGGTCGCCGCCCGCCTGGCCGGCGCCTTCCACGTGGTCCTCTACGACGTCCGCGGTCACGGCCGGTCCACCGCGCCGAGCCCGCTGCGGGGCGGGTTCACGCTGGAGAAGCTGACGGACGACTTCCTGGCGGTGGCCGACGCGGTCAGTCCGGACCGGCCCGTGCACCTGGTCGGCCACGACTGGGGCTCGGTGCAGTCCTGGGAGTTCGTCACGGTCAAGCGCACCGAGGGCCGCATCGCCTCCTTCACCTCGATGTCAGGCCCCTCCCTCGATCACTTCGGGCACTGGATCAACAAGCGTCTCAGGCAGCCCACCCCGCGCCGGGTCGGACAGCTCCTCGGCCAGGGCGCCAAGTCCTGGTACGTCTATCTGCTGCACACCCCCGTGCTCCCGGAGCTGGCCTGGCGCGGCCCCCTGGGCAAGCGCTGGCCGGGCATCCTGAAGCGCGTCGAGAAGGTGCCCGGCGGCGACTACCCGACCGCCTCCCTCCCGTCGGACGCGGCGCACGGGGCCTGGCTGTACCGGGACAACGTGCGGCCCCGGCTGCGCAGGCCACGCGAGGACGCCTACGCGCACGCCCCCGTGCAGCTCATCACGCCCCTCGGCGACGCGTTCCTGTCGGAGCGGCTCTACGACGGCCTGGAGCTGTGGGCGCCGCAGCTCACCCGGCGCACACTGCCCGCGAAGCACTGGGTGCCGCGCACCCGGCCGGACCGGCTGGCGGACTGGATCACGGAGTTCGTCACCGCCACCGAGGACGGCCGCTCCGGGTCCGGGGCGAACGGGAAGCACGCGGACCGCTTCGGCGGGCAGCTGGTCCTGGTCACCGGTGCGGGCAACGGCATCGGACGGGCGACGGCGTTCGCCTTCGCCGAGGCCGGCGCGCGCGTGGTGGCCGTCGACCGGGACGCCGAGGCCGCCGCCCGGACCGCGGAGCAGTCCCGGCTGATCGGCGCTCCGGCCGCCTGGGCGGAAACCGTCGACGTCTCCGACGGGCAGGCGATGGAGAAGCTGGCGGCCAGGGTCGCCGCCGAGTACGGCGTGGTGGACGTGCTCGTGAACAACGCCGGGATCGGCCTGTCGGGCTCCTTCTTCGACACCACGCCGGAGGACTGGAAGAAGGTCCTCGACGTCAACCTGTGGGGCGTGATCCACGGCTGCCGTCTGTTCGGCCGGCAGATGGCCGAGCGCGGACAGGGCGGCCACATCGTCAACACCGCGTCGGCGGCGGCCTTCCAGCCCTCCAGGGCGCTGCCCGCCTACGGCACCTCCAAGGCGGCCGTGCTGATGCTGAGCGAGTGCCTGCGCGCCGAGCTGGCCGGTCAGGGGATCGGTGTCACGGCGATCTGCCCCGGCCTGGTCAACACTGGCATCACCGCCACCGCGCACTTCGTGGGGGTGGACGCCGAGGAGGAGAAGCGCCGGCAGCGGCGCACCGCCCGGTTGTACGCGGCGCGCAACTACCCGCCGGAGAAGGTGGCGGACGCGCTCCTGGAGGCGGTGGTGCACAACAGGGCGGTGGTCCCGGTGACGCCGGAGGCACGCGGCGCTCGTCTCATGTACCGCTTCGCGCCACGGGTACTGCGGCGCCTCGCCAGGGTGAAGCCGCCTCTGTAGTTTCCACAGAGACCCCCAACCATCCTGTGGATAACTGGACTTGACTGTGGATCAAACCTCGTCGGCTAAATCGATCGCGTGATGCCCGTCTCACTGTGCAGGCTGGTGCCATGCACAGAGAACGCTCGGTGAAGGTGTCCAAGTACCTGTCGAAGCATCTGCGCCACCAGCCGGAGAGGATCGGGCTCACGCTCGACGAGGGGGGCTGGGTCGAGATCGACGCGCTGATCGCCGCGGCGGCCGCGCACGGCTTCCGCTTCACCCGCGAGGAGCTCGACCACGTGGTCACCACCAACGACAAGCGGCGCTTCGCGGTCGAGGGCACCCGTATCCGGGCCAGCCAGGGCCACAGTGTCGACGTGGATCTCCAGCTGCCCGCGGCGTCCCCGCCGCCGTACCTGTACCACGGAACCGTGGCCCGGCACCTGGAAGCCATCCGCGCCGAGGGCCTGCGGCCGATGAACCGGCACGACGTGCACCTCTCCGCGGACCGCGAGACCGCGACCCGGGTCGGAGCCCGCCGCGGCAGGCCGGTCGTGCTCCCGGTGGACGCCGCCGCCATGCACCGCGACGGACATGTCTTCCACATCAGCGCGAACGGGGTCTGGCTGACGCGGCACGTGCCGTCCCGCTATCTGCGCTTTCCCGCTCCGCACTGACGCAGCATGATCGAAGGCATGGAGCACCTGCCCACCACCCAGTCCGCCGTCACCGCCCTCCGCGCCCTCGCCGAGGAGTACGCGGTGGAGATCGAGGTCACCGACGACATCGGCGCCGACCAGACCTCCCGCCACATGAGCGCGGGCGTGGGGGTGACCACCGACACGGACGGCTCCCTCCCGCACGAGGCGTTCGTCGAGTTCGGCGGCGTTCCCCGGGTGAGCGTGCGGCTCTTCCACGAGGGCGATGCCCTGGTCACCGTCGAGAACGTGGAGTTTCCCGATGTCGAACGTGACGAGGTGCCCGCGTTCCTGCGCTCCGTCTTCGGTGGCCTCGCCTACGTCCACGGGCGACGTTTCCCGCCCGGGTACCGCCTGATCGTGCCGTTGCCGGGCGACCGGGCCCACAAGGAGCACGTGTCGATGCTCCTCCTCACCCCGTGGCTGAGCAGCCGCGTACGGTGACGCCGGCGGCTGTTTCACGTGAAACCGGGGGCGGCCGCATAGGCTCGGAGGCATGAGTCTGCGCCTGAGCACCGTGATCCTCCCGTACCGCCGCTGGCACGAAGGCGGCCGTTCGACCTGGACGCGGGCCGAGCAGCTCGGCTTCCACACCGCGTACACCTACGACCACCTCTCCTGGCGCAGCTTCCGGGACGGACCGTGGTTCGGTGCCGTACCGACCCTCACCGCCGCAGCGGCCGTGACCGAGCGGCTGCGTCTGGGCACCCTGGTCACCTCGCCGAACTTCCGGCACCCGGTGACGCTGGCCAAGGAGCTGATCTCCCTCGACGACGTCTCCGGCGGTCGGATCACCCTCGGCATAGGAGCGGGTGGCACCGGCTTCGACGCGACGGCGCTGGGCCAGGAGCCGTGGACGCCGCGCGAGCGTGCGGACCGGTTCGGCGAGTTCCTGCCGTTGCTCGACCGGCTGCTGACCGAGGACGCCGTGTCGTACGAGGGAGACTTCTACTCGGCCCACGAGGCGCGCAACATCCCGGGCTGTGTACAGCGGCCCCGGCTGCCCTTCGCGGTGGCGGCGACCGGTCCGCGGGGTCTGGCGCTCGCCGCTCGGCACGGTCAGGCGTGGGTGACCACCGGTGACCCGAAGCTGTTCGAGAACGGCACCCCCGAGCAGTCGGACCGGGCGCTGCGGCGGCAGGGCGACCGGCTGGCCGACGCCTGTGCCGCGATCGGCCGGGACATGGGCGAGCTGGACCGGGTCCTGCTCACCGGCTTCACACCGGAGCGCAGTCGCCCGCTGGAGTCCGTGGACGCGTTCGTGGACTTCGCCGGACGCCACCGGGACCTGGGCTTCACCGAGCTTGTCGTCCACTGGCCGATCCCGGGCTCGGACTTCGCCGCGGACGAGAAGCTCTTCGAGCGGATCGCGATGGAGGCGCCGGCGCAGCTGAAGGAATGAGAGCACGGAACCGGACGGTGCCGGGGTGGCGGACGCGAGAGCCGTAGCTCACAGATGTGCGGACCCTCGCACGGGCGTGCACGCATATGCGTGACAATGACCGGGTGACCTCAGCGACCCGACAGCCCGAGCCCCCGGCCGCCGCCACTCGCCCGCGGCTCATCGCCACCGACCTCGACGGCACCCTGCTGCGCGACGACAAGTCGGTCTCCCCGCGCACGGTCGCCGCGCTGGCCGCCGCGGAGAAGGCGGGCATCGAGGTCTTCTTCGTCACCGGCCGCCCCGCCCGCTGGATGGACGTGGTCAGCGCGCACGTCCACGGGCACGGCCTCGCCATCTGCGGCAACGGCGCCGCCGTGGTCGACCTGCACGGCGGCCCCGGCAGGCACAGGTTCGTCAAGGTCCGCGAGCTGCCGCAGGAGAACGCGCTGGACGCCGTGCGGCTGCTGCGGGAGGCGGCGCCCGGCACGGTCTACGCGGTCGAGCAGACGTACGGCTTCCACCAGGAACCGGCGTACCCGAAACTGCACATGGAGGACCCCGACGCTCTCCTGCCCGCCGAGGAGATCCTGGCGCCGGGCGGTCGTGCCGCTGCCGAGCCCGTCCTGAAGATTCTGGCCTTCCATCCCGAGCTGGACCCCGACGGCTTCCTCACACTGGCCCGTCTCGCCCTCGGCGATCGCGCCAACGTCACCCGGTCCAGCCCCAGCGCCCTGCTGGAGATCAGCGGACCCGAGGTCTCCAAGGCCAGCACGCTCGCCCTGTGCTGCGCGGAGCGCGGCATCTCGCACGAGGAGGTCGTGGCCTTCGGCGACATGCCGAACGACGTCGAGATGCTCACCTGGGCGGGCCGGTCGTACGCGATGGGCAACGCCCACCCGGACGTGATCGCCGCCGCCTCGGGGCGGACCGTCGCCAACAACGACGACGGAGTGGCGGTCGTGATCGAGCGGATGCTGGCGGACCTGCCCTGATCTCCGCCTCCGCGGGGCACCCGGCCCCGCGGCCCGACCAGCGCCGTCACAGCGGCACTCCGTGCTGCGACAGCCACGGCACCGGGTCCAGCGCCGAGCCCATCTCCGGGGTGACCCGTACCTCGAAGTGCAGGTGGGGTCCGGTGGAGTTGCCGGTGCTGCCGGACTGGCCGATCCACTGCCCGGCCCGGATCCGGTCGCCCTGGTCGACGGCTGCGGCGGCGAGATGGGCGTACTGCGTGTAGTAGCCGCCCGGGTGCTCGATGACGACCTGGATGCCGAAGGCCCCGCCGCAGGACACCTTCAGGACCCGGCCCGTGCCGACCGAGCGCACCGGTGTCCCGACCGGCACCGCGAAGTCCTGGCCGGTGTGCCGGTTCGCCCACCGCGATCCGCCGCTGCCGAAGGACGCCGACAGTTCGTAGGTCTCGACCGGGGCCACCCAGGACGGGCCGACGGGCACGTCCGGCTGGTCGAGGCGGACCGCGCCCGGGCACGAGCCGGCCGCGACGGAGGAGTCCGCCTGTCCCTCCAGCCGTGACCGCGCCACCTCCAGCTTGCCCTCGATCTTCTTCTTCAGTTTCACCAGGCCGGCGTTGCGCTTCTCCAGGGCCTGCCAGGCCGCCTGCGCCTTGGCTTCCTCCGCGGCCAGCCGGGCCTCCGCCCGCAGGTTCGCGCCGATGGCCCGGTCCACGGCGAGGTTCGCGCGCGAGACCGCGCGCTGACCGCGCATCAGCTCCTCCGGGTCGTCGGCGAGGAGCATCCGCGCGGTGAGCGGGAGCCCGCCGCCGTCTCGGTACTGGGCACGGGCGATGCGGCCCAGGTCCTCGTGCATGGCGTCGATCTTCCGTCGTTGCCCGTCGAGCCGCCGCTCGTACTCCAGGGCCTTCGACCGTTGCGCCTCGGCCTCCCGCCGGCCGTCCTCGTACTGGCGGGTGGCGTTCGCCGCGTCCTCGTACAGGCGCGCCACCTGCGGGCCGAGACCCGTGCCGGGCCCGTCGTTGCCGTCCCTGCCGTCGGTGGGGCGGGCTCCCAGCACGGCGAGCGCGCACAGCAACACCGGAACGAGCAACGGGCGTCGGCGAGGTGAGCGCATGTCAGCGATCGTGGACCCGCGCGGGTCCCGCGGTCTCGTTCAGGTCGTACGAGTGGGGGACCCGTTGCTGCACACGGCTCAGCGCGGCTGCTGCACACGGGGCATCACGGGCGTCGGCAGCGCTCAGTAGGGCGCTTCCCACAGCACCGTCGTGCCACCGCCGTCCGCCCCGATGCCCGGCCCGAGCCGGCTGGTGCCGCCCACGCTCTCGGCGCGGCGCTCCAGGTTGTGCAGGCCGCTGCGCCGGCCGCCCTCGGGGATGCCGACGCCGTCGTCCGCGACGGTCAGGCGGACGCCGGGGCGGCCGTCCGGCAGGGTGGCCGTCGCGTCCACGACCACCTCGATCCGGCCTGCGTGGGCGTGCCGGAAGGCGTTGGACAGGGTCTCGCGCAGTGCGGCGATGAGATTCTTGCCGGTCACGTCGCCGACGGCGGTGTCGACCGGACCGACGAAGCGGTGCGTGGGCGTGAAGCCCAACGGGACGGCGGCCATGCTGATCTCGCGCAGTACGCGGGTGCGCAGTCCCGTGGGCGCCTCGGCCGGCTGCTGGAGCGCGAAGATCGCCGAACGGATCTCCTGGATCGTCACGTCGAGTTCGTCGACCGCCCCGCCGACCCCGTCGCGCACCTCGGGCACGGCCGAGCCGCGCTGGGCGCTCTCCAGCATCATCCCCGTCGCGAAGAGCCGCTGGATGACGAGATCGTGCAGGTCACGGGCGATCCGGTCCCGGTCCTCGTACACGGCGAGCCGCTCCCGGTCGCGCTGGGCCTCGGCCATCGTGAGCGCCAGCGCCGCCTGCGAGGCGAACCGGTCGCCGAGCGCCCGCTCCGTCCGGGTGAACGGACGGTCCCCCCGGGCACGGGGCATGACGAGGCACCCGAGGACCTTTTCGTCCCGGCACAGCGGCAACAGCATGACCGGCCCGTAGGAGCGCGCAGGTCCGTCTTCCAGGCGGGGATCGGTGGCGGCGTCGTCCACGAACACGGGCCGTCCGGCGAGCACTTCCCTCACGATGGCGTTCTCCGGCGGGATGACCGCCCCGAGGGCGTCCGAGAGGCGCGGCGCGTCGACGGCCACGATCTCCAGGCCGCCCCCGTCGGCCGGCAGCAGCACGATCCCGGCGGCCGCCCCGGAGAGGCGACGGGCCTGCTCGGCGACGGTCTGCAGGGCGTCGTCGGTGTCGCCGCCGGCCAGCAGTGCGGTGGTGACGGCGACCGATCCGTCGATCCACCGCTCCCGCTGCTGGGCCGCCTCGTGAAGTCGCGCGTTGCCGATGGCGATACCGGCCTCCGTGGCCAGGACCCGGACCATGGCGAGGTCGTAGTCGTTGAAGGGCTCACCCGCGTGTTTGTCGGTCAGGTAGAGGTTGCCGAAGATCTCGCCCTGCACGCGGATGGGGACGCCGAGGAAGCTGCGCATCGGCGGGTGGTGGTCGGGAAAGCCGCACGAGCGCGGGTCCTCGGTCAAGTCGGTCAGCCGGACCGGCTCCGGATCACGGATGAGCGCGCCGAGCAGGCCCTTGCGGCCGTCCGGCAGGTGGCCGACGCACCGGGCGGTCGCCTCGTCGACGCCGTGGTGTACGAAGTCGGCGAGGCCCTCGCCGTCCTGGTCCACGACGCCGATGGCCGCGTACCGGGCGTGCGCCAGATCGGCGGCCGTCTCGCAGATCCGGTTCAGCGTGGCGTGCAGTCCCAGTCCGCTGCCGACGGAGCGCATGGCGTCCAGCAGTTTCGGCACCCGGGCCAGCAGCTCGGCCGAGGTCCCCTCATGGGGCGGCGGGGAGCCGGGGGGCGGCGCTGGGGACATGACCCGAGCCTAATGAGACCTTTTTGTTCAGGAAAGTCGGTTTACCGAAAACTTTCGCGGACTCGTGGCCGGGCCGTCCGGTCACCGTGCCCCCACCAGCAGTTCCGCCGCCGCCTCCCGTCCGGCCATCTCCCGCAGCGGTCCCGGCACGGCCGCCAGCTCCGCGTACGTACCGCGCTGCACGACCCGGCCGCGGTCCAGGACGATCACCTCGTCCACGGCCCGCAGTCCCGCCAGCCGGTGGGTGATCAGCAGGCTCGTACGGCCCTCGGTGGCGGCCAGCAGATCGGCGGTGAGCGCGTCGGCGGTCGGCAGGTCGAGATGCTCGGCGGGCTCGTCGAGGACGAGGACGGGGAAGTCGGCGAGCAGCGCCCGGGCCAGCGCCAGCCGCTGGCGCTGGCCACCGGAGAGCCGGGCCCCGTACTCACCGACCAGCGTGTCCAGGCCGTCGGGCAGACTGTCGGCCCACTCCAGCAGCCGGGCCCGCGCCAGCGCGTCGCGCAGTTCGCCCTCGGTGGCGTCCTTCCTGGCCAGCAGCACATTCTCGCGGACCGAGCTGTCGAAGAGGTGCGCGTCCTGGGCACACAGTCCGACGAGCCGCCGTACGTCGTCGCCGGCCAGGGCGTAGGCGTCGACACCGGCCAGCGTGTAGGAGCCCGCGTCCGGGTCGAGGAAGCGGAGCAGCACCTGGGCCAGGGTCGTCTTGCCGGACCCGGACGCTCCGACCACGGCGACGCGGCGTCCCTGTGCCAGCGTCAGGTCCAGGTCCGCCAGCGCGTCCCTGTCCTGCCCAGCATGGCGCGCGGCCAGCCCCTTGAGGACCACCGGGAACGGCGAGGCGGGTGCCGGCCGGGGCACCTCGGGCTCGCGCACCGGCTCCGGGGCGTCGAGCACCTCGTACACACGCTCGGCGCTCCTGCGCACGCGCTGCCGGTACTGCACGGCGAGCGGCAGTCCGAGTACGGCCTCGAAGGCGGCCAGCGGCGTGAGGACGACGACGGCCACGGCCACGCCGGCGAGCCGGCCGTCGGCGGCGGCCTGGACCGCGACGAGGGCGGCGGCCGCGACGGTCAGGCCGGAGACGAGCGCGGTGAGCCCGTCGCCCAGCGCGGTGGCGGTGGCGGCCCGCGAGGCGATCCGGGTGAGGGTGCCGTCGGCCCGCCGCGCCTCGGCGGCACGGCCGGGCAGGGCTCCGGCGACGGTCAGCTCGGCGGTGCCGGTGAGCAGCTCCGTGACGCGGGTGGCCAGTTCACCCCTGGCGGGGGCGAGCCTGCGCTCGGCCCGCCGGGCCACGGCCGCGGTGACCAGCGGGACACCGGCCCCGGCGGCGAGCAGGCCGACCGCGAGCACGACGCCCGCCTCCGGCAGCAGCCAGGCCGTGAAACCGACCGAGGCGACGGAGACGATCAGCGCGCTGCCGGCGGGCAGCAGCCAGCGCAGCCAGTAGTCCTGCAAGGCGTCGACGTCGGCGACGAGCCGGGTCAGCAGGTCGCCGCGGCGGCTGCTGCGCAGTCCCACCGGGGCCAGCCGCTCCAGCCGCCGGTACACGGCGACCCGCGTGTCGGCCAGCATCCGCAGCACGGCGTCGTGCGACACGAGCCGCTCCGCGTAGCGGAACACGGCCCGCCCGATCCCGAAGGCGCGCGTCGCCGTCACGGCCACCATCAGGTACAGCACCGGCGGCTGCTCGGAGGCCCGCGAGATGAGGTATCCGGAGGTCGCCATCAGGCCCACGGCACTGCCCAGCGCCAGACCGCTGAGCAGCAGCGCGAGGCCGAGCCGCCCGCGCCGGGACCCGGACATGGCACGGACCCGGGACAGCACGCCTCCGCGCGCGTGCGCGGCGGACTCGGCCGGCCGGGCGGG
Organism: Kitasatospora aureofaciens; assembly: GCA_000720845.1. GTDB lineage: Bacteria > Actinomycetota > Actinomycetes > Streptomycetales > Streptomycetaceae > Streptomyces. The sequence continues at coordinate 465,233 of JODU01000001.1, read as the reverse complement.
CACAGCGGCCGGTTCGTCGAGGGCACCCGGAGCGGGGGTGCGAGGGCTCGCCTCCCCGGCGACCGGCAGCCCGCCGGTGCGGTCGGGCACGGCGACCGTTGCCGGCGCGTCCAGCCGCACCACCCGGTCGGCCACCTCCAGCAGTGCCGGGCGGTGCACCACCAGCAGGACCGTCCGCCCCTTCGCCAGCCTGCGCACGGCGGCCACGACCTCGGCCTCGGTGGCCCCGTCCAAGGCCGCCGTCGGCTCGTCGAGCAGCAGCACCGGCCGGTCCGCGAGAAACGCCCTGGCCAGCGCCAGCCGCTGCCGCTGCCCAGCGGACAGGCCGGTACCGCCCTCCCCCAGGACCGTCGCCGTGCCCTCGGGGAGCGCGTCCACGAACTCCAGCGCTCCCGCCTCCCGCAGGGCCCGGCGGAGGTCGGTGTCGTCGGCGTCCGGCCGGGCCAGCCGTACGTTCTCCGCGATGGTGCCGGCGAACAGGTGCGGGTGCTGCGGCACCCACGCGACGCGGGCGTGCCACTGCGCCACGTCGAGGGAGGAGAGGTCGGCTCCCCCGACCAGGACCCGTCCCCCGGTCGGGGGGACGAAGCCGAGCAGGGCGTGCAGGAGCGTCGACTTGCCCGCCCCGCTGGGGCCGACGAGCGCGACCGTCTCCCCGGGCTCGACGGTCAGGTTCACGTCCGTCACGGCCGCCGTGTCGCGCCCGGGGTAGCGGACCGTCACGTTCTCGAAGGCCAGGGCGCCGTCCGCCGGAACCGGCCCGGTCCCCGACGCCGGAACGGGACGCTCCAGCACCGAGAAGATGTCCTCGGCGGCGGCGAGACCCTCGGCCGCCGCGTGGTACTGCGCCCCCACCTGCCGCAACGGCAGATAGGCCTCGGGTGCGAGGACCAGCACCACCAGGCCGTCGTACAGGGCCATGTCCCCGTGGACCAGGCGCATGCCGATGGTGACGGCGACGAGCGCCACGGACAGGGTGGCGAGCAGTTCCAGCGCGAAGGACGACAGGAAGGCGATCCGCAGGGTCCGCAGGGTCGCCCGGCGGTACTCGCCGGTGATGCGTTTGATCGACTCGGCTTGGGCCTTGGCCCGGCCGAAGACCTTCAGCGTCGGCAGCCCGGCGACCACGTCCAGGAAGTGTCCGGACAGTCGTGACAGCAGCCGCCACTGGCGGTCCATCCGGGACTGGGTGGCCCAGCCGATCAGCATCATGAAGACCGGGATGAGGGGCAGGGTGCCGACGATGATGGCCGCCGAGACCCAGTCCTCGGTGACGATGCGGGCCAGTACCGCCACCGGCACGACCACCGCGAGACCCAGTTGCGGCAGATAGCGCGAGAAGTAGTCGTCGAGGGCGTCGACGCCCCGGGTGGCGAGGGCGACCAGCGAGCCGGTCCGCTGTCCGCCCAGCCAGCCGGGGCCGAGCGCGGTGGCCCGCTCCAGCAGCCGGCCCCGCAGCTCCGACTTCACCGCCGCGCTCGCCCGGTGCGCGGCCAGTTCGGTGAGCCAGCCGACCAGCGCCCGGCCGCAGGCGACGGCCGCCAGGAGCAGCAGCGGCGTACGGAGTCCGGCGGCCGTCGTGCCGTGCTGGAAGGCGCCGACCACCACCTCGGCGACGAGCATCGCCTGCGCGACGAGCAGTCCGGCTCCGACGGCGCCCAGGGCGACGACCGCCGCCAGGAAGATCCGGGTGGCGCGCGCGTACCGCAGAAGACGTGGATCGATGGGTTTCACGTGAAACAGGCCCTCCTGCGAGGTGGGTGCGTTTCCCCGCGTTTCACGTGAAACGCACCCCCGCTGGACTCAGTGCGCGGCGTCGGCGAGGTGCTGGGTGCCGATGCGCTTGCGGAACACCCAGTACGTCCAGCCCTGGTAGAGCAGGACGACCGGTGTGGCGATCACGGCCAGCCAGGTCATGATCTTGAGCGTGTAGGCGCTGGACGAGGCGTTGGTGACGGTGAGACTCCAGTCCGCGTTCAGCGTGGACGGCATGACGTTCGGGAAGAGCGTCAGGAAGAGCATCGCTACGGCGGCCACGATGGTGACGCCGGACAGGGTGAACGACCAGCCCTCACGCCCGGCCTGGTTCGCCATCAGCGCGGCGACCAGGGCGGCGACGGCCACCACGAGGGCGACCAGGCTCTTGGCGTCCCCGCTGTCGGCCTGCGTCCAGAGCAGGAAGGCCAGCGCCAGCACGGCCGTGACCAGACCGACCCGCAGCGCCAGGGTCCGCGCCCGCTCACGGATCTCGCCGACGGTCTTGAGCGCCGTGAACACGGTGCCGTGGAAGGTGAACAGGGTCAGCGTCACCAGGCCCCCGAGAAGGGCGTACGGGTTGAGCAGGTCCCAGACCGAGCCGACGTACTCCAGGTCCCGGTCGATCTCCACGCCGTGAACGATGTTGCCGAAGGCCACGCCCCACAGGAAAGCGGGGATCAGCGAGGTCCAGAAGATCGCCGTCTCCCAGTTGCGCTGCCACTTCTCCTCGGGCCGCTTCACGCGGTACTCGAAGGCGACGCCCCGGACGATCAGGCAGACCAGGATGACCAGGAGCGGGAGGTAGAACCCGGAGAAGAGCGTGGCGTACCACTCGGGGAAGGCGGCGAAGGTGGCCCCGCCGGCCGTGAGCAGCCACACCTCGTTGCCGTCCCACACGGGGCCGATGGTGTTGATCAGGACCCGCTTCTCGGCCCGGTTCCGGGCGAGCAGCTTGGTCAGGACACCGACCCCGAAGTCGAAGCCCTCCAGGAAGAAGTAGCCGGTCCACAGGACGGCGATCAGAACGAACCAGACGTCGTGCAGTTCCATGACTGTGCAGCTCCCTCGGCCTAGTACGAGAAGGCCATCGGCTTGTCGGCGTCACGGGCGTCGCCGCCGATCTTCGTGGGCGGATTGAGGTCGGCCTCGGTCAGCTCGGGCGGTCCCGCCTTCACGTACTTCGCCAGGAGCTTGACCTCGATGACGGCCAGCACGGCGTACAGCAGGGTGAAGACGGACATCGAGATGATGACCTCGGCGGTGGAGACGCCGGGGGAGACCGCGTCGCGGGTCTGCATCACGCCGTAGACCACCCAGGGCTGGCGGCCCATCTCCGTGAAGATCCAGCCCCAGGAGTTGGCGATCAGCGGGAAGGCCATCGTCCACAGCGCCAGCAGCCAGTACATCCGAGTGAGCTTCGCCCCGAGCGGCTTCTTCAGCAGCACCAGCCGCGGGACCTCGTCCTCCCCGGTGCGCAGGGCCGGTGGCAGCAGGAACCGCTTCCGCGTCAGCCACAGGCCCAGCAGGCCGAGCGAGAAGGACGCCATGCCGAAGCCGATCATCCAGCGGAAGCCCCAGTAGGCGACGGGGACGATGGGCTTGTAGTCACCGGGGCCGAACTGCTCCTGGAGGGCCTTGTTGGTGTCGTTGATGCCGGGCACGTAGGACTCGAAGTCGCTGTGTGCGAGGAAGGACAGCAGGCCGGGGATCTCCAGGGCCACCTTGTTGTGTCCCTTGTCGACGTCCCCGTAGGCGAACACCGAGAAGGGAGCCGGCCGCTCGCCGTCCCACAGGGCCTCGGCGGCGGCCATCTTCATCGGCTGCTGCTCGTACATGACCTTGCCGAGGGTGTCGCCGCTGACCGCGGTGAGCAGGCCGCCGACCGCCAGGGTCACCAGGCCGAGCCGGAGCGAGGTCCGCATCACCGGGATGTGCTTCTTGCGCATCAGGTGGAACGCGGCGATACCGACCATGAAGGCGCCGCCCGTGAGGAAGGCTGCCGAGAAGCTGTGGAAGACCTGGTTGAGGGTGGTGTTCTGGGTGAGGACCTGCCAGAAGTCGGTGAGCTCGGCGCGGCCCTTCTCCTCGTTGATCCGGTAGCCGACGGGGTGCTGCATCCAGGAGTTGGCCGCGAGGATGAAGTACGCCGACAGCAGAGTGCCGATCGAGACCATCCAGATGCAGGCCAGGTGGATCTTCTTGGGGAGCTTGTCCCAGCCGAAGATCCACAGCCCGATGAAGGTGGACTCGAAGAAGAAGGCGATCAGCGCCTCGAAGGCGAGCGGAGCGCCGAAGACATCACCGACGAAGCGGGAGTAGTCGGACCAGTTCATGCCGAACTGGAACTCCTGCACGATGCCGGTGACGACACCCATCGCGATGTTGATCAGGAAGAGCTTGCCCCAGAACTTGGTCGCCCTGAGGTACTTCTCCTTCTCCGTGCGGACCCAGGCGGTCTGCAGTCCGGCCGTCAGAGCGGCCAGCGAGATCGTCAGCGGGACGAACAGGAAGTGGTAGACGGTCGTGATGCCGAACTGCCATCGCGCCAGCGTCTCCGGCGCCAGAGCCAGGTCCACGTCGTCACTCTCCTCACATCGCCACACCGCCGTGGTCAGCGGCGGTTTGAGCGCGTTTGTCACACCCAACGCGGGCGCAATCGGGACACGCTTGTGAACGCGTTCACATTCACAAGCAATTATGACCTACTGCTTTTCGACACCGGAAGGGGGGTCCCCTGTGACGTCAACCCCTTCGCCGGATCTTCGGCAGACCGTTGGGTCCGAGGGCCGGGAGCCGTGCTCCCGGCATGCGAAATCGCGGGACGGCTCCTGCCGTCCCGCGATGTGTCGTCCCGTCCCGGTGAGGGCTACAGCTCCTTGCGGAACTCCTCGGACACCTTCAGGAAGATGTCGTTCGCCTCGCTCTCCCCGACCGTCACGCGCACGCCCTCACCCGCGAAGGGGCGGACGACCACGCCGGCCCGCTCACAGGCGTCCGCGAAGGCGAGCGTGCGCTCCCCCAGCCGCAGCCAGACGAAGTTGGCCTGGGTCTCCGGCACCGTCCAGCCCTGCGCGCGCAGCCCGTCGACCACGCGGGTGCGCTCGCACACCAGCGAGCCGACCCGGCCGATCAGCTCGTCCTCCGCGCGCAGCGAGGCGATCGCCGCCTCCTGCGCGATCTGGCTGACCCCGAAGGGCACCGCCGTCTTGCGCAGCGCCGCCGCCACCGGCTCGTGGGCGATCGCGAACCCGACCCGCAGACCTGCCAGACCGTAGGCCTTGGAGAAGGTGCGCAGGACGCAGACGTTGGGCCGCTCACGGTAGAACTCGACGCCGTCCGGGACCTCCGCGTCGCGGATGAACTCGCGGTAGGCCTCGTCGAGGACCACCAGCACATCGCTCGGCACCCGGTCCAGGAACCGCTCCAGCTCGGCCCGCCGCACCACCGTGCCCGTGGGGTTGTTGGGGTTGCAGACGAAGATCAGCCGGGTCCGGTCGGTGATGGCGTCCGCCATCGCGTCCAGGTCGTGCTCCTCGCCCGGGGTCAGCGGCACCTGCACGGACGTCGCCCCGCTGATCTGCGTGATGATCGGGTACGCCTCGAAGGAGCGCCAGGCGTAGATCACCTCGTCGCCGGGGCCCGAGGTCGCCTGGATCAGCTGCTGGGCCACACCGACCGACCCGGTGCCGGTGGCCAGGTGGGCCAGGGGCACCCCGAAGCCGTCCGACAGCTCACTCATCAGCGATGTGCAGGCCATGTCCGGGTACCGGTTGAAGGAGGCTGCGGCGGCCGTCACCGTCTCCATCACGCCCGGCAGGGGCGGATAGGGGTTCTCGTTGGAGGACAGCTTGTAGGCCACCGGGCCCTCGGCCGCGGCGGGCTTGCCCGGCTTGTAGGTGGGAATCCCCTCCAGCTCGGCACGCAGCTTGGGGCTCTTCTCGCTCACCGCAGTCCTCCTCGTGGCCACCACCGGCATCGAATACTCCTCACCCTATGAGGATTCGCCGCCGCTGCGTATAGGGGGGAGCAGACCTCGTCCGACACACTGGCATCAAGGGCATCAGGGCACGAAGGCGCACGATTCGGGGGGCGCGCCGCACATATATCTACGCGCCGGTGGCTCGCGCCGTGGCGCGCATCCCTCGTGCAGGTGAGTTGAGACCTCTTCGCAACATCCGCCACCCCGCAGGCCCTCACTGGTCAACACGTCAGGTAATGGGGTGGGTCGGTCTAACTGGCTTGCTTTCCAAGGGCGTTCGGCATAAATGATCATGCAGAAACGTGACTGTCAACGCGTGCATATGCGTCCGCACTACCCCACCCCATGAGCCCTACTATCGGCTCGCCATGACAGCAGCAGGGAAGCACCAGGTGAGCCGCGCGGAAACCTCACGTCGAGGCAGCCGGCCGGGCCGGGCGGGCATCAGGGACGTGGCCGCCGCCGCCGGAGTGTCCATCACTACCGTCTCCGACGCCCTCAACGGCAAGGGCCGACTCCCGGATGCCACCCGGCGCCATGTGCGCGAGGTCGCCGACCGGCTGGGCTACCGGCCCTCGGCCGCCGCCCGCACGCTCCGCACCGGCAAGTCCGGACTCATCGGCCTGACCGTGACGACGTACGGGGATGAACCTTTCACCTTCACCGAGTTCGCGTACTTCGCCGAGATGGCGCGCGCCGCCACCTCCGCCGCGCTCGCCCGCGGCTACGCCCTCGTCATCCTCCCGGCGACCTCCCGTCACGACGTGTGGTCCAACGTCGCGCTCGACGGCACGGTCGTCATCGACCCCTCGGACCACGACCCGGTCGTCAGCGAACTGGTCCGCCAGGGCCTGCCCGTCGTCTCCGACGGCCGACCGGCCGGCTCGCTGCCGGTCACCGCCTGGGTCGACAACGACCACGAGGCGGCCGTACTCGGCATCCTCGACCACCTCGCCGAGGCCGGCGCCCGCAGGATCGGCCTGCTCACCGGCACCACCACGGACACGTACACCCACCTGTCGACCACCGCCTACCTGCGCTGGTGCGAGCGCGTGGGCCAGGACCCGGTCTACGAGGCCTATCCGGCGCACGACCCGTGCGCCGGCGCGGTCGCCGCCGACCGGCTGCTCGCCCGTCCGGACCGGCCCGACGCCGTCTACGGCCTGTTCGACCCGAACGGCACCGACCTGCTCGCCGCCGCCCGCCGCTACGGGCTGCGCGTCCCCGAGGACCTGCTGCTGGTCTGCTGCAGCGAGTCCACGGTGTACGCCAGCACCGAGCCGCCCATCACGACCCTGTCGCTGAAACCCCGCCGCATCGGCACCGCCGTGATCCAGGTCCTCATCGACGCGATCGAGGGGCTGCACTCCGACCAGCCGGTCGAGCAGGTGATACCGACCGAACTGATCGTGCGCACGTCGTCGCAGCGGCGCCCGCCGCGTACGACGGTCAGTCCGCCGCGGTCGCCGGAGGGCGAGTAGGGCGGGCCCGGGGCGCACGTGCGGGACCGGGGGCCGTACGTACGCCCCCCGGCCGGCGGGCCCCGAGCGGCGGCACACCGCGCGGCGGCACGTCCCGGTCGGAGCGGGGCGCGCGGAGGGGCGGCCAAGGGCGACGACGCGCAACGACCGCACCGCGGAACGACGCGAAACAGGGCGGCGAAGACCACACCCGCCACGTCCGGAACACGGGTGGCCCACGGTCACGGACGGGCGAAGCCAGGCCCAATCGGGGCGAAAGCCGCACCGAACCGGAGTCCTGTCCTGATTCACCACCCCTGGGTCATCACACAGCGCGATCCGCATTCCTATGATGGGCCCACACACCGCGGGCCGCTGCGACCAGGCAGTCCGAAGCGGTGCAGATGCGGCGCGATGGTGGAGGGGTCGATGACTCAGGGGGCCGGTCAGGGACCCGAGGTGGAGCGGACGGCGACGGTACGCGACTTCCGGGTACCCGCGTACGTCCACGAGACCGCTCCGTACGCTGCCCCCGGCACGCACGTGAGTGAGTCCGCGCCGCCCTCCGAGGAGGGGCTCGAGGAGGCCCTGCCCGAGGGCTACACACCCACTCAGCGCGATCTGCCCATCATCCGTCGGGGTGACACGGTCCAGGTCGCGGTCGACCCCGTACCGGCCGCGGTGCAGCAGCCGGCCACCGGCCAGGGCCCCCTGTTCGTCGTCGGCGACGTGCACGGCTACCTCGACGAACTGTTGGCCGCGCTGCGGGAGAAGGGCCTCGTCGACGAGGCCGGCCAGTGGTGCGCGGGCACCTCCCGGCTGTGGTTCCTCGGCGACTTCACCGACCGGGGACCGGACGGCATCGGCGTCATCGACCTGGTGATGCGACTGTCCGCCGAGGCCGCCGCGGCCGGCGGCTACTGCAAGGCGCTGATGGGCAACCACGAACTGCTGCTGCTCGGCGCCAAGCGGTTCGGCGACACACCCGTCAACTCCGGGGCGGGCACCGCCACCTTCCAGGCCGCCTGGCTGCTGAACGGCGGCCAGAAGACCGACATGGACCGCCTGCAGGACCACCACCTGCAGTGGATGGCCCGCCTCGACGCCATGGAAGAGGTCGACGGCCACCTCCTGGTCCACTCGGACGCCACCACCTACCTCGACTACGGCCGCTCCATCGAAGAGGTCAACGACACCGTCCGCGAGACGCTCACGCGCAATGACGCGGAGGAGGTGTGGGACCTGTTCCGCAAGTTCACCAAGCGCTTCTCCTTCCGCGACGAGGGCGGCGCCGACGCCGTGCGCTCACTGCTGGACACGTACGGCGGCACCCGGATCGTCCACGGCCACAGCCCCATCCCCTACCTGCTGGGCGAAGTCGGCTCCGAGGACGGCGAGGACGACACCCGTACCGTGGTCGAGGGACCGCACGTCTACGCGGACGGCCTGGCCATCGCCATGGACGGCGGCGTGACCATGGCCGGAAAGCTGCTGGTCCAGCAACTGCCGCTGGACGCCTGACCCTTCACCGGACGGCGTTTGCGGCGGTGCCGTCCGTACAGAGCGGCACCCAATTTCTGGAAACCCCCTGTCACCCTCCACCGTCACCGCTCTACCATCGGCTTATCCGTAGCAGGCTCCCCTCCGTTTCTGCCCGACGGCTCGTTGGCATGCGAGCCCCAAGCCCTACGGAGCATCGGGGGATGCACATGAACAGCGTTCCGCAGCACCTGTCGAACGAGGACCGCCCAGACTACGAGCGGATCCTCGATGAGGCGCTGCGCTCCGCACCACACCGCCCGGAGCTGGCCGCTGTCGGTCAGCGGCTCAACTCCGAACAACTGCGCACCATGGCACTCAACGCCACCGCCCTCATCACGGCGGCGGCCACGACCGAGTACCAGCACTATGTGAAGGTCCGCGAGGAACTGCGCCACCCGGCGCCCTCGGGACCGTCGTCCGCCACGCGCGAATCCGGCTCCGAGGAGCAGGGCACGGGCGCGGGGGGACTCGCCGCCACCATGGGCGAGATGGCCGAGGCGACCGGCGCGGGGGCCGTCGCCGTCGTCGCCGTCCTGGCGCCGGTCCTGGCCGGCACCGCCGCGGCGATATTCCTGCTGGTCGGCTACCTGCTGAAGATGCTCGACCCGGGGCAGACCTTCGCGCAGACCATGCTCACCACGGGATGGGTGTTCGGCGCCGTGACCGCGGTGGCGATCCTCGTCGCCGCGGTGGGGCTGCTGCTCACGGCTCTGCGCAACCGCCCCTCGGCCGAGTCCGGCTTCTACGACGCCCGCGACGAGGAGGTGGCCCGGGCCAGGGATGCCTGGCACGAGGCGCTGCTGGAACGGGGCATCCTGCCCTTCCTGCGGGACGCGCTCAGCGAACCGGGCACGGCGGCACTGCACCGCACGGGACCGGCCACCCCGAGCGGCGGCCGCATGCCGCACCTCGGCTACGGCCGTCCCGGGTTCACGAGTCCCGACGGCGGCCCCGACGCCGGGCCGCGCCCGAGCTACTCGAGCCCGGACTACAGCAGCCCGGACTTCGGTGGCCCGGAACACCGGCCCGAGTAGCCACCGGCACGGGCGGGCAGCGGTTCAGAGGATGCCCGCCCGGCCGGCGGCAGTGATCCAGGACGGGAACTCGGACAGCAGACGGTCGTACAGCTCCGGGTCCGGTACGGTGCCGATGTCGTCGACGGCGAAGAAACCGACGTTGTCGACGCGCCGGCCCGGCAGGGTGTCGAACCGCTCCAGCACCCCGTAGTCGGCCCGCCCGAGCCCCACGAACTGCCAGAAGACAGGCTCCTCCACGGCCTCCCGCAGCTCCCGCTCGATCTCGGCGTTGCGGTAGACACCGCCGTCGGAGAAGAACAGCACCAGGGTGGGGACGGGTGCCGGGTGGTCCCGTACGAAGGCCCGGACCTCTGCGATCACCTTCTGCTCCTCGTTCTGGATGCCGACCGCCCGCATGTCGACCTGGTCGGGGTGCAGACCCTTCTTCCTGCCCCGCCGGAACAGGCTGATCTCCCCGACGCGCACGTGCAGCCGCAGCCACTCGGGCAGCTCGCCCAGGCGCAGGTCCGGCAGGCGCGCCGGGGTGGAGGCGAAGGTCCACGCCTGCATCTCCCCGTCGTCGTCCAACTGCGCCGCGACGGCGGCCATCCGCTCCACTACGTCCGCGACGACGCCCTTGGAGTAGAGGAAGGACATGGACCCGGAAGCGTCCAGTACGAGGATGACGCGTGCGGTGACCCCGGCCGCCCCGTGCTTGCTCAGGCTGACCGCGACCTGCTCCTTGCGCAGGGACAGCCGCTTGCGCATGTCCACGGGCAGGCGGTCCTCGCCCTTGGTGAGACGGGGGCCGGTGGCGGGCGAGGCCGGGGCCGGTGGTGGCACGGGCGTCGCCGGTGGGGTGGGCACCGGGGGAGCTGTCGGCGGGGGCGCCGGAGCAGCCGTCGGCGGGGCGGTGGCCGGGGTCGCGGCCGTCGCCGTCGCCGTCGCCGTCGCCGGGGGAGCGTCCTCGTCCACGGTGATGCCGAAGTCGGTCGCCAGCCCCGCCAGACCGGAGGCGTATCCCTGTCCGACCGCACGGAACTTCCACGTCCCCTGGCGCCGGTACAACTCGCCGCCGACCAGCGCCTTCTCCGTCCCGGCCGTGATGTCGAACCGGGCCAGTTCGGTGCCGGTAGCGGCGTCCAGCAGCCGCAGCGACAGCCCCGGAACCCGGCCGAAGGTGCCGCCGTCCGCCGAGGCGCACAGGACGATGCGTTCGACCGCCGCCTCGACCGACCGCAGATCCACCTCGACGGCATCGGTCGTGTCACCCGCGCCGGGGCCGACCCGCTTGCCCAGGTGGCGCACCGTGCCGGATGCGTGGCGGGGCTGGTTGTAGAAGACGAAGTCGCCGTCGTCCCGCACCCGACCGGCCGAGGTGAGCAGCAGCGCGGAGGCGTCGACCTCGGGAACGCCCGGCCCCGCGGACCACACCAGTTCGGCGCGGACCGCGGGGGAGTCGACGGCGACGTTGGCACCCTTGCTCAGGGAGATGGCTGTCATGCGTCCAGTCTGCCGAGCCGGACCCCCCGGCGGGGAGAGGGCCGACCCCGCGGCTGCCCTGCTCCCCGCGCCCGTGCGCTCAGTCCGCGATCGGCAGGTATACGCGGTTGCCCGCCGCCGCGAACTCCTTCGACTTCTGCGCCATTCCCTCCTCGATCTCGCCCTTGCTGCTCCCGTGCTCCCGGCGAATGTCCTGCGAGATCTTCATCGAGCAGAACTTGGGCCCGCACATCGAGCAGAAGTGGGCCGTCTTGGCGGGCTCGGCCGGCAGTGTCTCGTCGTGGAACTCCCGCGCCGTGTCCGGGTCGAGGGCCAGATTGAACTGGTCCTCCCACCGGAACTCGAACCGGGCGTCCGACAGCGCGTCGTCCCACTCCTGTGCACCTGGGTGACCCTTGGCGAGGTCGGCGGCATGGGCTGCGATCTTGTAGGTGATGACGCCGGTCTTGACGTCGTCACGGTTGGGCAGGCCCAGATGTTCCTTGGGCGTGACGTAGCAGAGCATGGCCGTGCCCCACCAGGCGATCATCGCGGCACCGATGCCGGAGGTGATGTGGTCGTACGCCGGCGCGACGTCCGTCGTCAGCGGGCCGAGCGTATAGAACGGAGCTTCATCGCAGATCTCCTGCTGAAGGTCGATGTTCTCCTTGATCTTGTGCATCGGGACATGTCCCGGGCCCTCGATCATGGTCTGTACGTTGCAACGCTTGGCGATCCGGTTGAGTTCCCCGAGGGTGCGCAACTCGGCGAACTGCGCTTCGTCGTTGGCGTCCGCGATCGACCCCGGACGCAGGCCGTCACCGAGGGAGTACGTGACGTCGTAGGCGGCGAGGATCTCGCAGAGTTCCTCGAAGTTCTCGTACAGGAACGACTCCTTGTGGTGCGCCAGGCACCACGCCGCCATGATCGATCCGCCGCGCGAGACGATGCCGGTCTTGCGGTTCGCGGTCAGCGGTACGTACGCCAGGCGCACGCCCGCGTGGACCGTCATGTAGTCCACACCCTGCTCGGCCTGCTCGATCACGGTGTCCTTGTAGACCTCCCAGGTCAGCTCCTCGGCCCGGCCGTCGACCTTCTCCAGGGCCTGGTAGAGCGGCACGGTCCCGATGGGGACGGGGGAGTTGCGCAGGACCCACTCGCGGGTGGTGTGGATGTTGCGGCCGGTGGACAGGTCCATGACCGTGTCGGCGCCCCACCGGGTCGCCCAGGTCATCTTGTCGACCTCCTCCTCGATGGAGGACGTCACCGCCGAGTTGCCGATGTTGGCGTTGACCTTCACCAGGAACCGCTTGCCGATGATCATCGGCTCGATCTCGGGGTGGTTGACGTTGGCGGGCAGCACGGCACGTCCCGCGGCGATCTCCTCACGGACCACCTCCGGCGAGACGTTCTCCCGGACGGCCACGTACTCCATCTCCGGAGTGACCTCGCCCCGGCGCGCGTACGCGAGCTGCGTCACCGCGTTGCCGTCCCTGCCGCGGCGCGGCTGGCGCGGGCGTCCGGGGAAGACGGCGTCGAGGTTGCGCAGGCCGCCGCGCGGCGAGGTGTGCTTGATTCCGTCGTCCTCGGGACGGACGGGACGGCCCGCGTACTCCTCGGTGTCGCCGCGGGCGACGATCCAGTTCTCCCGCAGCGGGGCGAGACCCCGGCGGACATCGGTGTCGACGAGTGGATCGGTGTACGGGCCCGAGGTGTCGTACAGCGTGACCGACTGCCCGTTGGTGAGGTGCACCTGACGGACCGGCACCCGCAGATCGGGGCGCGAGCCCTCGACGTACGCCTTGTGCCAGCCGATGGACTTCCCGGCCTCCGTGGTCTCCGCGGCGCCCTCCTGAGCGGAGTCCTGCGTGGACTTCTGTGCGGAGTTCTGTGCGGAGGCAGGCGTGCGTGCGTCCTTGATGGTCATGAGACCTACTCCCTACGCCGGCATTACCCGGTAACAGGTTCGGCGGTCGACGCAGCGGATTCCGTTTGGCGGCGCTTCGTGGGATACATCACCCGACTTCGGTGACGTTTCCCGTGAAACATCGCTGGGACGGAGGTCAGCGCCCTCTCAGCCCGGTGCTCCGAGCTCCCGCGTGTACAAAGGTGGCTCCACGCTAACGCCCATTCGGGCGCGGTGAACAGAGGGCCCCCTTTGTTCTTGCGATGATCGGGCGGTGACCACACCGCAGCATCCCTCCTTCCCGCCGCACCGGCCCCGCCGCGGACCGAACGCCGAAGAGGGCGACGGCCGGGCAGCCGGCCACGTCCCCGTCGTCGCCCATGGCGCGAACGACGGCAGATCCGAGGCTGGTCACGGCCCCGGCGCGGGCGGCGGGCACGGTGCGGGAAGCGGGGACGGCGCGGGCGGCGGGCACGGGCACTCGCACGCACACGGACCGGCGGCCCCCGTCTCCCGGCACCTGCGCAAGGTCATCGCCGCGATCCTGATCCCCTTCGCCGCGGCCGTGCTGGTCGGACTCGCGGTGCTGTGGCCGGGCGGCGCACCACCGCACGAACGCACCGGGGTCGGCTTCGACCGCCAGACACAGCAGGCCACCGTCACCAAGGTGGTCGAGCTGAGCTGCCAGTCCGTCAACGCCTCGGGCGGCACCCCGACCGGCGACACGTCCACCGCCGAGGGCTCCTCGGCGGTGCAGCAGGCGAAGGGCGAGTGCAAGCGGGCGACCATCCGCGTCGACACCGGCGACGACAAGGGCCGTACCTTCGAGGAGATCGTGCAGCCGGACCAGTCACGGCAGTTGCACGAGGGCCAGGAGGTGGTGGTCGCCTACGAGCCCTCCGCCCCCAAGGACCTGCAGTACTCGGTGACCGACATCAACCGCCGGCTCCCCCTGGCGCTGCTCGCGGGCATCTTCGCCCTCGCCGTCGTGGTCGTCGGACGGCTGCGCGGGCTCATGGCACTGGTGTCGCTGGCCATCAGCTTCCTGCTACTGAACTTCTTCATCCTGCCCGCCATCCTCCAGGGCTCGAACCCCTTGGTCGTGGCGGTGATCGGGTCCAGCGCCATCATGCTGATCGCGTTGTACCTGTGCCACGGGCTGTCGGCCCGCACGTCCGTGGCGGTGCTCGGCACCTTGATCTCGCTGTTGCTGATCGGCGTGCTCGGGTCGCTCTTCATCGGCTGGGCCGCGCTCACCGGCAACACGGACGACAACACCGGCCTCATCCACGGTCTGTACCCGTCGATCGACATGAGCGGCCTGCTGCTCGCCGGGGTCATCATCGGTTCGCTCGGTGTTCTCGACGACGTGACGGTCACCCAGACGTCGGCGGTCTGGGAACTGCACGAGGCCAACCCGACGATGGGCTGGCGCGGCCTGTACCGCGCGGGCATCCGCATCGGCCGCGACCACATCGCCTCGGTCGTGAACACGCTCGTCCTGGCCTACGCGGGCGCCGCGCTGCCCCTGCTGCTGCTGTTCTCGATCGCGCAGAGCGGGGTGGGGACGGTCGCCAACAGCGAACTGGTCGCGGAGGAGATCGTGCGGACGCTGGTCGGCTCGATCGGCCTGGTGGCGTCCGTGCCGGTCACCACGGCCCTCGCCGCCCTGGTCGTGGCGGCGGACCGGCCGGCCGAAGGAATGGCCCGGGCGGGGGCCACGGCCGCCGCGGGTCCGGGTGCCCCCGCACGTGGTGGGCGAGGCCGTCGCCGTAAGCGCTGAGGCGCCCGGCGAAGCGTTACGCCACCGCCCCGGAACTGCCGTAACGGTTCAGCCCGCGCTCTGTTCCTCCGCCAGGATGCGATCCAGGGCTTCGTCGAGGTGGCTGTCGAAGTCGGCGAGCGCGCCCTCCTGGCCGAGGGGCACCAGCTTGTCGGTGCGGTCGAGGAAGGCCACGAGGGGCGCGGCCGAGGAACGGAACAGTGCCTGGTCGCTGCCGACCTGAAGGCGGATCAGCACCTCGGCCAGCGGCTCGGGGTCGACCGGTGCGATCCGCACATCACCGTCTCCGCACGGCCGGCCCACCCCGTCGACCAGCAGCTCCCGGCCGAAAGCCCAGGTCACCGGCGCGTCTCCGGGCAGATGGAAGGTCAGACGTACGGCATAGGGATCCCGGGTCTCGTAGCGCAGCTCCACCGGGATGCGGAAAGAGAGCTCCTCGGACACGAGAAAGCTCATCATGACCTCTGCCTGTACGGACTCGCCCATTCGCCTACCCCGTCATTCGCCGTCGACTGTCCGGGAATCAAACCTCTAACACTGGTGGCATCTTGCTCAACGTACACACCAGATCACAAGGAGTGAGTTTTCAGATACTGATAGAGAGCGCGAGCGAGCCCAGACGCCGCCCCACTTCGTGCTGCAGGCGCTGGGCCGCGGGCAGCAGCCGGCCCGCCTGGTGGAGGGGTAGTGAGATGGCCATCGTGGCGGCCGTGGTGCCGACGGTGATCGGGATCGCCGCGCAGACCGTGCCCAGCGCGTACTCCTGACGCTCGATCACCGGGGTCATGCGGCGCATGCGTTCCAGTCGCCTCAGCAGGCTGTGGCCGTCACGCACCGTGTACGGCGTGATCGGCTGCACCGGGTAGCGGTCCAGGTGGTCACGGCGGGCGTCGTCGTCGAGCTGGGACAGCAGGCACTGCCCGATGGCGTGCGCGTGCCCGGTCTCGCGGAAGTCCGCCCACTCCTCGACCGCCGGATTGCCCGGGGTGTCGGAGACGCACATCACCTCGATCTCGCCGTCCCGGTACATGGCGTAGTACACGGGGACACCGATCGCGTCCCGCCAGCGCGCCATGGTGTCCACCACCGTGCTGCGACGTTTCTGCTCGGCCCCGCTGCTGCTCAGCCGCTCGGCGGCCTCGCCGAGGAAGAACAGCCCCTTGTCCCGGCGCAGATAGCCCTCGTGCACCAGCGTGCGCAGCAGGTGGTACGCCGTGGGCAGGGCCAGCCCCGTCTCGCGGGCCAGTTGCTTGGCCGGGGCTCCGTACCGGTGCTCGGCGACGCACTCCAGCAGGCGCATCGCCCGCTGCACGGAGCCGATCAGGGTCGCGGAAGGCGGGTCGGCGGAGGACTGTGCGGTGGGTGTCCCGGGCGTCGAGCAGGGCTGCACGGGAAGGGCGTGCAGCTGAGCGAATGCGGTGTCAGCCGTGGCCAAGGGTCACTCCCGGAACGCGAGGTGGCAGCCGTGCGGAGAACACGGGTGGGGGTGTGCGCCGTTCGCGAGGTCGCCCCCGCCTGGAGTTCCGGACTCTAACCGCCGGTCACCGCTCACCGACGGCCCGTCCGGGAAACTTCCCTCGCCCGAGGGAACCGGTGGTTCCTGTTACCGCCACCGGTGTCCCACGGCTCTCACCAGTCGCTGCGCGACGACGAGCTCGACATGAACTTGCGTACGACGTAGATCAGTCCGCCGACGAGCGCGACGAAGACCAGCAGCTTGAACAGCAGTCCGATCACGAACCCGACCACGCTGGCGATCAGTCCGCCGAACACGACCAGGGCGATGACCGGCACCGCGATCCACTTCACCCACCACGGCAGTCCCGTGAAGATCTCTCGCATCGCCCTTGCCCTTACCTTTCGGGGAGTCCTGGGAAGTCCTCTGACGTCCTGCACTCGACGCTACAGCCGCGAACGCCACGGCAGGGGCCCCGCATCCCCTGTCTCCCCCTGACCGATCCCCTAGGGAACCCCGGGGCCGGGCCTCAGCTCTCCGGTGGAGAGAAGACCACCAGAACCCGCAGGTCCTCGCTGATGTGGTGGAACTTGTGGGCGACCCCGGCCGGGACGTAGACCACGCTGCCGCGGGCGACCTGGGTGGTCTCCATGCCCACGGTGATCGCGGCCCGGCCGCTCACCACGAAGTACACCTCGTCCTGCGCGTGCGGCTTCTGCGGGTCGGTCGTCCCCGCGTCGAGGGCGTACAGGCCGACCGACATGTTCCGCTCCCGCAGGAACTGCAGATAGGCACCGTCGTTGGCGGCGCGCTCCGCCTCCAGTTCGTCCAGCCGGAATGCCTTCATCGCCTCGTCCGCCCCTGCCTCACCGCTCGTGTCCGATCGCGTCTGCCACGATCAGACACATGAAGAATTTCCTAGTCAAGACGATCGCCAACGCGGGCGCCCTCGCGGTCGCCGTGTGGCTGCTCGACAAGATCACCCTGACCGGGGGCAGCACCGGGGAGAAGGCGGTCACCCTGATCGTGGTCGCCCTGGTGTTCGGCCTGGTCAACATGGTGGTCAAGCCGATCGTGCAAGTGCTGACCTTCCCGTTGTTCATCCTGACCCTCGGCCTGTTCACCCTGGTGGTCAACGCCCTGATGCTGTTGCTCACGTCGTGGGTCGCCGACAAGCTCGACGTGAGCTTCCACGTCGACGGGTTCTGGACCGCCGTCCTGGGCGGCCTGATCATCTCGATCGTCTCCTGGGCCCTCAACGCGTTCCTGCCCGACGGGGACTGATTCCGATGACCTACCGCGTCTGTTTCGTGTGCACGGGCAACATCTGCCGCTCCCCGATGGCCGAGGCCGTCTTCCGCGCGCGCGTGGAAGACGCCGGGCTCGACGACCTCGTCGAGGCCGACAGCGCCGGTACCGGCGGCTGGCACGAGGGCGAGGGCGCGGACCCGCGCACCGTGGCCGTCCTGGCGGCGAACGGTTACCGTCTCGACCACACCGCCCGGCAGTTCCAGCAGTCCTGGTTCTCCCGTCTCGACCTGGTCGTCGCCCTCGACGCCGGGCACCTGAGGGCCCTGCGGCGGCTCGCCCCCACGGAGCGGGACGCGGCCAAGGTGCGCCTGCTGCGGTCGTACGACCCCGCTGCCGAGGACGGTGACCTGGACGTCCCGGACCCGTACTACGGGGGCCAGGACGGCTTCGAGGAATGCCTTGAGATGGTGGAGGCGGCGAGCACCGGACTGCTCGCCGCGGTACGCGAGCAAGTGGAAGGACGGGCGGCATGAGCGATTCCGCTACGAACGACAGGGCCAACGCGGGCACGGAGAGATCCGCTTCCGGCCCCGGTGACGGCACACGCGCGGTGCGGGCCGGGCTGCCCGAACCCGTCAAGCACGAGCCCACCCTGCCCGGGCCGGTGTTCGCCGCCCACTTCCACCTGCCGGGCGACCCGACCGGCCCGTACACCTACGGCCGCGACGAGAACCCGACGTGGACCCGTCTCGAGAGCGCCATCGGCGAGCTGGAGGCGCCTGGAGAGGCCGGTGTGGAGACACTGGTCTTCGCCTCGGGCATGGCCGCGATCTCCTCGGTGCTCTTCTCCCAGCTGCGCGCCGGCGACACCGCCGTCCTGCCCGACGACGGCTACCAGGCGCTGCCGCTGGCCCGCGCGCAGCTGGAGGCGTACGGCATCGAGGTGCGCACCGCGCCGACCGGCCAGGACGCCCAGCTGGACGTCCTGGACGGGGCGAAGCTGCTGTGGATCGAGACGCCGTCGAACCCTGGGCTCGACGTGTGCGACGTACGGCGGCTGGTCGAGGCGGCGCACGCGCGTGGCGCCCTGGTCGCCGTCGACAACACCCTCGCCACCCCGCTCGGACAGCGCCCGCTGGAGCTCGGCGCCGACTTCTCGGTGGCCAGCGGCACCAAGCAGCTCACCGGCCACGGTGACGTCCTCCTCGGCTACGTGGCCGGCCGCGACCCCGGGGCGATGGCCGCCGTACGGCGCTGGCGCAAGGTCGTCGGTGCGATCCCCGGCCCCATGGAGGCCTGGCTCGCGCACCGCTCGATCGCCACCCTCCAGCTGCGCGTGGACCGGCAGGACGCCACCGCGCTCAGGGTGGCCGAAGCGCTGCGGGCGCGGCCCGAGATCACCGGCCTGCGGTACCCCGGGCTGCCCGACGACCCGTCCCACAAGGTCGCCTCGCAGCAGATGCTGCGCTACGGCTGTGTCGTCTCGTTCACGCTGCCCTCGCGCGCGCGTGCCGAACGGTTCCTCGACGCCCTGCACCTCGTCGAGGGCGCGACGAGCTTCGGCGGGGTGCGGTCCACCGCGGAGCGGCGTGGACGCTGGGGCGGCGACGCGGTGCCGGAGGGCTTCATCCGGCTCTCGGTCGGCGCGGAGGACCCGGACGACCTCGTGGCGGATCTGCTGCGTGCCCTGGACGAAACGGCGGACTGAGGCCGGCGCACGGACGGTCCGAGCCTCCCCCCTCGTGGCTCGGACCGTCCTCCGGTTCCGCGCGCGAAGAACCGCGCGACCAAGGCTAGTTGACTCAGTGTCAGTGTCCAATCACAGTAGCGACAGCGACCTATCGACATATTTATAGTTGGGCGCGGCTGGGGGCGGGAGAAGAACGGAAGAGAAGAACGGAAGAGGGGACGGGTAGCCGTGGATCTGGCCTTGCTCCGCACCTTCGTCACCGTGCACCGTGCCGGTTCCTTCACCCGCGCCGCTGCTCTGCTCGGCCTCTCCCAGCCCGCCGTCACCTCGCAGATCCGCACACTGGAGCGCCAGCTCGGCCGCCCGCTGTTCCTTCGGCAGGCCCGCGGTGTGACCCCGACGACCATCGGTGACGAGCTCGCCCACAAGACCGCACCGCATCTCGACGCCCTGGTGGAGATCGCCGAGACCGGGCTGACGGACGACTCCTCCCTGCGCACCCTGCATCTGGCCGGACCACCCGAGTTCACCGCCGAACGGGCGCTGCCCGTGCTCACCGAGCTCACCGGCGACGACGGCCGCGCCTTCGCCCTGCGCGCCTCGTTCGGGACCGCCGAGGAGACCCTGGAAGGACTGTCTGCCGGACATCACGATCTGGCCATCGGCACGGCCCGCCCCCGCGGCGCGCTGCTCACGGCGACTCCGCTCTGCGACGAGGTGCACGTCCTGGTGGCGGCGCCCCACTGGGCGGAGCGGGCGGGCGTCGAAAAGCTCCGCGACACCGATGCGCCCGCTCTCCGGCACGTCCCCGTGGTGGAAGTGCACGAGTCGCTGCCCTTCGTGGCCCGCTACTGGGCCTCCGTCTTCGACGCCCGGCCGTCCGCCCCGGCCACGGTCGTCGCCCCCGACCTGCGTGCGGTCCTCGCCTGCACGGTCGCGGGCGCGGGGCTCGCCGTCCTGCCCCGCTATCTGTGCGCTGATGTGCTGGAGCGCGGGGACGTCGTCGCCCTGCACGATCCGCCGGTGCCGCCGCTGCGGACGTACTTTCTGGTGGTGCGCACCGGCACGTTGGCGATGCCGCACATCGCGCGGGCCCACGAGTGGCTGCTGCACGCGGCCGCCGACTGGAACTGAGTCTGCGCACTCTCGAACCGGGCACGCGTCACGATGTTTCACGTGGAACCAGCCGGGCCACATTTCTCCCATGACCGTCCGACCCGTGGTCAAGCGCACCGCTCGTGCCGTCCTGCTGGACGGCGACCACCTGATCCTGATCAAGCGGACCAAACCCGGCGTCGATCCGTACTGGGTCACTCCCGGCGGCGGGGTGGAGCCGGACGACACCACCGTCGTGGACGCCTTGCACCGCGAGGTGTACGAGGAACTCGGCGCCAAGATCAGCGACGTGGTCCCCTGCTTCGTGGACACCGTGGAGCACATCGGTGAGGACGGCGGCGCGACCGGCGTGAAGGTGCAGTACTTCTTCGTCTGCCACCTGGAATCCATGGACCCGTCCCTGCGGCACGGTCCCGAGATCGAAGAACCCGCCGGTGAGTACGAGATCGTCAGAGTGCCGTTCACCCGGGTCGGGATCGCCTCCGTCCACCTCGTTCCGCTGTCGCTGCGGCATTACCTGGACGGCAACATCGAGGGTGTGCGCGCCCTGCACGCCCCCGACCTCGGCTGAACCGGCATGGCCGAAAGCCCGCATGTTTCCCGGGAAAGCGGTGGACGCGGACGGCCACCGTCGGACAGCCTGACCTGCGTGCCGACACCTTTCCTCGCCTCTGCTCCGATCCGCCGTCTGACGCTCCGCGATCTCACCGCCTGCGCCGACCTGTCCGAGGACCGGGGGTGGCCACGCGAGGAGCACAAGTGGGGGTTCCTCCTGACGGCCGGGAAGGGGTACGGCATCGACGACCCCGGCGGTGGTCTCGTCGCCGCCTGCACCGTCACCGAGTACGGACCGCAGGAGCGCCCCGCGCTCGCCGGCATCGGCATGGTACTGGTCGCCGAACGGCACGCCCGCCAGGGCGTCGGACGCCGTCTGATGCGCCACATCGTCTCCGGCCTGGGCACCGTTCCGCTGACCCTGCACGCGACGCCTTACGGCCGGCCGCTCTACGAGGAGCTCGGCTTCAAGGTGACGGGCGGGGCGGAGATGGTGCGCGGCCGTTTCGTCCCGGGCGGGCCGGAACCGAAACCCTTCACGCGTGCGGCCACCGCCGAGGATCTGCCCGCGATCCTCCGGCTCGACGAGGAGGTGTTCGGCGCGGACCGCACCCACATCGTCACGCGGCTGCCCGCCTTCGCCGACCAGCTGCGCGTCGCCGAGGCGGACGGCCGGATCATCGGGTACGCCGCGGCCTGGCCGAACATGGACACCCACGTGGTGGGCCCGCTGATCGCCCGTGACACCGAGACGGCCAAGGCCCTGATCGGCTCGCTCGCCACCCGCACCGACCGACCGCTGCGCACGGACATCGACGTACGGCACGAGGAACTGCTGGCGTGGGTGAAGGAGCGCGGCCTCGCCGGGGTCTCACGCAACGCGGTCATGACCTATGGGATCACCGAGCTGCCCGGGGACTGGTCCCGGCGCTTCGCCCCGCTGACGGTGGCGGCGGGCTGACCCCGGGACAGCCCGCCGTCGGCGAAAGCCGCGGGTCAGGCGAGCGCCCGCACAGCGGCCGAGGCGAAGCCGTGGTCCTGCTCGGGCGCGCCGCCGCCCACTCCGATCGCTCCGATCAGTCGGCCCTCCCGGTGCACGGGCACGCCGCCGGCGATGAACAGCAGCGGCCGGTCGAGGGCGGTGGGCAGGGTGTGGAAGGGACCTCCGGGCTGCACGGCGTCGACGAGGTCAGCGGTGGGAGCGTTCAGCTGGAGCGCCGTGTAGGCCTTGCGCGTGCTGGTCTCGCCGGAGATCAGCACGGCGCGGTCGTCGCGCCGGAAGGCAAGCAGGTGGCCACCGGCGTCGAGGACGGTGACACTGACGGTGACGTCGGCCGCCTCGGCGGCGCGGTGGGCCGCGGTGACGAGGTCTTCGGCGTCCTGGATCGTCAGCGGGGCGACGGCGGTGGTGCTCATGGGTGCGGCGGTGCTCATGGGTCTTTCTCCTTGGTGATGGTTCAGTGGTGGAGGGCGGCGGCCCGCTCCTCGGCGGGCACGGAATCCGCGACGACCGTGCCCGGAGCACTCCCGCGCCGTTCCAGGGCGGCCGAGAGGACGGCGAGGACCAGCGCAGCCGCGGCAAGTACGGCGCCGACCCAGTTGGGTGCGGTGTAGCCGAAGCCCGCGGCGATGACGACGCCGCCGAGCCAGGCGGAGAGCGCGTTGCCCAGGTTGAAGGCACCGATGTTCACCGCGGAGGCCAGCGTCGGAGCGCCGTGGGCGTGGTCCAGGACGCGCTTTTGCAGCGGAGGAACGGTGGCGAAGCCCAGGGCCCCGATCAGGACGACGGTCACGGCGGACGCGATCTTGTCGTGCGCGGTGAGGGTGAAGAGGGCGAGGACGACGGAGAGCGCGCCCAGGGAGATGTACAGCATGGGCATCAGGGCACGGTCGGCGAACCGGCCGCCGACGAGATTGCCGCCCACCATGCCGAGGCCGAAGAGGACCAGCAGCCAGGTGACCGAGCCATCGGCGAAGCCGGCGACATGGGTCATCATCGGCGCGATGTAGGTGATGGCCGCGAAGACCCCGCCGAAGCCGAGGACGGTCATGGCCATAGCGAGCAGGACCTGCACGTTCTTGAACGCGGCCATTTCGTGGCGCAGCCGTACGCCTTCGGCCCTGGGCACGTCGGGGACCAGCTTGGCGACTCCGGCCAGGCCGACCACTCCGAGCGCGGCGACGAGGGCGAAGGTGACGCGCCAGCCGGCGGACTGCCCGATCAGCGTGCCCAGCGGGACGCCGACGACATTGGCGACGGTCAGGCCGGTGAACATCATCGCGATGGCACCGGCCTTCTTGTGCGGAGCGACCAGACCGGCCGCGACGACCGACCCGATGCCGAAGAAGGCGCCGTGGGCGAGCGAGGCGATCACGCGGCCGATCAGCATGACGGAGAAGGCGGGGGCGAGGGCGGAGACCAGGTTGCCGACGATGAACAGCCCCATCAGCAGCATCAGCATCCGCTTGCGAGGAACCTTGGTGCCGAGCACGGTCATCAACGGGGCGCCGAGCATGACACCGAGCGCGTATCCGGTCACCAGATAACCGGCGGTGGGGATGGAGACCCCGTAGTCGCTCGCGACCTCGGGCAGCAAACCCATGATCACGAACTCGGTCGTTCCGATCCCGAAGGCCCCGATCGCGAGGGCCAGAAGCGCGAGAGGCATGGAGGGGTACACCTTCCCAGGTAATTGCAGGGGCGCTTTACGATCGGCCACAATACTTGCATACGCGGGTTATCTGCAAGCGCTGACAATTGCGGCGCTGGTCTACCCTGGTCTCAGCCGCTCCTGGACGGAGGAACCACATGACAGCGACAGACCCCGCGCTCACCGCCCTCTCCCAGGGCTGGTGCGCCCTCTCCCTGCTGCACGGAAGGATCGAGGCTCACATCGAGCGCGCTCTGCAGGCTGGGCACGACCTGAGCGTGCGCGAGTACTCCCTGCTCGACGTGCTCAGCCGACAGCACGACGGCGACGGGGGGCATCTGCAGATGAAGCAGGTCGCCGACGCCGTCGTCCTCAGCCAGAGCGCGACCACCCGGCTGGTCACCCGGCTCGAGGACCGGGGCCTGCTCGAGCGCTACCTGTGCCCCACCGACCGGCGCGGCATCTACACCAACGTCACCGCGGCGGGCCTGCGGCTGCTGGACGAGGCGCGGCCCACCAATGACGCCGCCCTGCGCGAGGCCCTCGACGAGGCGGCCACCAACCCCGACCTGGCACCGCTGGTACGGGCGGTGGAGACCCTGAAGGCGCCGGTGCCCGCCTAGAGCGGATCTAGAGTGCGGGCATGGGAGATCTCGAAATACGCCCCACTGCCGCCGAGGACATTCCGGCGGTCGTCGCGATGCTCGCCGACGACCCGCTGGGCGCACAGCGCGAATCACCGGACGATCTGGAGCCGTACCTGGCCGCGTTCGAACGACTCAGGGCCGACCCGAACCAGCAGCTGGTGGTGGCCGTCCGCGACGACCGTGTCGTCGGCACGCTCCAGCTGACGGTCGTCCCGGGACTGTCCCGACGCGGCGCCGTCCGTTCGATCATCGAAGGTGTGCGCATCCACGGTGACGAACGTGGCAGCGGACTGGGTACCCAGCTCATCGAGTGGGCGATCGAGGAGTCCCGGCGGCAGGGATGTCACCTCGTGCAGCTCACCTCCGACAGGACCCGTACCGACGCCCACCGTTTCTACGAGCGTCTCGGCTTCGCCGCCTCGCACACGGGCTTCAAGCTCCAGCTCTGAGTGCGGGGGCTGACGCCGCCCTCCCCCAACGGCGCGCGGCCCTGTTTCACGTGAAACAGGGCCCGCTTTTCTGTGGGCGGCTGCTAGCCGATCCCCCGCCACCCCTGCGGGTCCACTCCTCCCGGCACAGCAGAACCCTCCTCGTACGGCTGACGCGTGAAGACGAACGACCCGAGGTCCAGATGACTCACGCTGCCGTCCGGACGCCTCACCGCACGCAGCGACTCACCCGCGTAGTACCCCTCCAGTCCCGTCCAGCTGCCGTCACCGTTCGCCCGAAAACGCGAGCGGCGCCCCTGCCCCGACAACGGTCCCAGTGAGACCCCTCCATCGGGCGTCAGGCGCAGCGCGAAGGCGTGCGTCCCCCAGTACCACTGCCCTGCCAACTCCAGTACGGAGGAGTCGACCTCTCGCAGTGGCCGCCACGGTTCGGGGATCCGGGGTTCCGCCTCGGCGACGATGCGTACGAGGTCGGCCCCGACCCCGGCCAGCAGCGGTCCCGAGGTGCAGTTGGTCAGGACGATCGCGGCCACGTCGTCCTCCACACCGATGGTGAGGTTGGCCAGGAAACCCGGCAGGGAGCCGGAGTGCCCCACGAGCAGCCTTCCGCCCTGGCTTTGGATCTGCAGGCCGAGCCCATAGGCCGCGCCGTCCACGACGTCCGCGGCCTCGGCCGGTGCGGCGGGCGCCCGCATCTCCCGCACGGTCTCCACCCCGAGCACCTTGTCGTCCCCCTGCGTCAGAAAGACGGCGAACCGCGCCAGGTCCCCGGTGGTCGACCAGAGCTGGCCGGCCGGGGCCATCCGCCCGAGGTCCTCGGCGGGCTCTGCCAGCATCACGTCGGCCCATGGATGCACCGCCCAGCCACCGGCATGCGGGGCGCTCGGCCGAGTGGCCGTACGCTCCAGCCCCAGCGGGTCCAGCACCTCCCGCTGCAGCACCTCTTCCCACGGAGCGCCCCGCAGCTTCTCGACCAGCGCGCCGAGCAGGGTGTAGCCCGGGTTGGAGTAGTGGTGGCGGCGGCCCACCGGGTGCAGGAGCGGCCGTTCGCCCAGCACATCGGCCAGCTCGGGGCGCAGCGAACCCGGTGTCCTCTCCCACCAGGGCGCCGGCGACTCCGCGGCCAGCCCGCCCGAGTGCGCGAGCAGCTCGGCGATCGTGGCCTCGCCCGCCCCGGTGCCCGGCAGATGCTTCTCCAGTGGGTCCCCGAGATCGAGCAGGCCCTCGTCGCGCAGCCGGAGGACCAGGACGGCGGTGAAGGTCTTGGTGATCGAACCGATCCGGTACTGCACGTTCTCGTCCGGACCGTGCCCGTCGACCGAGGTCCGCGCACCGTGCCACACGGTCCGCCCGCCCCTGACCACCGCCGCGACGAGCGACGGCGTACGCCCTTCGGCCTGGGCCACGGCGATCCGGTGCGTCAGCGCCCGACGGGTGGCGGGAAGCAACTCTTCCTGAGGTGTCGTCATGTGCCCAGTCCAGCGGCCGGCGCCCCTCCCGTCGAGCCGATTTCGCCGTGGCACCGTCTCCGGTCAGGGGGAACAAGCCCACCTGACCGACTGTCAGGTCTGAGCCATGTCCACGAAGCGTGAGTAGTGGCCCTGGAAGGCGACCGTGATGGTCGCCGTCGGACCGTTACGGTGCTTGGCCACGATCAGGTCAGCCTCGCCCGCGCGCGGCGACTCCTTCTCGTAGGCGTCCTCACGGTGCAGCAGGATGACCATGTCCGCGTCCTGCTCGATCGAACCGGACTCACGCAGGTCGGAGACCATGGGCTTCTTGTCGGTCCGCTGCTCCGGACCACGGTTCAGCTGGGAGAGCGCGATGACCGGGATCTCCAGCTCCTTCGCCAGGAGCTTGAGGTTACGGGACATGTCCGAGACCTCCTGCTGCCGGCTCTCGGCACGCTTGGAACCGCCGGACTGCATCAGCTGGAGGTAGTCGATGACGACCAGCTTGAGGTCGTTGCGCTGTTTGAGGCGGCGGCACTTGGCGCGGATCTCCATCATCGACAGGTTCGGGGAGTCGTCGATGTAGAGGGGCGCGGCCGACACGTCGGGCATCCGGCGCGCCAGCCGGGTCCAGTCGTCGTCCGTCATCGTGCCCGACCGCATGTGGTGCAGCGCGACGCGGGCCTCAGCGGACAGCAGTCGCATCGCGATCTCGTTGCGTCCCATTTCGAGCGAGAAGATGACGCTCGGCAGGTTGTTCTTGATCGAGGCGGCCCGCGCGAAGTCCAGCGCGAGGGTCGACTTGCCCATCGCGGGACGTGCGGCGATGACGATCATCTGTCCAGGGTGCAGGCCGTTGGTCAGCGAGTCGAAGTCCGTGAAGCCCGTCGGCACACCGGTCATCTCGCCGCTGCGCGACCCGATGGCCTCGATCTCGTCGAGCGCGCCCTCCATGATGTCGCCGAGCGGCAGGTAGTCCTCACTGGTGCGCTGCTCGGTGACCGCGTAGATCTCGGCCTGGGCGCGGTTGACGATCTCGTCGACGTCGTCGTCGGCCGCGTATCCCATCTGGGTGATCCGGGTGCCGGCCTCCACCAGGCGGCGCAGGACGGCCCGCTCGTGCACGATTTCCGCGTAGTACGCGGCGTTCGCGGCCGTCGGCACGGTCTGGACGAGGGTGTGCAGATACGAGGCGCCGCCGACCTTGTTGATCTCACCGCGCTTGGTCAGTTCGGCGGCGATGGTGATGGGGTCGGCCGGCTCGCCCTTGGCATAGACGTCGAGGATGGCCTGATAGACCGTCTCGTGGGCCGGTTTGTAGAAGTCGTGGCCCTTGAGGATCTCGACGACGTCGGCGATGGCGTCCTTGGACAGGAGCATCCCGCCGAGGACGGACTGCTCGGCGTCCAGGTCCTGCGGCGGCACCCGCTCGAACGCGGCGCCCCCGCCGTCCCATCCGTTGTCCGGGCCGCGCTCGTGCTGCTCGTCCCGACTGCGGCCCCCGTCGCCGCGTCGGCGGGAAGCAGGCAGACGATCACTGGGGCCGCTGTCGGCCCACGGGTCGTCCAAGGGCTCGGAAATGCTCACCGAGCCACCTCCTCCCGTCCGCCGAGCGGACCTCGCCGTGCCCTTCATTTCTACGGCACGGCACTGACAAATAAGACGCCCAACTCCGGTTCTGGCGCGTCGGTTTTGTGATGGTTCACCGGCCGACGGACGGAGCGGGCGCCGGATAACCGTAGGCCCGCGGGCACCGTCAGCCAATCTGGTTATCCACAGGCCATGTGGACGACTGGCCAGATGCTGTGGAGAACTCCGCCAAACCTGTGCACGACCCGGTGGACAGCCCTGTGAACAAGCCCGCTCCCTGATTCGGAAAGCGCTTCTGAACTGCACCTTTACCGTCCACCGCCTGTGCAGAAGAAAAACTTTCCCGGTCGGATCAAGATCACTTCGAACCGTACCCAGAAGTACACGGCGCGAGAGCAATCGTAAGGGTTGCCATGGCTTTGCATCTCTTACCTGTGGACGATTAGATTGGTGCTCATGACACAGGCCCCCGCGCGTACCCGGACCGACCGGCGCCGACACGACCGAGAGATCGTCGCGCTGGCCGTCCCGGCCTTCGGCGCGCTCGTCGCCGAGCCCCTTTTCGTCATGGCCGACAGTGCCATCGTCGGCCATCTCGGAACCGCTCAGCTCGCCGGGCTCGGCATCGCCTCGGCCCTGCTCACCACAGCCGTCAGCGTTTTCGTCTTCCTCGCCTACGCCACCACCGCGGCCGTCTCCCGGCGCGTCGGCGCGGGTGATCTGCAAGCAGCGATCCGCCAGGGGATGGACGGCATCTGGCTCGCACTGCTGCTCGGCGCCGCCGTCATAGCGGTCGTTCTGCCCACCGCGCCCTCTCTCGTGGAACTCTTCGGCGCCTCCGAGACCGCGGCCCCCTACGCCACCACCTATCTGCGGATCTCCGCCCTCGGCATCCCCGCCATGCTCGTGGTGCTCGCCTCGACCGGCGTACTGAGGGGACTGCAGAACACCCGGACCCCCCTCTACGTGGCCGTGGCCGGCTTCATTGCCAACGCCGTCCTCAACGTCGTGCTCGTCTACGGCGCGGGACTCGGCATCGCGGGCTCCGCCTGGGGCACCGTCATCGCTCAGTGCGGCATGGCCGCGGTCTATCTGTGGGTGGTCATCCGCGGAGCCCGACGACACGGCGCCTCCCTGCGCCCGGACCTGGGCGGGATCAGGGCTTCGGCCCAGGCCGGGATGCCGCTGCTCGTGCGCACGCTCTCCTTGCGGGCGATTCTCATGATCGCCACGGCCGTGGCGGCCCGGCTCGGCGACGCCGACATCGCCGCGCATCAGATCGTCCTGTCCCTGTGGAGCCTGCTCGCCTTCGCTCTCGACGCCATCGCCATCGCCGGGCAGGCCATCATCGGGCGTTATCTGGGTGCGGGCGACGCCCAGGGGGCACGCGATGCCTGCCGCAGGATGGTGGAGTGGGGCGTCGCTGTCGGAGTCGTACTGGGCCTGCTCGTGGTGCTGTCCCGTCCGGTGTTCCTGCCCCTGTTCACCGGCGACTCCATGGTCAAGGACGCCGCGCTGCCCGCCCTGGTGATCGTGGCCGTCGCACAGCCGATCTGCGGCGTGGTCTACGTCCTGGACGGTGTCCTCATGGGTGCGGGTGACGGCCCCTACCTTGCCTGGGCCATGCTGCTGACCTTGGTGGTCTTCACTCCCGTGGCGCTCCTCGTCCCGACGCTCGGCGGTGGGCTCACCGCCCTGTGGGCATCCATGACGCTGATGATGACGATGCGACTGGTGACGCTCTGGCCGCGTACCCGATCGGGCCGCTGGATCGTCACGGGCGCGACGCGCTGACCGTTTCACGTGAAACGGTGAAGGTGAACGGTGACGTACGACGTTCCACGTGAAACACGGCTGCGCAGACGGTAACGAAGAGGGGCCGCATCTCCCGTCGGGAGATGCGGCCCCTCTCATCGTCTCAGCGAGAGCAGTGCTCAGGCAGCGACGACCTCGATGCTGACCTTGGCGTCAACCTCGGGGTGCAGACGCACGGACGTCTCGTGGGCGCCCAGGGTCTTGATCGGCGAGCCCAGCTCGATGCGGCGCTTGTCGACCTCGGGACCACCGGCGGCCTTGATCGCCGAAGCGACGTCGGCCGGGGTGACGGAACCGAAGAGACGACCGGCGTCGCCGGAGCGGACGGCCAGACGGACCTTCACACCCTCGAGCTGGGCCTTCACCTGGTTGGCCTGCTCGATGGTCTGGATCTCGTGGATCTTGCGAGCACGACGGATCTGCTCGACGTCCTTCTCGCCACCCTTGGTCCAGCGGATCGCGAACTTCCGCGGGATCAGGTAGTTGCGAGCGTAACCGTCCTTGACGTCGACGACGTCGCCCGCGGCACCGAGGCCGGTGACCTCGTGGGTGAGGATGATCTTCATGTTTCGGTCACCCTTCCCTTATCGCGCGGTGGAGGTGTAGGGCAGCAGCGCCATCTCACGGCTGTTCTTCACAGCCGTGGCGACGTCACGCTGGTGCTGGGTGCAGTTGCCGGTCACGCGGCGGGCACGGATCTTGCCGCGGTCGGAAATGAACTTCCGCAGCATGTTCGTGTCCTTGTAGTCCACGTACGTGACCTTGTCCTTGCAGAACGCGCAGACCTTCTTCTTCGGCTTGCGCACAGGCGGCTTAGCCATGATGTTTCTCCTGTGTGATCAAGAAGTGTGGGTAGAGCCCGCCTAGAAGGGGGGCTCGTCCGAGTAGCCGCCACCGCCGCCGGAGCCGCCGCCCCAGCCGCCGCCACCCTGGCCGCCACCGCCCTGCTGGCCACCGGCGGGAGCACCGCCGGTCGCCCAGGGGTCGTCGGCCGGAGCACCGCCGCCCTGCTGGCCGCCACCGGGGCCGCCGCCCCAGCCGCCGCCACCCTGGCCGCCACCGCCGCCGTAACCGCCCTGGCCTCCGCGGCCCTGGCCCGAGGTCTTGGTGACCTTGGCCGTGGCGTTGCGCAGGCTGGCACCGACCTCGTCGACGTCCAGCTCGTAGACCGTGCGCTTGACGCCCTCACGGTCCTCGTAGGACCGCTGCTTCAGCCGGCCCTGCACGATGACGCGCATGCCTCGCTGGAGCGACTCGGCGACGTTCTCCGCCGCCTGGCGCCAGACCGAGCAGGTGAGGAAGAGGCTTTCGCCGTCCTTCCACTCGTTCGTCTGGCGGTCGAAGGTGCGGGGGGTCGACGCGACGCGGAACTTCGCGACGGCCGCACCGGACGGGGTGAAGCGCAGCTCGGGGTCGTCGACAAGATTGCCGACGACCGTGATGACGGTCTCGCCTGCCATGGGGAACCTCTCGGCGGGTTTGCTGCTCTGGCTGCTTGGTTGCTGCTACTCGAATCCCGGTATCAGCTGAGCGGGAGTGCTCAGTGGGTCTCGGGACGGAGGACCTTGGTCCGGAGGACCGACTCGTTCAGGTTCATCTGGCGGTCGAGCTCCTTGACGACCGCAGGCTCGGCCTGCAGGTCGATGACCGAGTAGATGCCCTCGGGCTTCTTCTTGATCTCGTACGAGAGACGACGACGGCCCCAGGTGTCGACCTTCTCGACCTTTCCGCCGCCGTCACGGACGACAGAGAGGAAGTTCTCGATCAGCGGGGAGACAGAGCGCTCCTCGAGATCGGGGTCGAGGATGACCATCACCTCGTAGTGACGCATGTGGAACCCACCTCCTTTGGACTCAGCGGCCACGGTCGTTCCGTGGCAGGAGGGTTGCGATGCGTTCGCACCGGCATCAATGAGTAAACCAGGACCCACTGACAATCGGGCCTCCTCCGAGGAGGTGGCCCGGTCATGGCCGGCAACAGACACCGGTGCGGAAGGTACAGCGTACCCGGCCGCGCCCTTGCGGTTGAAATCCGGCCCCGAGGGGACACAATCGGTACTCAGGGATGTGAGGGCTAAAACACACTGCCTTCGGCAGGAGGTTCTCCATGGCACAGATCATGCGACCCGCCAGGCCCCGGACCGGCCTGCTGGCCACCGACGGCAAACGACACCCCCTCCAGGACTCGCTTCTGGCCGTGACCGCGGTGCTGGGAGTGCTGGCCCTCGCCACGGCGAGCTTCCGCGGGCTGCACGTCCTGACCTCCTGGGCGGGGCTCATCGGTGTCCTGACCGGCGGATACGGCCAGTACGTGTCCGAGACGACACGGGAGCGCTTCGGCCTGGTACTGGGACTCGGCGCCTCCGCACTCGGCCTGTTCTTCGGGATCTACCACGGTGGCCTCGTCGGCTGATCCGCGCCGCCGGCCGCCCGCCGGACAAGCCCTTCCAGCCGTACGCCGGACGGGGCGCTCACAGGGCGCAGTAGGCTTCGCGCGAGAGCCGGAGCCCCTGTACCCATGGGGACACACCAGCCCGAGGAGCGCCCCGAATGAGCCTGACCCTGAGGACCATCAGTCGCGAGCAGCATCTGGCCTACATCCAGAGTCTGCCGGCGGCGAGTCACATGCAGGTCCCGGCATGGGCGGACGTCAAGGCGGAATGGCGCTCGGAGAACCTCGGCTGGTTCGACGACCGGACCGGCGAGCTGGTCGGTGTGGGGCTCGTCCTCTACCGGCAGCTGCCCAAGATCAAGCGTTACCTCGCCTACCTGCCCGAGGGTCCGGTCATCAACTGGTTCGCGCCGAACCTCCAGGACTGGATGGAGCCGATGCTGGCGCACCTCAAGCAGCAGGGCGCCTTCTCCGTGAAGATGGGCCCGCCCGTGATCATCCGGCGCTGGGACGCGACGTCCATCAAGAAGGGCATCCAGGACCCCGACGTCAAGCGCCTGCGGGACATAGAGGCGGACCACATCGAACCGCGCGCCTTCGAGGTGGCCGACAAACTGCGCCGCATGGGCTGGCAGCAGGGCGAGGACGGCGGCGCCGGCTTCGGTGACGTCCAGCCCCGCTACGTCTTCCAGGTCCCGCTCGCCAACCGCTCCTTGGAAGAGGTCCACAAGAACTTCAACCAGCTGTGGCGCCGCAACATCAAGAAGGCTGAGAAGGCCGGTGTCGAGGTCGTCCAGGGCGGCTACCACGACCTCGAGGAGTGGCAGCGCCTGTACGAGATCACGGCCGTGCGCGACCACTTCCGGCCGCGCCCGCTCTCGTACTTCCAGCGCATGTGGGCGGCGCTCAACAACGAGGACCCCAACCGCATGCGGCTGTACTTCGCCCGGCACAACGGGGTGAACCTGTCGGCGGCCACCATGCTGGTCGTCGGCGGGCACGTCTGGTACTCCTACGGCGCCTCCGACAACATCGGCCGCGAGGTCCGGCCGTCGAACGCCATGCAGTGGGCCATGCTCCGCGACTCCTACGCCCTGGGCGCCACCGTCTACGACCTGCGCGGCATCTCCGACTCGCTGGACGAGAGCGACCACCTCTTCGGTCTGATCCAGTTCAAGGTGGGTACGGGCGGTCAGGCGGCCGAGTACCTCGGCGAGTGGGACTTCCCGCTGAACAAGCTGCTCCACAAGGCGCTCGACATCTACATGTCGCGCCGCTGACCGCACAGCCCCTCCCCGATCCGCACCTCTGACAGCCACGAGAAAGGTTCCAGGTCCGGCCATGGCGCTCACGCTCTACGTCGACACCGCGCGCTGGCGGGCGCACCACAAGCACGTGCAGGAGCAGTTCCCCGGGCTGGTCCCGGTCTGCAAGGGCAACGGCTACGGATTCGGCCACGAGCGGCTGGCGGAGGAGGCCACGCGGCTGGGCTCGGACGTGCTGGCCGTCGGCACCACCTACGAGGCCGCCCGCATCAAGGACTTCTTCGGTGGTGACCTGCTGGTCCTGACGCCGTACCGGCGCGGTGAGGAACCCGTACCGCTGCCCGACCGGGTCGTGCGCTCGGTGTCCTCGATCGACGGCGTGTACGGCCTGGTGGGCGCGCGCGTGGTCATCGAGGTGATGTCCTCGATGAAGCGGCACGGCATCAGCGAGCAGGACCTGCCGCAACTGCACGCCGCCATAGAGAACGTCCGGCTGGAGGGCTTCGCCATCCACCTGCCGCTGGACCGCACCGACGGCTCGGACGCCGTCGAGGAGGTCATCGGCTGGATGGACCGGCTGCGCGCGGCCCGGCTGCCGCTGCACACCATGTTCGTCAGCCACCTCAAGGCCGACGAACTGGCCCGGCTCCAGCAGCAGTTCCCGCAGACCCGCTTCCGCGCCCGGATCGGCACCCGGCTGTGGCTGGGGGACCACGAGGCCACCGAGTACCGCGGCGCGGTCCTGGACGTCACGCGCGTCGCCAAGGGCGAGCGTTTCGGCTACCGGCAGCAGAAGGCCGCCTCGGACGGCTTCCTGGTGGTCGTGGCGGGCGGTACGTCCCACGGGGTGGGACTGGAGGCTCCGAAGGCGCTGCACGGCGTCATGCCGCGCGCCAAGGGTGTCGCCCGGGCCGGTCTCGCCACGGTCAACCGGAATCTCTCGCCGTTCGTCTGGAGCGGCAAGCAGCGCTGGTTCGCGGAGCCGCCGCACATGCAGGTGTCGATCCTGTTCGTTCCCTCGGACGCGTCGGAGCCCAAGGTGGGTGACGAGCTGGTGGCCCATCTGCGGCACACCACCACGCAGTTCGACCGCATCCTCGATCGCTAGCGAGCGGTCCGTACCCGCGACAAGGCCGTACACGACGTCTTCCTGACCCTCGTGTACGGCCCTTTCACTCGTTGGCTCAGATCGAACCGTTCGGCTGCCGGCTCTTGCCCCAGTGCACCGGTGGCCCTTCGAAGTGGGCCGCGGGCTGCTCGGTCCGGGCCGCGGGGCCCAGGACGAAGACGTCCTCCGCGCCGTCCAGCACACCGCCCGACGGATCGTCGTCGCCCGTGCGTCGGACCGGGTCCCGGTCCGGCATCAGGATGTCGCGCACCACCATGGCGCAGAGGAACAGCGTTCCCAGCAGGTGCAGGCCGATGGCCCAGTGGTAGCCGTCCGTCGGCAGGCCCTTGTGGGCGTCGCCGCTGGTCGTGTACGCGAGGTACATCCAGATGCCGAGGAAGTAGGCCACCTCGCAGGCCTGCCAGATCAGGAAGTCCCGCCACTTCGGCCGGGCCAGCGCGGCCAGCGGCACCAGCCAGAGCACGTACTGCGGCGAGTAGACCTTGTTGGTGAGAATGAACGCCGCGACGATCAGGAAGGCCAGCTGGGCGAAGCGCGGGCGCCGGGGTGCGGTCAGTGTGAGCGCCGCGACGGCGCCGCAGCACAGCAGCATGAGCAGCGTGGCGAGGGTGTTGACGGTCTCGGTGCTGAGCGGGTTGTCGGAGTTCTGCCCCAGGATCAGCCAGAAGGACCCGAAGTCCACGCCGCGTTCCTGACTGAACGTGTAGAACTTCGACCAACCGTCGAAGGCGAAGAGCATCACCGGCAGGTTCACCACGAGCCAGGCGCCGGCCGCCCCTCCCAGCGCTGCCCCGAACGCCCGCCATTTGCCCGCACGCCAGCACAGGACGAGCAGGGGGCCGAGGATCAGGAAGGGGTAGAGCTTGGCGGCCGTGGCCAGGCCCAGCAGCACGCCGAAGGCCAGCGGACGCTCCCGGGACCACATGAGGACGGCGGCGGCCGTCAGAGCGACCGCCAGCAGATCCCAGTTGACGGTGGCGGTCAGCGCGAAGGCGGGGGCCAGAGCGACCAGCAGACCGTCCCAAGGGCGTCGGGTGTGCGTCCGGGTCACGCAGACGGCGATCACGGCCGCACAGACCATGAGCATCCCGGCGTTGACCATCCAGTACCACTGCTCCTGGTCCTGGATGGTGCCGCTGCCCGGCGTGAGCCAGGACGCGACCTCCATGAACAGGCCGGTCAGGACGGGATACTCCAGGTACTCCATGTCGCCGGGGAGCTTGTCGAAGTACGGCACGAGTCCGTCGACGAACCCGCGGCCCTGGTAGAGGTGCGGGATGTCCGAGTAGCACGCGTGCGTGTACTGGGAGCTGGCTCCGAAGAACCACGCGCCGTTGTAGCAGGGTGCCTTCTGGACCAGTCCTAGGGCGAACATGCCGATCGACACGAGCGCGATCACCCGCACGGGGGTCCACCAGGACGTGCCGAGCAGGGCGCGTCGGCCCAGCGGGCCGCCGATCAGCTCGCTGCCGGCCGCAGCGACCGTGTCCTCCCTGGTCGGCCGTACCGGGTCCGGCTCGTGCACGCTCGCTGGCGTCGATTCTGCACTGGGCATGGGGCACATCCTGCCGTACGTACCTGGGAACACGCCGGGGCCGCCGCACCCTCGTGGATGCGGCGGCCCCTGTTTCACGTGAAACGTGCGGGCGTTTCACGTGAAACGCCCATTCGCAGCGACTCCGGCCTGGCTAGCCGTTCGGGCCCAAGATGGTGTTGCCCCGGCTGTTTCCGTTGTTGCCGCCGTCTCCCTCCGTCTCGGTGGCCGACGGTGATGGCGATCCGCTGCCCTCCGAGCCACCTGGGCCGCTGCCGCCGTTGTTGTTGCCGGCGTTGTTCCCGTCGTCGCAGTTCCAGTCCCAGACACCGCAGGTCTCGGTCACGGAGGGGGAAGGACTGGGCCCGGTGTCGCTGGGCGACGGCGACGGTGACGGGCTGGTCTCCTTGGTCTTGGAAGCGGAGGGCGAGGGGGAGGGCGTGGGAGTCGGCGGCGGGGTGTCGTTGATGACCTCGCCGATGGGCTCCGGCTTCGGGAACTTCTCCACCTTCATGTTCTTGACCGCATCGGACATGTAGTCCTGCCAGATCGTGGACGGGAAGGAGGCACCGTGGATCTTCTTCTCGCCACCGGTTCCGAACATCTCCAGGAACGTGCGGTTCTTGATGGTCTCGTCGTCCGGGTAGCGGTACATGCTGATCGCGGTCGACAGCTGCGGGGTGTAGCCGACGAACCAGGCGGACTTGTTGCCGTCGGTGGTACCGGTCTTGCCGGCGACCTCACGACCGGGGAGCCTGGCGTTCTTACCCGTTCCCTTCTCGACGACTGTCTTCAGGACGTCCGTGACGTTGTCGGCGACCTTCGCGGTGAAGGCCTGCTTCTCCTCGACCTTGTGCGTGAAGATCGTGCCGTCCTTGTTCGTCACCTTCGTGACGGAGTACGGCTCGCGCTGCTTACCGCTGTCGGCGAAGGTGGCGTACGCGCCGGCCATGCGGATGGCGCTCGGGTCCGAGACACCGATGGAGAAGGACGGATAGCCGGAGCCGGCCAGGCTGTCCTCCAGGAGCCCGGCGTCGACGGCGGACTCCTTCACCTTGTCCAGGCCGACGTCCATGCCGAGCTGCACGAAGGCGGAGTTCACCGACTCCCGCATGGCCTCACGGAGGTCGATCTTGTAGTCCGGCGGGCTACCGACGTTGTCCTGACCGTCGTTCTCCTGCCGCCACTGCTCGCCCTTCTCGTTCTCCCAGATCGACCCGTCGTAGTTATTGATCTTGAGGTCGTTCTTGCCGCTGTAGAGGCTCTTCGGAGAGACGACCGTGCGCTCGTCCTGCGCCTGGACCTCACCGAGGTCCGGGTCGCGCACACCCCACTTCATCGCGGCCGCGAGCACGAACGGCTTGAAGGTCGAACCGACCTGGGCACCGGTCACGTCGGCGTTGTTGGTGAAGTGCTTGGTGGCGTCCTCGCCCCCGTAGATGGCCTTGATCGCCCCGGTCTGGGTGTCGATGGACGCACCGCCGAACTGGACGTGGGTGTCCGTCTTGGGGCGCTTCTTGGGGTCGATCTTCTCCTTGTAGACCTTCTGGACCGCCTTCTCGAGCTCGTCGACCTTCTTCTTCTCGAAGGTCGTGTAGATCGAGTAGCCGCCCTTCTCCAGCTGCTGCTCCGTGACCTTGCCGCTCTTGAGCACGGAAGACTTCGCGAGCCTGACGAGGTAGCCGATCTGGCCGCCCAGCTTCGCGTTCGACTGCGGGTTCTGGGTGGCGGGGAGCTCGGTGTACTTGGCCCGTTCCGTCTGACTCAGATGCCCGTATTCCACCATCTTGTCGAGGGTGTCCTGCATCTGGGAGTGTGCCCGCTTCCTGTTGGCCTCGGGCGTGGCTCCCACCGGATCGATCGAGACCGATCCCGCCGGGTCGTAGTAGGTGGCGCCCTTGAGCACCGCCGACAGGAAGGCACACTGTCCCGGGTTGAGGTCGACGGCGTCGACGTTGAAGTACGCCCGTGCGGCGGCCTGGATGCCGTAGGCGCCGCGGCCGTAGTAGGCGGAGTTCAGGTAGCCCTCGAGGATCTTGTCCTTCGGCTCCTCGGCGCCGACCTTGATCGATACGAAGATCTCCTTGACCTTGCGGGAGATCGTCTGCGACTGGTCGTTGAGCATCGCGTTCTTCACGTACTGCTGGGTGATGGTGGAGCCACCCTGCGTCTCGCCGCCCTTGGCCATGTTGAACACGGCACGGGCGATGCCCTTGGGGTCGACGCCGCTGTCGGAGTAGAACGTCTTGTTCTCCTGCGAGATCACGGCGTTGCGCATCGCCTTGGGGATCTGCGAGAGATTGACGTTCTGACGGTTGCGGTCACCGCCCGTGGCCACCATCTGGGTGTTGTCGGCCCAGTAGTAGACGTTGTTCTGCGCCGTGGCGGAATCGTCGACGACTGGCACGCTCACCATGGCGTACGCGAGACCGGCGGCACCGACCAAGCAGCCGAAGAACGCGATGCACAGCCCGGAGACGAGCCTCCAGGACGGCACCCAGCGGTGCCACCCGTCCTTGTCATGGCGCGGGTAGTCGATCATCCGCTTCTTGCCGGGCGCCGCGGCTCGTCCTCGTCCGGGCCCTGCCGAGCCGCCGGGTGCCCCTCGTCGGCCGCGGCCCGGCTCGGCCGCTCTGCGACGGCCGCCCCCGTTCCGCTGTGCCGCACGCCGGGCTTCGGCGCGACTCGCGTACGGCCGCTGCTCCTCGTCCGGACCGTACGAGCCGGACGGAGACCCTGTGGCGCCTCGCGGTGCCGCACGGCGGCCGGAGGACGAGCCGGACTGACCACGTCGGGCCGCGGCACGTCCGCCTCCCTGCGGCTGCGGCGGTTTGCGACGGTGCTCGCTCATCGAACGACTACTCCTCGGGCAGGCGCACCTTTGCGCGCCTGGTAAAGGCGGCTGGTTTCCGGTCCCCCCGAAGTACGGATGCGGCCCCTTCCGCATTCACCCGTACTGCACCGGGGACAGGGACGCCCCCAGACGTCACTCGGTTCCCGGTGGTCTGCATGGCGCACACACTACGCACCGTCAAAACCCCCGCGGCCCGAAGTTCACCTCAAATCAGGCAACTTGCTCGCGATGAAACCCTGATGTGACCCCGTTCACCAGTTCCCCCCTTGTCGCACGCAGAAGCTCGTTCTATCGTGCTGATGTATCGAGTCGATACATCAGCGCGGCATAAGGGCGAGAGGAGGCGACGATGAGCCGGAGATCCGGCATCCTCGAGTTCGCCGTACTCGGCCTGCTCCGCGAGTCCCCGATGCACGGCTACGAGCTGCGCAAACGGCTCAACACGTCACTGGGTGTGTTCCGGGCGTTCAGCTACGGGACGCTCTACCCCTGCCTCAAGACGCTGGTCGCCAACGGCTGGTTGATCGAGGAACCTGGGAACGTCGGCGAGGCCGCCGCTTCCCTCACGGGACGCCGCGCCAAGATCGTCTACCGGTTGACGGCCGACGGTAAGGAACATTTCGAGCAGCTCCTCTCCCAGACGGGCCCGGACGCGTACGAGGACGAGACCTTCGCCGCTCGCTTCGCGTTCTTCGGCCAGACGTCGCGAGACGTACGCATGCGCGTGCTCGAGGGCCGGCGCAGCCGGCTGGAGGAGCGCCTGGAGAAGATGCGGTCCTCACTGGCCCGCACCCGGGAGCGACTCGACGACTACACGCTTGAGCTGCAGCGCCACGGAATGGAGTCCGTGGAGCGCGAAGTGCGCTGGCTGAACGAGCTCATCGAGAGCGAGCGGGCGGGGCGGGACCTGAGGGGTTCCGCCGCCGAGGGGACCGCTCAACAGGACACGACATCTGGAGCGACGGGCGGCCTGCCCCGGCCGGGGGACGACCCCCGACCGGATACGCCCGGCGACACCGCCACGTGAGCGCCCAGTCAGGGCCTCACTCGTACACACAGGGAGCAACCGGAATGGGTTCGGTTCGCGTAGCCATCGTCGGTGTGGGCAACTGCGCCGCATCGCTGGTGCAGGGCGTCGAGTACTACAAGGACGCCGACCCGGCGGCCAAGGTCCCCGGCCTGATGCACGTCCAGTTCGGCGACTACCACGTCAGTGACATCGAGTTCGTCGCCGCCTTCGACGTGGACGCCAAGAAGGTCGGCCTGGATCTCGCGGACGCCATCGGCGCCTCCGAGAACAACACCATCAAGATCTGCGACGTGCCGAACAGCGGCGTCCAGGTCCAGCGCGGCCACACGTACGACGGTCTGGGCAAGTACTACCGCCAGACCATCGAGGAGTCCGACGAGGCGCCGGTCGACATCGTCCAGGTCCTCAAGGACAAGCAGGTCGACGTGCTCGTCTGCTACCTGCCCGTGGGTTCCGAGGCCGCGGCGAAGTACTACGCCCAGTGCGCCATCGACGCCAAAGTCGCCTTCGTCAACGCCCTTCCGGTCTTCATCGCCGGCACCAAGGAGTGGGCCGACAAGTTCACCGAGGCGGGCGTCCCGATCGTCGGCGACGACATCAAGTCGCAGGTCGGCGCCACCATCACGCACCGCGTCATGGCGAAGCTGTTCGAGGACCGGGGCGTCGTCCTGGACCGCACGATGCAGCTGAACGTCGGCGGCAACATGGACTTCAAGAACATGCTCGAGCGCGAGCGCCTGGAGTCCAAGAAGATCTCCAAGACGCAGGCCGTCACCTCCCAGATCCCCGACCGCGACCTGGGTGCGGACAACGTCCACATCGGCCCGTCCGACTACGTCGCCTGGCTGGACGACCGCAAGTGGGCCTACGTCCGCCTCGAGGGCCGCGCCTTCGGTGACGTCCCGCTGAACCTGGAGTACAAGCTCGAGGTCTGGGACTCGCCGAACTCGGCCGGTGTCATCATCGACGCCCTGCGCGCCGCGAAGATCGCCAAGGACCGCGGCATCGGCGGTCCGATCCTGTCGGCGTCGAGCTACTTCATGAAGTCCCCGCCGGTTCAGTACTTCGACGACGAGGCCCGCGCCAACGTCGAGAAGTTCATCGCGGGCGAGGTCGAGCGCTGAGCAGCCGCTGACCCCGGTCTGCCGAGGGGTCCCCGGGTCGCATGACCCGGGGACCTTTCCCGTATGTGAGGCTGTGCCCCATGGCCGTCGTCCGTGACCTGCGCGTCCTGCTGCGCCTGAAGGGGTTCCGGCGCCTGCTCGCCGTCCGCCTGCTCTCCCAGGGGGCCGACGGCGTCTACCAGGTCGCGCTCGCCACCTACGTCGTCTTCTCGCCGGAGAAACAGACCTCGCCCGCCGCGATCGCCTCCGCGATGGCGGTGCTGCTGCTCCCCTACTCCCTGGTGGGCCCCTTCGCCGGGGTCCTCCTGGACCGCTGGCGCCGCCGTCAGGTCTTCCTGTACGGCAATCTGCTGCGCGCCGGGCTGGCCTCGGTGACCGCGGTGCTGATGATCGCTTCCGTCCCCGACTGGCTCTTCTACGTCTCGGCGCTCTGCGTCACGGCCGTCAACCGCTTCGTCCTCGCGGGCCTGTCCGCCGCGCTGCCCCGGGTGGTCGACGCCGATCGCCTGGTGATCGCCAACTCGCTCTCCCCGACAGCCGGCACCCTGGCCGCCACCGCGGGCGGCGGCCTCGCCTTCGTCGTGCGCCTCGTGGTCTCGGACTCCGACGCCGCCGTGGTGCTGCTCGGCGCCACCCTCTACCTGTGCGGGGCACTGGCGTCGCTGCGGATCGCCGTGGAACTGCTCGGTCCCGACCCGGCTCGCGTACCGCCCAGGCTGGCCTCGGCGCTCACCGGCGCCGCCCGCGACCTGGTGGCGGGCGTACGCCACCTCGCGGCACCCGCCCGCCGGGAAGCGACCTGGGCGCTCGCGGGCATGACGCTGATGCGGTTCTGCTACGGCGCCCTGCTGGTCATGCTGTTGATGCTGTGCCGGTACTCCCTGACCTCGGACACGGAGGAGGGGCTCGCCTTGCTGGGGCTGGCGCTGGGGGTCTCCGGGGCGGGCTTCTTCGCGGCGGCGGTGGTCACCCCCTGGGCGGCGGGACGGCTGGGGCCCGGCCGCTGGATGGCCGTGTGCGCGGCGGTCGCCACCGTGCTGGTGCCGGCGCTGGGCCTGCCGTTCGCCACGGCGCCCCTGCTCGCCGCCGCGTTCGTGTTGGGCCTGACCACACAGGGGGCGAAGATCGCGACCGACACGGTCGTGCAGTCCTCGGTCGACGACAGCTTCCGGGGCCGGATCTTCTCCGTCTACGACGTCCTGTTCAACGTGGCCTTCGTCGGCGCGGCCGGGGTGGCCGCGCTCATGCTGCCGCCCGACGGCCGGTCGGTACCGCTGGTCCTGACAGTCTCCGTGATCTACGGAGTGGTTGCGGCAGCTATGGCCCGGTTTGAGAGCCGGCAACTGTCACATCAGTGACACAGAGCCCCACCGGGCTACGGAGTTGTCAGTGGGACCCGGTAGCTTACGTGCGTCTTATCTCGCGGCATGTCCGCGACACGCATCTATTTCAGGGGGACCCCCAGTGACCACCCAGCCGCCGCCTCAGGGCAACCCGTTCGCGCAGAACCAGCCGCAGGCTCCGCAGCAGCCCCAGGGGCAGAACCCCTACGCCCAGGGGCAGCCGGGCTTCCCGCAGCAGGCCGGCCAGCCCGGTCAGCCCGGTTTTCCGCAGCAGGGTGCCCCGTACGCTCCGGTGCCGCCGCAGCCGGCCCGCCGCAAGCCGAGCTTCAAGACGATCAAGAACATCGTCATCGCGGTGGTCGTCGTGGGTGTCGCGGTCGGCGGTTACATCGCCAGTCGGGACGACGCCGACACGGCCGCGGTCGGCGACTGCATGCACCGCGGCAGCACCAGCGACACCGACCCGGACCTCGAGGTCGTCGACTGCGGCGACTCGAAGGCCCAGTACGTGGTGCTGGCGAAGATCAAGGGGTCCTACTCCGCTCTCACCGCTGAGAGCAAGTGCACGGAAGCGGCCAAGGACTTCCAGTACTCCTACACCGAGAGCGGCAGCGGCAGTGACTTCCTGCTCTGCCTGAAGGACAAGTAGGGCGCAGTCTCACACGGCGAAGGGGCGATGTTTCACGTGAAACATCGCCCCTTCGCCTGTCCGTCACCTCCGGGTCACGACGCCTGAACGGCCCACCACTCCTTCAGCGCCGCCACCGCCGCGTCGTACTCCATCGGCCCGTGTTCCAGGCGAAGCTCCAGCAGGTGCTTGTACGCCTGCCCGACGGCCGGCCCGGGGCGGATGCCGAGGATCTCCATGATCTGGTTGCCGTCCAGGTCCGGACGGATCGCGTCCAGCTCCTCCTGCTGCTGAAGCTGCGCGATCCGTTCCTCCAGGCCGTCGTACGCACGGGAGAGGGCCGCGGCCTTGCGCTTGTTCCGCGTCGTGCAGTCCGACCGCGTCAGCTTGTGGAGACGGTCGAGCAGCGGTCCTGCGTCCCGGACGTAGCGGCGGACCGCGGAGTCCGTCCACTCACCCGTGCCGTAGCCGTGGAAGCGCAGATGCAGCTCGACCAGGCGCGAGACGTCCTTCACCAGCTCGTTGGAGTACTTGAGCGCGATCATGCGCTTCTTCGTCATCTTGGCCCCGACCACCTCGTGGTGGTGGAACGAGACCCTGCCGTCCTTCTCGAAGCGACGGGTGCGCGGCTTGCCGATGTCGTGGAGCAGCGCGGCCAGCCGGAGGGTGAGGTCGGGCCCCTCGCTCTCCAGGGCCATCGCCTGCTCCAGGACGATGAGTGTGTGGTCGTAGACGTCCTTGTGCCGGTGGTGCTCGTCACGCTCCAGCCGCAGGGCCGGCAGCTCGGGCAGGACCCGCTCGGCGAGGCCCGTCTCCACCAGCAGACTCAGTCCCTTGCGCGGGTGGGGGGAGAGGATGAGCTTGTTCAGCTCGTCCCGGACCCGTTCGGCGGAGACGATGTCGATGCGCCCGGCCATGTCGTGCATGGCCTTGACGACCTCCGGCGCCACCTCGAAGTCGAGCTGTGCGGCGAAGCGCGCGGCCCGCATCATCCGGAGCGGGTCGTCCGAGAACGAGTCCTCGGGGGTTCCGGGGGTGCGCAGCACGCGGGCCGCGAGGTCGTCGAGTCCGCCGTGCGGGTCGATGAACGCCTTCTCCGGAAGCGCGACGGCCATCGCGTTCACCGTGAAGTCACGCCGGACGAGGTCCTCCTCGATGGAGTCCCCGTAGGACACCTCGGGCTTGCGCGAGGTGCGGTCGTACGCTTCCGACCGGTAGGTGGTCACCTCGATCTGCCAGCCGTCCTTCTGCCCCCCAACCGTGCCGAAGGCGATCCCGACCTCCCAGACCGCGTCCGCCCAGGGACGCATGATCTTCAGTACGTCCTGGGGGCGGGCGTCGGTCGTGAAGTCCAGGTCGTTGCCGAGCCGCCCGAGCAAGGCGTCCCGGACCGAGCCGCCGACCAGGGCGA
Organism: Kitasatospora aureofaciens; assembly: GCA_000720845.1. Classification (GTDB taxonomy): domain Bacteria; phylum Actinomycetota; class Actinomycetes; order Streptomycetales; family Streptomycetaceae; genus Streptomyces. The sequence continues at coordinate 420,927 of JODU01000001.1, read as the reverse complement.
GCGAGAACCCGGCCTCCTGGAAGCGGCGGGCGAGATCGTCGGCGACAGGGGCGATCCGCAGCGGCTCACTCACCGTGCGCTGCTGCTCCTGGCTCAGGGCGCTGGGGCTGACTTCGTTGGCGTTGGGCACAACAGAACAGGGTACGTGGCCCGGGCGGAGACAGGCGCCCCGTTTGATCGCGCACCGAATCCCCCGCTTCCGTACCGCTCCCTTTATAGACGCACATAGCGGGAAGCCCGGCCCGGCCGCGGATCTTGTGGCGTACTCCGCGGCACTTCCCCTCGGCGCACATCGTTACCATGCGTGGACGCACATTCCGACGACCACTGATCACGACGAGGGACGGGCGAGCGCGTGGCCGAGGCGGCAGACTTCCAGGGGACCAGTGCCTCACCTGCCCGCCGGTGGCTGCGGCGCACCACGGCACTGCTCGCCGGGGCGCCGCTGCTGGCCGGCCTGGTCCAGCTGCCCGCCGCCGGCGCGGCGCACGCCGAAGAGGCGACCGCCGCCCTGACCGACTCCGACTCGGGTTCGGTGGCCGTGGCCGTCGACTCGCTCACCCCCTCCGCGCCCACGGACGGGGACACGGTGACCGTGTCGGGCACCGTGACCAACCGCGGCAAGCAGGCCGTCACCGACGCCCATGTGGGCCTGCGCGTGGGCCCACCGGTGGACACCCGTTCTTCGGTCGACGCGATCGCCAAGGACAGCGACGATCTCCAGGGTTCCATCTCCCCGGAGATCGACGACAAGTACACCGAGAAGTTCTCCAAGCTCGCCCCCGGTGTCGCCGAGCACTTCAACATCTCCGTGCCGGTCGACGATCTGAACCTCGGCAACGACGGCGTCTACGAATTCGCCGTCTCGCTGTCCGGTGAGACCTCCGCGCAGCCGTGGGAGCAGATCCTCGGCATCCAGCGGACCTTCCTGCCGTGGCAGCCCGACGAGGCCGACACCCGGACCAAGACCACGGCGCTGTGGCCACTTGTCTCGACGACGCACATGGCCGCCGAGACGGGACCCAACGAGGAGCAGACCCCGGTCTTCCTCAACAACGACCTGGCGAAGGAGATCTCCCCCGGCGGCCGCCTGAACCAGATGGTGGCACTGGGCAAGGACCTCGACATCACCTGGGTGGTCGATCCGGACCTGCTGGCCTCCGTCGACGCCATGACGGGCAGCTACCGCGTCCGGGACGGGGACAAGACCACCGCCGGCACTCAGCAGGCGGTCGCCAAGCAGTGGCTGGCCGACCTGCAGGACGCGGTGGCCGACAAGGAGGTCGTCGCCCTTCCGTTCGCCGACCCCGACCTGGCGTCCCTGGCCCACAACGGCACGGATGTCACCGGTTCGCTGAGTCAGCTCAAGGACGCGACGGACGTCGTCGACAACACGGTCGAGCCGATCCTCCATGTGAAGCCGAACACCGACTTCGCCTGGCCCGTGGACGGCGCGGTCGACCGCTCGATCGTCAAGGTCGCCACCTCCGCGGGCGCCGACAAGGTGATCGCGCGCAGCGACAGCCTCCAGGAGACCAACGGCCTCTCCTACACACCGTCCGCCGCCCGTCCCATCGGCGGCGGCACCACGGCCGTCGTGGCGGACGCCCGGATGTCCACGGCCTTCGAGGGCGACCTGACGAACGCGTCCGCGTCCACGCTCGCCGTGCAGCGCTTCCTCGCCCAGAGCCTGGGCCTGGGTCTGCAGACCGGCAAGCAGCGCAGCGTCGTCATCGCCCCCCAGCGGACACCCACCGGGAGTCAGGCACGGGCGATGGCCGAGGGGCTGCGGGCCCTCCAGAGCGGCACCTGGTCCCAGTCCCAGAAGCTGACGGAGGCCTCCGCGGCCAAGCCGGACCCGGACGCCACTACCAAGATCCCGGGAACCTCCTCCTACCCGTCGGCGCTGCGCAAGAAGGAGCTGCCCCGGTCGGCCTTCGTGGAGAGCGCGCGGACGCAGGACGCGCTGGACAGCTTCAAGGTCGTGCTCTCGGACCCGTCCCGGGTGGTGACCCCCTTCGGACGCGCCCTGAACCGGGAGATGTCCGTGTCGTGGCGCGGCCGGGCCGCCGAGGCGCAGTCGTTCCGCGCCGGAGTGAAGTCGTACCTCGACGGACTGGCCGGCCGGGTCAGACTGATCGACAAGTCGGAGACGAAGCTCTCCGGCCGCAGCGCCACGATCCCGGTCACGGTCCAGAACAACCTCGTGCAGGACGTGGGGCCTCTGGTCCTGCGGCTCACCTCGATGAATCCGACCCGTCTCGAGATCGACGGCGCCGACTACGAGGAGCAGCCGATCTCGGTCTCCGGCGGCCACAGCCAGTCGGTGAAGTTCACCACGTCGGCCAACGCCAACGGCCGGGCGACGGTGATCGCCCAGCTGTACACGAAGGACGGGCGGCCGTACGGCGAGCCCGTCACCTTCGACGTGAAGGTCACCGAGATCACGGCCACGGTGATGCTCGTCATCGGCGGCGGCGTCCTGCTGCTCGTCCTCGCCGGGTTCCGGATGTACACGCAGCGCAAGCGTGCCGCGGCCCGTGCCGCCGAGAAGGGCGAGGACGGCGACTCCGATGAGCCGGAGGCCTCGGACGACTCCGAGAACGGCCCGGAGAACCCGGAGGGGCCCGAGGGGCGTCTCAGGGAGGAGTCCGCGGCACCGGCCCGGGCAGGCGACCCCGAGCAGCCGAGTGACCCGACACCGGACACCGCAGCGGAAAGCACCGACCCGTCCGGCACGGGTGAGAGAGTGGACCGTTGAGGATGTCGTGGCCGGTCGGCCCGGGACGATGAGGTGGGGTAACCATGAACGCGCCGTACGACGGTGACCGCGGTCAGGCCGTGGACGGCTCGGGTCACCCCCAGGGTCCGCCGCCGGATCCCGGACAGACGCCGCCGCAGCAGCCCGCGGACATGTACCTCCAGGACGCCTACGACCAGGATCCCTACCGGGCGCAGGACCTCTCCGCCCAGGACCCGGTCACCGAGGCGCTCTACGACCGCGCCGCGCATCCCCCTCCGCCCCCGGGCACCTACCCGCCTCAGCAGCCGCTGTACTCCCAGCCCTCCCAGTCGCCCTACGCCCCCGACCCCCGCGTCTGGGCCCCGCCCCCGGCCCCCGAACCGGAGGGCCCGACGCAGTACCTGCCGTACGGCGACGACCCTCGGACCACCCAGTTCGTGGGCGTCGACGACCTGGTCGGCCAGGCCGGTGAGCAGCGTCACGAGCCGGACGCCTTCGCGCACCTCTTCCGCGACCAGCAGCAGGGCGGCGGCCACCCCTCGTACGACGACCAGGCGGCCGTGCCCGCCCCGGCCCCGGCGCCGGGACCGTACGGCGGTCCGACGGGGCCGGGGCAGTACGGCACGACGCCGGCCCCGGGGCAGTACGGCGGGCACCAGGGGCCCGGCCCGTACGGGAACGCTCCGGCACACGGCCAGTACGGCGATCCCGCTCCGGCACAGGGGCAGTACGGGAACGCTCCGGCGCACGGACAACACGCGGCGCCCGCACCCGGCCAGTACGCGATGGCACCCACGCCCGAGGCGGCCGAGGCTCCGCTCCAGGAGCCCGCGCCCGCAGCCACCCCGGCCGCGCCCAAGAAGGGCGGGCGCGCGGGGGGCCTGCTGAAGTCGAGCGCCGTGATGGCGGCGGGCACGATGGTGTCGCGGCTCACCGGGTTCATCCGGTCGGCGCTGATCGTCTCGGCTCTGGGCGTCGGGCTGCTCGGCGACACTTTCCAGGTCGCCTACCAGTTGCCCACGATGATCTACATCCTCACCGTCGGCGGCGGCCTCAACTCGGTCTTCGTTCCGCAGCTCGTCCGCGCCATGAAGGACGACGAGGACGGGGGCGAGGCCTACGCCAACCGTCTCCTGACCCTCGTCATGGTTGCGCTGGGCGCGCTGACGGTGATCACGGTCTTCGCCGCGCCCCTGCTGATCCGGCTGCTGTCCAACCCCGTCGCCAGTGACCCGGCCGCCAACGAGGTCGGCATCACGTTCGTCCGCTACTTCCTGCCGTCCATCTTCTTCATGGGTCTGCACGTGGTGATGGGGCAGGTCCTCAACGCCCGCGGCAGGTTCGGCGCGATGATGTGGACTCCGGTCCTGAACAACATCGTCATCATCGTGACCCTCGGGATGTTCATCTGGGTCTACGGCACCGCGGAAAGCTCGGGGATGAAGGTGACGAGCATCCCGCCGGAGGGCGAGCGTCTGCTCGGCATCGGGGTGCTGCTGGGCCTCATCGTGCAGTCCCTGGCCATGATTCCCTACCTGCGGGAGACGGGCTTCCGGCTCCGGCTGCGCTTCGACTGGAGGGGACACGGGCTGGGCAAGGCCGTCACCCTCGCCAAGTGGACGGTCCTGTTCGTTCTGGCCAACCAGGCGGGCGCCATGATCGTCATCCAGCTCTCCACCGCGGCGGGCAAGGCCTCGCCCGTCGACGGCACCGGCTTCGCGGCCTATGCCAACGCACAGCTGATCTGGGGACTGCCGCAGGCCATCATCACGGTCTCGCTGATGGCCGCCCTGCTGCCCCGTATCTCACGCTCGGCATCGGAGGAGGACGGGGGAGCGGTCCGGGACGACATCTCGCAGGGCCTGCGCACGACGGCCGTGGCGATCGTTCCCGTCTCCTTTGGCTTCGTCGCGCTCGGCATCCCGATGTGCACGCTGATGTTCGGCTCCTCGGGCACCAGCGAAGCCACCAACATGGGCTACATGCTGATGGCCTTCGGCCTCGGTCTCATCCCGTACTCCGTGCAGTACGTCGTCCTGCGCGCCTTCTACGCCTACGAGGACACCCGGACGCCCTTCTACAACACCGTCATCGTGGCCGTGGTCAACGCCGCCGCCTCGGGCCTGTGTTACCTCCTGCTGCCCTCGCGCTGGGCCGTCGTCGGCATGGCGGCCAGCTACGGCCTGGCCTATGTGATCGGCGTGGGCATCGCCTGGCGCAGGCTGCGCAAGCGGCTGGGCGGGGACCTGGACGGTGCCCGGGTGCTGCGGACCTACGCCCGGCTGTGCATCGCATCCGTACCGGCCGCCCTGCTCAGTGGCGCCGCCTGCTACGCGATCAGCCGCGCGCTCGGACAGGGCGTCTTGGGATCGTTCGCCGCGCTGCTGGCCGGCGGGGTGCTGCTGTTCGGGGTCTTCTTCGTCGCCGCCCGCCGCATGCGCATCGAGGAAGTCAACTCTCTGGTCGGCATGGTGCGCGGACGCCTGGGACGCTGAGACCCGGGGTAGGCGCACAACCATCGTCCGCCGCTGTGTGTCGTGCATAGCGGCGGACTGTGGGCACAATTGGGTTCGGCGTCGGACGCGCGGATCGGGACTCGGCCGACGCGCACGGATTGGGGAGGCAGGAACGACGGTGGCGGAACGGAGCACAGCTGCCGTCGACGTGGCAGACAACGGCGGCGATGAGCCGCTGACCGCACAGGCGGACCAGTCCACGGCCGACGGGGTGGCCAACAACCGGGAGCGGGACACGGACAGCGACGAGGCACAGGGGAACCCCACGAGCGAGGTATCCGGCAAGGCCTCGTCTCCCGATCTGCACAGCGGGCACAAGCTCGCCAGACGCTACCGCCTCGAGGAGTGCGTCACCCGTCTGGACGGCTTCAGCAGCTGGCGGGCCGTCGACGAGAAGCTGCGCCGCGCCGTGGGAGTCCACCTCCTCCCGGCGGACCACGCGCGAGCCCGGTCCGTGCTGGCGGCGGCACGCTCGTCCGCCCTGCTCGGCGACCCCCGCTTCGTCCAGGTACTGGATGCCGTCGAGGACAACGACCTCGTCTACGTCGTGCACGAGTGGCTCCCCGATGCCACCGAGCTGACCGCGCTCCTCGCCTCCGGACCGCTGGAGGTCTACGACGCCTACCAGATGGTCACTCAGGTCGCGTCGGCCATGGCGGCCGCCCACCGCGAGGGCCTCGCCCATCTGCGTCTCAACCCCAACGCCGTGCTGCGTACGTCGACGGGCCAGTGGCGGATCCGCGGGCTCGCCGTCAACGCCGCGCTGCGCGGCATCAGTTCCGACACTCCGCAGCGCACCGACACCGAGGCCATCGGCGCCCTGCTGTACGCCACGCTCACCCAGCGCTGGCCGTACGAGAACGACGCGTACGGCCTGGCGGGGCTGCCCAAGGACATCGGGCTGATCCCGCCGGACCAGGTGCGGGCCGGTGTCCACCGCGGCCTGTCCGAACTGGCGATGCGGGCGCTGGCCAACGACGGCGCCACCGCCTCCCGTCATGAGTCCCCGTGCACCACGCCGGAGGAACTGGTGAAGGCGATCGGCGAGATGCCGCGCATCCGCCCGCCGGAGCCGGCGTACACCGCACCGCCCCAGTACCAGCGCACGGCCTACCAGCAGGGCGCGTACGGCCGCCCGGCACCGCGTCCCGGTGTCACCCAGCCGGTGCCGACGCCGCCGCCCCCGCTGCAGAGCCGTACCGGCAAGGCCCTGAAGTGGAGCGTCTCGGCCCTGCTGATCGCCGCGCTCGGTCTCGGAAGCTGGCAGCTCGCGGACGCCCTCATGGAACGGGGCGGCAAGGCGGACGACCCGAACAAGACGCAGACGGTGGACGGCGACAACGACAAGAGCCCGAAGCAGCCGGCCAGCCAGCCGATCGCCATCGCGGGAGCACATGACTTCGACCCGTTCGGGTCCGACGGCTCCGAGTACCCGGAGAACGTCGGCAAGGCCTACGACGGTGACCCCGCCTCCTACTGGCAGACGAGCCACTACGCGAGCGCCGACTTCGGCCGGCTGAAGCCGGGCGTGGGCATCGTGGTCGATCTCGGCAAGGTGCAACAGGTCGGCAAGGTGGCCGTCTCGTTCGGTGGGGACACCTCGGTGGAACTCCGCGCCGGCGGAGACACGGACTCGGAGCCGCAGTCCTTTGAGGGCTACACGAAGGTCACCGAGGCGAACGGCACGTCTGTGGAGCTCAAGCCGGACAAGGCACTTCGCACCCGCTACCTTCTGGTCTGGTTGACCAAGCTTCCGGTGACGGACGGGCAGTTCCGGGGCCGTGTCGCCGACATCAAGGTGACCAGCTGAGGGTCGTCGGCCGCAGAGGGGAGGATCCGATGGCGGAGGGCGCCGGATGTGACGGAGTGACCGACCAGGACCTCCTCGCCCGCCACGTCGAAGGCGACCCCGATGCCTTCGGTGAGCTCGTGCGGCGGCACCGGGACCGTCTGTGGGCAGTGGCCCTGCGAACGCTGGGGGATCGTGAGGAGGCCGCCGATGCCGTCCAGGACGCGCTCGTCTCCGCCTACCGGGCCGCCCACACCTTCCGCGGTCAGGCAGCCGTCACGACCTGGCTGCACCGGATCACGGTGAACGCCTGTCTCGACCGTGCCAGAAAGGCGGCCTCGCGGAAGACCGCGCCCGTCGATGACACCGAACGCCTGGAGCAGCTTCTGGAGCCGCACGAGTCGGCCTCCGCTCCCGCCGAGCGCAATGATCTGCACCGCCAGCTGCTGGAGGCCCTGGGTACCCTGCCGGCCGACCAGCGGGCCGCTCTCGTACTCGTCGACATGCAGGGCTATCCCGTCGCGGAGGCCGCCCGTGTCCTCGACGTACCGGCCGGAACGATCAAGAGCCGATGCGCCCGGGGCAGAGCCAGACTCCTGCCGCTGCTCACCCACCTGCGCCCGGACGGCAGTGGCGAGGGCAGGAAGCCCGGCCCGGAGCGGAACCGGACGCAGGGGGCATCCGTCCCACCCGCAGCGGGACCGTCGGAAGCGAAGCCGACGGAAACAGGGCCGAGCGATTCGACCGCAGTGAAGGGCGGAGGTGGACGAGCGTGACGTCGTCGACGACAGACATGACCGGGCACCCTGACGTTGCGGAGATCGCCGACCTCGCCGAAGGCATCCTCCCGGACGCACGGACCGCCGACGTACGGCAGCACCTGGAGCACTGCGCGCTCTGCGCGGACGTCTACGCGTCGCTGGGGGAGATCCAAGGGCTGCTCGGCACTCTGCCTGGGCCAGAGCGCATGCCGGACGACGTGGCCGCCCGCATTGACGCCGCACTGGCAGCCGAGCCGCTACCGGACACCACCACCCGGGAACCACAGCCCGCGGGCGACGGGCCCCGCAGCGACGGCGCGCGTGTTTCACGTGAAACATCGGCACCGGCCGACCGTCCCGCCGGGCACGCTCGCTCCTCCTCCACCGGTCCCGGCCGCAAGGACCGCCGAGGCGGGCGACGCAGGATCGCCGTACTCGGCGCGGTGGCCGCCGCTGCCGCCATCGGGCTCGGCTCGGTCATCGTGTCCTCACTCACCGGGGAGAGTCCCTCCGGCGACACCGCCCACGAGCAGCAGACCGCACTCGCGGACACCTTCTCCGAGGGTCGGCTCAAGGACAAGGTGTCCACCCTCATCGCGGACGGGAGCCCCCAGAACGGGTCCCGCACCCCGCGCAGCTTCGGCATGGAGTCCGAGAACGGTGGCGAGACCACCGAGAACCATGTCTTCAAGCAGCCGACCGTTCCGGAGTGCATCCGGAAGGGAATCGGCCGCGACGACGCGGTGATCGCCACGGAACCGGGCGTCTACCAGGGCAAGGAAGCACTGCTGGTGGTACTGCCCGACGCCGCCCACGACACCCGGGTCACCGCCTATATCGTCGAGTCGGCGTGTGTGGATCAGCCCGCGGTCGGCAAGGCCAAGATCCTTCTGAAGCATTCCTACGCACGCTAGTAGCGCCCTGGACCCCTCCTCTTAAGGCAGGCCGGTCCTGACGCCGTGTGCCCGGGCACAGCGGGAATGCGCGCCCCGTAGGATCCGTTAGGTGGGGTGAGAGTTCCGAGTGCAGCTCCACCCGGCCCTGAAGACGCAGTCCAGAGACGAGGAATGAAGCCGTGAGCGACGTCCGAAACGTGATCATCATCGGCTCCGGGCCCGCCGGCTACACGGCGGCGCTCTACACCGCGCGAGCGTCGCTGAAGCCGCTGGTGTTCGAGGGAGCCGTCACCGCGGGCGGAGCACTGATGAACACCACCGAGGTGGAGAACTTCCCTGGCTTCCAGGACGGCATCATGGGTCCCGAGCTCATGGACAACATGCGCGCCCAGGCGGAGCGCTTCGGTGCCGAGCTGATCCCGGATGATGTCGTGGCCGTCGACCTCAGCGGTGAGATCAAGACCGTCACCGACACCGCGGGAACGGTCCACCGCGCCAAGGCCGTCATCGTCACCACTGGTTCTCAGCACCGCAAGCTCGGTCTCCCGAACGAGGACGCGCTGTCCGGCCGCGGTGTCTCCTGGTGCGCGACCTGTGACGGCTTCTTCTTCAAGGACCAGGACATCGCCGTGATCGGCGGCGGTGACACCGCGATGGAGGAGGCCACGTTCCTCTCCCGCTTCGCGAAGTCCGTGACGATCGTGCACCGCCGGGACACCCTGCGCGCCTCCAAGGCGATGCAGGAGCGTGCCTTCGCCGACCCGAAGATCACGTTCGTCTGGGACAGCGAGGTCGCCGAGGTGCTGGGCGAGCAGAAGCTGGCGGGTCTGAAGCTGCGCAACGTCAAGACCGGCGAACTCTCTGATCTTCCGGTGACCGGCCTGTTCATCGCGATCGGCCACGACCCGCGCACCGAGCTCTTCAAGGGCCAGCTCGACCTGGACCCGGAGGGCTACCTGAAGGTCGACGCGCCCTCGACCCGCACCAATCTGACGGGTGTCTTCGGGGCGGGCGACGTGGTCGACCACACCTACCGACAGGCGATCACCGCTGCGGGCACCGGCTGCTCCGCCGCTCTCGACGCCGAGCGCTACCTCGCCGCCCTCAGTGACGAGGACAAGGCGGAGCCCGAGAAGACCGCCGTCTGACCACCCCATCCCCCGCACCAACCAGTTAAGGAGCCCGCCGTGGCCGGCACCCTGAAGCATGTGACCGACGACTCCTTCGAGCAGGACGTCCTCAAGAACGACAAGCCCGTCCTGGTGGACTTCTGGGCCGCCTGGTGCGGTCCGTGCCGTCAGATCGCGCCGTCCCTCGAAGCGATTGCCGCCGAGTACGGCGACAAGATCGAGATCGTCAAGCTGAACATCGACGAGAACCCGGGTACGGCTGCCAAGTACGGCGTCATGTCCATCCCGACCCTCAACGTCTACCAGGGCGGCGAGGTCGCCAAGACCATCGTCGGTGCGAAGCCGAAGGCCGCGATCGTCCGCGACCTCGAGGACTTCATCGCCGACTGACGATCGTCGACTGACGTTTCACGTGAAACACGAATGGGCCGGCCCTGACGGGTCGGCCCATTTGGATGAGTGCACTCCCCGGTGCCGTCATTACAGCGGACGCAACGCCGGTTCCTTCTGAACGGCGCCGAGCAGACGGTCCAGCGCCATCTCCACGTCTTCTTTCCAGGAGAGCGTGGACCTCAGATCCAGCCGCAGTCGCGGATGCCGGGCATGCGGCCGGACCGTCTTGAAACCCACCGCCAGGAGATGGTCCGCCGGCAGCACACAGGCAGGCTCCTTCCAGCGGGCATCCCCGAACGCCTCGATTGCCTTGAAACCACGGCGCAGTAGATCCTTGGCGACCGTCTGGACCATCACCCGGCCCAGTCCCTGGCCCTGGTACCCCGGCATCACGAACGCGGTCATCAGCTGGACGGCGTCAGAGGAAACCGGACTGGTGGGGAAAGCAGCCGAGCGCGGTACATACGCGGGAGGCGCGTAGAGAACGTAGCCCACCGGCACGTCATCGACGTAGACCACCCGCCCGCACGACCCCCAGTCCAGCAGAACGGCGGAGATCCATGATTCCTTCTCCAGGGCCGGTGTGCCCGCCTTTACCGCGGCCTCGCCACTGACGGGGTCCAGTTCCCAGAAGACGCACGAGCGACAGCGCTGGGGAAGGTCCTGAAGGTTGTCCAGCGTGAGCGGTACGAGCCGGCGCCCCATGAAGGCTGTTCCTCGCTTCCTTCCCCTGCCGCGTCGCGGGCGGCTGTCAGAGCGCTCCGTTCCCTGAGCAGGCTGCCGATGAACCCACCGACCGCGCCCAGCCCCAAGCCCGCGCTCACTAGTCCGGTGCGGCTCATCGTTCGCATGGCCCCTGCCTTCCTCTCAGAGGTACTGCCAGGTGACAACGCCATCTCGATCGCATCGTATCCACGATGCGGTGGACCCGACACCGACGCACAGCAAAGGGCGGACCGTGTTCCGGTATACACCGGACACGACCCGCCCTTGAGGCACCCGAAGCACCCCTGGGTGCTCCCGCTGCCGAGCATCAGGACTCGGCGTCGCCGTCCTCGTCCTCGTCGTCCAGAAGACCCTTCTGCAGGACGGGGCCTTCGCCGGGGGCGAGACTTCCGAGGATCCGCTCAAGATCGTCCATGGAGGCGAACTCGACGGTGATCTTGCCCTTCTTCTGTCCCAGGTCGACCTTCACACGGGTCTCGAAGCGATCGGACAGCCGCGTCGCCAGCTCCGAGAGGGCCGGGGACACCAGAGAGCCGGCCCTCGGGCCCTTGGCTCGCTGCGGCTTCTGCGGCCGGGAACCCATCAGGGTCACGATCTCCTCGACCGACCGCACCGAGAGACCTTCGGCCACGATGCGATGTGCCAGCCGATCCTGCTCCTCCGGGTCGTCCACGGACAGCAAGGCTCGCGCGTGGCCCGCGGAGAGCACACCCGCGGCCACCCGGTTCTGCACCTTCGGAGAAAGCTTCAGCAGACGCAGTGTGTTGGACACCTGCGGGCGGGAGCGACCGATGCGGTCCGCCAGCTGGTCATGCGTGCAGTTGAAGTCCTTCAGCAGCTGGTCGTAGGCGAACGCCTCCTCCAGCGGGTTCAGCTGAGCACGGTGCAGGTTCTCCAGGAGTGCGTCCAGGAGGAGCTTCTCGTCCTCCGTCGCCCGCACGATCGCCGGGATGGCGTCCAGTTCCAACTCTCGGCAGGCACGGAAGCGGCGCTCACCCATGATGAGCTCATAGCGCCCGGGCTCCGTCGGCCGTACGACAACCGGCTGGAGAAGGCCAACCTCCCTGATGGAGGTGACCAGCTCGGCCAGTGCGTCGTCGTCGAAGTCCTTGCGTGGCTGCTTCGGGTTCGGCGTGATGGCGTCGAGAGGGACTTCGGCGAAGTGCGCCCCCATGGGCGGCCGGAGGCCCTCCGTGCCGTGCAGCGCGGTCGGCTCTTCCGTTTCACGTGAAACATGCGGCAGCGTGGCCACCTTCGCCGCAGCCACTCCGCGCTCGTTCGGCAGCAGCGGCATGGCCCCGGGGGACGCGGAAGCCGCCGTCCCCAGCGCCGCCGAGGCAACCGACTTCTCGGTCGGGGCGTTGGGGATCAGTGCGCCCAGACCACGGCCCAACCCCCTCCGTCGCTCACTCACTGGATCCCCTCCACCATGTTCGGATCATTCTGGGCGCCGAGGTGAGCGTGGGTCGCGTCATAGTTGACGCCCACACCCCTCAGCGCGATCTCACGGGCCGCCTCCAGATAGGAGAGGGCTCCACTTGATCCTGGATCGTAGGTCAGTACCGTCTGCCCGTAGCTCGGGGCCTCGGAGATACGGACCGAACGGGGAATGCTCGTCCGCAGCACCTCCTCGCCGAAGTGGCTGCGCACCTCGTCCGCGACCTGCGACGCGAGCCGAGTCCGCCCGTCGTACATGGTGAGGAGAATCGTCGACACATGCAGCGTGGGGTTGAGATGTCCCCGGACCAGGTCGACGTTACGCAGTAGCTGTCCCAGCCCTTCCAGGGCGTAGTACTCGCACTGGATCGGGATCAGCACCTCTTGGCCCGCAACGAGGGCGTTGACGGTCAGCAGACCCAAGGAGGGCGGGCAGTCGATGAGAATGTAGTCCAGCGGCTGTTCATATGCCGTGATCGCCCGCTGAAGACGGCTCTCGCGTGCGACCAGAGAAACCAGTTCGATCTCCGCACCGGCGAGATCGATCGTGGCGGGCGCGCAGAACAGGCCCTCGACATCGGGGACCGGCTGGACCACTTCCGAGAGCGGTCGGCTCTCGACCAGCACGTCGTAGATGGAGGGGACATCGGCGTGATGGTCGATACCCAGCGCGGTGGAGGCGTTGCCCTGCGGGTCGAGGTCGACGACCAGGACTCTCGCTCCGTGCAGGGCGAGTGAGGCGGCAAGATTGACGGTCGTCGTCGTCTTGCCCACACCACCCTTCTGGTTGGCCACGACCATGACCCGGGTCTGCTCGGGTCGCGGCAGCCCCTCGCCGGCGCGGCCCAGAGCCTCCACCGCGAGTTGGGCAGCACGACCGATCGGAGTGTCGTCCATCGGAGGCGGTGTTTCACGTGAAACATCCGCTCCCATCGACTCGGTACGGGGACCGGGGACCGGATCGGTCATCGGTCCCGCGATATTGGCGTCGGACCGCAAGGATTCACTCTCCTCGACTTCAGGCTCGCAATGAACAGAGCCTCCCATGCCTTCGGGGTCATGAACCAGTGAGGCCTGGTCTTCTGTGGAGAAATCCACCTCTGTGGACAACTCCGTACCCTCTCCGAGCGACCCGAGAGGCTTTCGGTCGCGGGGGTCAGCCGCGGCGCGGCCGCGGCTGATGATGCCGTGCAACAGTGAGCGACGTTTCACGTGAAACACGATGCAGCGCAGCCGACGCCTAGCTGCCGCGACACTCCGGCATACGCAAGCAGGGCAGCTTGTGTGGAGTACGGCGGATCATCGGGGCTATCCGCGACGTCGGCGTGTCCGTCCGGTCCGGGCGGCCTTGGCTCGCTTGGCGGCGAAGCGCACACCACCGGGGCTCTCGCCAACCTCGACCCGCACCACGGTGGACATGGGGTCCACGACACCCTCTCCGACATGGAGGATGGACGTCTCCTCCGCACCGAGCTTGCTCAGCGCAGCGGTCGCCGCCTTCAGCTCTTCCTCGGCCGTGTCGCCCTTGAGAGCGAGCATCTCGCCGTACGGGCGCAGCAGCGGAATGCCCCAGGTGGCGAGGCGGTCCAGCGGAGCGACGGCACGGGCCGTCACCACATGTACCGGCGGCAGCTTGCCCATGACCTCCTCGGCCCGGCCGCGCACGACGGTGACATGATCCAGGCCCAGCAGCTCCACGACCTCGGTGAGGAAATTCGTGCGGCGCAGCAGTGGCTCAAGAAGGGTGATCTTCAGGTCCTCCCGGACCAGCGCCAGCGGGATCCCGGGAAGGCCGGCTCCCGAGCCGACGTCGCACACCGTCACTCCCTCGGGCACGACCTCGGAGAGCACGGCGCAGTTCAGCAGGTGCCGCTCCCAGAGCCGGGGAACTTCACGCGGACCGATCAGGCCGCGCTTCACCCCCGCCTCGGCAAGCAGTTCCGCGTAGCGGACCGCGTCCGCGTAGCGATCACCGAACACGTCACGTGCCTGCTCGGGTACAGGGGGGAGCTCCGCTGCCTCCGACACGGGGACCGTCCTTCCGTACGGCACCGGCGCCCCGGGCGTCGGTACCAGAACCACCAGAACTATCAGGCTGACAAAATTCGGCCCCGCCTGCGCAACAGACGGGGCCGGAGAACCAGAGAACCGATCAGGCGGGAAGCACGACGACGAAGCGCTCCGGCTCCTCGCCCTCGGACTCGCTGCGCAGTCCGGCGGCCTTGACCGCGTCGTGCACGACCTTGCGCTCGAAGGGCGTCATCGGCTTCATCCGCACGGCCTCGCCGCTGCTCTTGACCTCGGCCGCGGCCTTGGCGCCCAGCTCGGACAGCTCGGCGCGCTTGTCGGCCCGGTAACCCGCGATGTCGAGCATCAGTCGGCTGCGGTCACCGGTCTCCCGGTGCACGGCCAGGCGCGTGAGCTCCTGCAGAGCCTCCAGCACCTCGCCATCCCGGCCGACCAGCTTCTGCAGGTCCCTGCTCTGGCTGTCGCTGATGATCGAGACGGAGGCGCGGTCGGCCTCGACGTCCATGTCGATGTCGCCGTCGAGGTCGGCGATGTCGAGCAGACCCTCCAGGTAGTCCGCGGCGATCTCGCCCTCCTGCTCGAGGCGGGTGAGGGTGTCTGCACCCTCGGCAGCGGCGGAGGTGATGCCTTCCGTCACGGGATGGACTCCTTCTTACTTCTTCGACGGGGACTTGGGCCGCTGCGGGCCCTTGCGCTGTCCGGACTGGGCCTTGCTGCGGCCACCGCCGCCGGACTTCTGAGCCGGCTTCTTGGCACCGGAGGCAGGCTTGGCGTCCTGCTCGCCGGCCGGCTTGGCGTCCTGCGGCTCGTCCGACTTGGTCAGCGACGTCTTCGGCTCGGCCTCGCCGGCGGGCTTGGCCTGGCGCTGGGACTTGCTCTGCCGCTTGGGCTGCTGGCGCTTGGGCTGAGCCGCGGTCGTCACGGTCGAGCCGTCCGCGCTCTGGGCGGCCACGGCGGTGTCGCTCTTCACCACGTTGCCGTCGGCCTGAGCCGCCAGGCCCGCCTTGTTCAGACCGTTGATGAACTTCCGCTCGGCCTCGTTGCGGTCCCGGCCCTTGGCGACGATGGCCTTCACGATGGCCTTCTCGCCCCGGCGACGGGTCTTGCCGTGCTCGGTGACGCTCTTGTGCAGCCGCTCCAGGTAGGCGGCCTGCGCCTTGGAACCCGGCGTCGGGTTGTTGCGGATGACGTACATCTGCTGGCCCATGGTCCACACGTTGGTGGTCAGCCAGTAGACGAGGACACCGACGGGGAAGTTGACGCCGAAAACGGCGAACATGACGGGGAAGACGTACATCAGCATCTTCTGCTGCTGCATGAACGGCGTCTTCACCGTGGTGTCGACGTTCTTCGTCATCAGCTGGCGCTGGGTGAAGAACTGCGAGGCCGACATCAGCACGATCATGATCGCGGTGACGACGCGGACGTCGGTCAGGGAGGCGCTGAGGGCGGCGACGTCGCTCTCGCTGCTGAAGAACTTGGAGGCCAGCGGGGCCCCGAAGATGTGCGCCTTCTGCGCGCTCTCGAGCAGGTCCTGGTTGACCGCGCCGATGGTGTCACCGGACGCGATGCCGTTGAGCACGTGGTACAGGGCGAAGAAGAACGGGGACTGCGCCAGGATGGGAAGGCACGAGGAGAGCGGGTTGGTACCCGTCTCCTTGTACAGCTTCATCATCTCTTCGGACTGACGCTGCTTGTCGTTCTTGTAGCGCTCCTGGATCTTCTTCATCTCCGGCTGGAGCGTCTGCATTCCGCGCGTCGCCTTGATCTGCTTCACGAAGAGCGGGATCAGGCAGATACGGATGAGGATCACCAGGGACACGATGGACAGGCCCCAGGCCCATCCGGTGTCAGGTCCGAAGATCGCCCCGTACACCGTGTGGAACTGGACGATGACCCAGGAGACGGGCCAGGTGATAAAGCTGAAGAGGCTGGCAATCGTGTCCACTAATCATGCTCCTTGGGCATGGGGCGAGGTCTCTGCGGCCGGGCCCGAAGGATCGGACGAGCTCGGATGAGCAGGCCTTCCTTCGGTGGCCGGTTCGGCGGCGGAGGTCCCGCCCTTGCGTGCCCGCCAGGCGGCACGCAGCATTTCGTGCCACCGCGGGCGCTTGCGCGGCGGAACATGGTCCACGCCGCCCAGCGACCACGGATTGCACCGCAGGATGCGCCAGGCGGTGAGTGCCGTGCCCTTGACGGCTCCGTGCCGGTCGATGGCCGTGTAGCCGTAGTGGGAACACGACGGGTAGTACTTGCACACCGGCCCCAGCAGCGGACTGATCGTCCACTGGTAGAGCTTGATCAGAGCCAGCAGCGGGTACTTCATCGCGCGCCCCCTCCCAGTAGCCGCGCCAGGGCGGCGTCCAGGTCTCGGGCCAGCTGTGCATGGTCGGCGTCACCCGCACCGGGCAGCGCTCGTACGACTACCAGGCTACCGGGGGGCAACAGGTCGATCCGGTCGCGCATCAGATGGCGAAGCCTCCGCTTCACCTTGTTGCGCACGACCGCACCGCCCACGGCTTTGCTCACGACGAAACCCGCACGTGTCCGGGGAGCGCTCTCCCCAGGCGCGTGCGGGTCCGTGGCACCGCTTCGAAGGTGGACGACGAGGGCCGGACGGCCGGCCCGGCGTCCTCGTCGTACCGCGGTCGCGAAGTCCTCGCGCCGCCTCAGCCGGTTCTCGGTGGGCAGCACGATGTCATGACCTGACCGGGATCAGGCGGACAGACGGGCGCGACCCTTGCTGCGGCGGGTCGCGAGAATCGCGCGGCCGGCACGGGTACGCATACGCAGCCGGAAGCCGTGGGTCTTCGCGCGGCGACGGTTGTTCGGCTGGAAGGTGCGCTTGCTCACTCGGGGGCTCCAGAAAGAATCGGGGTTGGCGGGGTGCCGTCCTGGCTGTCACCGTGCGCCCACGAGTAGCTCGCGTTACGCCCGAGTGCACCGCTTTTCGATCACCTTGGACGTGACCTGTGCCCATCGGAGGCAGGCGGCAGCAGCCATCGACAACTCGACCTGGTTACGGTACGTGCGACTGCGCCATTCGGTCAAACCAGCGGTGACCGGGAGACACTTGTCCACAGGCTGGGGACAACAACTTGAACCCTACCCGGTGCGCTGACTACCGTGACTGGACTCCGATTCGTTCCCTTATCCCTGCCCCACCCGAGTTTCATCCCGACCCGTCCCCGAATCACACCTTCGAGGGACTCGTGAGAGAGCGTGCCCTGTGGCTGACGTACCTGCCGATCTTGCCGCAGTGTGGCCACGCGTATTGGAGCAACTTCTCGGAGAGGGCCGCGGGCAGGGCGTCGAGTCGAAGGACGAGCACTGGATCCGCCGCTGCCAGCCGCTCGCGCTGGTCGCCGACACCGCCCTGCTCGCCGTACCGAACGAATTTGCGAAGGGCGTACTGGAGGGCCGTCTCGCACCGATCGTCAGCGAGACCCTGAGCCGCGAGTGCGGGCGACCGATCCGCATCGCGATCACCGTCGACGACACCGCGGGCGAACCGGCCGGGCCCGCCCCCCAGGCACCGCCCTCCCGCCCCCAGCCCCGCTACGAGGAGCCCGAGCTTCCCGCCCCCGGCCAGGGCGGCCGCGAGGAGTACCGCGACGAGTACGAGGGGTACGGCCGCAACCGCGCCGACCAGCTGCCCAGCGCCAGGCCCGCCTACCCGCAGGAGTACCAGCGCCCCGAGCCCGGCTCCTGGCCCCGCCCCGCGCAGCAGGACGACTACGGCTGGCAGCAGCAGCGCCTCGGCTTCCCCGAGAGGGACCCCTACGCCTCCCCGTCGCAGGAGCCGTACGGCCAGGAGCCGCCGCCCTACTCCCGCGAGTCCCAGGCCCCCTACCAGCAGGACTACCGGCCGCAGCCCCCGGAACGCCCCTCGTACGACAGCCAGCGCGGCGAGTACGAACAGTCCCGGGGCGACTACGACAAGCCCCGCGGCGACTACGAACAGTCCCGGGTCGAGTACGACAATCCGCGCGGGGACTACGACCAGCAGCGCGGCGACTACGAGCAGCGCGGTCCGCGCCGTGAGCTGCCCGAGCCCCCGGCCGGGTCCGGACACGTCCACCGCGGCGGCCCGGTCGGCCCCGGGCCCGCGACCGGGGCGCCCGGACCGCTGGCCGCACAGCCCGCGCCGGCGACCGGCCCCGGCGAGCCGACCGCGCGCCTGAACCCGAAGTACCTCTTCGACACCTTCGTCATCGGCGCCTCCAACCGCTTCGCCCACGCGGCGGCCGTCGCCGTCGCCGAGGCGCCCGCGAAGGCCTACAACCCCCTGTTCATCTACGGGGAGTCGGGACTCGGCAAGACCCACCTCCTGCACGCCATCGGGCACTACGCGCGCAGCCTCTACCCCGGCACGCGCGTGCGCTACGTCAGCTCGGAGGAGTTCACCAACGAGTTCATCAACTCCATCCGCGACGGCAAGGGCGACAGCTTCCGCAAGCGCTACCGCGAGATGGACATCCTGCTCGTGGACGACATCCAGTTCCTCGCGGACAAGGAGTCGACGCAGGAGGAGTTCTTCCACACCTTCAACACCCTCCACAACGCCAACAAGCAGATCGTGCTCTCCAGCGACCGGCCGCCCAAGCAGCTGGTGACCCTGGAGGACCGGCTCCGCAACCGCTTCGAGTGGGGGCTGATCACCGACGTCCAGCCGCCGGAGCTGGAGACGCGCATCGCGATCCTGCGCAAGAAGGCGGTCCAGGAGCAGCTCAACGCCCCGCCGGAGGTACTGGAGTTCATCGCCTCGCGGATCTCGCGCAACATCCGCGAGCTGGAGGGCGCGCTGATCCGGGTGACGGCGTTCGCGTCGCTCAACCGGCAGCCGGTGGACCTGGGCCTGACCGAGATCGTCCTCAAGGACCTGATCCCCGGCGGCGAGGACTCGGCCCCCGAGATCACGTCCACGGCCATCATGGGCGCGACCGCGGACTACTTCGGCCTCACGGTCGAGGACCTGTGCGGCACCTCGCGCGGGCGGGCGCTGGTGACGGCCCGGCAGATCGCCATGTACCTGTGCCGTGAGCTGACGGACCTCTCGCTGCCGAAGATCGGCGCGCTGTTCGGCGGCCGGGACCACACCACGGTGATGCACGCCGACCGCAAGATCCGCAATCTGATGGCCGAGCGGCGCTCGATCTACAACCAGGTGACCGAGCTGACCAACCGCATCAAGAACGGCTGACGGCCGCCGGCACCGGCCACGAAGGCGCCTCCGGGACTCCCAGGGGCGCCTTTCGCATGGGCCCCGCACGTCTCCTGCACGTCTCCGGCAGCTCTCCGCGCCCTCCCCGCACGTCCCGGCGGCGCCACCGGCTCGTACGGCTGTCCTGGCCGCTGTTCGAATACCTGCCGGGTTACGGGCGTCCTCCACAGATTGGGCCGGTTTTTTCCGTCCACACCTTGGGGACTGGGAAGTTGTCCCGATCCTGTCCACAGGCCAGGCCGATGAGGGATCATCAGGGCAGGTCAGCTCCCTGTGGATTCGTGGACGAACGATCTCCACAGGCTGTGGACGAAGAAATGATCCACAGGCTGTGCATTGAGTTGTCCACGGGCAACCCACAGGCTGGACGGGGTTGTCCCCAGCGATCCCCAGCTTCTCCACATGGCTGTCCACTGTTCGGCAACGTGACGCGCCCCGTCACCGCGTCGAGTGAAAGGCGTCACACCAGGCTGCCTGGTTGGGCTGTGGGAAACGTGGGTAAAGCTGGGGACGGCGCTGGGGAGAAGTCGCCTCTCCCTGTGCACGGTGTGTGCAGAACTTTCCGTTCTCCACAGAAGGGCCCGGTTGTCCACCGGCTCCGCCCACAGGCACGGTGGACAAAATTCCCGGCCTGACCTGGGCAAACGAGGTTATCCACGGTATCCACAGGCCCTACTACTACTGACGACTAGAGAGAGAGCGGAATTCGTTTCGAAGCGGGTCCTGTGCACAACTCGCCCTCTCGAGCCCGACCGCCCCTCGTCACGACTTGACCCCGAACGGCACCTACTGTCAGTGGGGTGCGTCAGACTGGTCCCCGGTGTTCTGCCCCTCACAGCGGCGGACGACACCGGTCAGACGACGAAGGCGAAGCAGGGCGAGCAGCGCCGGCAACAGCAGGAGGCGGCAACAGTGAAGATCCGGGTGGAACGCGACGTACTCGCGGAGGCAGTGGCCTGGGCGGCTCGCAGCCTCCCGGCCCGTCCGCCGGCGCCGGTCCTCGCGGGCCTGCTGCTGAAGGCCGAGGAGGGGCAGCTGAGCCTGTCCAGCTTCGACTACGAGGTCTCGGCGCGGGTCTCGGTCGAGGCGGAGATCGAGGAGGAGGGCACGGTCCTCGTCTCGGGTCGGCTGCTCGCGGACATCTCCCGCGCCCTCCCCAACCGGCCGGTGGAGATCTCCACAGACGGTGTACGGGCGACGGTGGTCTGCGGCTCCTCGCGGTTCACCCTCCACACCCTGCCGGTGGAGGAGTACCCGGCGCTGCCGCAGATGCCGGAGGCGACGGGCACGGTCCCCGGCGAGGTCTTCGCCTCGGCCGTGCAGCAGGTGGCCATCGCCGCGGGCCGTGACGACACGCTGCCCGTCCTGACCGGTGTGCGCATCGAGATCGAGGGCGACTCGGTCACGCTGGCCTCCACGGACCGCTACCGCTTCGCGGTCCGCGAGTTCCTGTGGAAGCCGGAGAACCCTGACATCTCCGCGGTCGCCCTGGTGCCCGCCAAGACGCTCCAGGACACCGCCAAGGCGCTGACCAGCGGTGACCAGGTGATCCTGGCGCTGTCCGGCTCGGGCGCGGGCGAGGGTCTGATCGGTTTCGAGGGTGCGGGCCGCCGGACGACGACGCGTCTGCTGGAGGGCGACCTCCCGAAGTACAAGACGCTCTTCCCGACGGAGTTCAACAGCGTCGCGGTGATCGAGACCGCCCCGTTCGTGGAGGCCGTCAAGCGCGTGGCCCTGGTCGCCGAGCGCAACACCCCGGTGCGGCTCAGCTTCGAGCAGGGCGTGCTCATCCTGGAGGCCGGCTCCAGCGACGACGCACAGGCTGTGGAAAGGGTCGACGCCCAGCTGGAGGGCGACGACATCTCGATCGCCTTCAACCCGACCTTCCTGCTGGACGGTCTGAGCGCGATCGACTCCCCGGTCGCCCAGCTGTCCTTCACGACGTCCACGAAGCCGGCCCTGCTCAGCGGCAAGCCCGCGGTGGACGCCGAGGCGGACGAGGCCTACAAGTACCTGATCATGCCGGTGCGGCTGAGCGGCTGAGCGGCTGAGCCAGGCTTCGCACCGTCGGTCGCCGTCCACAGGGTGGGGACGAACCCGCAGGTGGGGGCGTACGTCTGAGCGCGTATGCCCACAGCTGTGCACGGGCGGGCGGGTTTAGGCTCGACGCGGGTACGAAAGTGCCGCGGCACGCATCCGGCGGGTTCGGAGGTGCCGCCTTGCCACCTCGCACACCTAAGGAACGCAACTGATGGAGCTCGGTCTCGTCGGCCTCGGCAAGATGGGCGGCAACATGCGCGAGCGGATCCGCCGCGCGGGCCACACCGTCGTCGGATACGACCGCAATCCCGACCTCGCCGACGTCCACAGCCTGGAAGAGCTTGTGGGCAAGCTCAGTGCCCCGCGCGTGGTCTGGGTGATGGTCCCGGCCGGGGAGGCCACCCAGGCCACCGTCGACCGGCTCGGCGAGCTGCTGGAGCCCGGCGACGTCGTCGTGGACGGCGGCAACTCCCGCTGGACGGACGACGAGAAGCACGCCGAGGAGCTGGCCGCCAAGGGCATAGGCTTCGTCGACTGCGGCGTCTCCGGCGGCGTGTGGGGCCTGGAGAACGGCTACGCGCTGATGTACGGCGGGGACGCGGAGAACGTCGCCAAGGTGCAGCCGGTCTTCGACGCCCTCAAGCCGGAGGGCGACTTCGGCGCCGTGCACGCCGGCAAGGTGGGCGCGGGCCACTTCGCGAAGATGGTCCACAACGGCATCGAGTACGCGATGATGCAGGCCTACGCCGAGGGCTGGGAGCTGCTGGAGAAGGTCGACTCCGTGGAGAACGTCCGCGAGGTCTTCCGTTCCTGGCAGGAGGGCACGGTGATCCGGTCCTGGCTGCTCGACCTGGCGGTCAACGCGCTCGACGACGACGAGCACCTGGACGGGCTCCGGGGTTATGCACAGGACTCCGGTGAGGGACGCTGGACTGTGGAGGCGGCGATCGACAACGCGGTGCCGCTGCCCGCGATCACGGCCTCCCTCTTCGCGCGGTTCGCGTCCCGGCAGGACGACTCGCCGCAGATGAAGATGATCGCCGCGCTGCGCAACCAGTTCGGCGGCCACGCGGTCGAGAAGAAGTAGGCAGCACCCGAGGGCCACGCGCCCGAGGGACGAACACCCGGGAGGTCGGCGCACGACCATGCACGTCACGCATCTGTCGCTGGCCGACTTCCGTTCGTACGCCCGGGTCGAGGTGCCCCTGGACCCGGGCGTCACCGCCTTCGTCGGTCCGAACGGGCAGGGCAAGACGAACCTGGTCGAGGCGGTCGGCTACCTCGCCACCCTCGGCAGCCACCGGGTCTCCTCCGACGCGCCGCTGGTGCGCATGGGCACCGAGCGCGCCGTGATCCGGGCCCAGGTCCGGCAGGGCGAGCGGCAGCAGCTGATCGAGCTGGAGCTGAACCCGGGCCGGGCCAACCGCGCCCGCATCAACAGGTCCTCGCAGGTCAGACCGCGTGACGTGCTCGGCATCGTGCGCACTGTGCTGTTCGCGCCGGAGGACCTCGCGCTGGTGAAGGGCGACCCCGGTGAGCGGCGCCGTTTCCTGGACGAGCTGATCACCGCCCGTTCCCCGCGGATGGCCGGGGTGCGCTCCGACTACGACCGGGTCCTCAAGCAGCGCAACACCCTGCTGAAGTCGGCCGCGCTCGCCCGCCGGCACGGCGGCCGCACGATGGACCTGTCCACGCTCGACGTCTGGGACCAGCACCTCGCGCGCGCGGGCGCCGAGTTGCTCGCCCAGCGGCTGGACCTGATCGCGGCCGTGCAGCCGCTGGCCGACAAGGCGTACGAGCAGCTGGCCCCGGGCGGCGGCCCCGTCGCCCTGGAGTACAAGCCGTCGGCGCCCGGTGAGGCGCACACGCGCGAGGATCTGTACGAGCAGCTGATGGGGGCGCTCGCCGAGGCGCGCAAGCAGGAGATCGAGCGGGGCGTCACGCTGGTCGGTCCACACCGGGACGACCTCCTGCTCAAACTCGGCTCGCTGCCCGCCAAGGGCTACGCCTCCCACGGCGAGTCGTGGTCGTACGCGCTGGCGCTCCGGCTGGCCTCCTTCGACCTGCTGCGGGCGGAGGGCAACGAGCCGGTGCTGGTGCTGGACGACGTCTTCGCCGAGCTGGACGCGCGGCGCCGGGAGCGGCTGGCCGAGCTGGTGGCGCCCGGGGAGCAGGTGCTGGTGACGGCCGCGGTCGACGACGACGTACCGCATGTGCTGGCGGGGGCGCGGTTCACGGTGGCGGAGGGGACGGTGGAGCGCGTATGAGCGCGGACGCGCCGGAGCCGGGTCCCGGACAGTCCCCGGGCGGGCCCGAGGGAGGCCAGGAGCCGTCGGGGGTCGACCTCGCGCGCGTGGCGCTCAGGGCGGCGCGGGAGGCGGCACGCGCGCGTGGGGACGCGGCCCAGCAGAAGAAGCAGGCGCGGCGCGGGGGGCTGCGCTCCGGGGCGCGGGCCGACGGCCGTGACCCCATGGCGCTGGGTTCCGCGATCAACCGGCTGATCACCGAGCGCGGCTGGGAGACGCCGGCCGCGGTGGGCGGGGTGATGGGCCGCTGGCCGGAGATCGTCGGCGAGGACGTGGCGAAGCACTGCGTGCCGGAGCGGTACGACGAGGACGAGCGGGTGCTGGTCGTGCGCTGCGACTCGACGGCGTGGGCGACGAACCTGCGGTTGCTCGCGCCGACGCTGGTGGCCCGGCTCAACGAGGACCTGGGGCACGGGTCGGTGCGGATGATCAAGGTCCTGGGACCTGGTGGCCCGGATGGTCCGGGCCGGCGTTACGGACCGTTGCGGGCGCCCGGCAGCCAGGGCCCGGGCGACACCTACGGGTGACGTGCGGGCGTTCTGGCACCCCGTCAGTGACGCGTGATGTACCTCACAAAAATGTGCGCCCCCGGTCGAAGTGAGCCGTCGGGGCGCCCTGTGCCGTACCCCTCTGTGAGGCGTCGGAGCGGGATCTGACTCCCAAGTAGCAAAGGGTTGACGCCTCGAAGCGCTGAGTGCCGTTGTGAGCCTCCTGAGGCCCCCATCCGCATATCGGGAGTCGGACGAGCCTCGTTCAGGGCGGCACATGCGGACTCAGGTACCGGCAAACCCCCATCAGTGTCAGTGGTACCGGTAGAATGAGAGAGAATCCCGCCCCGAACGTGGGGACCGTCCGGGACTAGCTGAGCAACGCTGATCAAGGCTTACCAACGCAACATGCCGCAGCCGCTCCGGCAACCTGCCGACGAGCCCGGCTCGTGCTGTGCCAGAAAGGGCGCTTCGTGGCCGATTCCGGCAACCCCAACGAGAACAACCCGTCCACCGACACCGGCGTGAACGACGCGGTGAGCACCCCGAAGGGCGATGCTGCCGCGTCGTACGACGCCAGTGCCATCACCGTCCTCGAGGGTCTGGACGCGGTCCGCAAGCGACCCGGTATGTACATCGGCTCGACCGGTGAGCGGGGCCTGCACCACCTGGTGCAGGAGGTCGTCGACAACTCCGTCGACGAGGCGCTGGCCGGTCACGCGGACACGATCGACGTGACGATCCTCGCCGACGGCGGCGTCCGGGTCGTCGACAACGGCCGTGGCATCCCGGTGGGGATCGTCCCCTCCGAGGGGAAGCCCGCCGTCGAGGTCGTGCTGACCGTGCTGCACGCGGGCGGCAAGTTCGGCGGCGGCGGCTACGCGGTCTCCGGTGGTCTGCACGGCGTGGGTGTCTCCGTCGTCAACGCCCTCTCCACGAGGGTCGCGGTGGAGGTCAAGACGGACGGCTACCGCTGGACGCAGGAGTACAAGCTGGGTGTCCCCACGGCGGCGCTCGCCCGGCACGAGGCCACCGAGGAGACCGGCACGTCGGTCACCTTCTGGGCCGACGGCGACATCTTCGAGACCACCGACTACTCCTTCGAGACGCTCTCCCGGCGCTTCCAGGAGATGGCCTTCCTCAACAAGGGCCTCAGGATCAACCTCACCGACGAGCGCGAGTCGGCGAAGGCCACCGCCGGCGCGGACGAGGCGGGCGAGGACGAGAAGCACGAGGACAAGAGCGTCTCGTACCACTACGAGGGCGGCATCGTCGACTTCGTGACGTACCTCAACTCCCGCAAGGGAGAGCTGGTCCACCCGACGGTGATCGACCTGGAGGCCGAGGACAAGGACAAGAGCCTGTCCCTCGAGGTCGCGATGCAGTGGAACGGCGGCTACACGGAGGGTGTGTACTCCTTCGCCAACATCATCCACACGCACGAGGGCGGCACCCACGAGGAGGGCTTCCGCGCGGCGCTCACCTCGCTGATCAACAAGTACGCGCGGGACAAGAAGCTGCTGCGCGAGAAGGACGACAACCTCACGGGTGACGACATCCGCGAGGGTCTGACCGCGATCATCTCGGTCAAGCTGGCGGAGCCGCAGTTCGAGGGCCAGACCAAGACGAAGCTGGGCAACACCGAGGTGAAGACCTTCGTCCAGAAGGTCGTCTACGAGCACCTGACGGACTGGCTCGACCGCAACCCCAACGAGGCCGCGGACATCATCCGCAAGGGCATCCAGGCGGCCCACGCGCGCGTGGCGGCCCGCAAGGCCCGCGACCTGACGCGCCGCAAGGGCCTGCTGGAGTCGGCCTCGCTGCCGGGCAAGCTGTCCGACTGCCAGTCGAACGACCCGACCAAGTGCGAGATCTTCATCGTCGAGGGCGACTCCGCCGGCGGCTCGGCCAAGTCCGGCCGTAACCCGCAGTACCAGGCGATCCTCCCGATCCGCGGCAAGATCCTCAACGTCGAGAAGGCGCGCATCGACCGGATCCTGCAGAACCAGGAGATCCAGGCGATGATCTCCGCGTTCGGCACGGGTGTGCACGAGGACTTCGACATCGAGAAGCTCCGCTATCACAAGATCATCCTGATGGCGGACGCCGACGTCGACGGCCAGCACATCAACACCCTGCTGCTGACCTTCCTGTTCCGCTTCATGCGGCCGCTGGTCGAGTCCGGGCACGTGTACCTGTCCCGCCCGCCGCTGTACAAGATCAAGTGGGGCCGGGACGACTTCGAGTACGCGTACTCCGACCGGGAGCGCGACGCGCTGATCGAGATGGGCCGCAACGCGGGCAAGCGCATCCGTGAGGACTCCGTGCAGCGCTTCAAGGGTCTCGGCGAGATGAACGCCGAGGAGCTGCGCATCACGACCATGGACCAGGAGCACCGCGTGCTCGGCCAGGTCACGCTCGACGACGCCGCGCAGGCCGACGACCTGTTCTCGGTGCTGATGGGCGAGGACGTCGAGGCCCGGCGCGCGTTCATCCAGCGCAACGCCAAGGACGTCCGCTTCCTCGACATCTGAGTCGGTCTCAGCTGACCGCACCAGGAAGGACCTTCACCAGCAATGACCGACGAGAACACTCCTGTGACCACGCCCGAGGGTGACGCCCTGGCGATGCGTGTCGAGCCCGTCGGGCTCGAGACGGAGATGCAGCGCTCGTACCTCGACTACGCGATGTCCGTCATCGTCTCGCGTGCGCTGCCCGACGTCCGCGACGGCCTCAAGCCCGTGCACCGCCGGGTGCTGTACGCCATGTACGACGGCGGCTACCGCCCCGAGCGCGGCTTCTACAAGTGCGCCCGCGTCGTCGGCGACGTCATGGGCAACTACCACCCGCACGGCGACAGCTCCATCTACGACGCCCTGGTGCGCCTCGCACAGCCCTGGTCGATGCGGATGCCGCTCGTCGACTCCAACGGCAACTTCGGCTCGCCGGGCAACGACCCGGCGGCGGCCATGCGCTACACCGAGTGCAAGATGGCGCCGCTGTCGATGGAGATGGTCCGTGACATCGACGAGGAGACCGTCGACTTCACGGACAACTACGACGGACGCTCCCAGGAGCCGACCGTCCTGCCCGCGCGCTTCCCGAACCTGCTGATCAACGGCTCGGCGGGCATCGCGGTCGGCATGGCGACCAACATCCCGCCGCACAACCTGCGCGAGGTCGCGGCCGGCGCCCAGTGGTACCTGGAGAACCACGAGGCCTCGCACGAGGAGCTGCTCGACGCGCTCATCGAGCGCATCAAGGGCCCCGACTTCCCCACCGGTGCCCTGGTCGTGGGCCGCAAGGGCATCGAGGAGGCCTACCGCACCGGCCGCGGCTCGATCACCATGCGCGCGGTCGTCGAGGTCGAGGAGATCCAGAACCGCCAGTGCCTGGTGGTCACGGAGCTGCCGTACCAGACCAACCCGGACAACCTCGCGCAGAAGATCGCCGACCTGGTGAAGGACGGCAAGATCGGCGGCATCGCCGACGTCCGCGACGAGACCAGCTCCCGCACCGGTCAGCGCCTGGTCATCGTGCTGAAGCGGGACGCGGTCGCCAAGGTCGTCCTGAACAACCTCTACAAGCACACCGACCTGCAGACCAACTTCGGCGCCAACATGCTGGCCCTGGTCGACGGCGTGCCGCGCACCCTGTCGCTGGACGCGTTCATCCGCCACTGGGTGAACCACCAGATCGAGGTCATCGTCCGCCGTACGCGCTTCAGGCTGCGCAAGGCGGAGGAGCGGGCGCACATCCTGCGCGGTCTGCTCAAGGCGCTGGACGCCATCGACGAGGTCATCGCGCTGATCCGGCGCAGCGACACCGTCGAGATCGCGCGCGGGGGCCTGATGGACCTCCTGGAGATCGACGACATCCAGGCCAACGCCATCCTGGAGATGCAGCTGCGCCGTCTGGCGGCCCTGGAGCGGCAGAAGATCGTCCGCGAGCACGACGAGCTCCAGGCGAAGATCACCGAGTACAACGAGATCCTCGCCTCCCCGGTCCGCCAGCGCGCGATCGTCGGCGAGGAGCTGACCGCCCTCGTCGAGAAGTACGGCGACGACCGCAAGACGAAGCTGATCCCCTACGAGGGCGACATGTCCATCGAGGACCTGATCGCCGAGGAGGACATCGTCGTCACGGTCACGCGTGGCGGTTACATCAAGCGCACGAAGACCGACGACTACCGGGCGCAGAAGCGCGGCGGCAAGGGGGTGCGCGGCGCGAAGCTCAAGGAAGACGACATCGTCAACCACTTCTTCGTGTCCACCACGCACCACTGGCTGCTGTTCTTCACCAACAAGGGCCGCGTCTACCGCGCGAAGGCCTACGAGCTGCCGGACGCCGGCCGGGACGCGCGCGGCCAGCACGTGGCGAACCTGCTGGCCTTCCAGCCGGACGAGACGATCGCCCAGATCCGTGCGATCCGCGACTACGAGGCGGTTCCGTACCTGGTCCTGGCCACGAAGGCCGGACTGGTGAAGAAGACGCCGCTGAAGGACTACGACTCCCCGCGCTCGGGTGGTGTCATCGCCATCAACCTGCGGGAGCAGGCGGACGGAAGCGACGACGAACTGATCGGGGCCGAACTCGTCTCTGCCGAGGACGATCTGCTGCTGATCAGCAAGAAGGCGCAGTCGATCAGGTTCACCGCGTCGGACGACACGCTGCGTCCGATGGGACGTGCCACCTCGGGCGTCAAGGGCATGAGTTTCCGCGAAGGGGACGAGCTGCTCTCGATGAATGTTGTTCGAGCCGGTACGTTCGTGTTCACTGCCACCGACGGCGGTTACGCGAAGCGGACCTCCGTCGACGAGTACCGCGTCCAGGGTCGCGGTGGCCTCGGCATCAAGGCCGCCAAGATCGTCGAGGACCGCGGGTCGCTCGTGGGCGCGCTGGTGGTCGAGGAGCACGACGAGATCCTCGCCATCACACTCTCGGGCGGTGTGATTCGTACGCGAGTCAACGGGGTCAGGGAGACCGGCCGTGACACCATGGGCGTTCAACTGATCAATCTGGGCAAGCGCGATGCCGTCGTCGGCATCGCACGCAACGCCGAGGCGGGACGCGAGGCGGAGGAGGTCGACGGCGATGTGGCCGTCGACGAGACCGCCGAGGGTGCCGCGACCACCGGCACGGACGAGGGTGAGGCGCCCTCGGCCGAGTAGCACGAGGAGAGAGTCATCGTGAGCGGAGCCACGGGCGCCGGATCGGCCGGTACCCCCACGGGTACGGAAACGGGCGGCGGTGGCCGTGGCTCGGCCGCGCGTGCGACGGATTCGCACACGACTCAACTGCGCAAGATCGACGACGGAGCGACCGACTCGCACTCGGGGAGCTCGTCCACAACGCATGGATCCCAGGGGGGAACTGTGACGGACACCCGAGGCCAGCAGACTCAGCAGGCTGCCTCGCCGCTGCCGGGAGAACGGCAGCCCCAGCAGCCCGGTGGGCCCTACCACCCGCCGCAGGCCTACCAGACCCACGGCGGCAACGCGTCGGCCGTGCGCCGCCCGCGCACCGGCGCCCGCACCACGCCCCGCGTGCGCAAGGCGCGCCTGCGCGTGTCGAAGGCCGACCCGTGGTCGGTGATGAAGGTCAGCTTCCTGCTCTCCATCGCGCTGGGCATCTGCACCATCGTCGCGTCCGCCGTGCTGTGGATGGTCATGGACGCCATGGGCGTCTTCTCGACGGTCGGCGGCACGATCGCCGAGGCCACCGGCTCCAACGAGTCCAACGGCTTCGACCTGCAGTCCTTCCTGTCGCTGCCCAACGTGCTGCTCTTCGCGACGGTCATCGCGGTCATCGACGTCGTCCTGGCGACGGCCCTGGCCACGCTCGGCGCGTTCATCTACAACCTGTCCGCCGGCTTCGTCGGCGGTGTGGAGCTGACGCTCGCCGAGGACGAGTGATCCTCGCCCCGAGGCCCCGCGACAACCGATTTTGGGACTGCCCGCCTCGTGCGCTAATCTTCAGGAGTCAGCGCGCGGGACATACACCGCAGAGCGCGGCGGGGCTATAGCTCAGTTGGTTAGAGCGCATCCCTGATAAGGATGAGGCCACAGGTTCAAATCCTGTTAGCCCCACCAGCACGAAGACCCCCAACCGGCAACGGCTGGGGGTCTTTGACATCCATGGCTGACATCAGCCGATGAGTGGATCTTCCAGAAGCTCGGCGAGCATGCCCACTGCTTCGCGCTCACTGTCGCCTACGACGTGCGTGTACACGTCCATGGTCATGCTGATCTGGCTGTGCCGGAGGATCGCCTGTGCGACCTTGGGATGCACCTTCAGGAAGGCCAGCAGGGTCCCGCAGGTGTGCCGAGCCAGACGGACCGTGATCCGGCGGACGCCGGCGCGCTTGACGAGCCGATCGAAGGTGCGGGAGAAGCCCACCGGGTCGATCATGCCGCCGTGCTCGGAGGAGAAGATCAGGTCATGGTCCGGCTCCTGTGACCAGCGCTCCCCGGCGATCTTCCGTTCCAGCTCTTGCAGCTCCCGGCGCTCCCCCAGGGCACGCGCGCAGAACTCGGGGAGCGGGAGCACGGCCTGTGAGGACTCCGTCTTGAGGTCCTTGAGGACCAGGCCGACGCCCTTGACGCGCTGCACCTGCTTGACCGGGGTGAAGTGGCCGGCCTCGAAGTCGATGTCCTGCCAGCGCAGCCCCAGCACCTCGCTACGGCGGAGCCCGAGGACCAGGACGAGGACGCAGGCCGCGTAGAGCCGGTGGGCGCGCACGGAGCGCAGGAAGGCGATCGCCTCGCGGGCGTTCCACGCCGTGCCCCTGTCCTTGCTGACCTTGGGCATGTCGACCAGGAGAGCGACGTTCCGCGTGATCAGCTCCTCGCGCATGGCCCGGTTGAGGGCGTTGCGGAGGACGCGCAGGACCTCGAAGCGGGCCGAGGCGCCGGCCTTCTCCCGAGTCAGCGTGGCCATGAACGCCCGGATCTGCGCCGGGGTGAGCTTGACCAGCGGTTTCTTGCCGAGGTGAGGCAGCAGGTAGAGCCGAACCTTGGACTCGTACTTCACGTACGTGTTGTGCTCGCGCTCCGGAGCGACGATGTGCTCCAGCCAGTAGCCCAGCCACTCGCCGAGCGTCCAGGACCGCGAGGGAACGGGGATGCCGTTGCGCTCCTGGTCCTGGAGCTTGCCCAGCTTCTCGTTCGCTTCGTCCCACGTCCGGCCGTACACGTACTTGCGCACCCGGTTGCCGTCCGTGTCGGTCACGTAAGCGGCGCCTTGGTACCGGCCATCGGACCGCTTGGTGATCGTGCCGCCGCCGTTGGGCCGACGCTTCGCCATCAGGCAGCCTCCCCGATCTGGCCGACGATGAAGTCGCGGACCGCGTGGTCGGGGATGCGCCGGCACCCGTCAACCTTGATGGACACGAGGCGATGGGTCCGGATCAGGTCGTAGACCTTGGTACGGCCCACCTTCAGCCGCGCCATGACCTCGGGCACGGTCAGCAGTTCCGGGGCGGCGGTGGTCATGTGGCGGCTCCTTCCAGGTCGAGCAGGGCGGGTAGTTCCTCGCGGGCGGTTTCGCGGTTGTGCTGGATGTCGCGGCGGATATTGGCGGCGAGCCAGGATTCGCCGGGGGTGTGGCCGTGGCCGGCGTAGGTCCAGTGGGCGAGGGTGAGCGTGGTGGCTTCCTCGTCGTCTGGGTCGGGCAGGCCGAGGGCGGCGCGTTGCTGGGCGGCGCGGTAGTCGGCGCGGGTCTGGCGCAGCTCGCCGAGGGTGGTGGAGTAGCGCCGGGACTTGGTGGAGAAGTGGCCGCGGAAGCCGAGCATGTGGGCCCAGTCGCGCAGCTTGCGGTCGGGGTAGAGCGCGTGGAGGTCGAGGCATGCGGCGATGAGCCGGGCGGGGTGGTCGGGCACGCCGAGCAGGACGAGGGCGTCTTTACTGCCGATGCGGCGGTCTACGGTGCCGGTCGTCTCGGCGGCTTTGGTGGCGTATTTGGCGACGTAGGAGGCGACCGCCTGTTCGGTGATGTCCTCGCCGTCACCGAAGGCCCGGATGGGGCGTACGTCGAGCTGCGTGCCCCACCGCAGCGTCCGGGCGGTCTGGTCTCCGGCGGGTTCTAGGTCGACTTCCACGCGGGCGGCGGCGCCGTGGATCGCGTCGGTGAGAAGGTCGATGGTCGCCCACGCGGGCGGGGCGTCATCCGGGCCGTCGGGTCCGTCGAAGCGGATCACAGCGTGGAAGTGCACGGCGCCGCGCCTCTGGTACTCGGCCACCTTGCCGAAGGACACTCGCGACTGCTCCTTCGCCGCCTTCTGAGTGAGCCCGGCGCGCTTGGCGATCTCGCGGCGAAGGTAGATCGTGAAGTAGCGCCACAGCTCGGAGGCGTGGTTGTTCCAGAGCACAGCCCCGGCGTAGTCGTACGTGTCGGGGTCGAGCGGGCTGCCCAGTTCCGGGGCGTCCTCTGCGTGGCGGACACCGCAGCGGCAGGGCCGGTTTCCGGGGCGATTGTGGACCGGGCCGAACGACGGGGCGGTCAGGGTGGCGAACACCCGCGGGTGGTCCCGGATCGTTTCGGGGGTGCCCTTGGCGGGGTCGCCGACGAGGCCCGCGCGGATGAGGTGGTAGGTGTCGCCGGCGTAGGTCCAGGCGCAGGCCGGGCAGCGGGAGGCCCGCCGGTTGCCGCAGGCGAGGCGGAGCCGTCCGCCGGGTTCGGTGTCGGTCGAGTAGGAGTGCAACACCTTGCCGGTGGTGGCGTCGCGGGTGACGGTCGAGCCGGTCAGGTGGATGGGGTCGGAGCAGCCGCCGGTGCGGCGGATCTGGTCCTGGATGCGGTCGAAGCCGGTGGACCCGGCCAACCTCAGCACGTCGGCGAGGGTGGCCGGGTCCAGGCCCGCCATGGTGGCGGTGTCGGTCACGTGGTCACCGCCCGATGCGGTACAGGGCGGCGGGGGCGGTGCGTCCGGCGCCCTTACAGGCCGGGCAGGCGATCCGGAGGGTGGCGCGGGAGCCGTCGGCGTGGCGGGTGCCGGTGGTGATGGCGACCATGGCGAAGCCGTCGCAGTCGCGGCAGACGCGCGTGTTCTGGGCGGGCTGGGGCATGATGAGGCTTCCCTTTCGGGTCCATTGGGGCCTGGAAGTGGTGGCCGTCCGGGGCGGCGGATCTTTGGCGAGAGAGGCCGCCCCGGAGGGCGTTACTTGCTGCGGAGGGTCTTGCGCTTGGACGTGCGGTTGATCGTGTAGCCGAGTCCGCCGGTGGCCGACAGGACCGCAACGGCGGCGCCGGCGAGGACCTGAACGACGAAGGCGATGACCAGCAGCACCACGACCGATCCCGCGAGGACGACCAGCGTGAGGACGATCGGGCCCTTGTACGAACGCGGCGCCTCTTGGACGATCACGACGCGTCGCATGTCGGTGCCGGGCGGGATCTGCCGGTAGAGGTCGGCGGGGATGTGGCCGGCGCGGATCTGGTCTTCGGGCAGCTGCATGGCTCGGTCCTCCTTTCAGGCGCAGCGGTGGGTGCGGGCGGCGAGTTCGGCGGCCGACCGGTCGCCGTATTCGTTGGAGAATCCGCACTTCGGCGCGGTGCAGGCGGCGGTGTGCCGGGTTTGGCCCCGGCCGTTGTTGAACGAGGCCACTCGGACCGGGCCAACGCGGATGACGTCGTAGAAGCGGTTCGGGCGCACGCAGGTCATTCCCTTCAGGCGAGTTGGGCAACGATGGCGCCGGCGAGGTCTTCCGGGATGCCGAGGCGATCGCGCAATGTGGCCGTGTCGATGTCGGCTCCGGTGCGGGTGCGGTGTTCGGTGGCGACCTTTCGGGCGTGGTCGACCAGCGCAGGCGGGACCGCGGGAGTCGAGGCCGGGGCCTGCGGCAGGGCCGGGGCAGGCTCCGGTGTCGGGATCTCCGGGACCGGAGCAGGCGTCTGGGTCGGTTCGGGAGCCGCGGGTCGGTCGACGACCGGTACGGGCCGAGGCTCGGGCGCCGGGGCCGGTGCATGGTCGGTCGGGGTGTGGGCCAGCAGGGTGCCGCCGAGGAACGCCAGCGCGGGCCAACCGGCCACGAGGATGCGCAGCCAGGCCGGAACATGGTCCAGGTCGAGGAGCCCGGCGGTCGCGATGTTCGCGCCGAGAGAGGCGACCAGGGCAACCAGGAACCAGAACCAAGCCAGCTTCGAGCGCTCAGTGCGTAGCCGACGCCACACGGCGACCAAGAGCAGGTCGACGGAGACGGGATAGGCCCATGCCTTCCACCCGGTCTGGCCAGCCGCTTCGGCGAGGTCGTGCAGGTGGGCGAAGGACAGAGCCCCGGCAATTACGGCCTGGATGAGTACGGCGTCGATGCGGATCGAGCGGATCACGGCTCTTCACCTCCCTCCGGTCAGGGCTGCGGGGACCCAAGCGGCGGAACGGTGGGCATCGGCGGCATCTGCCGGGCCGGGGGCCGGAACGGGGCCAGGAACGGCAGCTCCGGAGTGAGATGCGCGAACTCCCGGCACACGGCCGCCGCATCGGCCGGCGAAGTCTCCGGGGTGCGGATGCGGGACCAGCCACCGGAGGTGTCACCGGCCACCGCGACACCGGGACGATCGGCCCGGATCGAGGTCGCCGCCATCACCGCATCCGGAGCGATGTCACCCAAGCCCATTTCAGCGGTCTGCTTGTCGTTGACCCGGTGGACCACACGCCCGGTGAGCTGGGCACGCAGCGCGGTGGCACCCTTGCCGAGGTCGGAGCCGAAGCGCTGCCCGCAGACCTCCAGGTAGATGCCGACCGCACGGGCCATCTGACCCAGCCGCACCAGTTGCATGACCGTCCGGTCCCGCGCTGCCTCATCTTTCTTCGAGGTGACGAAGAACAGCTCTGCCACCTCATCGATCAGGACGACCAGCGGCACCGGCCGCAGCTTCGCGGGCAGGTCCCACACGTCCGAGACCCCGTGCAGGGCGAGGAGATCGAAACGCTCGCCCATCTCCAGGACCAGCGCGTCTATCAGCCGTCCCGCCATGTCCGGGTCGGTGGCCAGAGCCGACAGGCGGGGCGCGTACCGGCTGTGCTCGACGCCGCGCTTGCAGTCGATGCCGATCAACCCGACCGGGAGCTGTGCCAGGCCCTTGACCAGATTGCGCTGGTAGACGGACTTCCCGGACAGCGTGGCCCCGAGGGTCAGCGCCATCGGAACCGCGCGGTAGTCCCGCTCGAAGACCGTGCCGTCCTCCCGCAACGCCACCGGAACCCGCAGCCCGCGGGGCTGTGCGGAGCGCGGAAGACGGACCCGGCGCAGCACGTCGTAGCCCGTCATCCGCAGCTCTACGAAGCCGGGCTTGGTCTCCGCGACGGTGACCGACTGGACGCCGAAGGCGTGGCGCAGCCGTTCCGAGGAGGTGGCCACGTCGGCGGGCTCCAGGCCGGCCGGGAGGCGCAGCGTGATGCGCAGCCCGGTCGAGGTGGGCCGGACCCGACGGACCTTCGGCGGCACCGGCCGCACCTCACGGCGGGACAGGTTGCGCGTCATGAAGGCCCGCAGCCCGGACGGTTGCACGGTCAGCCCGCACACGTCCATCGTGGACCGGTAGGACCAGGTGAACCGGCCCCACGTCAGCGGCAGACCCACCGTCGACCAGTACAGGCGCGGCGCCCGGTGCTTCGCGTAGCTGACACCACCGGCACCCGCCAGGGCCCCCGTAGCCTCGATCAACAGCGTCAGGTCAGCCATGGTCAGGCCGCCGAGGTGATCGCGACCGCGCGGAACGAGATCCCGTGCCGCTTCTGGCCGTTGAACTCGTTCTCCCAGTCACGGGCCTTGAGGCCGACCACCCGGACCGGCATGCCCGGGGCCAGACCCTCGGGGTAGCCCGTCTCCGGGATAGTGACCTGGTAGAGGTTGCCCTCCCCCTCGTCCGAGACCAGCAGGCCCACGGTGGACAGTCCCGCACCGGTGTCCCGGTCGACGGCCCGCTCTCCGGTCTTCTTGTTGGCCATCTTCGGTTCCGGCGCGGTCGCGACGAACACCACGGCGGTGGAGAGGTCGATCTTGAAGGACGGCATGAGAACTCCTTGTTCGACGACAGAGCAGCCCAATAGAGAGCTGCACATCCCCGCTGTCCTAGGACTGCGAGCGACAAGAGAGATAGTGCCCCGCAGTCCTAGGACTGTCAACAGTCCTAGGACTATGTTTCACTGGACCTCGTAGAGAGGGGTCGTGATGGCGCCGAAGTGGCGGGAGCTGGCGGACAAGCTGGCTGAGCAGATCAAGGGGGGCGAGTACGCCCCGGGCCAGCAGTTGCCGCACATCAGGGAACTGGTCGAGGCCGGCGAAGGCTCCAAGGCGACCGTTCACGCCGCCTACAAGGCGCTGGAAGCAGAGGGCTTGGTTACCTCGTCACGAGGTCACGGCACGGTTGTCCGGCAACAAGTCCCGCTCAAGCGACTCGGCATCGCCAGGTACGACAAGGCGAAATGGCGGGACGGCGACGAGGTGGCGTTCATCGCGGACCGTGTGGCTTCGGGGCGGCCGTACCGCCGCAACGAACAGACCCAGACGGTCAGCCTCGTCGAGGCGCCGGCGGAGGTGGCAGCCGCACACAGCTTGCCGGTGGGTGCCCCTGTCTACGCCCGCGCACGGCTTGTAAAGGAAGGCGACCAGCCGACGCACACTCTGACCAGCTATTACCGGCCCGAGCATGTCGAGGGCACGCGCATCGTTGACCCGACGCCAGGGCCCGCCGGTCGGGGCGGTGGATTCCGCGTGCTGTACGACGCGGGTTACGAGATCGATCACATGCAGGAGAGGATCTTCGCTCGCGCCCCGAAGGCCGACGAAGTGAGTCTCCTACAGTTGCCGCCCGGGGAGCCGGTCGTCGAGCTGCACCGCACCACCTACACGGCGGACGGCACCGTGGTGGAGTTCGCCATCGGCGTGCATGCTGCGTCACGCTTCGCGTGGGAGTACGACTTCAAGGTGCCGGACTCAGCGAAGGACAGGGAAGACCAGCCGTGATCTCGACGCAGAACTGGGCCGATACGCGACGTCTGTGGGACTACCACCAGATGGGCCATGCGCCCCGGCCTTGTTCTGTCGCGATCGGACTCGGCAGTCACGACCTGGGCGTCGCCGACACGGCGGCCGACCTGTACGAACGTGGCATGGTTCCGCTGATCGTGTTCACCGGCGCCACCAGTCCCACGACGCGAGAGCGCATGCCGCGGGGCGAGGCGGTCCACTACCGGGAGCGCGCGCTTGAGCTTGGCGTCCCCAGCTCAGCCGTTCTGGTGGAGCCGCGGGCACGGAACACGGGGGACAACATCCGCTTCTCGCGGGAGCTGTTGAAGGAGGCCGACGTTGATGTGTCCTCGGTCTTGCTGATCAGCAAGCCGTACGAGGAGCGTCGGGCGTACGCCACAGCGCGCAAGCTGTGGCCCGAAGTCGAGATCATCAGCGCGTCCAGCCCGATGACGCTGAACGAGTACGTCGACTCCATCGGCGATGCCCGCATGGTCATCGACATGCTCGTTGGCGCGCTACAGCGTCTGTTGGTCTACCCGGAACGGGGCTACCTGATCAGCCAGCCCGTACCGGCCGACGTGATCGAGGCGTACGAGCGCCTTCGCCAAGCCGGATTCACGAGCCGACTCCTGACCACCGACGCAGCGTCGTCCTGACCAGGCAACAGCGTGAGCTGTTACAGGTTTCTCTACCTCATCAAGCCCCGGCTGCGCTCCGCTCCGCCGGGCGCGCTTCCCGGCTCCGCTCCGGGCGCCGCTCCTGCCTTCGGCCCGCTCCGCCCGCGCTGCGCCGACGCGCGCCCACATGTGGATAGGGCCGGAAGCCATGAGTCGATCACCGCATAGAACGGGGCGCGGTCAAAGACGATGCCTCCGGCGGGGGATCGGCCGGCACCGGGATGGAGGGGGCGCCGTTGCCGACTGCGGGTCCGTAGGGGCGTGCGTGGGGTGCTCCCATCCCGTCCACCGTCGACCCAGGCAGAGCCGAGCAGACGCGGCCCAGGGGCGTCAAGGTCGTTCGTACAGTGGCGCGCTCCACCTTGACGCCCCTGAACCACGCCCGCTCCACGGTGTGTGGGTCGACGGCGGACGGGATGGGAGCTGGGGGCTGAGGTAGAGGAGCGGGGGGCGGGTGTCGCCTCGGCTGCCTTATGACCGTAGGGACATGCCCAGACTGAGTTGACGATCCTCTAGACAAAGTGATCTCCGATGCCGGTATATTTTCCGGCATGAATTCCTACCCGGAATCCCGAGATGTTCTGTCAGGCTTAGGTGAGAAGGTCACTCACAGCCTGGCTCGAGCAGTGAAGCTCGCAGCCGATGACCTGCGCACCTACCGCGGCTGGAACCCAACGTGGGTGGCAGAGGCGAGCGAGCGTGGTCTCGCCAACTGGATTCACGATCGCCTGTGGGCCCACCTGACAGCCTTGCTCGATGGGCACCCCGGGGTAACCCTTAGTGACGGGGAGCCCACGCGCGAAGTAGTCGTTGGGGTCAGCTATCGTCTGCGAGTCAAGCGGCATCGTGAGGACGGGCAGGTCAGCAGCTACGCGACTCAGACGGCCCTGGAGTTCTTCGCACAGGGTGTGCAGGACACGTTTGCGGGAATGGAAGAAGTCCGCCTAGTCGCAGGCTACGAGTGGGAAGCTGACTCGCGCGAGATCGGTGAAGCCGTGCTGTCGCTGCGCGATGGTCAGGACAACTTGGTCTGGCTGGTCCCTCTGCCGGACGTCGGGCAAGCTGGAGGCACGGTTCAGCCTGTCCGTCCCACGGCGCCCGAGCCCTCGCTCCCCTCGGTCAACGTGCCTACGCCTGGGAAGCGCGAAGCAACGGAGGATGGGTCGAAATGAGCAGTCTCGGCGAAGCGATTACAACAGCTCGCCGGGCCCTTGGTTTCACCCAGGAAGAGTTGGCAGAGGCCGCTGGGGTGACCCAAGCGGCCCTGTCCCGCTATGAGAACGATCTCCGTGAGCCCGAGAGTGAGGCTCTTGCGCGGCTTGCGGACGCTCTAGGCGTAACTGTCCCGTTTCTTAGGAGTGCCAGCTCAGTTCGCGGTGCGATGGCCGTAGACGCACACATGCGGAAGCGCGCGACTGCGAAGGCTACGACCTGGCGTCAACTGGAATCCCGGTTGAATATGTACCGCATGCACGTCCGCCACTTGATGGAGGAAGTGTCTCTCCGGGCACAGCAGCGGATCCCCACGTTTGACCCCATCGACACGGATGCTGCTGATGCTGCTCGCATGGTTCGGATGCAGTGGCGCATGCCCATCGGCCCCGTCCGCTCACTGGTCCGCTGGGTCGAAGCGGCCGGCTGCATCGTCCTCGCGGAAGACTTCGGGACCACGCGCGTTGACGGGCTCTCGCAGTGGGTGGATGACTACCCAGTGATGATGATCAACGTAGCGGCACCGATTGATCGAGTGCGCCTCACTATCGGTCACGAGCTTGGGCATCTGTGCCTGCATTCCTCTGAGCCCACACTCGACATGGAGGAAGAGGCGACTCGGTTCGCTGCGGAGTTCTTGATGCCTGAAGAGGTGATCCGCCCGCAGCTCCGGAACCTCACTCTGGGCCGGTTGCACGACCTCAAACGGGAGTGGGGCACGTCGATGCAAGCCATAATCGAACGTGCTTACGAGTTGCAAGTGATCACTTCGGCCAAACGCACCAACCTGTACAAATCGCTAGGAAACCGTGGCTGGCGGACGCGAGAACCCTTGAGTGACGAGCTTCCTCCCGAGGTACCTGCCCTGGCTCAGTCCATCAGCGAAGCCATGGCCGACAAGGGGCTCAGCCGTGAAGAGATCGCCGAAATGGCCGGGTTCTCGGACGCGGACCGTAACACTCTCTTCATCGCTCCCACTCGACGCCTGCGGGCGGTCTGAGGGCGGCTGTCAAGCTGTACGCAGGCAGCTGACATCAACGGTCGACACCAACAGCAGCGGACGGAGCCGGATGGCTGCGGCTCTCGGCGACTGCCACGCCGGCGCCTGCCTGAGTAGTTGCCACGTTGCGGATAGCCCATGATCGACCTGATAAGGATGAGGCCACAGGTTCAAATCCTGTTAGCCCCACCAGCACGAAGGCCCCCAGCCGAATTCGGTTGGGGGTCTTCGGCGTTCGTGGGTGGGGGTTCGCGGGTGTCTGTCCGGCGGGGCTCTGGGGTGGGCAGGAAAAGACCCGACCGCTGGCGACGGGGGATGCGCCAGCGGTCGGGCTGTGGTCAAGGCTAACAAGGCCCGGTGTCCGGTGGGTGCCGACTGGTCGGTCGGGTGTCGATGATGTGACAGGGATCACGTGTGCGGTGGTGGTTTCACCGGCCGCAGGGCGGTTCGTAGTCCAGGCGCGGCAGGTACTCGTGCCACTTCTCCTCGGTCAGCACTCCGCGGGTGGCCGAGCAGATGCGCTCGATGGCGTCGTCCACGCCCAGGCTCCACAGCCGGACCGTGTCCGTGCCGCTGGAGACGCCGAGCATGTGGTGCACGGGGCTGAAGGACAGGAAGCTGCCCGCCTTGGCGTTGGGGCTCATCGCCTGGCCGATGGGGGCGGCCTCGGCGGGGTCGGTGACGCTCCAGATCCGGACCGTGTTGTCGTTGGCGCCGCTGGCCAGGGTGGAGCCGTTCCGGCTGAACGTCAGCGACACCACCGAGTCGGTGTGACCGGCGAGCGTGGTCTCGGCCCCGGATGCGCCGCCCGGCCCGGTGGCATCCCAGAGCCGGACCGTGCCGTCGTCGCTGCCGCTGGCCAGGGTGCGGCCGTCGGGACTGTAGGCGAGGACGTTGACGGGGCCCAGGTGCCCGGTGCGGGCCGCACCGAGGCGGGTGGCGTGCGCGGGGTCGGTGACGTCCCAGAGGCGTACGGCGTCGTCGGCGCCGCCGCTGGCGAGGGTGCGGCCGTCCGGGCTGAACACGAGCGTGTTGACGTATCCCGTGTGGCCGGCGAGCGGCTTGCCCAGACGGCGGGGGTGGGACGGGTCCTCGGCGTTCCACAACTGGATGGTGCGGTCGTCGTGGGCCGTGGCGAGGGTGCGCCCGTCGGGGCTGAACGCCAGCGTGTCGGGGCCCGCGTACCGGGTGCGCAGCGCCACGGGCGGTCCGTGGGCCTTGGGCCGGGCCGGGTCCGTGACGTCCCACAGCTGCAGCGCACGGCCCGCCACGAGCACCGCGAGCGTGTCGCCGTCCGGGGAGAACACCAGTGACCGTATGTCTCCCTCCCCCGGCTTGAAGGGGGCGCTCAGCGACACGGGCCGGGAGGGGGACGTCACGTCCCACAGTCGGACCCGGCCGTCGCGGGCCGCCGTGGCCAGTACCCGCCCGTCCGAACGGAAGGCTCCCGTACGGCCGATCACGTCCGACGTCGGCAGCGACCACAGGCGGACCTTGCTGTCACCGCTGCCGGTGGCGAGGGTGTGGCCGTCGGGGCTGAAGCCGAGGGCGTACATCTCGCCGCTGCCGCCGGCGAGGGGGACGCCGACCTGCGAGGGGTAGGCCGGGTCGCTGACGTTCCACAGGCTCGCCGTGCTGTCCGCGCTGCTGGCGGCGAGCATGGCGCCGTCGGGGCTGAACGTCACCGCCCAGACGGGTCCGCTGTGACCGGTCAGCGGTGCGCCGACGGGCTTCGCCCCGGCGGGATCGGTGACGTCCCAGAGCCGTACGGTGTCGTCCGCGCTGCCGCTGGCCAGGGTGCGGCCATCGGGGCTGAAGGCCACGGAGTGCACCAGGCCGCTGTGGCCGGCCAGCGGTGCGCCGACCGGCTCCGGGCGGCGCGGGTCGGCCACGTCCCAGAGCCGGACCTTCTCGTCGTCGCCGCCGGCCGCGAGCGTGTGCCCGTCGGGGCTGAAGGCCACCGAGCGCACCGCCGCGGTGGGGCCGGTCAGGGTGTCGAGCGCCTCGGGGCGGCGCGGGTCGGCGACGTTCCACAGGCGGACGGCGTGGTCGTCGTGGGCGGAGGCCAGGGTGCGGCCGTCCGGGCTGAAGGCGAGCAGGTAGACGGTGCCGCCGTGGCCGGTCAGGGGGGCGCCGAGCGGGCGCGGACGGCTGGGGTCCCGCACGTTCCACAGCCGGATCGTGCCGTCGTCCGAGGCGCTGGCCAGGGTGCGGCCGTCCGGGCTGAAGACCGCGGTGCTCACCCAGCTGGTGTGCCCGGTGAGGGGCTTGCCCAGCTGCTTCGGACGGCCGGGGTCCGAGACGTCCCAGAGCCGGACGGT
The DNA here is from genome assembly GCA_000720845.1 of Kitasatospora aureofaciens. GTDB lineage: Bacteria > Actinomycetota > Actinomycetes > Streptomycetales > Streptomycetaceae > Streptomyces. The sequence goes on along the minus strand of JODU01000001.1, from coordinate 378,269 downwards.
GCGGTCGTAGCTGGCCGTCGCCAGGATCCGCCCGTCGGGGCTGAACGAGGTGAGGTAGACGGCGCCCGTGTGCCCGAGGAGCGGGGTGGCCAGGGGCGCGTTCACGATCGAGACCAGCCGGTTCCTGACGTCCTCGTCGTCCGGGCGCAGGCGGTGCGCGGCCAAGTCGAGCTGGGCCGACAGGGAAGGGTCGGTGTCCTCGACCCGGTCCGCCTCGGCGACCACCTGCTCGAACACGGCGTCGTTGCGCTGCTGCCAGGCGAGCACCGCCGAACCGACGGCCACGAGGGCCAGGACGACCAGCGCGGACACCGCGGCACGGCTGATCATGACGGTGCGCCTGCGCAGCCGGACCGCGGCGGCCAGGAACTCCACCGCGCTGCGGGTCAGGAAGGTGTCGCCGGCCGACTTCGCCCAGCCGCTGGCCTGCGCCAGCCGGGAGCCCCGGTAGAGCAGCGCGCTGTCGCGGTCCGACTCCTCCCAGGCCAGGCCGTCCTCCTCCAGCCGCTGGCGCAGCAGGTTTCCGGCGCGGTCCTCGTCGATCCAGTCGCGCAGCCGGGGCCAGGCGTGCAGCAGCGCCTCGTGGGTGATCTCCACGGTGTCCGCGTCGAGCGTCACCAGCCGGGCCCGCACCAGCGCCTCGAGTGACTCCTCGGTCTTCTCGGGGTCTCCCGACTCCTCGGCCAGCCGGCGTCGCGTGCTGCGCCTGCGGGTGGCCTGGGTGTCCTCGCTCAGCCGGACCAGCCTGAGCAGCAGCAGTCGCGCGGCCGTGCGGGCCGCCGGGTCCAGGCCGGACCAGGCCCGTTCGGCGGTCGCGGCCACCGCGCCCTGGATGCCGCCGGCCGCGCGGTATCCGGCCAGGGTCAGCCGGCCCGCCTTGCGGCGCTGCCAGGTCGCGAGCAGGGCGTGGGAGAGGAGCGGCAGTACGCCCGCGTCGTGCGCCCCGCGCGGGCTGTCGTTGCTCACCTCGCGGATGATCAGCTCGGCGAGTCCGGGTTCGAGCTCCATGCCGACGGCCCGGGCGGGAGCGGTCACCGCCTCGCGCAGCTCCGCGGTGGTCAGCGGCCCGAGCACCATGTGCCGGTGCTGGAGCGCGTCGGCCAGCTCGGGGTAGCGAAGGCACCGGTCGTAGAAGTCGGCGCGTACGCCCAGGGTCACCAGCACCGGGGGCGGGTCGCCGTCGGCGCCGGGCGTGCAGGCGGCCTGGAGCAGCCGGATGAACACGCGCCGGTCCGCCTCTTCGGTGCAGAGGGTGAAGAGCTCCTCGAACTGGTCCACGATGACGACCGGGCAGGCGCCTGCCGGGGCAGATGGGAGTGCCCGGGGGGCTCGGCCGGTCGGGCCTTTCCGGCCGTCCTGGCTGTCTCGGCCGTCCGGGCTTGTCCGCCCTGACGTGATCGCTTGGCCGGTTTGTTCCTGTTGGGTGGATTGTTCGGTGGGGGTGACCCGGCTTGCCTGGGGGAGCCGGCTTGTCTGGCCCGCCTGGCCCGCCTGCCCTGCGGGGCCGTCCGGGGCGCCCGGATCCCCAGAACCGCCCGGACCTTCTGGATTCCCTGAATCATCTGGGCCGTCCGGGCCGCTCGGACCTGGTCGATTTGCCTGATATGTCAGGCCGTCCCGGTCCTCTCGGTCGTTCGGGTCTGCCTGGCCGTTCCGGCCGCTCCGACCGCTCGGATCTGCTCGGTCGTACTGGCCGAACGGGCCGGGTGGGCCGACCTGGCCTTCCTGGTCGGCCTGACCGTCCTCGCCTGCCGGGCCGCTCCGCCCGACCTGGCTCCTGTCCGCCCCGTCCGGCCCCTTCGCTTCGCCCGTCCTGTCCGCCCCCGCCGCCCCCTCCGGGCGTTCCACGGAGGCCGCCCAGGTCGCGAAGGCTGCCCTCGCGGCGCTCTCCGCCCGCGGGTCGCCCGTGGGGCGGGGCTCGGGGGAGCCCGGCACCGGGGTTGCCGTCTCCTGGGCCGCCGCTTCCCTTATGGCGCCGACGACGGGTGCGAGTTGCGGTACCAGGCGGGTCAGCTCGCCGAGTGGATCGGCCCCCGGCACGAACTGGAGCACCCGCCTGGGCGGATCGTCCCCGGAGTCCGGCGTGCCGGCGCGCAGGGCGGGCACCAGGCCGGCGTTGAGCAGTGAGGACTTCCCCGCTCCGGAGGCGCCCACGAGCATGATCAGGCCGCCGGTGTCCCGCGTCGCGTGGAGCTGGGCGACCAGGGCCCGCGTGCTCCGCTCGCGCCCGAAGAACCAGTCGGCGTCCTGCCGGCGGTAGGCGGCCAGTCCCCGGTAGGGGCAGACTCCGCCGGGGGCCGCCGGACCCTCGGCGGAGGGCTGCTCCGCGGCCGAGGTGGGCGCAGGGCGTTCACCGGTCGGGTCGGCCACCGCCCGCTCCCACAGGAGCTGCCACTGGGCCAGGTCGTACAGACCGGCGGAGACCGGTACCGGCCGTGCGCGCCGGGCCTGGGGTATGAGGACGTGCAGGACGGCCGCGAGGGCGGGGAACTGGGCGGGCACGTTCTTGGCCCGCCGCCAGTCGCTGATCCGCTGGGCGGAGACCCGGACGGGACGCCCTCGTTCGTCGACCCGCTGGAGCCGGACGACGGCTTCGGACACCCGTTTGAGGGGAGGGTTGCCGGCCTCCCTGTACAGCAGTGCGAGGCGTTCTGCGAAGGCCGTGCGTGCCCCTGAGTCGAAACTCAAGGTCTCCACTCCTTACTTCCCCCGCACCTGGACGTCCGGACCGGAAAACTCACTCTATACGGCTGACCTGCGGCTACAGCGGGCTTCGGGTTCCGGAACCTCCTCCGGGGCCACCTCGGGTGGCAGGATCGCGTCGCAGTGGCGAGGCGGCCCCGCGGTACCCGGACAGGTCAGCGGCTCAGCACTCGGAGAGCCACCCCATGAGGCCGCATGTTCTCGGTCAGCTTTCGGTGGCCCGTCCCCGACGACCCGGTCCGGTACCGCACGCGAAAACGGCGCCGGCATGGTTTGGCACCGGTCCCCACGAGGGGAGGGACCGGAGCCAAACCATGCCGACGCGCACGGGTGGACGACGCGGCCTGGCCGTCAGTCCCCGGCGGCCGACCGGCGTGCGGGCGGGACCAGCAGATCGCGCTCCGGGTGCTTCTCCCCGGTGACGCCGCCCCGGATGCCGAGATCGGCCCTGGCGTCCTCGTGGAAGGCGTTGATGGCGCGGAACGCCGCCCGGTGCCGCTCCCGCCACTCCTCCAGGCTGCCCTCTATACGGCCGGTCGCCTGCCAGTCGATCTCGGCGAGCACCACGTTCAGCTCGTGCCCGGATTCGATGGCCTCGTCGCCGCCGAGCAGCATGACCCGCTCGAAGGCCGCGCCCCAGCGCAGGGTCGCCCCGGCCAGGTCCTCGCGCAGCTCCTCCTCGCTCCGGTGGCTCTCGCGCAGCCCCTCCCGCACCTCGTACAGCGGCACGGACGCGGCGATCCTCATCTTGGCGGCGTCCACGTACTCCCCGTAGGCGTCGACCTTCTTGTCGTCCCACCGCGTGAGCAGCCGGTGGCGGTTCCTGCTCCGCTCCATCAGGTGATTCGTGACGTGTGTGGTCAGCGCGCCGAGCAGTACGGCCGCGATCGTCACGAGTTGCTCGCCGGTCCCCAAACCGTCCCCCAGTCACAACTCCGCGCTGCGTACCGCGCGTTCCGCACTCCGCAGGTGTGTGCGGACGATCTTATGAGGACCGGGACGGACGGGCCAACAGGCGGGCGGGCAGGGCGGATTCAGTGGGCCCGTCCGTGGGCAGGCAGGTCGTGAAGGCCTCGAAACCGACCGCCGCTGGAGTGCGCATGAGGATCTCCGTCGACCCCGAGCAGTGTTACGGCTCCGGAGACTGCGTCCACCGGGCCCCCGCCGTCTTCACCCAGGTGGACGGCCTCGGCGCCGTCATACCCGGCCGGGAACACGACGTGGACGCCCCCCGGGTGCGCGAGGCGGCCGAGGGGTGCCCGTCCGCCGCGATCACCATCACGCTCACGGAAGCGGAAGGGGCCCGGGGCTGAGTACCCGGGGCGAGCCGGGCGCCGCCGTCGCCGAGGCCCTGGCCGGGCTCGCCGCCCGGTACGTGCGCAACGGCCCCGGCACCTTCGGCAAGGCCGCGCTCGCCACGCGCTGGCTGAACCGGCGGCTGCGCGAGCACCCTCGCCGGGCGGTCGTCGAAGCGCGTTCCGGTGATCTGTTCGCCGTGGACACGCAGGACCTCATCCAGCGGTACCTGTACCTGTTCGGCGCCTGGGAGCCGCACCTGGCGGGCTGGCTGCGGCGCAGGCTGCGGCCGGGGGACGGCTTCGTGGACGTGGGGGCCAACATCGGCGTCTTCAGCGTCCTGGCCGCCCGGCTCGTCGGTGACGGGGGCCGGGTGGTGGCGATCGAGGCGTCGCCCGACCTCCACCGCCACCTGGTACGGAACGTCCGGCTCAACGCCCTCGGCAACGTCCGCGCGCTCAACGCCGCCGTCTCGGACCGCGCCAGGACGCTGACCTTCGCGCTCGCCAGCTCACGGAACACGGGGGCGAACAGCATCGTCCCGTACGACGGCCCGGTGGAGTCCAGCTTCCGGGCGCGGGCCCAACCGCTGCCGGAACTCCTCGACGCGGCGGAGACCGCGGCGGCCCGGGTGATCAAGATCGACGTCGAGGGCGCCGAGGGGAGCGTCGTGCGCGGTCTCGCGCCGATGCTGGGGGCTCTGCGGCCCGACGCGGAGATCACGGTCGAGGTGTCGCCCGAGCGCATGGCCCGGCTCGGGGACCGTGTCGACGACCTGCTGGCGGTGATGCGGGACGCCGGGTTCCACGTCTACCGCCTGGCCAACGACTACGCGCCCGGCAGCTACCCCCCGGCGCTGAGCGGTGGGCCCCGGGCGCCCGTCCGCCTGCGCGGGCCGGTGACCGAGGAGAGCGACCTGATCTTCTCGAGGGTGGACGCCGAGCGGCTGCCCTGACCGCCGGGCGCCGCTCCCGTCTGCCTCAGGGGCGCTCGCGCGGGTCGCCGGAGCGGTCGGAGTCGGCGGAGTCGTAGGAGCGGTCGGAGTCCCAGGAGCCGTTGGATTGCTCGGCGCCCTCCGGCAGGCGCCACCCGAAGGACGCCAGAGCGCGCGCCCTGGCCTCCACCACCGCCATCCGCGCGTCGCGTTCCGCGGGGTCCGCGTGGGCCGCCTGGCCGGTCTCCTGGCCCTCCCACTTGCGGTAGAGAAGGCCGACCTCCGCCGAGAACCAGCCCCGGCTCACGCCGCCCAGCGCCAGCAGCAGGCCGGTGTCCTCGGAGGCCGGCAGGGCCATCCAGCCGCCGAGGGCGAGCAGCAGGTCGCGCCGGACGAAGAGGGTCGCCGGGTGGACCTGGGCGCGGAAGCCGTTCGCCTTCCAGAAGTCGAGCACCGCCCCGCGCTCGACCGGCCCGTGCGCCGGGTCGCCGGGGAAACCGGCCGTCGAACCGTCGGGCAGCAGGTCCAGGACCCGCGAGGTCGCCCACCCGATCGACGGGTCGGCCTCCAGGGCGGCCAGGTCGCGGGCCAGGGTGCCCGGAGTGAGCCGGTCGTCGGCGTCCAGGACCTTCACGTACACGCCGTCCGCGTGGGCCAGGGCCATCGTGCGCGCCACCCCGGGCCCGCCCTGCCGGCCGGGGCGGCCCTGCCGGAACACGACCCGCGGGTCGTCGGGCACGTACGGCCGGACGTCCCGGGTACGGCCGTCCTCCTGGATCACCCATCGCCACTCCCAGCCGTCGGGCAGTTCCTGGGCGCACAGCGAGGCGTAGGCCTCGGGGAGGAAGGGGGCGGAGGGGCCGTGGACGGCCGTGACGACGGTGACGCGCCGGTTCACGACGGCACTCACCACCTTTCCAGACGGGTCGTGAAGAGCAGTTCGGTGCGGTCGCCGGGCAGCGTGACGTCGGAGACGTCGACCACCCGGCCGTCGGTGTCGTACGAGGTCTTGCGGAGCAGGATCACCGAGGTGCCCGGCGGCAGGTCCAGGGCCGCGGCCTCCTCCGGTGTCGGCGGGCGGGCGGTCAGGCGCTCCTCCACGCGGTCCAGCTCGATGCCCACGGTGCTGAGCTGGTGCTGGGTGCCGCCCGGCCAGGGCTCGTTGGCCGCGTCCAGGAGGTCGGGGTTGGCCGCGATCATGTCGCGTACGAGGTAGGACGTCACGAGGTTGAACGGGGCGGGCTCGGCCGAGTACCGCGTCCGGTAGCCGCGTTGGAGGAGCACGGTGCCCTCCGGGACGCCGAAGGCCTCGGCCAGTTCCGCGGACGCCTTCCGCTCGCGGTACTCCGCGTGGAAGACGAGGTCGTCGGCCCGTAGGCCGGTGTCGCGCTCCGTGGCGCCCGTCTCGGCCCGCGTGGCCAGTGGGCGCCGGGCCCGGTCCTTCTCCCACTGGTGCCGGAGGTTGTCCCGCACCGCCGGGGTGCGGGGCCGGCGGACGAAGGTGCCGAGGCCGTGCCGCTTGTCGATCAGGCCCTCGTCGCTCAGCAGCCGGAGCGCGTTCTGCACGGTCGGCACGCTGCGCCGGTAGTGGTGGGCGAGGTCGGCCTCCGAGGGCAGCCGGTCGCCGGGGCGCCGCTCACCCGCGCGGATGGAGCGGCGCAGATCGTCCGCGATCACTTCGTAGGCCTTGGGCATGGCCGCAGGCTACAACTCCTCAAGAGGTCTTGAGGAGTTGAGGGGGCTGGGAGCCCTGATTGATCCGGTATCGCCATGTTTCCGCACACACGGCGGCGGCCCGGCTGCTCTGTCGAGCGGCCGGGCCGTTTCTCGCGTGTGGTGCCTACGCAGATCGCCGTGACGTCGGGGTCGGGGGTGGTGCGGGCCGCTCAGCGCTGGAGCGGGATGGTGTGCCGGGCGCGGGGCTCGTCGGCGGTGTCGTCGCAGCGGAGGTCGGTGGCCGTGGCCGTGGTCGTGGTGGTGGGGCCGGCTGCGGCCTGGGCGGTGGACGTGGTGCCGGCGAGCGGGCGGTGGCGGCAACTCGGGGCCGTGCCGTGGGCCTCGGCGCGGATGCGCTGCTTCATCGTGGGGGGCAGGGAACCGGTTCGGGACCAGGACCAGGGAAGTGCGGCCGCGGGTGCCGCCTCGGGGGAGGCGCTCTCGGTGTTGCTGTGCGTTCCGGTCTGCGGTACGGCCGCGGCGGCCGTCGTCGTGATGAGTCCGAGCGCCGTGCACAGCGCGAGGAAGGCGGTGACGATGGTGGTCCAGAGCGTCAGGACCTTGTTCCGGGCCATGGCCCCTCACTTTCGGGTTGGGCGATTTGCGTACTTTCCTCATGATGTGTATGAGGGCCGCGAAGTGGTGGACCGACGCCCGTGGCGCGTCGATGTTCAGATGAACACCACCCGAATAGCCGCAAGAGGCTGGAAAAGGTGCCGAGACGGGAGGGAGGCGGGCAAAAGTCACCGCCCGTGAGGGTGTGATCACCCTCCGATCAGAATGGGTTCGTCCGCTTCTAAAGGGCTCGGGCGACGGGCAGTTGACCGCCGACGCAGGTCACCGATCGGTATCGGCCGGTGTGTATAGTCGGGCGCCAGAAGTCCCCAACGTCAAGGAAAGACGAGGTCGCGCGGTGAAGAAGCTTCTCCTGGTCGCACTGGCCGCCATCGGCGGGCTCCTCGTGTACCGCCAGATCCAGGCGGATCGCGCCGAGCAGGATCTGTGGACGGAGGCGACTGACTCCGTGCCCACGGGTTCGTGAGAACGACCGACATCCGGTCCTGAGCAGGCCCCGGCCGTCAAACGGTCGGGGTTTTGTGTTGCCCCGACGGGGCACGGTCCGCTGGGGGCGGGCGGCTACGGCGCCGGTGAGTGCGAGGGGTGGCGGGTCATGGGACGGTGGTGTACGGCTCGGCGGCGCGCGGGAACGGGGCGGGCGCGGCCGACGGTGACGGTACGGCCGACGGCGTCCGGGCGGGTGGCCGTGGTGGCCGCCGTACTGGCACTGGCCACGACCGCCGCCCTGCCCGGGGCCACCGCCGTTGCGGCCGGTGAGTTCGGCTCGGCCGGTGCGACCGCCGGGTACGACTTCGCCGGTGACGCCGTGCGGATCGCGGGCGCGGGTGCCCCCGCAGGCGCCGAACCGCTGGAGGCCGGCTCCACATACCGCAGTGCCCTGCCGAGGAACGGCGTCCTCTATTACCGCCTCGAACTCGACGACGCCTCCGACGCCTACGTCTCCGTCACCGCCGTACCCGGCGCCGACGGCGAGGTCACCGCTGTCGACGGCATCCGGGTCTCCGTGCAGGACGCCGACGGCGGCTCGTGCTCCGTGCAGAGCGCGACCTTCGGCGCCGCCCGCAGCCCCCGCCCGGTCACCGCGTGGGGCATGCGCGAGATCGACTCCGGCGCCAGTAGGTGCCAGGACCCCGGCACCTACTACGTCGGCGTCGAGCGGACCCGGCCCCAGGACTCCCCGCCGGACGACTGGGACCTGGAGCTCACCGCCGCCACCGAACCCCGCCCGCGCCAGGCCGGTGCCACCGAGGCGCCCGAGACCTGGGACTCCGCCTCGCCCGAACCGCTCGCCGGTGAACCGGAACGCCGGGCGGGCGGCAACGGCTTCGCCCACGCCACCCCCGTCGGGCAGGGCGTCTGGCGTGACGACATCCGGCCCGGGGAGACCCTCTACTACAAGGTGCCGGTCGACTGGGGCCGCCAGGTGTACGCCGGCGCCGAACTCGCCGGTTCCGCGGACGCCTCCGGCTATGCCACCGGGGCCCTGCGTCTGGCCCTCCACAACCCCGTCCGCGGCGAGGTCGACGCCGCCGCCAGGGGCTACACCGGGCGCCGGACCACCGTCGGCCTCGCCCCCCTGCCGCCCGTGGCGTACCCCAACCGGTACGCCACCGCCGGACAGGTCGGCGCGCTGCGGTTCGCCGGGGACTACTACGTCGTGGTCCACCTCGCGGCCCAGGTCGCCGACGACTTCGGCCAGGGCCCGTTCGGACTGACGCTGCGCCTGCGACTGGGGGGAACGGCGGGCACCGGCCCCGACTACGCGGGGGAGTCCCGGCCGAGGGGCCTCTTCGAGGTCTCCGCACAGGACCGTGCGGCCGCGCCGGGGAGCGCGCCCCCGGACGACGACCTCACCATGAAGGCGGTCGCCGTCGGCGGGATCGGCACCGGCAGCCTGCTGCTCCTCGGCCTCGGCGTGTGGACGGCGGCGGCCCGGCGCAGGGCCTGAGCCCCTTCCGGCGCCGGGCTCAGATACGGGTCAGCGCCCAGAAACCGACGGCGTAGCAGGCCAGCGCGAGCAGCAGCAGCGGCAGGGCCACCCGGGCCGGCGGACCGGGACGGCGGCGCCGCCGTGCCCCACGGTGCTGGGCGGGAGGTGCGGTCCGCGGGTTCCGGGCGGTGTACGCGGCGGTGGGGACGTCGGCGCGCTGCGGCGGGGAGGGCGTGAGGGACCGGGCGGGAAGCGGCAGGTGCTGTGGTGCGCCCGTGAACGCCGGTTGTTGCGCGGGCGGTTGCGCCGCGTCGGCCGTCGAAGCCGACGCGGCGGTGTCGGCCGGGCGTGGGGGCGGCAGGCGGAAACTGCCGGTCTCCGACATGTCACCCGCCCGCCGTGTGCCGTCCGTGGCCGACCGTGCCGTCCCGGGCACCGACGGCGGCGCGGTGGGGACGGAGGGTGTCCAGCCCTGGCCGGCCGGGGAGGGCGTAGGTCCGGTGGGCGCGGGCGGGGTGCCGGTCGGAGAGGGCGTGTGCCCGGTCGCCGTCGACGGTGCGCCGGGTGGTGTGGACGCCGGTGCCGAGGCCGCGCCCGGCATGGCGGGGGACGGCCGGTGCCGGTCGGCCTGCGGGTCGGCCGGTGGCGTGGGGGGTGTGCGGTCGGGGGTCGGGGTCGGGGACGGCCCGGGCGGGGGCGTGGTCGGCCAAGGGGGCGCCGGCGGCGTGGCGTGCGGCGACGGGGTCACGCCTGGAGGGCGTCGTCGCGGGTCCGTCGGTACGTCGTCCACACCGGAGGCCCGCTTGAGCGGGCCCGCGGGGCCGAACCCCGTGGGCAGCGGGCCCACTTGGTCGAAGATCTCGATCAGTTCGTCGTCGGGCCCGGGCTCCGGCAGCAGTTCCACCGACGCGGCCAGCGCCTTGCGCGCCCCCGTCGCGGTACGGAACCTCGCCGACGGATCCGGTTGCAGCAGCGTCGCCACGACCTGCCACAACGGCTCGGGTATCCCCCGCGGCGCGGGCGGCGTACCGTGCTCGGCGAAGTGCTGCACGAGTGCCCTGGCGTCCGGCTTGGCCCCCTCCAGCAGATACAGGGCGACCAGACCCACCGCGAACAGGTCCGCCGGGAAGTCCGGCTCCGCCCCCATCATCTGCTCCGGGGCGAGATAACCCGGCGTCCCCACCACGAGGTCGGTCTCCGTCAGCCGGGGATCACCCAGCCGCATCGCGATGCTGAAGTCGGACAGCCTGAGGCGCGGACGGCCCGTCCCCGTCGCCTCGAGGAGCAGGTTGGCGGGCTTGATGTCCCGGTGCACCACGCCCTCCCCGTGCACCGCGGCCAGCCCCGACAGGAGCTGGTCGAGCACCGTGCACACGAAATCGGGCGGCAGGGGCCCGTAGTCCCCGACCAGGTGGACCAGCGAGCCACCCGTGACCAGGTCCATCGTGAACAGGACCTGGTCGTCGTCGGCGGCCCAGCTCGCGGGCGCCAGCACATGGGGATGATCGATCCGCAGCGCCTGCTCACGGACGAACCGCAGCAGCGAGTGCGCGTCCCGCTGCTGAAGCACTTTCGCGGCCACATAACGCCTGCGCCGGTGGTCCCAGGCACGCCAGACGGCACCCACCCCGCCCCGGCCGATCGGGTCGACCAGCTCGTACCGGCCCGCGAAGACCTCACCCATGGCTGTGCGCCGCTCCTCCCCTGGAACCTGTCGCGCCACTCCCGTCGGCCCGGCCGCCGACCCCCTCGGCGACCGGGACCGCGGGATCAGTTCTGGTGGGACTGGTAGTGCGCGACCGCGTCCGAGGTGCGGCCCGCGCCGTACACCCGCAGGAACTCCGCCAGCTCGGGGTGCGAGGAGGAGAGGGAGTCCGCCGCGTCGATGATGTCCCCGGCGGCCGCCACCGAGCGCAGCAGCGACTGGATCTCCCGGACCACCCGCTTGACCGTGGGCGCCCCCGAACTACCGGTGGACGTCGTGGTGTTGCTGAGCACCGAGCCCCCCTGCGACTTCTTGATCTCGTCCATGCGCTCGGTGGCCTCGGCCGCGCTCACACTGCCGTCGGCGACCTGCCCCGCCAGGTCCTGCAGCAGCTGCACCCGCTGGACCACCGCGGGATTGCCGATCTTCGCCCGCTGGCCGCTCATCAGCTGCGACAGCATCGGTGCGGACAGCCCCAGCACCCCCGCGAGACGAGCCTGGTTGAGACCGAGATCGTCGATAAGCCTGCGGAAGAGCGCCCCCAGCGGCTCCCCGTACCAGTTCCGCTGCAGTTCCCGCGCTCTTGCGGTGGCTTCCTGCTGTGCGGCGTCCATTGCGTCTCCCCATCGCTTCCCCAAAAACCGCAGTTCGCTCCAGCGAACCACGCCGAGCATCTTACGGAGCGTGGTCGTTCCCCGGGACCCCCAATCATTTGTGAGATACGGGGGGCGACCCGGTACTCTTGTCCGCGGCACCCGACGGTCCGCGACACCAGGACCGGCGACGCCTCCGAGGGGCCTTAGCTCAGTTGGTAGAGCGCTGTCTTTGCATGGCAGATGTCAGGGGTTCGACTCCCCTAGGCTCCACCCTCAAGACGCCTCCGACCTGCGGAAACCCAGGTCGGAGGCGCTCTGTTCTCTCCAGGCGGGCCGCAGTGGCCAGGCCCTCCGGGGCCCCGGCGGACGGAGACGTTGCTCACCGTCGTCACCTCCACACCGTGCCCGACACCGCCCGCGCGGACCGGGTGATCACCAACAAGCGCAGGGAAAGGGCCAGTTGACCACGTGGAACATCGCTCCGGTGCCCGCGCCGGCACCGGAACGGGCTCACGGACGGGCCTCTCTCGGCGCCCGGGCGGCGCTGTCCGCTCTTGATATCGTCACCCCACAGGGCACCAGCGCCACACCCCCGCGGGGCGGTGCCAGGTGGCTCGTCGCCGTCGGAGCCGTCCGATCGCTACCGACGAGGTGGAAGGGATAGACCATGCGGGCGAAGGTACGAGCCGCTCTTGACGCGCTCTACATGAAGCGGCTGGTCAGGGAGTTGGAAGGACGCCCACGCCCCCAGCACATCGGCATCATGCTCGACGGCAACCGCCGGTGGGCCAAGATGTCGGGCATCGACGACCCCCGCGAGGGCTACCGGGCCGGCGGCGCGAAGGTGCTGGACTTCCTGCGCTGGTGCGACTCCGCACAGATCGAGCACGTCACCCTGTTCATGCTCTCCGACGACAACCTCCACCGGCCCGAAGAGCAGCTGAACCCGCTGATCGACATCATCGCCGAGGTAGTCGAGCAGCTGGCCGCGCCGGGCAACCCCTGGCCCGTCGAAGCCGTCGGCGCCCTGGACCTGCTGCCTGCCGAGTCCGCGAGCCGCCTCAAGACCGCCACCGCCGCCACCCAGGGCCGCAAGGGCGGCACCAAGGTCGACGTCGCCGTGGGCTACGGAGGCAGGCGCGAGATCGTCGACGCCGTGCGCTCCGCCCTGATGGAGCACAGCTCCCAGGGCGGCGACATCGACGAGTTCATCGAGACCTTCACCATGGAGCACATCTCCAAGCACCTGTACTCCAAGACACGGTCCGAGTCCGACCTCATCATCCGCACCTCCGGCGAGCAGCGGCTCTCCGGGTTCCTGCTCTGGCAGTCCGCCTACGCCGAGGTCCACTTCTGCGAGACCTACTGGCCGGACTTCCGCGAGATCGACTTCCTGCGGGCCCTGCGCTCCTACTCCCTCCGGGAACGCCGCTACGGCCGCTGAGCACCGTTCGTTTCACGTGAAACATCACCGCCGCGGGGCGGGAGACCACTGGTCTCCCGCCCCGCGGCGGTGAGGAGACGACAGGCAGGCGTCCGACGCCGTGACGGCGAGCGAGGGTCAGCGGGGCTCGTCGCCCTCCGCCGCCTCCTCCTGGGCCTGCTTGGCCTGCACCTCGGGATCGAGGATCGCCTCGCCGGTACCGTCCACCGACGTCAGCCGGCCCGACTCGGGAACCTCCGTCGCCTCCGGCGGCTCCACCAGCCAGTCCGGGTTGGCCTGCTTGTCCCACCACTTCCACGCGGCGAAGGCGCCGCCCGCGACGATGCCGACCACCGCGAGGACCTTGGCGACCCGACCGGCCTTGGCCCGTCGCTGGTGCTTGCGCGTCAGCCGCTGGATCTCCTTCGCCGTGACCTGACCACGCAGCGCGGCCAGCGCGGCCGCACCACGCGCCGTGGCCTCGTCGCGCACGGGACCGGCCGCGGCCACCGCCTGCTCAATCCTCGGTCGTGAATAGTCGGCCGCCTGCCGAGCGGCCAGACGCGTACGGACCGCGGCCTCCTGCGCGGCCGCGTCCATCTTCGGCGGCACATGCGTACGGGCCTGCTCCAGCCGCGGCGCGACATGCGCGCCGTACTGAAGACGGGCCTGGTCTGCGGCCTGCGACACCTTGGGCGCCAGCCGTACGCGCGCCTCCTGTGCATAGTGAGCGGCCCTGTCCTTGGCCGTGTCGGCGTAGGGCGCCACCACTTCCGCGGCGTGCAGCACGCTGTCCTTCGCCGAACCGGTCGCGGCGCGCACGCTGTCGATGCGGGTCACGGGTTCCTCCTCCTCGGTGGCGTACGGTAATTCGACTTTCCACCCTTTTACGGATCATGCCTGGGGACGCACCACCAGGCATGTGAGGGCGGGCATCCGGGTCACGGACGATGCGGCCGCGCCCTCTGGGACAACTGGTGATGAAGTTGCGAACAAGAGCTGATCGACATCAAAAGCGGATGAATACCGGGCAACACACGCCTGCCCACGACCATGCCACGGATCGGCGTCCCACGCTCGTGACCCAGCGGGATGAGCGACGAACGCGCCCCCGACCGTGCGAGTATCGATGCGCACAACAGGACGAGGGAAGGCACATCGTGGCCGAGCAGCTCTACGCCACCCTGAAGACCGGCCAAGGTGACATCGAGGTCCGGCTGCTGCCGAACCATGCGCCCAGGACCGTCAAGAACTTCGTCGAGCTGGCCCGTGGCGAACGGGAGTGGACCCACCCCGCCACCGGCGAGACGTCCATGGCCAGGCTCTACGACGGCACCGTCTTCCACCGGGTCCTCAGCGGCTTCATGATCCAGGGCGGCGATCCGCTGGGCAACGGCACCGGCGACCCCGGTTACCAGTTCGCGGACGAGTTCCACCCCGACCTCGCCTTCGACAGGCCCTATCTGATGGCCATGGCCAACGCCGGTCCCGGCACCAACGGCTCGCAGTTCTTCATCACCGTCTCCCCGACGACCTGGCTCAACCGCAAGCACACGATCTTCGGCGAAGTGACCGACGCGGCCAGCCAGAAGGTCGTCGACGCCATCGCCGCCGCCCCGGCCAACCCCCGCACCGAGCGCCCCCTCACCGACATCGTCCTCGAGTCGGTCGTCATCGAAACGCGGAACGCCTGACGCACCCGCGCACCGGGCAGGAACCAAACGCCCCGCCCATCCGTAGAGAAGGGCGGGGCGGTGCATCTGCACACACCGCCCGCAGGGACGACCGAGGGGATGCCATGGACCACGCGGCCGCCGGCCGACCGGACGCCCAGAGCCTGCCCGGTTGCTATCGCCACCCCGACCGCGAGACCGGCATCCGCTGCACCCGCTGCGAGCGCCCCATCTGCACGGACTGCATGGTCAACGCCTCCGTCGGCTTCCACTGCCCCGACTGCGCCGCGGGCCGCACCCCCGGGGGCGGTGGGCCGGCCCCGAGTGCCTCTCGCCCCCGCACCCTCGCGGGTGGGACGGTCGCGGCCGACCCGCACCTCGTCACCAAGATCCTGATCGGGATCAACGTGGCGGTGTTCATCGCCGTCCAGGCGCTCCCGTCGTCCTTCCTCGGCGACATGGTGCTCATCGGACGCTGGCCCCCCGCCCCCTTCGTCCCGACCGAGGGCGTCGCGGAGGGCGAGTGGTACCGCCTGGTGACCACGATGTTCACCCACGAGGAGATCTGGCACATCGGCTTCAACATGATCAGCCTCTGGTTCCTCGGCGGCCCCCTGGAAGCGGCCCTCGGCAGAGCCCGCTACCTCGCGCTCTACCTCGTCTCCGGGCTCGCCGGCAGCGTCCTCGCCTACCTGCTCGCGTCACCCACCACGGCCACCCTCGGCGCCTCCGGCGCGATCTTCGGCCTCTTCGGCGCCACCGCCGCGCTCGTCCGCCGGCTCAACGCCGACATGCGGCCGGTCGTCATCCTGCTGGTGATCAGCCTGATCTTCACCTTCACCCGGAGCAACATCTCCTGGCAGGCCCACGTCGGCGGCCTCGTCGCGGGTGCCGTGATCGGCTACGCCATGCTCCACGCCCCGCGCGAACGGCGCACGCTCGTCCAGTACGGCACCTGTGCGCTGGTCCTCCTGGTCGTCGTCGGACTGACCCTGTTGAGGACGGTCCAGCTCACCTGAGCGCCCGTTGTCCACAGTAGGTGGCGGATCTTGTGCACAGCGTGCGGGAACATGTGTGCCCCCTGTCACTGACCAGTGTTTTCGCAGGTCAGGCAAGGGGCGAACATGCTTTCGGAACCTGGGTCCAGCCGGTACTTCGGTCACACCGGTGTCAATGTCCGGCAGGTTATCCACAGATCGTCTTTCTTTTTCCCCACCATGTGGACAGCGCCTGTGGATAACTCCGTGAATACCCCTGGGCAGAGCTACCGGGGAGTCGCCGCCGGGGCTACTTCCACTGCGTGGAGACGCCGAATCCCGCGGCGATGAAACCGAAGCCCACCACGATGTTCCAGTTGCCCAGGGAGTCGATCGGCAGCGAACCGTCGGTGACGTAGAAGACGACGATCCAGGCCAGGCCGATGACGAACATGGCCAGCATGACCGGCGCCACCCAGCCGCGGTTGGTCAGCTTGATGCTGGTCGCCTGCTTCGAGGGCGGCGGCGTGTAATCGGCCTTCTTGCGGATACGTGACTTCGGCACGAGGGTCTCTCCTGTCGATGCGCTGCGTGGCCGCGCAGGGAACGGGGCTCGGTCTCGGGGTGCGGCGTACATGGGGACAAGGGGACTCTGAGCGCTCCCCCGGGCGTCCGTTAGCGTAGTCCTTCCGTGGCGCCGAAGGAGATAAGGGTACGTTGAGCAATTCTGCCGACTCCCCCGGGACCGGATCCAGCCCTGTCCGTCGGCGCCGTTTCCGGCCCGTGCGGGTACTCACCGCGGCCGTCTTCGCACTCGCGGGACTTATTTTCTTCACCAGCTTCAATACCGCGAAGGGCACCAATATCCGTACGGACGCCTCTTTGCTCAAGTTGTCCGATCTCATCCACGAGCGCAGCCGGGAGAACGGAGATCTGGAGGAGTCCAACGGGACCCTGCGCGAGGACGTCGAATCGCTCGCCGAGCGCGACGACGGCCGGACCAAGTCGGAGGACGACAAGCTCGCGGCGCTGGAGGAGAAGGCGGGCACGCAGAGGGTGAAGGGCGAGGCGATCACCGTCACGCTCGACGACGCCCCGCCGGACGCCACCGCGAAGCTCCCCGGCTATCCGGAACCCCAGCCCGACTACCTGGTGATCCACCAGCAGGATCTGCAGGCCGTGGTGAACGCGCTGTGGCAGGGCGGCGCGGACGGCATCAAGGTCATGGACCAGCGGCTGATCTCCACCAGCGCGGTGCGCTGCGTGGGCAACACCCTGATCCTCCAGGGCCGCGTCTACTCACCGCCGTACAAGATCCAGGCGGTCGGTGATCCGGAGCGGCTGAAGAAGGCGTTGGCGAAGTCACCGGCGATCCAGAACTACATGGTGTACGTCAACGTCTACGGGCTCGGCTGGAAGGTCGAGGACGACGGGCGGGTGACGCTGCCGGGCTACTCGGGCACGGCGGACCTGCACTATGCCCAGCCTGTGGATTAGGGCCGTTCCGCGGGGCCCGGCGCCGCTAGTCTGGTGCGGTACGGCGTGAGTCTGGCGCCGTGTGCGACGGAAGGGACGGCATGTACGGCTGGATCTGGCGGCATCTGCCGGGGAACGCGTGGGTGAAGGCGCTGCTCTCGCTCATGCTGGCGATGATCGTGGTCTACGTCCTCTTCCAGTACGTCTTCCCGTGGGCGGAACCGCTGCTCCCCTTCAACGATGTGACGGTGGACAACCAGTGAGCGCGCGCATCCTCGTCGTCGACAACTACGACAGCTTCGTCTTCAACCTGGTCCAGTACCTGTACCAACTCGGCGCCGAGTGCGAGGTGCTGCGCAACGACGAGGTGTCGACGGCCCACGCCCAGGACGGCTTCGACGGCGTACTGCTCTCGCCCGGCCCGGGTACGCCGGAGCAGGCCGGGGTCTGCGTCGAGATGGTGCGGCACTGCGCGGCGACCGGGGTGCCGGTCTTCGGCGTGTGCCTGGGCATGCAGTCGATGCAGGTGGCCTACGGCGGTGTGGTGGACCGGGCGCCGGAGCTGCTGCACGGCAAGACCTCGCCGGTCGAGCACACGGACAAGGGCGTCTTCGCGGGCCTGCCTTCGCCGTTCACCGCGACGCGGTACCACTCGCTGGCGGCGGAGCCGGCCACGGTGCCGGCGGAGCTGGAGGTGACGGCCCGTACGCCCGACGGGATCGTGATGGGCCTGCGTCACCGGGAACTGCTCGTCGAGGGCGTGCAGTTCCACCCGGAGTCGGTGCTGACCGAGCACGGGCACCGGATGCTGGCCAACTGGCTGGTGGAGTGCGGCGACCAGGACGCGGTGGCGAGGTCGGCGGGGCTCGCCCCGGTGGTGGGCAGGGCCACGGCGTGACCGCCCTGCGCCCCGAGCGCGACTCCGGCACGGCCGGTGACCAGGGATCCCCGTACGGGCAGCCGTACGGGGATTCCGGTGCGTTCGGGGAGCAGTACCGGCCGCCGCTCCTCGACGACGAGACGGTGGCGCTGCGGGTCCCGGAGCCCCCGGTGCGCCGGACGGCCGCCGAAAGCGGCTCCGCCGCCCCTGCCGGGGATGGCCCCGTGGGCGAGGGCCGCGCGGCCCGCAGGAAGGCCGCGAAACGGCGTCACGGGCGCCGTGGGGCGCCCAGGGGCCAGTCTCCGGAGCGGGATGCCGAGGAGGCCCCGAAGGCGCCCCTGTCGCGCGTGGAGGCCCGTCGGCAGGCCCGTGCGCGCAAGCCCGGCGCCGCGGTGATCGCCAGCCGGGCGATCGGTGAGATCTTCATCACGACCGGTGTGCTGATGCTGCTGTTCGTCACCTACCAGCTGTGGTGGACGAACGTGCGGGCGCACGCGCAGGCGGACCAGGCCGCGAGCAACCTCCAGGACGACTGGGCGAACGGCAGGCGCAATCCGGGATCGTTCGAACCGGGCCAGGGGTTCGCGCTGCTGCACATTCCCAAGCTGGACGTGGTGGTGCCCATCGCGGAGGGCATCAGCAGCAAGAAGGTGCTGGACCGGGGCATGGTCGGGCACTACGCGGAGGACGGGCTGAAGACGGCGATGCCGGACGCGAAGACGGGCAACTTCGGGCTGGCGGGGCACCGCAACACGCACGGCGAGCCGTTCCGGTACATCAACAAGCTGGAGCCGGGCGACCCGATCGTGGTGGAGACGCAGGACAAGTACTTCGTGTACAAGATGGCGTCGATCCTGCCGGTGACGTCGCCGAGCAACGTCAGTGTGCTGGAACCGGTCCCGAAGCAGTCCGGCTTCAAGGGACCCGGCCGCTACATCACCCTGACCACCTGCACGCCGGAGTTCACCAGCAAGTACCGCATGATCGTCTGGGGCAAGATGGTCGAGGAACGGCCGCGCAGCAAGGGCAAGCCGGATGCGCTCGTCAGTTAAGGGCGGATGACCAGTGGCAGCGACCACCGACACGGAGCACCAGGAGCACGCCGGCGAGGACGGTCCACCGGACACCGGGGCGGACCGCCGCGGGCGCGGACGCGGCCCCCGGCGGATCGTCGCGCAGGCGGTCAGCGTCTTCGGCGAGCTGCTCATCACCGCGGGTCTGGTGATGGGCCTGTTCGTCGTCTACTCGCTGTGGTGGACGAACGTGGTCGCCGACCGGGCGGCGGACAAGCAGGCGGAGAAGGTCCGGGACAACTGGGCCCAGGACCGGGTGGGCTCGGACGGCCCGGGGGCGCTGGACACCAAGGCGGGCATCGGCTTCCTGCACGTCCCGGCGATGGGCGAGGGCGACGTCCTGGTGGAGAAGGGCACGTCGATGAAGGTCCTCAACGACGGCGTGGCCGGCTACTACACCGACCCGGTCAAGGCGACGCTGCCCACCTCGGACAAGAAGGGCAACTTCTCGCTCGCCGCCCACCGCGACGGGCACGGCGCCAAGTTCCACAACATCGACAAGATCGAGAAGGGCGACCCGATCGTCTTCGAGACGAAGGACACCTGGTACGTGTACAAGGCGTACGCCGTCCTGCCCGAGACGTCGAAGTTCAACGTCGACGTCCTGGACGCGGTCCCCGGCGAGTCCGGCAAGAAGAAGGCCGGCCACTACATCACCCTGACGACCTGCACCCCGGTCTACACGAGCCGCTACCGCTACGTGGTGTGGGGCGAACTGGTTCGCACGCAGAAGGTGGACGAGGACCGGACGCCGCCGGAGGAACTGCGCTGAGGCCCACCGCACCGGCGCCGACGACGGAGCCCCGGTCCCCCCGCTGAGCTGGGGGGCCGGGGCTCCGGTCGTCCTGGCGGGCGGGTCAGTCCCGGCCTCCGGTGAGGCCGGCGATGACGCCGCCGCCATTGTTGCCGCCGCCGTTGTTGCCGCCGTTTCCGCCGTTGCCGCCCACCGTGGTGAGGGTGATCTGCGTGCCGGCCGGGTCGTCGACCTCGCTGTTGGCCGGCGGGTTCTGCCCTATGACGACCGCGTTGCCGTCGCTGGGACCGTTGACCTGGATGTTGGTGAAGCCGGCCTGCTGCAGGGTCTGCTGGGCCTGGGAGAGGGGCGTACCGAGCCTGATCTCGGGCACCTTCTTCTTCTCCACGGCCTTGCCGACCACGATCGTGACCTTCGAGCCCGGGTCGACCTGCTGGTTCGCCTGGGGTGTGGTGGAGATGACCTTGTCCACCTGGTTCGGGTCGTTGGTGGGCTGGTCGGTGCAGGTGGCGTCGAGGCCGTTGCTCTCCATCTGGGCCTTGGCCTCGTCACAGCTGCGCCCGACGACGTCCGGCACCGTGGCCTTCTCCTCGGCCTTGGCGACCTCCAGGGTCACCGTGGAGCCCTTCTCCAGCTCCTTGCCCGGGTCCGGGTCCTGGCTGAGCACCGTGCCCTCGTCCTGGGAGGACTCGGTCTGCTTGGTCTCGACCTTGAAGCCCTTGTCCTCGAGCTGCTGGGTGGCGTCGTCGACGTTCTTGTCGATGACGTTCGGGACGGCGACCTTGGGCGCGCCCGTGGAGACCACCAGGTTGACGGTGGACTGCTTGTCGACCGAGGTGCCCTGCTTGGGGTCCTGGTCGCAGACGCTGCCCTTCTTCTGGTCCTCGCAGGGCTTCTGCTCGACCGTGCCCAGCTTGAGGTCGGAGTTGGTGAGTAGTTGCTCGGCGTCGTCCTGCGTCTGACCGATCAGGGCGGGCACGTCGACCTTGCCGCCGCCCGGGTCCCCGCCCCCGCTGAAGGCGTACTTGCCGATCAGGATGGCGCCGACGAGGACGAGGATGCCGGCCAGGACCAGGAAGATCGTGGCCGTGTTCTTCTTGCGGGGCTGCTGGCGGCGCCGGTCGGGGCGGTCGTCGTAGCCGTAGCCGCCGTCGTCCGGGTTCATGGGCGGCAGCATGGTCGTGGCACCGGCACCCGCGTCGGAGCGCAGCGCGGTGGTCGGCTGGTCGTCGGGGTAGGCGCCGTAACCGCCGGCGGCCATGGCGCCCATCGCGGCGGTGGCGCCGACGGGCTGGCCGTCGAGGCATGCCTCGATGTCGGCGCGCATCTCGTCGGCCGACTGGTAGCGGTAGTCCGGGTCCTTGACCAGGGCCTTCAGCACGATCGCGTCCATCTCGGGCGTGATCTCGGGGTCGAAGACGCTCGGCGCCTGCGGTTCCTCGCGCACGTGCTGGTAGGCGACGGCCACCGGCGAGTCGCCGACGAACGGCGGACGCACCGTGAGCAGCTCGTAGAGCAGGCAGCCCGTGGAGTACAGGTCGGAGCGGGCGTCGACCTGCTCGCCCTTGGCCTGCTCCGGGGAGAGGTACTGGGCGGTGCCGATCACGGCGGCGGTCTGCGTCATCGTCATGCCGGAGTCGCCCATGGCGCGGGCGATGCCGAAGTCCATGACCTTGACCTGGCCGTTGCGGGTGAGCATGACGTTGGCCGGCTTGATGTCGCGGTGGACGATGCCGGCCCGGTGCGAGTACTCCAGCGCCTGGAGGATGCCGATGGTCATCTCCAGCGTCCGCTCCGGCAGCAGCTTGCGGCCGGAGTGGAGCAGCTCACGGAGCGTGGAGCCGTCGACGTACTCCATGACGATGTACGGGATCGACACGGTGTCGATGTAGTCCTCGCCCGTGTCGTAGACCGCCACGATCGCGGGGTGGTTGAGCGAGGCGGCCGACTGGGCCTCCCGGCGGAAGCGGGCCTGGAAGGACGGATCGCGCGCGAGGTCCGCGCGCAGCGTCTTCACCGCCACCTGGCGTCCGAGCCGGGTGTCATGAGCGTGGTAAACCTCCGCCATGCCACCACGGCCGAGCACCGGGCCCAGCTCGTACCGGCCGCCGAGGCGACGCGGCTCTTCCATGGTTACTACCAGCCCTCTCCGTCGGTCCCGACCGGCATGCTTGTACGGTCGGAGGCTGCCGTCCGGCCTACCGTACCCGGCTTGCTCCGGGCCCCTTGGCCGAGCCGGACAGCCGATACAGGACCGGTATCGCAACGTGCGCCGATGTGAAGGGGACGTGACCGGAGTCACGTCCCGTTCATGGCGCGGTCACTTCTTGCTGTCGATGACGGCCTCCATGACGTTCTTCGCGATCGGTGCCGCGAGGCCGCCGCCGGAGATGTCGTCGCGGCTGGCGTTCTCGTCCTCGATCACCACGGCCACGGCGACGGGCGAGCTGCCGTCGTCGGTCTTGGCGTACGAGATGA
Organism: Kitasatospora aureofaciens; assembly: GCA_000720845.1. GTDB lineage: Bacteria > Actinomycetota > Actinomycetes > Streptomycetales > Streptomycetaceae > Streptomyces. The sequence goes on along the minus strand of JODU01000001.1, from coordinate 356,076 downwards.
ACCAGGCGTAGGGGTTCTCGCTGTTGTCGACGCCGTGCTGTGCGGTACCGGTCTTGCCACCCACCGTGACGCCGTCGATCTGGGCGTTGGTTCCCGTGCCGTCCTTGACGACGGTCTCCATCATGGACTGGAGGATCTGGGCGTTGTCCGCGGACAGCGGCTTGCTCATCTCCTCGGGGTCCGTCTTCTCGATGGTGTCGAGGTTGGGGGCCTGCAGCGCGTCGACCATGTACGGCTTCATCAGGGTGCCGTTGTTGGCGATGGCCGAGGTGACCATGGCCATCTGCAGCGGGGTGGCCGCGGTGTTGAACTGGCCGATGGAGGAGAGCGCGACCTGCGAGTCGTTCATGTCGTCGGAGAAGACCGAGGCGCTGGACCGGACGGGGACGAACTGCTCCTTGGTGAAGCCGAACTTCTTGGCCGTCTCGAGCATCTTGTCGTTGCCGAGGTCGTAGCCGATCTTGCCGAACACGGTGTTGCAGGAGACGCGCAGTGCCTCGCGGAGGGTGGCGTTCTCGCAGGGGAGGTCGCCCTCGTTCGGCAGGGGCGTGGTGGTGCCGGGCATGGTCCACGGCAGCGGGGAGTCGGTCTTCTCGTCGGCCGAGGTGTACTTGCCGTGCTCCAGTGCCGCCGCCGCCGTGACCACCTTGAAGGTGGAGCCGGGCGGGTAGGCCTCGCGCAGGGCGCGGTTGAGCATCGGGTCGTCGGGGTTGTTCTTCTTCTGGAGCCTGTTCCACGCCTCGCCGGCCGCGTCGTTGCTGCCCGCGATGGAGGTGGGGTCGTACGAGGGGTACGAGGCCATCGAGAGGATCTTGCCGGTGGACGGCTCGATCGCGACGACGGCGCCCTTGGCGCCCTGCTTCTTCAGACCGTTGTAGGCGGCCTTCTGGGCGGCGCTGTTGAGGGTGGTGACGACGTTGCCGCCCTCGCGCTTCTCGCCCGTGATCATGTCGAGGGTGTTGCGGAAGAAGAGCCGGTCGTCGTTGCCGGTGAGGATGCCGTCGTCGATGGACTCGAGCTGGGTGGCGCCGAAGGCCTGGGAGACGTAGCCGGTGACGGGCGCCCACATGGCGCCGTCCTTGTAGGTGCGCTTGTACTTGAAGTCGCCCTCGGTGGTGGCGTGTCCGGTGATGGCCTTGCCGTCGACGATGATGTCGCCGCGGGGGCTGGCGTACCGCTCGATGGCGACCCGGCGGTTGTGCTCGTCCTCCTTGAGCTCGTCGGCCTGGACGTACTGGAGCCAGTTGTCCCGGATGAGGAGGGTGAGGACGAGGAGGCCGCAGAAGATCGCGATCCGGCGCAGTGGCTTGTTCACGGTCGGACCACCTGGGTCATCTCGGCGTCGGGGTTGGCGGGCGCGGCGGGTGCCGGTCTGCGCGCGGTGTCGCTGATGCGCAGCAGAATGCCGATCAACGCCCAGTTGGCGATGACGGAGGAACCGCCGTAGGCCAGGAAGGGCATGGTCATACCGGTGAGCGGGATGAGACCCATGACACCGCCGGCGACGACGAAGACCTGGAGGGCGAAGGCGCCGGAGAGGCCGATGGCGAGGAGCTTGCCGAAGGGGTCGCGGGCGGCGAGGGCGGTGCGCACGCCGCGTTCCACGATCAAGGCGTAGAGCAGGAGCAGGGCCATCAGGCCGGCGAGGCCGAGTTCCTCGCCGAAGGTGGCGAGGATGAAGTCGGAGTTGGCGGCGAAGCGGATCAGCTCGGAGTGGCCCTGGCCCCAGCCGGTGCCGAGGGTGCCGCCGGAGCCGAAGGCCCACAGGGCCTGCATGGCCTGCTCGGAGTGGCCGACCTGGTTGGCGCGGGAGAGCATGAACTCCCGCATCGGGTCGAGCCAGGCGTCGACGCGCTGCTGGATGTGGGGCTCGAAGGTGGCCACGCCGACGGCGCCGACGGCGGACATCAGCATGCCGAAGACGATCCAGCTGGTCCGCTCGGTGGCGACGTACAGCATGATCACGAACATGCCGAAGAACAGCAGCGAGGTGCCGAGGTCGGTCTCGAAGACGAGGATGAGGATCGAGACGATCCAGACGACCAGGATGGGGCCGAGGTCGCGGCCACGGGGCAGGTAGAGGCCCATGAAGCGGCGGCTGGCCAGGGCGAGCGCGTCGCGCTTCACCATCAGGTAGCCGGCGAAGAAGATCGCGAGGACGATCTTGGCGAACTCGCCGGGCTGGATGGAGAAGGAGCCGACCTGGATCCAGATTTTGGCGCCGTAGATGTTCTTGCCGAGGCCCGGTACGAGCGGGAGCAGCAGCAGAAACAGGGCGCCGACCATGGAGATGTAGGTGTAGCGCTGCAGGACGCGGTGGTCCTTGAGGAAGACGAGTACGGCGACGAACAGGGCGATGCCCATCGCGGTGTAGATCAGCTGGCGGGGTGCGGCGGTGCCGGCCTGGTGGATGCTCTGGAGCAGCTCGGACTGGTCCAGGCGCCAGATGGCGACGAGTCCGAGGCCGTTGAGCAGGGTGGCCAGCGGCAGCAGCAGCGGGTCCGCGTACGGCGCGAACTTGCGTACGACGAGGTGGCCGACGCCGGCCAGCAGGCCGAGGCCGAAGCCGTAGCTCAACAGGCCCGCGGGCACCTCGTCGTTGATGGCCAGGCCCACGTTGGCGTAGGCGAAGACCGGGATCAGGACGGCGAACACGAGCAGAGCCAGCTCGGTGTTGCGCCGGCTCGGGGCGCCGATGGCGCCGATCGTGGACGTGTGGTGCGTCGACGGGTTGGTAGTACTGCTCATCGTGTGACAGGGCCTCTCACGGCTTGCCTACTGCTTACCGCACAGCGAGACGACCTTCTGCTCTTCCTCCGAGAGGGTCGGTCCTGAGCCTGGAGTGGGTGCGGTCGTGGACGGGGACTCGGACGATTCGGGTGCCTCGGGCGAGCCCGACGGGTTCGGGCTGGGTGAGGCCTTGGACGTGAAGGAGGCGGGAGTGGTTCCCGTGGTGCCTCCGGCCTCGCCCTCGCCCGTCTTCGCGTTCTTCTCGGTCTCCGCGGTGCGCCGGTCGGCCTGCTTCTTGCAGGCGGAGGCCTGTACCGCCAGTTCCTCGATCTTGGCCCGGGCGTCGTTGAGGTCGCCTTCGGGGATGGTGGCCTCGACCAGTTTCTGCTGGTAGGGCGGCAGGTACTTGAGTTCGATCTCGGGGTGGTCCTTCTGGACCTTCGAGAGCGAGACCCAGGCGAGGTCCTGGCTGATGCCCCGGTACAGCGCGAGGTGGTCGTCGTTGGTGCCGACGTAGTACTGGGTCTGGGTCCAGCGCCAGCCGCCGTAGGTGCCGCCGCCGATGACGGCGAGGGCGAGGGCGGTGTAGAGGGACCGCTTGAGCCACTTGCGGTTCTTGCGGGGTTTGACGAAGTCGTCGGGGCCGTAGTCGTCGAAGCCGCCGGCCGGGATGAAGCCGGTGGTGTCGCCGCTGCCCGGCGGGCCGAACTCGCCGCCCCCGCCGCGCTGGCCGCCCTGCCGGCCGAGGCCCGCGGCGCGGCCGGCGGGGGTCTGCATGATGCCGTTGTCGCCCATCTGGGCCTGGTTCTCGGCGACGGCGCCGACGACCACGGGGGTGTCGGAGAGCTGTCCGGCGAGGGTGTCGCCGGTGTCGAGGTCGAGGACGTCGGCGACGATGACGGTGATGTTGTCGGGGCCGCCGCCGCGCAGGGCGAGCTGGATCAGCTCCTGGACGGTCTCCTGGGGGCCCTGGTAGCTGGCGAGGGTGTCCTCCATCGTCTGGTGGGAGACGACGCCGGAGAGTCCGTCGGAGCAGATCAGGTAGCGGTCGCCGGCCCGGACCTCGCGGATGGACAGGTCGGGTTCGACGTGGTCGCCGCTGCCGAGGGCGCGCATCAGCAGGGAGCGCTGCGGGTGGGTGCCCGCCTCCTCCTCGGTGATGCGGCCCTCGTCGACGAGGCGCTGCACCCAGGTGTGGTCCTGGGTGATCTGGGTGAGGACGCCGTCGCGCAGCAGGTAGGCGCGGGAGTCGCCGACGTGGACCATGCCCAGGCGCTGGCCGGTCCACAGCAGGGCGGTCAGGGTGGTGCCCATGCCCTCCAGGGCGGGGTCCTCCTCGACCATCTGCCGCAGCTGGTCGTTGGCACGCTGGACGGCGGCGCCGAGGGAGGTGAGGACGTCGGAGCCGGGCACGTCGTCGTCGAGGGCGACGATGGTGGAGATCACCTCGGAGGAGGCGACCTCACCGGCGGCCTGGCCGCCCATGCCGTCGGCGATGGCGAGCAGGCGGGGCCCGGCGTAGCCGGAGTCCTCGTTGCCCTCCCGGATCATGCCCTTGTGGGAACCGGCGGCGAAACGCAGTGACAGACTCATGCGCACCTCGCCCGTCGGCTCCGACTGCAGCCGGTCGTGTCGAGCCACACTGCCCACCCTCCGGTCGGGAGCGCGCCGGGGCCCGGGGTGCCGGCCGCCGCTGCGTGCTCGCTCCGCTCGCGCTCATTCATTGGTGTAGCACTACTTCCGCAGCTCGATGACGGTCTTGCCGATGCGGATCGGCGCCCCGGGGCCAATCGGGGTGGGGGTCGTCAGCCGGGCCCGGTCCAGGTAGGTGCCGTTGGTGGAGCCCAGGTCCTCGACGATCCACTGACCGTTCTGGTCCGGGTAGATCCTGGCATGGCGGCTGGAGGCGTAGTCGTCGTCCAGCACGATCGTCGAGTCGTGTGCCCGGCCGAGCGTGATGGTCTGGCCCTGGAGGGCAACGGTGGTGCCGGTGAGCGTGCCCTCCGTCACGACCAGTTTGGTGGGCGCGCCCCGGCGGCCGCGGCCGCCGCCGGACTGCTGGCGCTGCGGTGGAGGCGCCTGGCCCTGGCGCGTTGCGGTCTGCTGCGGTCGGGCGGCGTCGCGTCGCGCGCCGCGCTGGGTGACCCGCGTACCGAAGAGGTCGCTGCGGATGACCTGCACGGCCACGATCACGAACAGCCACAGTACGGCGAGAAAACCCAGCCGCATGACCGTGAGGGTCAGCTCTGACATTGCCCCCGGATCACCCTTCGGCTTGCCTGTAGATAACGGTGGTGCTGCCCACGACGATCCGCGAGCCGTCGCGGAGCGTAGCGCGGGTGGTGTGCTGCCCGTCCACCACGATGCCGTTGGTGGACCCGAGATCCTGGATCGTCGAGGGCGTTCCGGTCCGGATCTCGCAGTGCCGGCGGGAGACGCCGGGGTCGTCGATCCGCACGTCGGCCTCGGTGCTGCGGCCCAGCACGAGCGTCGCGCGGGAGATCTGATGGCGGGTGCCGTTGATCTCGATCCAGTGGCGGGTGCGTCCGCCGGGTGCGGGTGCGGCCGGGGGCTGCTGGCCGCCTGCGGGCTGCGGGTAGCCGTAGCCGCCGGGACGGCCGGGTGGCGGCGCGGACGGCATGGGCGGGGCGCCCGCGGGGGCGGCGGCCGGCGGGTAGCCGTACCCGCCGCCCGGGGCGGCGGGCCGCGCGGGCGGGGCCGGGGGCGCGGCGGGCCCCGGTCCGGCCTGGTGGCTGGTCGAGGAGGCGAGCGTACGGCTGCGCACCCGGTACAGACCGGTGTCGAGGTCGTCCGCCTTCTCCAGGTGGACCTTGATCGGTCCCATGAAGGTGTAGCGCTGCTGCTTGGCGTAGTCGCGGACCATGCCGGCCAGCTCGTCGCCGAGCTGCCCGGAGTAGGGGCTGAGGCGTTCGAAGTCGGGTGTGCTCAGTTCCACGATGAAGTCGTTGGGCACGACGGTGCGGTCGCGGTTCCAGATGGTCGCGTTGTTGTCGCATTCGCGCTGGAGCGCTCCCGCGATCTCCACGGGCTGCACCTCGGACTTGAACACCTTCGCGAAGGTGCCGTTGACCAGACCTTCGAGACGCTGCTCGAACTTCTTCAGGACTCCCATGGGGCACCTCCTCCGTCGCTGCCGTCCTGTCCACTGCCTTGCGTACTGCTGCCTTGCGTACCGCTGTCCCGCGTCGTGCTGTGCCGCGTCGTGCCGCCTCGCGCAGTGCCGTGCGGTCCTGCACTGCCCACCTGGTACTGCTTACTGATCGTATCCACGCGCCGGTCGATCGGCTGGTTCCCCCTGTCGGCCCGGTCGACGGGTGTCGACGCCTCTCGGAGTTCCCGCCGGAGTTCCCCTTCGAACTCCCGCGGACCTTCGGGATGTGCTCCCGCGGGTACTCATGCCCAGGATCGTAGAGGCGGCCGCAGACCAGTGTCCCGCACCTGACCGCGGTCCCCCACCGGCTCCTGGGGAGACGGGCCGGACCGGTACGAGGTTGATACGTGAACGGCCAAGGACCGGGACGAGTGCCCGAAGGAGGGCGGGCGCCCCGGTCCGCCGGGGGAATGGGATGTGAATCGACCCCTTCCAGCGTGCTAATGTTCTCGTGTCGGAAGGCGCCGGACCGCAAGGAAAAGCCCGGAAGACACACCCAATGCGCGGGTGGCGGAATAGGCAGACGCGCTGGATTCAGGTTCCAGTGCCCGCAAGGGCGTGGGGGTTCAACTCCCCCCTCGCGCACCAGCCGGAAGCCCCCCAGGTCTCGGACCTGGGGGGCTTCCGCGTGTCCGGGCGCGGCGGCCTGCGACGGGTGCGCTGTGAGGAAGGTCTCAGGACTCCGGCCGCCACAGGGCCGGCACGTTCGGCGGCTCCCAGCCGGTCATCGAGGTGTGCGCCTGGAGGCAGCGGTAGGCGCGGCCGCCGTAGGTCACCCGGTCGCCGGCGGTGTAGGCGTGGCCGCTGGTCCAGGTGCCGCCCGGCGGGTCGGTGGGAGGGTCGGTGGGCGGATCCGTGGGGCCTGTGTCGCCGTCCACGTTCAGGACGAAGTCGAAGGTGCCCTCCTTGCCGCCGCCGGCGCCGCGGACGTTCATCAGCAGGGCCGGGTCGAAGATTGTGTCCGTGCTGTTGCGGGGCTCGCCGGGGAAGTAGAGCTGGGTGGTCAGCACGGGCTCGCCGGGGGCCTGTGCCTTGACGTGGATGTGCCGGGTGCGGCCGGGATAGAGGCCGGGCACGATCGTCTTCAGGGCGAACGCACCGGTGGCGTCGCTGAACTGGTGGCCGCGGAAGGTGTACCCGGCCATGTCGTAGTCGCCGTCGTCGTCGGCCTGCCAGAAGTCGAGGAGCACGCCGGACAGAGGGACGCAGTTCCGGCCGAAGACGTAGCCGCTGACGGTCAGCGGGGTGCCCCGGGTGCCGGGGGTGACCAGGTCGGTGCGCAGCGGGGAGCTCGGCTTGAAGTACGGGCCCTCCATCTGGTCGGGCGTCAGGTCGTCGCCGTCGTCGCAGTACGGGGTAGGCGTCAGGCTCCGGTCGTCGGAGGAGCGGGCGGCGTCCCGGGCCAGCGCGATACCGCCGGTGGCGAGCAGCGGAACGGTGGCACCGGCGGCGACGGCCGCCCTGAGCAGCGTCTTGCGGCTGATCCCGCGGTCGGCGCCGGAACCCGGGCCGGGGCCGGGCCGGGGCCCGGGTCCGGGCTCTTGGGGGGTGGTGGGGGTGTCGGAGGTCATGGCGGTTCCTCGGTCTCCTCGGTGGGTGGTCCCTGGGGAAGGTGTGCCGGGACGTGCGTCATCCGGGACGTCGGGGACAGGGAGCGCGCCCGCCGGCGCGGGGCAGGCTGCTTGGTACGGCGGGCGCGCTCCGTGGTGATCGCTGGCCACCGTAGGCGCGCCGGGCGGGGCGGGGGCACCCCCTGTTTCGCCCCCTGCCCGGCGTTATGCGGGCGGCGGACGGGGCCCGTGTACGGGCGGTGCCGCCGGGGGTACGGTCGTGGCGCGCCGGCGCGGCGCGGCGCACGGGTGCGCCGCGCGGGTACGGCGAGGCACGGCACGGCACGACGCGGTGCGGCACAGGGGCACGGACGAGTACGGGGAGGGCGGCCGGGATGACCGGGGCGACGGTGGGGGCGGGCACGGAAGCGGCGTCCGGAGAGGCGGCGGGGGTGGTGGCGCCGGCGGCGCGTGCGGACGGCAACGCGACAGAGCCGGGCGGGGCGGTGCGGGGCGGGCGGCTGCCGGTCGTGCCCGGGTTCGCGCGGTGGCCCGCGGCCGGCTCGCCGAAGGCGGAGGGCAAGGCGCTGCGCACGCGCGTCCCGCGGTCCGCGCACGCCGCGCTCGACCTGGACGCCGGCCGCCCGGACGCGGTGAGCGCGGTCGAGGAGTCCCACTGCGGCCGGATACCGGGGCTCACCCCGATCCGCGCCGGGCGGATGGCGGCCACGCCGTTCGCGTTCCTGCGCGGGTCGGCGGGCCTGATGGCGTACGACCTGGCGCGCACGCCGGTGACCGGGATCGGCGCCCAGATCTGCGGGGACGCGCACGCCGCCAACTTCGGCCTGTACGGCGACGCCCGCGGCGGCCTGGTCATCGACCTGAACGACTTCGACGAGACGGTCCACGGCCCCTGGGAGTGGGACCTCAAGCGGCTCGCCGCCTCCCTCGTCCTCGCGGGCCGGGAGGCCGGGGCCGACGAGGACACCTGCCGCGAGGCCGCCCACGACGCGGCGGGCGCCTACCGGCGCACCATGCGGCTGCTGGCGAAACTCCCCGCGCTGGACGCCTGGAACGCCATCGCGGACGAGGAACTGGTCTCCCACACCGACGCCCACGACCTGCTCGGCACGCTGGAGCGGGTCTCCGAGAAGGCGCGGGCCAACACCAGCGGGCGCTTCGCCGCGAAGTCCACCGAGTCCACCGAGGACGGCGGGCGGCGCTTCGTGGACGCGGCGCCGGTGCTGCGCCGGGTGACGGACGCCGAGGCGGCGGCGGTCGCGGGCGCCCTGGAGGCGTACCTGGCCACGCTCTCCGAGGACCGGCTGCCGCTGCTGGCCCGGTACGCGGTGCACGACGTGGCCTTCCGGGTCGTCGGCACCGGCAGCGTGGGCACGCGGTCGTACGTGGTGCTGCTCCTGGACCACCGGGGCGAACCGCTCGTGCTCCAGGTCAAGGAGGCCCGGCCCTCCGCCCTGCTGCCGCACCTGGCGACCGCCGGGTTCGACGCCCCCGAGGCCGCGCACGAGGGCCGCCGGGTGGTCCTGGGGCAGAAGCGGATGCAGGTGGTCAGCGACATCCTGCTCGGCTGGACCTCGGTCGACGGACGGCCCTTCCAGGTACGGCAGTTCCGCAACCGCAAGGGCAGCGTCGACCCCGCGGCCCTGGCCGCCGACCAGCTGGACGACTACGGCCGGATGACCGGCGCCCTGCTGGCCCGGGCCCACGCGCACAGCGCAGACCCGCGGCTGATCGCGGGCTACTGCGGCAAGAACGGCGAGCTGGACGAGGCGGTCGCCGGCTTCGCCGTCGCCTACGCCGACCGCACCGAGGCGGACCACGCGGAGCTGGTGGCCGCGGTGCGCGCGGGGCGGGTCGCGGCGGAGCTGGGGGTGTGAGGGGCGTCCGGCGCACCGTGCCCGGGCCGGCGTCCGGGGCACGGTGCGCCGGACAGGCCCTAGGCTGGTCGGGTGACGACGCCGCAAGCTGAGCCCGAGCAGGGGGGTGCGCCGCGTCCCGAGGAACGGCTGGAACAGGCCGTACGGGCCGCCGAGCAGGCACTCATCGAGTACGAGATCGCCCTGGAGACCTTCCGTGTGGAGGTCGAGAACTTCTCGCGGCTGCACGAGCAGCGGCTCGGCCCGGTGTACGCCCGGCTGGAGGAGCTGGAGGCGCAGATCCTCGAGGCCAGGGCGGCCCGTACGGGCGACGCCGACGACCTGCGCCGGGCCGACGAGGCGCGGGCCCGGCTGATGCCGATCCCCGGGGTCGAGGAGCTGCTGAACGGCTGGATGGACGGGGACGGGCTGTTCCCGGAGGCCACGGCGATGCTCACGGACCAGGCGGTACGGCCCCCGCAGCGGGTCAGGCCCGGCGAGGAGGCCCGCAAGCTCTACCGCGAGCTGGCCCGCAAGGCCCACCCCGACCTGGCGCAGGAGGAGGCCGAGCGGGTCCGGCGCGAGGAGTTCATCACCCGCGTCAACGCCGCCTACGCCCGCGGCGACGCGGCCCAGCTGCGCGAGCTGGCCGAGGAGTGGGCCGCCGGTCCGGTGCCCGAGCGGCGCCCGAGCCGCGGCGAGGAGCTGTACGCCCGCCTCGAATGGCTCGACCGGCGCAAGGAGCTGCTCACCGTGCTCGCCAAGGAGCTGGAGGAGAGCGCGATCGGCGCCATGCTCAGGCTCGCCCCGGACGACCCCGACCGGCTGCTGGACGAGATCGCCGAACAGCTGGCGGCCCAGGTGCGCGAGCGGGAGGCGGAGCTGGCGGGGGTGCTCGGGCAGGACTGAGCCGCCGGGTGGCGGCTCGGGTAGCGTCTGGGGCATGAGTTTCGGAGCTGGTGTGCCCACGGTCGGGATCGAGGACCTCGAGGACGGTGACTTCCTGCTGGACGTCCGCGAGGACGACGAATGGCAGGCGGGTCATGCCGCGGGGGCGCTGCACATTCCCCTCAGCGAGTTCGTGGCCCGGTACGGTGAGCTGGCCGAGGCCGCTCCTCAGGACGGCCGGGTGCACGTGCTCTGCCGTGTCGGCGGCCGCTCGGCGCAGGTCACCATGTACCTGGTCCAGCAGGGCGTCGACGCGGTGAACGTCGACGGGGGCATGCAGGAGTGGGCCGCGGCCGGGCGTCCCGTGGTGGACGACAAGGGCCAGCCGGGGCACGTTCTCTAGGCTGTCCCCGCCCGATGTGGTGAGGGCCACGGGGCGGCGGTCCGCCGGGGGCTGTGCGGGCGGCCGGTCCTGAGTACCGTTCCCGTTCGAACGTCGCCGAGCAGCCGCACGGGCGCGTGGGCGCCCGTGGCGGGGCGGGCGGCTAGACGGATCGGGACCGAACGGGGCGGAATGGACGCGTACGACAAGGGCTCGGGCGCCCGGCAGGGGCAGGCCGGGCCGGACGGCGAGGCGGACCCGGCGGACACCGGCGGGTCGGCCGGGGCCACCGACTCCGCCGAGCGTCCCGCCGCCGAGGGGACTGCGGGGGCTGCGAGGGCCACGGGGGCTGCGGCGGCTTCCGGTGCGGCCGGGAGGTCCGAGGGCGCCGTGGTCACCGCCCGGGAGGAGGCCGCCTCTGAGGAGGCCGCCGCCGAGGAGGCCGCTGCCGCACCTGCCGCGCAGGACCCCGGGCAACCCCCCGCCCCGCGTACCGGGGTCGCCGCGCTCTCCCCGCGCTACCAGGTCGGTGCCGTGGTCGCCCTCGCGGTGGTCGCGGTCGCCGTCTGTGCCCACCTGGGCCTGGTGTTCCTGCACGTGGCCCCGTCCAACACCCTCACCAAGCAACACGGCTCCGCGGTGGACGAGTGGGTCTTCCCGGAGTTCGAGCAGAACTGGAAGCTCTTCGCGCCCAACCCCCTCCAGCAGAACGTCTCCGTCCAGGTCCGCGCGGAGGTCAGCACGGCCGGCGGCGAGATACGGACGACCCGCTGGTACGACCTGTCCGCCGAGGACGGCCGGGCCATCGACGGCAATCTGCTGCCGAGCCACACCCAGCAGAACGAACTGCGCCGGGCCTGGGACTTCTTCGTCGCCAGCCACGACTCCGAGGACCGCCCGGTGGGTCTGCGGGGCACCCTCGCCGAGACGTATCTGCGGCGCATCGCCCTTCTCCGTCTGGACCGCGACGGCGCCGTCGGAAGCGGCGGTGTCGTCGAGCGCGTGCAGTACCGTTCCCGGACCACGAACGTGGAACCGCCCCCGTGGAGCGGTGAGAAGGTCTCCGGCCGGCCGACCGTCCGCGAACTGCCCTGGTGGTCCGTGGCCGCGGAGAACCGGGGTGCGAAGGCCGGACGGGCCGCGCGGGAAGGGGGCGCCGCGTGAACGCCGCCGCCCTCTGCGTCTCCCGCGGCATCGCCCGCGTCACGGGCGCCGCGCTCGGCCCGTACCAGACCGCCGTGATCCGCATCGGCTTCAGCGCCACCTGGCTGCTCTTCCTGCTGCGCGAACTGCCCCACCGCAGCGAGCTGTACGGTCCGGACAGTCCCTGGAGCCACGACCTCGCCGAGCAGCTGATCGCGGACAACGGCGCCTTCACGGCGCTGATGTGGTCGGACGGGCGGGCCTGGTTCGAGGTCGTCTACGCGCTGGCCGTCCTGAGCAGCGTGCTGCTCCTGCTGGGCTGGCGCACCCGGACCATGTCCGTGCTCTTCATGGTCGGCGTGCTCTCGCTGCAGAACCGCAGCGTCTTCATGGGGGACGGCGGCGACAACGTCGTGCACCTCATGAGCATCTACCTGGTCCTCACCCGGTGCGGCCAGGTGTGGTCGCTGGACGCCCGCCGTGCCCGGCGCGCGGCGGCGGCACGCGCGCGTGGTGAGCGGGTCGCGGACCGGGTCGGGCCGGGGCTGTGGTGCGCCTCGGGGTTCCTGCTGCTCACGGTGACGCTGGCGGGCGGTCTCGACGGCGACTGGTTCGTCCCGGCCCTGCTGTGGGCGGTGTGGGCCGCGCTGGGACTGTGGTGGGCCGTGGAGCGGGGCGCGGAGGGCGGCCAGCCGCGGGTCCTGCTGGACGTGGTCACCAACATCGTGCACAACGGCGCGCTGGTCGTGATCATGGCCGAGGCGTGCCTGATCTACGCGACGGCCGGCTGGTACAAGATCCAGGGTTCCCGCTGGCAGGACGGCACGGCCGTCTACTACCCGCTGCACCTGGACTACTTCTCGCCGTGGCCCGCGCTCTCCGACGCGCTGACCGCCAACGGCACGATGGTCATGCTCATCACGTACGGCACGGTCGCCGTGCAGGTCGCCTTCCCGTTCACGCTGTTCAACCGGCGGGTCAAGAACGTGCTCCTCGCCGCGATGATGACCGAGCACGCGGTGATCGCCGTGACGCTCGGGCTGCCGTTCTTCTCGCTGGCGATGATCGCCGCCGACGCGGTCTTCCTGCCGACCTCGTTCCTGCGCCGGCTGGGCGGCTGGGCGGCACGCGCGCGCGGCCGGCTGTCCGGCCGGGGACCCGCCGGTGGCCTGGCCAAGGCGCCGGACGGGGACGGTGGTACGGCGACGGTGCCCGGGCCCCGGACCCGGCAGGCCGAGGGGGCGGCGGACGGAACGGGCGCGGCGGACGGGAAGGACCCCGAGCACACGCACGTAGGCTTCCGGGCATGACCTCCCCCGGACCGGGCCCCGCCCCGGGCCCGCCGGCGGCCTGGCACCTGCACGCCGGCCGGTGCGTGCTGCTGGACGGCTTCCACGCCCTCAAGCACGCGCTGCGCTTCGGCGCCGAGGTGCCGGTGGCGGTCACCAGCGACCGCGCGGGCGCGCTGGCCCTCGCCGACGAGCTGGCGCCGGACGTGCGCGAGGCGCTGGCGGGGCTGCTGACCGAGGTGTCGCCCGAGGCGTACGCGTCGCTCGTCGCGCGGCCGCACCCCACCGCGGTGGCCGCCCTGGCCGTACGGCCCTCCCGGGCCGCGGGCCTGGAGGCGCTGGCGCGCATGCCCCGCCCCACCCCCGTCGTGGTCCTCGACCAGCCGCGCAACCTCGGCAACGCGGGGGCGGTGATCCGGCTGGCCGCCGGTTTCGGGGCGACCGGCGTGGTCACCACCGGCACCCTCGACCCCTGGCACCCCACGGTGGTGCGCGCCGGGGCGGGGCTGCACTTCGCGACCGTAGTGGAGCGGCTGGAGGTCGCCGGGCTGCCGCCGGGCCCGGTGTTCGCGCTGGACCCGGAGGGCGAGGACATCCGGGGGCTGAAGCTGCCGGACGAGGCGCTGCTCGCGTTCGGCTCCGAGCGCAGCGGGCTCTCGCGCGAGCTGCGCGCGCGGGCCGACCACTTGGTGGCGCTGCCGATGCGCCCCCAGGTCTCCAGCTACAACCTCGCGACCAGTGTGGCCATGACGCTGTACCACTGGAGCGCCGGCGGGGGCGCACCCCAGGTGCCGTAGCGTCCTGGCTCAGGCCGGGCGGCGGACCTCCACCACCCGGAAGCGGTTCGCCACGAATGCGCCGTCGCACAGGGCCGCGTTGGCCGCCGGGTTGCCGCCGGAGCCGTGGAAGTCGGAGAAGGCGGCCGTCTGGTTGACGTACACCCCGCCGGTCAGGTTCAGGGAGAGCTGGGCGGCCTCGTCCAGGCAGACCTCCTGCACGGCCTCCTCGACCTCCGGGTCGGTCGTGTACGCGCCCACCGTCATCGCGCCCTTCTCGCGGACGCTGCGGCGCAGCAACTCCAGCGCGTGGCCGGCCGAGTCGACGGCGACGGCGAAGGAGACCGGGCCGAAGCACTCGCTGGTGTAGGCGGCCTCGTCCTCGGGCTTGGCGCCGTCCAGCTTGACGATCACCGGGGTGCGCACGACCGCGTCCGGGAAGTCCGGGTGGGTCACCTCGCGGGAGGCGAGGGTCACCTCGCCGAGACCGGCGGCGGCCTCCAGGCGGGCCTTCACGTCCGGGTTGACGATCGCGCCGAGCAGGGCGTTGGCGCGGGCGTCGTCGCCGAGGAGGCCGTCGACGGCGCGGGCCAGGTCGGCGGTGACCTCGTCGTAGGACTTGGCGCCCTGGTCGGTGCGGATGCCGTCGCGGGGGATCAGCAGGTTCTGCGGGGTGGTGCACATCTGGCCGCTGTAGAGGGAGAGCGAGAAGGCCAGGTTGGCGAGCATGCCCCGGTAGTCGTCGGTCGACTCCACGATCACCGTGTTGACGCCGGCCTTCTCCGTGTACACCTGCGCCTGGCGGGCGTTGGCCTCCAGCCAGTCGCCGAAGGCGGTGGAGCCGGTGTAGTCGATGATCCGGATCTCCGGGCGGGTGGCCAGGGCCTTGGCGATGCCCTCGCCGGGGCGCTCGGCGGCCAGCGCCACCAGGTTCGGGTCGAAGCCGGCCTCGGTGAGGACGTCGCGGGCGACCTGGACGGTGAGTGCGAGCGGCAGCACCGCGCGGGGGTGCGGCTTGACCAGGACCGCGTTGCCGGTGGCGAGGGAGGCGAACAGGCCGGGGTAGCCGTTCCACGTCGGGAAGGTGTTGCAGCCGATGACCAGGCCGATGCCGCGGGGGACCGGGGTGAACCGCTTGGTGAGCGCGAGCGGGTCGCGCTTGCCCTGGGGCTTGGTCCACTCCGCCGTCTCCGGCGTGCGGGACTGCTCCACGTACGCGTAGGCCACGGCCTCCATGCCGCGGTCCTGGGCGTGCGGGCCGCCCGCCTGGAAGGCCATCATGAAGGCCTGTCCCGAGGTGTGCATGACCGCCTGGGCGAACTCCATCGTCCGGTCGGCGATCCGCCGCAGGATCTCCAGGCAGACCATCGCGCGCAGCTCCGCGCCCGCCTCCCGCCACGCCTTCTGGCCGGCCCGCATGGCGGGGAGCAGCACGTCGAGGTCCGCGTGCGGGTACTCCACGCCCAGCTCGATCCCGTACGGGGAGACCTCGCCGCCCACCCAGCCGTCGGTGCCGGGCTGGCCGAGGTCCAGGCGGGTGCCGGACAGGGCGTCGAAGGCGGCCTTGCCCGCGGCCGTGTCCAGGCTGCCGTTCTCCCCGTAGGCCTTGGGGTGCTCGGGGTGGGGGGACCAGTACGCGCGCGTGCGGATCGTCTCCAGCGCCAGGTCCAGGGTCGGCCGGTGCTGGGCGATCAGCTGGTGTGCGGTGAGTTCGGCGGCCATGCGGGACCAACTCCTCGTCGTCGAGTCCGTGGACCTGGGGGAAACCTGGGCAGAGACAGGCGGACACGGCTAGAGTAACCGAACGATCGGTCGGGACAAGGGGGACCGCCGCATCTGTGGAAAACCCCGTGCGGGAGGATCGCGCACATGACAGCACTCGACCTCAGCAGCCCCGTGGCCGTCGTCGGCACCGGCACCATGGGCCAGGGCATCGCCCAGGTGGCGCTGGTCGCGGGCCATCCCGTGCGGCTGTACGACGCTGCCCCGGGCCGGGCCCGGGAAGCGGCCGACGCGATCGGCGCCCGGCTCGACCGGCTCGTCGAGAAGGGCCGCCTCACCGGCGCCGAACGGGACGCCGCCCGCGCCCGGCTGACGCCCGCCGGGACCCTCGACGGGCTCACCGGCTGCGCGCTCGTCGCCGAGGCGGTCGTGGAGCGGCTGGACGTCAAGCAGGAGCTGTTCCGCGCGCTGGAGGACGTCGTCGGCGACGACTGCCTGCTCGCCACCAACACCTCCTCCCTGTCCGTCACCGCCGTCGGGGGCGCGCTGCGCGTACCCGGCCGCCTCGTCGGCCTGCACTTCTTCAACCCCGCGCCGCTGCTCCCGCTGGTGGAGGTGGTCTCCGGGTTCGCCACCGATCCCGCGTCGGCCACGCGCGCGTACGAGACGGCCCGCGCCTGGGGCAAGACCCCGGTCGCCTGCGCCGACACCCCCGGCTTCCTGGTCAACCGCATCGCCCGGCCCTTCTACGCCGAGGCCCTCGCGGCGTACGAGGCGCGCGCCGCCGACCCGGCCACCGTCGATGCCGTGCTGCGCGGTTCCGGCGGGTTCAGGATGGGCGCCTTCGAGCTGACCGACCTCATCGGGCAGGACGTCAACGAGTCCGTCACGCACTCCGTGTGGCAGGCGTTCTTCCAGGACGTGCGCTTCGCTCCGTCCCTGGCCCAGCGCCGCCTGGTCGAGTCCGGTCGGCTCGGCCGCAAGAGCGGACAGGGCTGGTACGACTACCGGGAGGGTGCCGAGCGCCCCGCGCCGCACACCGCCGCGCCCGCCGACCGGCCCGCGTACGTGCTCGTCGAGGGCGACCTGGGCCCGGCGGCCGAGCTGGTCGGGCTGATCCGTGAGGCGGGCATCGAGGTCCGTGAGGCGGACGGGTACGGCGCGGGGAGGATGGTCCTGCCCGGCGGCGGCACGCTGTGCCTCACCGACGGTCGGCTGCCCGTGTCGAAGGACCAGGTCCACTTCGACCTCGCCCTCGACTACCGCGCGGCCACCCGGATCGCCCTGTCCGCATCCGAAGGCGTCCGTACGGGCCTCCTGTCCGAGGCCACCGGCCTGTTCCAGGCGCTCGGCAAGGAGGTCAGCGTCGTCGGCGACGTCCCCGGCCTGATCGTGGCCCGGACCGTCGCCCGGATCATCGACCTGGCGTTCGACGCCGTGGCCAAGGGCGTGGCCGCCCCTGAGGACGTCGACACGGCGATGCGCCTGGGTGTGAACTACCCCCTCGGGCCCTTCGAATGGAGCCGTCGGCTCGGTGACACCTGGGCCTACCACCTGCTGGCCAACGTGCACGAGTGGGAACCGTCCGGACGCTGCGCGCCGTCCCTGGCACTCCACCGCCACGCAGCGGCCGCCGAGGACCGGGAGGGTGCAGCCTCATGACCACCGCCAAGCGCGACACGTACACGCCCGAGACGCTGCTGTCCGTCGCCGTGCAGGTCTTCATCGAGCGCGGCTACGACGGCACATCCATGGAGCATCTGTCCAAGGCGGCGGGGATCTCCAAGTCGTCGATATACCACCACGTCACGGGCAAGGAGGAGCTGCTGCGCCGGGCCGTGAGCCGGGCCCTGGACGAGCTCTTCGGGATCCTCGACGAGGAGCACGCGCGCGTGGGGACCGCCGCAGAGCGCCTCGAGTACGTCGTGCGGCGCATGGTCGAGGTGCTCATGGCCGAGCTGCCCTACGTGACACTGCTGCTGCGGGTGCGCGGCAACACCGGCACCGAGCGGTGGGCGCTGGAGCGGCGGCGCGAGTTCGACCACCGGGTCGCCGCCCTGCTGAAGAACGCGGCGGCCGAGGGGGACGTGCGCGCGGACGTGGAGGTGCGGCTCGCGACCCGCCTCGTCTTCGGCATGATCAACTCGATCGTCGAGTGGTACCGGCCCGAGGGTCCCGACGGCCGGGGCGGCGCCGGTGAGCGCGAGGTGGTCGACGCGGTGGCGCGGCTGGTGTTCGGGGGCCTGCGCAAGGCGTCCTGAAACGGGGGTCCGGTCCGGTCCGGTCGGGTCCGGTCCGGCCGCCCCCGGTCAGCCCTGCGGTTCGAGGTCCTCGGTCTCGAAGACCAGCAGGGTGCGGGTGCTGAGCACCTCCGGGATGGCCTGGAGGCGGGTGAGTACCAGCTCGCGCAGGGCCCGGTTGTCCGGGGTGTGCACCAGCAGCAGGACGTCGAAGTCGCCGCCCACCAGGGCGATGTGCGAGGCCCCGGGCAGCAGGCGCAGCTGGGAGCGGACCGTCCGCCAGGAGTTCTGGACGATCTTCAGGGTGATGTAGGCCGAGGTGCCGTGCCCGGCGCGCTCGTGGTCCACGCGGGCGCCGAAGCCGCGGATGACGCCGTCCTCGACGAGCCGGTTGATCCGCGCGTAGGCGTTCGCGCGCGAGACGTGCACCCGCTCCGCGACCGACCGTATCGAGGCCCGGCCGTCCGCCTGGAGCATGCGCAGGATGTCCTGGTCGATGGCGTCCAGCGGGCGCGGGGGCGGCGGGGCGCCGGGCTCGTCCGTGCCGCCGCCCTCCCCGGGGCGATCGGCCATTTGTTCAGATGCCACCTGCCCCCGCCTTCCCCTCATGGACGTACTGCGTCCATCTCAGGCTGTGGAGAACCGTTTGTCCACAGCCTGGGGCCGCATGTAGCCAAAATGTGCCGACGACCGAACAATCGGTAGGTGAGGCCCGTCACACCCGTGACGAGCCCGGAGCCGTCTCCCACGAGGAGGTGCCGTCATGACGGTCATGGAGCAGCGGGGCGCGTACCGGCCCACACCGCCGCCCGCCTGGCAGCCCCGAACCGACCCCGCGCCGCTGCTGCCCGACACGGAGCCCTACCGCGTCCTCGGCACCAAGGCCGCGGACCGCGCCGACACCGAGCTGCTGCGCACCCTGTACGCCCGGCTGGTGTGCGGCCGGCGCTACAACGCGCAGGCCACGGCGCTGACCAAGCAGGGCCGGCTGGCCGTCTACCCCTCCAGCACCGGCCAGGAGGCCTGCGAGGTCGCCGCCGCGCTGGCCCTTCAGGAGCGGGACTGGCTCTTCCCCAGCTACCGCGACACCCTCGCCGTCGTCTCGCGCGGCGTCGACCCCGTCGAGGCCCTCACCCTGCTGCGCGGCGACTGGCACACCGGCTACGACCCCTACGAGCACCGGGTCGCCCCGCTGTCCACGCCGCTGGCCACCCAGCTGCCGCACGCGGTGGGTCTCGCCCACGCCGCGCGCCTCAAGGGCGACGACGTGGTCGCGCTGGCCATGGTCGGTGACGGCGGCACCAGCGAGGGCGACTTCCACGAGGCGCTGAACTTCGCCGCCGTCTGGCGGGCCCCGGTCGTCTTCCTCGTGCAGAACAACGGCTTCGCGATCTCCGTCCCGCTCGACAAGCAGACCGCCGCCCCGTCGCTGGCCCACAAGGCCGTCGGCTACGGGATGCCCGGCCGCCTGGTCGACGGCAACGACGCCGCCGCGGTGCACGAGGTCCTGTCCGACGCCGTGCGGCACGCGCGCGCGGGGGGCGGCCCCACGCTGGTGGAGGCGGTGACGTACCGCGTCGAGGCGCACACCAACGCCGACGACGCCACGCGCTACCGGGGCGACGCCGAGGTGGAGACCTGGCGCCGGCACGACCCGGTCGAGCTGCTGGAGCGGGAGCTGACCGAACGCGGCCTGCTCGACGAGGACGGCATCCGGGCGGCCCGCGAGGACGCCGAGACCATGGCCGCCGACCTGCGGGCCCGCATGAACCAGGACCCGGCGCTGAACCCGCTGGACCTGTTCACCCACGTCTACGCCGAGCCCACACCGCAACTGCGCGAGCAGCGGGACCAACTGCGCGCGGAGCTGGACGCGGAGGCCGAGGCGGATGCCGCGTCCGCACCGCAGGAGGGACACCGATGACCACCGTCGCCGCCAAGCCGGCCACCATGGCGCAGGCCCTCACCCGCGCGCTGCGCGACGCCATGGCCGCCGACCCGGGGGTGCACGTCCTCGGCGAGGACGTGGGCACCCTCGGCGGCGTCTTCCGGGTCACCGACGGGCTCGCCGCGGAGTTCGGCGAGGACCGCTGCACGGACACCCCGCTCGCCGAGGCCGGCATCCTCGGCACCGCCGTCGGCATGGCGATGTACGGGCTGCGCCCGGTCGTCGAGATGCAGTTCGACGCCTTCGCCTACCCGGCGTTCGAGCAGGTCGTCAGCCATGTCACCAAGATGCGCAACCGCACGCGCGGAAAGATGCCCCTGCCGCTGACCATCCGCGTCCCCTACGGCGGCGGCATCGGCGGCGTCGAGCACCACAGCGACTCGTCCGAGGCGTACTACATGGCGACTCCGGGGCTCCATGTCGTCACGCCCGCGACGGTCGCCGACGCGTACGGGCTGCTGCGCGCGTCCATCGCCTCCGACGACCCGGTCGTCTTCCTCGAACCGAAGCGGCTCTACTGGTCGAAGGACACGTGGAACCCTCAGGAGCCGGCGTCCGTTGAACCGGTGGGCCGCGCGGTGGTGCGGCGCTCCGGCCGGAGCGCCACACTCATCACGTACGGGCCGTCGCTGGCCGTCTGCCTGGAGGCGGCCGAGGCGGCCCGGGCCGAGGGCTGGGACCTCGAAGTCGTCGATCTGCGCTCCCTGGTGCCGTTCGACGACGAGACGGTGTGCGCTTCGGTGCGGCGGACGGGACGCGCGGTCGTCGTCCACGAGTCGGGTTCCTTCGGGGGCCCGGGCGGGGAGATCGCGGCCCGGGTCACGGAGCGCTGCTTCCACCACCTGGAGGCGCCGGTGCTGCGTGTGGCCGGGTTCGACATCCCGTATCCTCCGCCGATGCTGGAGCGTCACCACCTGCCTGGTGTGGA
This sequence comes from Kitasatospora aureofaciens, assembly GCA_000720845.1. Classification (GTDB taxonomy): domain Bacteria; phylum Actinomycetota; class Actinomycetes; order Streptomycetales; family Streptomycetaceae; genus Streptomyces. The sequence continues at coordinate 335,431 of JODU01000001.1, read as the reverse complement.
CCGGATCCTGGACGCCGTGGGGCGCCTGCAGTGGGAGGCCGAAAGCTGATGGCACACGCTTCTGACGGGCGCAGCCTGGAGTTCAAGCTGCCCGACCTCGGTGAGGGGCTCACCGAGGCGGAGATCGTGCGCTGGCTGGTCGAGGTCGGCGACGTGGTCGCCGTAGACCAGCCGGTCGTCGAGGTCGAGACGGCCAAGGCGATGGTCGAGGTGCCCTGCCCCTACGGCGGCGTGGTCACCGCACGCTTCGGCGAGGAGGGCACGGAGCTGCCCGTCGGGGCGCCGCTGGTGACCGTGGCGGTGGGCGAGGGCGACACGGCGGCCGACGGCCCGGCGCGGGAGGCGGGCCCGGGCACCGGTACGGCTGCCGCCGGGACACCGGCCGCCGAGACGCCCGCCGCGGAGCGGAAGGCGGAGGGCTCCGGCAACGTCCTGGTCGGCTACGGCACCTCCGAGGCACCCGCGCGGCGCCGTCGGGTGCGCGCCGACCGGCAGTTGGCCACCGGCGCGTCCGGGCGGGCGAACGGCCGGGTCCCCGGCGCCGGGCCGGTGGAAGCCCCGGCCCGTGCCGCGGAGCCGGTGGACGGTCCGGTCCCGGTCATCTCCCCGCTGGTGCGCAGGCTGGCCCGGCAGCACGACCTGGACCTGCGGGAGCTGACCGGTTCGGGCCCGGACGGGCTGATCCTGCGGGCGGACGTGGAGTACGCGCTGCGTGCCGCCGCCGCGCAGGGCGGCCGTACGGCGGTCCGGGAGGCCGGGACGGGCCGGGTGCCGGACGCTTCGTCCGCGTCCTCCGCCCTCCCCTCCGCTTCCTCCGCCCCGCGTTCCGACGGCACCCGCGTCCCCCTCAGGGGCGTGCGCGGCGCCGTCGCCGACAAGCTCTCCCGCAGCCGGCGGGAGATCCCGGACGCGACCTGCTGGGTGGACGCCGACGCGACCGAGCTGATGCGGGCGCGCACCGCGATGAACGCGTCCGGGGGGCCCAGGATCTCCCTGATCGCCCTGCTGGCCCGGATCTGCACGGCAGCCCTGGCCCGCTTCCCGGAGCTGAACTCGACCGTCGACACGGAGGCCCGGGAGATCGTCCGGCTCGAACAGGTCCACCTCGGCTTCGCCGCCCAGACGGACCGCGGGCTGGTCGTGCCGGTCGTCCGGGACGCGCACGCGCGGGACGCCGAGTCGCTCACCGCGGAGTTCGCCCGGCTGACTGAGGCGGCCCGCGCGGGCCGGCTGACGCCGGGCGAACTGACGGGCGGCACCTTCACACTGAACAACTACGGCGTCTTCGGCGTCGACGGCTCCACGCCGATCATCAACCACCCCGAGGCGGCCATGCTCGGCGTCGGCCGCATCGTCCCCAAGCCCTGGGTGCACGAGGGCGAGCTGGCGGCGCGTCAGGTGGTGCAGCTCTCGCTCACCTTCGACCACCGGGTGTGCGACGGCGGCACGGCGGGCGGTTTCCTGCGGTACGTGGCGGACTGCGTGGAACAGCCGGCGGTGCTGCTGCGGACCCTGTGACAGGGGCGATGACGCCCACAAGGTGACGGTGTGTCCGCAGGTGTGTCCGCACCCCGTCCGATCGCGCGGGCTCCGCCGCGTTCCCTGTGATCGCCCAGAGCCCCATACTCGGGGGGTGACCGCGTACGAGCCCGCCGGCGACCCAGGCGCCGGCACCGACCCCGCGCCGGGTACCGGCCCCGGCCCCACCGGGTACGACGTCGTCGTGCTCGCCGGCGGGGCCGCCCGGCGGCTCGGGGGCGCGGACAAGCCCGGCTTGCGGGTGGGCGGACGCGCGCTCCTCGACCGGGTGCTCGCCGCCTGCGCCGGAGCGCGGACCACCGTCGTCGTCGCCGACCCCCGTCCCACCGCGCGCCCGGTGACCTGGGCCCGCGAGGACCCGCCCGGCGGGGGACCGCTCGCCGCACTCGCCGCCGGACTGCGGCGCACCACCGCGGAACACGTCGTGGTGCTCTCCGCCGACCTGCCGTTCCTCGCCGGGCCGACCGTCGGGCGGCTGCTGTCGGCCCTCGCCGCGGGCGGCGCCGACGGGGCGCTGCTCACCGACGCCGACGGCCGCGACCAGCCCCTCGTCGCCGCCTACCGCGCGTCCGCGCTGCGCCGCGAACTGGCCGCGCTCGCCCGTGACCGGGAGGAAGGGACAGACCGGCCGGACCTCACCGGGCTGCCCCTGCGCCGCCTGACCGGCGCTCTGCGCCTCACTCGCGTCCCGGACGCCGTCGCCTCCTTCGACTGCGACACCTGGGACGACATCGCCACCGCAAGGGCACGCATCAGGGAGCATGGTCACGTGTTGGATGAATGGATTTCCGCAGCCAAGGACGAGTTGGGCATCGACCTGGACGTCGACACCAAGGTCCTGCTCGATCTCGCGCGCGACGCCGCCCACGGGGTGGCCAGGCCGGCCGCCCCGCTGACCACCTTCCTGGTCGGTTACGCGGCCGGGCGGGCCGGGGGAGGCCCCGAGGCCGTCGCGGAGACCGCCCGCAAGGCCGCGGCCCTCGCCCTGCGCTGGGCCGAGGAGGCCGCCGGCACCGGGGCCGGCCCCGCGAAGGGCAAGCCCGGCGTGGCGCCCGACGCCACCCCCGACACCCGCCCGGACGCGTGATGCCCTCCCCCGGCACGCGGGCCGACACGGAGGCCGAGGACGACCTCGACGTCGAGGAGGCGCTCGCCCTCGTGAAGGAGAACCCCGGCCCCGCCCACCGCGGTCCCGCCCACCCGGGCCGCGGCGGACACGGCACACCCGCCCCGCACCATCCGGCGGACGCCCACCACCGCGCCACCCCCTGGCCCGAGGCGCGGGCGACCGCCGAACGCGCCGCCCGCGCCGCGGCCCGTGCCGCCCGTCGCACACCGGTCGCCGTGCCCCTCGACGCGGCCCTCGGCCTCACCCTGGCCGCACCCCTGGCCGCCCTCACCGACCTGCCCTCCTTCGACTCCTCCGCGATGGACGGCTGGGCCCTCGCCGGCCCCGGCCCCTGGGCGGTGCGCGACGAGGGCGTCCTGGCCGGGCACGCGGAGCCCGCGCCCCTCGCCGACGGCGAGGCCGTCCGCATCGCCACCGGGGCGCGGATTCCCGCGGACACCACCGCCGTACTGCGCTCCGAGCACGGCCGCACCGATGAACACGGACGCCTGCATCCCACCCGCGAGGTCGTCCACGGTCAGGACATCCGCCCGCGCGGCCAGGAGTGCCGCAGCGGCGACCAGTTGCTGCCCGTCGGCACCCTCGCGACCCCGGCGGTACTGGGCCTCGCCGCCGCCGCCGGGTACGACACACTCACCGCGGTCCCCCGCCCCCGCGTCGACGTCCTGGTCCTCGGCGACGAACTGCTCACCGCGGGCCTCCCGCACGACGGCCTCATCCGGGACGCGCTCGGCCCGATGCTGCCGCCGTGGCTGCGCGCGCTGGGCGCCGAGGTCCGCGCCGTGCGCCGGATCGGCGACGACGCCAAGGCGCTGCACCGCGCCGTCACGTCCTCCGACGCCGACCTGATCGTGACGACCGGCGGCACCGCCGCCGGACCCGTCGACCACGTTCACCCGATCCTGCGCCGGATCGGTGCCGAACTCCTCGTGGACGGTGTCCAGGCACGCCCCGGCCACCCGATGCTGCTGGCCCGCCTCAAGGACGACCAGCACCTCGTCGGACTGCCCGGCAACCCCCTCGCCGCCGTCTCCGGCCTGCTCACCCTCGCCGAGCCGCTGCTGCGCACCCTCGCCGCCCGGTCGGCGCCGGAGCCGTACACGCTGCCGCTGCGGGACGCCGTGCACGGGCATCCGCACGACACCCGGCTGGTGCCGGTCGTGCTGCGCGACGAGGGTGCCGTGCCGCTGCACTACAACGGTCCGGCGATGCTGCGCGGCATCGCGGCCGCCGACGCGCTGGCCGTCGTACCCCCGGGCGGCGCGCGGCCGGGGCAGGAGACCGAGCTGCTCGACCTGCCCTGGGCGGCCGGCGGGATCGGGGTGTGTTTCACGTGAAACTTCCGGGCCAGGACGCGATCGCGCGCCAGGCGGACGAGCACTTCGTGACCCACAAGGTGAAGCTCCCCAGGAAACTGGTGGAGCACCCGTTCCGGCAGGTCGCCAAGCGGCTGTCCATCGCCCTGGTGGTCCTCGTGGTGACGGCCTTCATCGTGTACGCGGACCACGACGGCTACACCGACAACTCCGACGGTTCCGTCGATCTCCTCGACTCGTTCTACTACGCCACCGTCACCCTCTCCACCACCGGATACGGTGACATCACGCCCGTCAGCGACGCCGCCCGGCTGACCAACATCTTCGTCATCACGCCGCTGCGCGTGCTCTTCCTGATCATCCTGGTCGGCACCACGCTGGAAGCCCTCACCGAGCGCACTCGGGAGGAGTGGCGCCTGAACCGCTGGAGGTCCGCCTTGCGCGATCACACTGTCGTCGTCGGCTTCGGAACCAAGGGGCGGTCGGCGATCCAGACCGTCTGCGCGACCGGGCTGCGCAAGGACCAGGTGGTCGTGGTCGACCCCAGCGGCAAGGCCATCGAGGCGGCGACGGCCCACGGCTACGCGGGCGTGGTCGGTGACGCGACCCGCAGCGATGTGCTGAACCGGGCCGAGGCGTTCCGGGCGAAGCAGATCATCATCGCCACGCAGCGCGACGACACGGCCGTGCTGGTGACGCTGACGGCCCGGCAGCTCAACCGCGGCGCGAAGATCGTGGTCGCGGTCCGCGAGGAGGAGAACGCGCCCCTGCTGAAGCAGTCCGGCGCGGATGCAGTGATCACCAGCGCCAGCGCCGCCGGCCGGTTGCTCGGGCTCTCCGTGCTCAGCCCCGCCGCCGGCATGGTCATGGAGGACCTGATCAGCCAGGGCAGCGGACTCGACCTCGTCGAACGGCCCGTCATAAAGGCCGAGGTGGGCAGGAAGCCGCGCGAGACGGACGACCTGGTGGTGAGCGTGCTGCGCGGGCACCGGGTGCTGGGCTACGACGACCCGGCCGTCGGCGGGCTGGAACTGACGGACCGCCTGATCACGATCGTACGGGCGACGCCGGCCACCCATGTGACGCCCGACGCCCGCCCGCTCCCCCGCGACTGAGCCGTTCCCAGCGGTCCGGTCGCGGGGCCCGCTCCCCGGGGCCGGCTACTTGCGGTTGTAGAGCCGCATCGTGACCGGGCCGAAGACCAGCAGGAACAGTCCCGCCCAGCCCAGCGTCCAGGCGATCTCGGCGCCGGGCCAGCCGCCCGCCAGCAGGCCGCGCACCGCGGACGCCAGATGGGTGATCGGGCTGTTGTTGACGAAGGCCTGCAGCCAGCCCGGCATGGTCTTCGGATCGACGAAGACGTTGGACAGGAAGGTGAGCGGGAAGATCACCATCATGCTGACGCTCATCACCGACTTCTCGGTGCGCAGCATCAGCCCGAACATCGTCCAGATCCACGAGAAGGCGAACGAGAAGATCAGCAGCAGCGCGATCCCGGCGACCACGCCGACGAACCCGCCGTCGGGCCGGTAGCCGAGCAGCAGTCCGACCGAGAGCATCACGACGGACGCGATGGTGTAGCGCAGCGCGTCGCCGAGGAGATAGCCGACCATCGCCGAGGGCCGCCAGATCGGCAGCGAGCGGATGCGGTCGAAGAAGCCCTTCTCGATGTCGATGTTCACCGAGACGCCGGTGTACATCGTGATCATCACGACCGACATCACGAGGATGCCCGGCAGCACGAACTGGATGTAGTCACGGGGCGAACCCGCCAGCGCACCGCCGAAGAGGTACGTGAACATCAACAGGTTCATGATCGGGAAGGCGGTGACGTCGAAGAGCTGCTCCGGCACGTGCTTGATCTTGAGGATCGCGCGCCAGCCGAAGGTCAGGGACGTGGACAGGGCGCTGGGCCGCGGCGGCCGCTCCCTGGTCACCAGCAGGGCCGTCAGCGACTCGGTGCTGACCGGGGACAGTTCCTTGTCCGCGGTGCTCGTGGCCGTGCTCATGCCGCCACCTCGCCCTTCGTGTCGGTGCCGGTGCTGGAGCCGCCGCCGGTGCTCTGGCCGGTGTCGTGCCCGGTCAGCGCGAGGAAGACCTCGTCGAGGCTGGGCTGTCCCAGGGAGAAGCTGTCGACGGTGATGCCGGCCCCGGCCAGCTCACCGAGTGCCTTGGCGGCCTGGTCGGCGGCGGTGTCACCGGCCGCCACCCCGAGGCGCGCGGTCAGCGCCACCGGATCGGGCTCCCGCTGCACCTCGGCCACCAGCAGGCTCCGCAGCAGGCGCTCGGCCTCGGGCCGCTCCTGGGCGTCCCGCAGCCGCAGATGGACGGAGCCGGCGCCGACGGAGGCCTTCAGCTCGCCCTTGGTGCCCTCGGCGATCACCCGTCCCTTGTCGATGACGGCGATCCGGGACGCCAGCTGATCGGCCTCGTCCAGGTACTGCGTGGTCAGCAGCACCGTCGTGCCCTGGGCGACGACCGCGCGCACGATGTCCCACACCTGGTTGCGGCTGCGCGGATCGAGTCCGGTGGTGGGCTCGTCGAGGAAGAGCAGGTCGGGGGTGTTGAGGATGGAGGCGGCGATGTCGATGCGCCGCCGCATGCCGCCGGAGTAGTGCTTGACCTGCTTCGCCGCGGCGTCCGTCAGCCCGAAGGCCGCCAGCAGCTGCTCGCCGCGCTCCCGTGCGGCCGCCTTGCCGTGCCCGAGCAGCCGGCCCAGCAGGACCAGGTTCTCGGTGCCGGTGAGGTCCTCGTCCACGGACGCGTACTGCCCGGTGAGGCTCACCCGCCCGCGTACCTCGTCCGCATCGTGCACCACGTCATGGCCGAAGACGCGGGCATGGCCGCCGTCCGGCCGCAGCAGGGTGGCGAGCATCTTCACCGTGGTGGTCTTGCCGGCGCCGTTCGGACCGAGAGCGCCGTAGACCGTGCCGGCGGGCACCGCGAGGTCCACCCCGTCCACGGCCCGGGTCTCACCGAACGTCTTCACCAGGCCCGCGGTCTCGATCGCGAGTCCGGACGTGTGCGTGCTGTTCCTGCTCATGGTCACTCCGCGTTCATGGGCTCCGCGTTCATGGGCTCCGCGTTCTTGGGCTACGCGTTCTTGGGCTACGCATGGGGAGACCTTTACCGTCGCGCAAACTCATCGCCGACGCACGGGGATTTTCCGGCGGGAGAGGACGGGGGACACAGGAGTAGCGTCGGGCCCATGCATGCGATCACGATTCCCGAACCCGGAGGCCCCGAGGCGCTGGTGTGGGCCGAGGTCCCCGACCCGCAGCCCGGCGAGGGCGAGGTCCTGGTCGAGGTGGCGGCCAGCGCCGTCAACCGCGCCGACATCATGCAGCGCCAGGGCTTCTACGACCCCCCGCCCGGCGCCTCCCCCTACCCGGGCCTGGAGTGCTCCGGACGCGTGGTGGCGCTCGGCTCCGGCGTGTCCGGCTGGGCCGTCGGCGACGAGGTGTGCGCGCTGCTCGCGGGCGGCGGTTACGCCGAGAAGGTCGTCGTCCCGGCCGGACAGCTGCTGCCGGTGCCGCAGGGCGTCGACCTGAAGGCGGCGGCGGCGCTGCCCGAGGTGGTCTGCACCGTCTGGTCGAACGTCTTCATGGTCGCCCACCTGCGCCCCGGCGAGACGCTGCTGGTCCACGGCGGCTCCAGCGGCATCGGCACCATGGCGATCCAGCTCGCCAAGGCGGTCGGCGCGAAGGTGGCGGTGACGGCGGGCACGAAGGAGAAGCTGGAGCGCTGCGCCGAGCTGGGCGCGGACATCCTGATCAACTACCGGGAGCAGGACTTCGTCGCCGAGGTGAAGGACGCGACCGGCGGCGCGGGCGCCGACGTCATCCTCGACAACATGGGCGCCAAGTACCTGGACCGCAACGTTGAGGCCCTCGCCGTGAACGGCCGGCTCGCGATCATCGGCATGCAGGGCGGCCGGAAGGGCGAGCTGAACATCGGCACGCTCCTGGCCAAGCGGGCCGCCGTCAGCGCCACCTCGCTGCGGGCCCGGCCCCTGGAGGAGAAGGCGGCGATCGTGGCGGCCGTGCGCGAGCATGTCTGGCCGCTGTTCGCCGGGGGACACGTCCGCCCGGTCGTCGACCGCGAGATGCCGATGAGCGAGGCCGCCGAGGGCCACCGGGTGGTGGAGGAGAGCGGCCACATCGGCAAGGTGCTGCTGGTCGCCTCGTAGGCGGCGCACGGCCGGTGCGCGGCGGCGGGGCCCTACACCCGGCGCAGGCGCAGTCCCACCAGGCCCAGGGCCAGGCCGAGGCCGATGAGCACCAGCCCGCTGCCCAGCGGGAGGACCCGCAGCAAGGGCTCGGCGGCCGCCCGGGTGGGCGTGCCGCTCTGCGCCGGGGACCGGGACGGGGCGGCCGGGGACACCTCGGCGGCCTCGGTCCGGCCGGACGGCGGGGCGGTGGCCGGGTCCTCGGGGACGCCGCCGCCTTCGTCGTCGCCACCACCGTCGCCTTCGTCGTCGCCGTCCCGGTACCGACCGCCGTACTCGTCCCTGCCGTCGTGCTCCGGCTCACGTTCCCCGGTGCGACCGGGCCGCTGCCTCCCCTCACCCGGCGGGTTCCCGCCCCGCGAGGGCTCTGGGCCGGGCGTGGTGCGGGATGCCGACGGCGAGGGGGAGGAGGGCGAGGGCGTGGGCGAACCGTGCCCCGCGCCGTCCGCGGGCGCGGATTCCGCCGGGGGCCGCGGGTCGGGCCGGGCATCCGGGCGGTCGCGGCCGTCGGGGTGCCGGGGACGTTCGTGCCCGCCCCGCCCGTCATGCGTACCGGAGCCGTCCGGCACGCCGGCCGCCCCGGGTGCGGAGGGCGCCGGTGACGGCGCCGACCCCACCGCGTACGGCGCCGTCGGCCACCCGGCGCCATGGGCGGGCTGCGCCCCGTACGGCGCCACCACCGCGCCGGCCCCCAGCGCTCCCAGCAGCCCCGTCGCCCGCAGTGTGCGCAGCCATGGAGTCACGTCCGTGGCCCCCTCCCGGTGATGAGCGGTAGTGGAGAACGTCGGAGAAATCGACGGAACAAGCCTCACACCGGCGGGCGACACCGGCATTCCGGACGCCGCCGAACGCGGCGGAGCGGTTCCCGCGGGGGCACCGCCCGTCCGGGGCCCGGGGGTGCGAGACAATGGCGGCATGGAGATGCCGAGGAACGACAGGTCGCCGGAGAACCCCCAGATCCTGGTCGTCGGCCAGGACGGAATGGCGCTCAGCGGCGGCGGGGACGACGACTCCCGCGAGATTCCGGTGACCGAGCAGGTGGAGCAGCCCGCCAAGGTCATGCGGATCGGCAGCATGATCAAGCAGCTGCTCGAAGAAGTGCGGGTCGCGCCCCTGGACGAGGCGAGCCGGGTCCGGCTCAAGGAGATCCACGCCAGCTCGGTGAAGGAGCTGGAGGACGGTCTGGCCCCGGAGCTGGTGGAGGAGCTGGAGCGGCTCTCGCTGCCCTTCACGGACGACGGCACCCCGACCGACGCCGAACTGCGGATCGCGCAGGCACAGCTGGTCGGCTGGCTGGAGGGCCTCTTCCACGGCATCCAGACCACGCTGTTCGCCCAGCAGATGGCCGCGCGGGCCCAGCTGGAGCAGATGCGCCGCGCGCTTCCGCCGGGCACCGCCCCGGAGGGCGAGGAGCCCCCGCACCCGGGCGGCCGTTCCGGCGGCCCCTACCTGTAGACCCATGGACCTGTAGACCCATGGACCTGTAGACCCAGGGACCGGTAGACCCAGGGACCGGTAGACCCGGGGACCGGTAGACCCGTGGACAGGGCGTCCACCGACATCGCGAAGGGCCCGGCAGCACGCGCTGCCGGGCCCTGCGGCGTCAGCCGCCGGTCATGTCACGGGGCTCATTCGGACGGCGGGTTGCCCGTCGAGACCTTGAGCTGGATCTCCGGCATGTTCTCCGGGTCGACGTCCGTGCCGGCGGTGGGGAACTGGTCCCGGATCGAGCCCTCGCCGTAGGTGTTCTCGTCGACCTCGACGACCTTCATCCGCCAGCCCGCGGCGTTGAAGCACTCCTTGACCGAGCCGATGTACTTGAACGTGAAGTCCGGCACCTTGATCTTGTCGGGGTCGTTGTACGACTCCTCCGGCTCGGTGCACTTGTCCTTCTCGATCGTCTTCGTCTTGTCCGGCCCCCGGTAGCCCGCCGCCTTCGAGGGCGACGCGGACACGCTCGCGGTGCCGCCGCCGCCGGCCTCCGGGTCCTCGTCCCCGCCGCCGTTCATCAGCAGCGCGCCGACCAGCGCGCCGACGGCCACGACGGCGACCACGATCGAGCCGATGATCACCGGCTTGTTCCTGCCGCCGCCCGAGGAACCGGAACCCTGGGCGGAGGGCGTCAGGTTGTACGGCGGCGGCGTGGACGCGCCCTGCTGCTGCGCGTACGGCGACGGGGCCGGCGTCTGGTAACCGGCCTGCTGCGGATAGCCGTACGCGGGCGAGTGCGCCGCCTGGGCCGGGGTGTTGTACGGGTTCGGGCCGGGGGACGGCGTCGGCTGGTACGGCGTCTGGACGGGACCGGTGGGCGCCGGGGTGCCCTGGTCGACCGGCGGGAACACCGCGGAGCCGACGCCCGCGCCGCTCGACGTCTGGGCGCCGGGCACGATGCTCGGCGGGGCCGCCTGGAAGGAGGCCGCCACCCGCAGGCACTCGTCGCGCATGGCCTCGGCGCTGGGGAAGCGTTCGTTGGGGTTCTTCTTCAGCGCGCGGGCCACCAGCGCGTCCACCGCCGGGGGCAGGGCGCGGTTGACGGCGGACGGGGCGACCGGCTCCTCCTGCACGTGCGCGTAGGCGATCGCCAGCGGCGAGTCGGCGTCGAACGGCAGGCGCCCGGTGACCAGCTGGAACAGCATGATGCCGACCGAGTACAGGTCGGAGCGGGCGTCGACGCCCCGGCCGAGGGCCTGCTCCGGCGAGAGGTACTGCGGGGTGCCGACGACCATGCCGGTCTGCGTCATCGACGTGACGCCGGACTGCATGGCGCGGGCGATGCCGAAGTCCATGACCTTGACCACGCCGCGCTTGGTCATCATCACGTTGCCCGGCTTGATGTCCCGGTGGACCAGGCCCATCTCGTGGCTGATCTCCAGCGCGGCCAGCACGTCCGCGGTGATCTTCAACGCCTTGTCGGCGGGCATCGCGCCCTGCTGCCGCACGTCCTCGTCGAGCACGGAGCCCAGCGGCCGGCCCTCGACGTACTCCATGACGATGTACGGCGTCGTCATGCCGTCCAGATCGTCCTCGCCGGTGTCGAAGACCGAGACGATGTTGGTGTGCGTGAGCTTGGCCACGGCCTGGGCCTCGCGGCGGAAGCGCTCGCGGAAGGCCTGTTCGCGACCCAGCTCGGTGTGCAGCGTCTTGATCGCGACCTGGCGGTCGAGGACCGAGTCGTACGCCAGGTGCACGGAGGCCATGCCGCCCTCGCCGAGCAAGTCGCGCAGCTGGTAACGGCCGCCGGCGAGCGCCCGCCCCGCGTACCGTCCCTGTCCGGCGGCGTCCTGGCTCATGTCTCTGCGTCCCCCATAGACGGCGGGCGCCGGTGGCAGCGGCACGCGCGCTCGTGATCGAAAGTGCTATTCCCGGCCAAGTCTGCCCCAGGGCACTGACACGTCAAGCGCGGTGCCCGTTCCGTGACCGTACGCGAAAGAAGCGTCGCGGAAGCGTTACAGCCGGCGTACCGCCGGTACACGGAATTTGCACGAGAGTACGGAACCAGGGTTTCATGACCGGTCCGTCTCATGTCCGGTCCCGGCGCCCATCTCGGTCCGGAGGCCCCCGCGAAGGCTGTAGCGTGGCCGACGGAGACCGTAACAACACCGCGCGTACCGCGGGCAGAAACGACGGCGAGGACTGATGGCACAGCAGCAGCGCGCCCAGGGCCCGTCCGAACCCGAGGCATCTGGCGGCGGTATGTCTGACGCGCCGGAGAACTGGGGCAACGGCGGCCTGGTCGGCGACGGCCGGTACCGGCTGACCCGCAGGCTCGGGCGGGGCGGCATGGCCGAGGTGTTCGCCGCGGAGGATGTCCGCCTGGGACGCACCGTGGCGGTCAAGCTGCTGCGCGCGGACCTCGCCGAGGACCCGGTCTCCAAGGCCCGCTTCACCCGCGAGGCACAGTCGGTGGCCGGGCTCAACCACCACGCCATCGTGGCCGTGTACGACTCGGGCGAGGACGTCGTCGGCGGCCAGTCCGTGCCGTACATCGTGATGGAGATCGTCGAGGGGCGCACCATCCGCGACCTCCTCCTCAACGCCGAGGCGCCCGGCCCCGAGCAGGCGCTGATCATCGTCTCCGGTGTGCTGGAGGCGCTGGCCTACTCGCACCAGCACGGCATCGTGCACCGCGACATCAAGCCGGCCAACGTCATCATCACCAACAACGGCGCGGTGAAGGTGATGGACTTCGGCATCGCGCGCGCCCTGCACGGCGCCCAGTCGACGATGACGCAGACCGGCATGGTGATGGGCACCCCGCAGTACCTCTCCCCCGAGCAGGCCCTCGGCAAGGCCGTCGACCACCGCTCCGACCTGTACGCGACGGGCTGCCTGCTCTACGAACTCCTCGCGCTGCGCCCGCCGTTCACCGGGGAGACCCCGCTGTCGGTGGTCTACCAGCACGTGCAGGACATCCCGACGCCGCCGTCCGAGGTCTCCGACGCCACCCCGCCGGAGCTGGACGGCCTGGTGATGCGCTCGCTGGCCAAGGAGCCCGACGACCGCTTCCAGACCGCCGAGGAGATGCGCGGCCTGGTCCAGTACGGCCTGCAGATGCTGTACGAGCAGGGCGGCCACACCGGCACCTGGAACACCGGCCCGGTCGCCGCGCACGACGGCCGGCACACCCCCTCGGCCGGGCTCGCCGGCACGACGGTGCTGCCGCACTCCGACCACCACGGGGCGTCGGGCACCCAGCAGATCCCCCAGCCGATCCTGCCGGGCCGCTACGACGGGGACGACGGCGGCTTCGAAGGCGGCGGCAACAAGGGCAGCGGCCGCGGCAAGCTGTGGATACTGGCCGTCCTCGCGGTGATCGCCATCGCGGCGGGCGTCGCGCTGGCCCTGAACAACGACGACGGCGGCAAGGGCGGCACCGAGACGGACAAGAGCCCGTCGGCGACCACCTCGCAGAGCACCGGCGAGGAGTCGCCGAGCTCCTCGCCCAGCGACGAGGCGACGCAGGAGACCACCGACCCGGGCACCGAGCAGGGCTCGGGCGGGGGCGGCACCGGCGACGGGGGCTGGCAGCAGCCGGACACGCCGTCGTGGACGCCGTCGCACACGCAGACGAACGACCCGACCGGCGACCCGACGGGCGACCCGACGGGTGACCCGACCGGCGATCCGACGGGTGATCCGACCGGTGGCGGTGAGCCGACCGGTGGTGGTGAGCCGACCGGCGGCGGCGAACCCACGGGCGGCGGCGAGCCGACGGGCGGCGCCACCGGTGCCCCGGGCGGTTCCGAGGGCGGCGAGGGCTGACCCGTACCGCGACCCCTACGCGCGCGTGTGGCCCGGAAGCGGGCTCCACGCGCGCGTCGCGTTGCGGGGACGTCGCCGACGTCGTCGCGGCGAGGTCAGAGCGGCCCCGCCGACCCGTCCGTGAAGTGCACCGTGCCGAACTGCGGGTCGACGCGCAGATAGGCGGGCTCGAACGGCTCGCCGTCCACCCGGTCCGGCGTCGGACCGAACCGCTCCAGCTCGGCCGCGCTCGGCTCGTGGGCCTCGCACCGGCCCACGACCTGCACGGTCCACAGGCTCTCGCCGGGCCGCGCGGAGGTCAGGTTGTCCGCCCCGTACGCGACGACGCTCCCGGCGCACATCCGGTGGTACCCCCAGCTCCTGGGCATGCGCAGCAGGACCCGGCCGTCGGCCACGATGTGCCGCGCGTGGGCGAGGAAGGGCAGGGCGCGCAGGGTGGTGGCCGCCCGGCCGTAGGCGGTGCGGCCGAGCAGGCCGACGGCGAGCTGTTCGTCGGAGGGCATGGACTCACTGTGCGCGAGCGCGGGACGCGGGGCCAGGGTCGCCCGCCCCGGCGGGAGGGGACGTAAGTCCCGAGTAAGTGCGGAGCACCGCCGGGGAGGGGCCGCCCGTCAGCGGTTCTCGGCCTCCAGCCGGGCCACGAAGGCCGCGGCCTGGGAACGCCGCTGCATCCCGAGCTTGCCCAGCAGGCTCGACACGTAGTTCTTGATCGTCTTCTCCGCCAGGTGCAGCCGTTCACCGATCGCGCGGTTGGTCAGCCCCTCGCCGATCAGCTCCAGGATGCGGCGCTCCTGCTCGGTGAGCCGGGCCAGCCGGTCGTCGGGCTTCGCCCCGCCGTCGCGCAGCCGCTCCAGCACGCGCGCGGTGGCCGCCGGATCGAGCAGCGACTTGCCGGCCGCCACCTCCCGTACGGCGCCGAGCAGCTCGGCGCCGCGGATGTCCTTGAGGACGTAGCCGGAGGCGCCCGCCATGATCGCGTCGAAGAGGGCCTCGTCGTCGGCGAAGGAGGTCAGCATCAGGCAGCGGACGGACTCGTCCCGGGAGCGGATGTCCCGGCAGACCTCGACGCCGCTGCCGTCCGGCAGCCGCACGTCCAGCACGGCGACGTCCGGACGGGTGGCCGCGACCCGGGCCTGCGCCTCGGCGGCCGTACCGGCCTCGCCCACCACCTCGATGTCGGGCTCGCCGGCGAGCAGATCGTGCACCCCGCGCCGGACCACCTCGTGGTCGTCGAGGAGGAATACCCGGATTTTTCCGTCTTCGCGCACGCGGTCAGTGTCACACACCGACTCTTCCCGTGCCCGGGGTGGCCGGGATAACGTGCCGTTGTTCCGGCCCCCTGCAAGGCTGTGACCAGTAAAACTTCCGCCCTACGCCGATTTACTTGGAAATCCGAGTAAAAACGCAGGTCAGGAGGGGTTTCACAGAAATGTGGAGCACTGGGTAACGTGCTGTTCGCAGGGCGCTCGCCGGGGCACCTGTCACGCCTGTTCCCGATCGGGCCGCACCCACCCTTGTGCGTCCGCCGGGCCGCAGGTGAGCCGCACTGGCTTCCGGCGAACCCGGGGGCCGGACCGACGGAGGAGCACACGTGACCGAGAGCACTGCCGCGCGCAAGCCGCGACGCAGCGCCGGAAGCAAGGCGGCCGGCACCACCGGCACCAAGGCGGCCGGGACCACCGGCAGCAAGGCCGGCACCGGCGCAAAGCGCACCACTCGCACCACCAGCACCACCCGTACCGCTGCGAAGAAGGGCTCCGAGACGGAGCTGGTGCAGCTGCTGACGCCCGAGGGCGAGCGCGTCGAGACCGCCGAGAACTCGCCCTACGCCGAGTACGCCTCGTACGTCGCCGACATCACCCCCGACGAGCTGCGCGACCTGTACCGCGACATGGTGCTCACCCGGCGCTTCGACGCCGAGGCCACCGCCCTGCAGCGCCAGGGCGAGCTGGGCCTGTGGGCCTCCCTGCTGGGCCAGGAGGCCGCCCAGATCGGCTCCGGCCGGGCCACCCGCGAGGACGACTACGTCTTCCCGACCTACCGCGAGCACGGCGTCGCCTGGTGCCGCGGGGTGGACCCGACCAACCTGCTCGGCATGTTCCGCGGCGTGAACAACGGCGGCTGGGACCCCAACAGCAACAACTTCCACCTCTACACCATCGTCATCGGCTCCCAGGCGCTGCACGCCACGGGCTACGCGATGGGCGTGGCCAAGGACGGCGCGGACTCGGGCGTGATCGCCTACTTCGGCGACGGTGCCTCCAGCCAGGGCGACGTCAGCGAGGCGTTCAACTTCGCGGCGGTCTACAACGCCCCGGTGATCTTCTTCTGCCAGAACAACCAGTGGGCGATCTCGGAGTCCAACGAGAAGCAGACCCGCGTGCCGCTGTACCAGCGCGCCCAGGGCTTCGGCTTCCCCGGCGTCCGCGTCGACGGCAACGACGTGCTGGCCTGTCTGGCGGTCACCCGGTGGGCCCTGGAGCGCGCGCGGCGCGGCGAGGGACCGGCGCTGATCGAGGCGTACACGTACCGCATGGGCGCCCACACCACCTCGGACGACCCCTCCCGCTACCGGCACGACGACGAGCGCGCCGCCTGGGAGGCGAAGGACCCGATCCTGCGCCTCCGCCGCTTCCTGGAGTCCGCAAACCACGCGGACGAGGGATTCTTCGCGGAACTGGAGGCGGAGAGCGAGACGTTGGGCAAACGAGTGCGCGAAGTGGTCCGTGCCATGCCGGACCCGGACCGGTTCGCCATCTTCGAGAACGTGTACGCGGACGGGCACGCGCTCGTCGACGAGGAGCGCGCCCAGTTCGCCGCCTACCAGGCGTCGTTCGCAGAGGCAGAGGGGGTCTGACATGGCAGCCGAAAAGATGGCGCTGGCCAAGGCGATCAACGAGTCGCTGCGCCGCGCGCTGGAGTCGGACCCCAAGGTCCTGATCATGGGCGAGGACGTCGGCAAGCTCGGCGGTGTCTTCCGGGTCACCGACGGTCTGCAGAAGGACTTCGGCGAGGACCGGGTCATCGACACCCCGCTGGCCGAGTCCGGCATCGTCGGCACCGCCATAGGCCTGGCCCTGCGCGGCTACCGGCCGGTGGTGGAGATCCAGTTCGACGGGTTCGTCTTCCCGGCCTACGACCAGATCGTCACGCAGCTGGCGAAGATGCACGCCCGCTCGCTGGGCAAGGTCAAGATGCCGGTCGTCATCCGCATCCCCTACGGCGGCGGCATCGGCGCGGTCGAGCACCACTCCGAGTCCCCCGAGGCGCTGTTCGCGCACGTGGCGGGCCTGAAGGTGGTCTCCCCGTCGAACGCGGCGGACGCGTACTGGATGATGCAGCAGGCCATCCAGAGCGACGACCCGGTGATCTACTTCGAGCCCAAGCGCCGGTACTGGGACAAGGCCGAGGTCGACGCGGAGGCCATCCCGGGCCCGCTGCACACCGCGCGGGTGGTGCGCGAGGGCACCGATCTCACGCTGGCCGCGTACGGGCCGATGGTGAAGCTCTGCCAGGAGGTGGCCGACGCGGCGGCCGAGGAGGGGCGTTCCCTGGAGGTCGTCGACCTGCGCTCGATCTCGCCGCTCGACTTCGACACCGTGCAGGCGTCGGTGGAGAAGACCCGGCATCTGGTCGTGGTCCACGAGGCGCCGGTGTTCCTCGGCTCGGGTGCGGAGATCGCGGCGCGGATCACGGAGCGCTGCTTCTACCACCTGGAGGCCCCGGTGCTGCGGGTCGGCGGCTATCACGCCCCGTATCCGCCGGCCCGGCTGGAGGAGGAGTACCTGCCCGATCTGGACCGGGTGCTGGATGCCGTCGACCGCTCGCTGGCGTACTGAGGAGGGGAGCGTGACGACGATGACGGACAGCTCCGTGCGTGAGTTCAAGATGCCCGACGTGGGCGAGGGGCTCACCGAGGCCGAGATCCTCAAGTGGTACGTCCAGCCGGGTGACACGGTCACCGACGGGCAGGTGGTGTGCGAGGTCGAGACGGCCAAGGCCGCCGTCGAACTGCCCATCCCCTACGACGGCGTGGTCCGGGAGCTGCACTTCCCCGAGGGCACCACGGTCGACGTGGGCACGTCGATCATCGCGGTGGCCGTCGGCGACGGTGCCGCGGCCGCGGCGGAGCCGGTGCAGGAGGCCGTGGCGGACACGCCCGCCACCGCCGAGGCGGAGGAGCCCAAGCCCGAGGGGCGCCAGCCGGTATTGGTCGGGTACGGGGTCTCCACCTCCGCGACCAAGCGCCGCCCCCGCAAGGGCGCTCAGGCCCCGGCCGCCGCCCAGGAGGCGTCGGCGGCGATCCAGGCCGAGATGAACGGCCACGGGCCGGCGGCACCGGCCGCACCCGTCACCGGCGCCCGGCCGCTGGCCAAGCCTCCGGTGCGCAAGCTCGCCAAGGACCTCGGCGTCGACCTGGCGACCGTGGTCCCGTCCGGCCCGGACGGGATCATCACCCGCGAGGACGTGCACGCGGCGGTGTCGGTGCCCGAGCCGGCACAGGAGGCCCCGCGGTCCGAGACGCCCGCCCCCGTCCCCGCAGCGACCGCGACCGCCCCGACCTCGTACGACACGACGCGCGAGACCCGCGTCCCGGTCAAGGGCGTGCGCAAGGCGACGGCGGCGGCGATGGTCGGCTCGGCCTTCACCGCGCCGCATGTCACCGAGTTCGTGACGGTCGACGTGACCCGCACGATGAAGCTGGTCGAGGAGCTGAAGCAGGACAAGGAGTACGCGGGCCTGCGCGTGAACCCGCTGCTCCTGATCGCCAAGGCCCTGCTGGTCGCGATCAAGCGCAACCCGGACATCAACGCGTCCTGGGACGAGGCCGCCCAGGAGATCGTGGTCAAGCACTACGTCAACCTGGGCATCGCCGCTGCCACCCCGCGCGGCCTGATCGTCCCGAACATCAAGGACGCCCACGCCCAGACGCTGCCGCAGCTGGCGGGGTCCCTGGGCGAGCTGGTGTCGACGGCCAGGGAGGGCAAGACCTCCCCGGCCGCCATGCAGGGCGGCACGGTGACCATCACCAACGTCGGCGTCTTCGGCGTCGACACGGGCACGCCGATCCTCAACCCGGGCGAGTCCGCGATCCTGGCGGTCGGCGCGATCAAGCTCCAGCCCTGGGTCCACAAGGGCAAGGTGAAGCCGCGTCAGGTGACCACCCTCGCCCTGAGCTTCGACCACCGCCTGGTCGACGGCGAGCTGGGCTCCAAGGTCCTCGCCGACGTGGCGGCGGTCCTGGAGCAGCCCAAGCGGTTGATCAGCTGGGCCTGAGAGGCACGAACCGGGTAGATTCATGACGGAGGGGCGCCGCAAGTTGCAGTTGCGACGCCCCTTCTGCCGTGCCGGGGTCAGACCTGGTGCAGCACGTACACAGGAGCCCCGTCCTCGGCCCCGCCCCGCGAGCGGATGCAGGCGTGGGTGCGCAGCAGCCGGAGGCATTCGTTGACCCGCCGCACGGAGAGCCCCGTACGGGCGGCGATCGACTCCAGCGGCTCCCGCAGCTCGCCCTTCTCGACGAGCACCGGCGCGATGACCAGGGCGACCGTCCACACGTCCTCGGTCACGGACAACCGCTGCCGCCAGCCGGCCAGTACGGACTCCGTGGTGGGCACCGGGGCGAGGTGGCCGCGGGACGCCCCTTGGTGGAGCACCAGGGTGTCGAACCGGTCCGCGATGCGCTCCAAGGCGTGCACCATGGCCTGTTGCACGGCGAGGGTGGCCTGTTGGGCGGCGAGAGTGGCCTGCTGCGTGGACAGCATCTCCCTCTGCAACGCGATCGAGGCACGTTGTCCTTCGGCCAACTCCTCGTCCAGCTTCAGGTTGTGCGCCTCCAGCCGGACGATCGCCTCGGCCACCTGGTCCGGCATGGCGTAGGCGACGGGGGCGCCGGGTGCGGCGGGCTGCACCTCGGCCTCGTCCAGAGAGTACGAACCCTCGCGCTGCACGGTCTCGATGACTTCGGCGACCCACTGCTTGAAGGGGGCGCAGGCTGGTTTGGTGCAGGCGTTGACGAGCAGGATGAGACCTTGCAGAGAGATGACGTGCAAGTCTCGACGCCACTCCCTACCTGCGGGAACGCCGAGACCGTAACTTCCAGTTACGGTCTCGAGCAATTCTCGGTGCTCGTCGGGAACGTGATCTGCGAGAGCCTTTCGGGAGTTGCTGTGCCCGAGTTCCTTGCACACGTCCACCGCCGGGAACCAGTGGCTTCCGTCCGGCATGGTCAGCCGTCGCACCCGGGCCCCGGTGGCCGCGTACACGAAGTCGCTTGCGTCGATCGCCTCGTGCCGCGCGCCGGAGTTCTTTCGTTCGCTCGGTTCGTTCATGTGAACCACCTCCGCCGCGGAACGTAGGGCGAAGCCAAGGGCATATGCCAGCCAAAGGGATGATGTTCACGACTGCGAGCGAAGATGATCGAAAGCCCTGGCGGAGGCCGACGCGTGCGTGTACGACGACGGCCACCGGAGGCCGCAGGCTCAGCCCCGGGGCCGGCCCGTGCGCAAGGCGTTGAGGAGGGCCGCGCCCCGCTCGGCGTCGTCGACGCTCACCGCGAAGTCGGTTCGGCGGCCCCGGGGCCGTATGACCAGGCACTCGCCGGCGCGCAGCATGACCGTGGTGCCGAGGCCGCTGAGCCGGTAGCCCCAGCCGCCGACCTCGGCGGGCCGCCGGACCTCCATCCGCGCCGTGTCGATGTCGCCGGGTGCCCAGCGGCGTCCGGGCCAGCCGAGCGGGCCGAAGGAGACCTCCAGGCCGCGCTCCGAGACGCGGGCCTGGACGGAGGAGAACACGGCGCAGGCGAGGGAGCCGGACGCGCACCCGGCGAACACCGCCCACAGGCCGCCGGGGGCGGCCAGGCCGCCGGCCAGGGCCACGAGCGCGCCCACGGCCACCAGGCCGATCGCGGCCGCGAGCAGCTGGAGCCAGGGGTTGGCGGTGCGGGAGAACCAGACCAGCCGCCGGCCCTCCGGGATGTCCAGCGCGGGGGAGCCTTCGCCGGGCGTCGTCTCGTCGCCCGGGGCGCCGCGCCGCCGGGTGACGAGCAGCCATCCGGCCATTCCCGCGAGTAGCGCAGCGACGAGGATCGCGACGACCCAGGCGGTGGGCTGACGGGCCTCGTGCCAGTCCGCGCGGTCCAGGTTGGCCCGGATGACCGCGGCCTGCGCGCCGGTGAGGACGATGCCCATCGGGAGCAGGGCCACGGTGGTCCACGGACGGGCCGCCGGGCTCGCCCGCATCGGCGGAAGGGTGACCGCGGCCGCCGTCACCAGCCAGATCAGCGCGGGGACGAGGGACGCGGCCCACAGGGGCATCGAGCCGTCGGGGGCTTCGCCGTTCAGGCCCCAGTGGGTCGCCAGCCGGTCGGGCAGCCGGTCCCGCGCAAGGAGCGGCATCGCGGCGAGCACCGCCGTGACCCCGGCCGCCCAGACCGCCGCCGTCGTACGCCGCGCCGCTGTCGTGTCCCTCATGGCATCCCCCTGATCATGTCGATGAGATCGGTCCTGCTGTAGCCCAGCCGGGCCGCCTCGGTGAGCAGTTCCCTGACCCGGATCTGCAGCTCGGAGTGGGGCCGGGCGCCGTCGGCCACCGTCACCCCCCGGCCCCGGCGGAACTCCAGCAGGCCCTCGTCGCGCAGGCCGCGCAGTGCGCGCAGCACGGTGTTGACGTTGACGTCCAGGGCCTCGGAGAGGTCGCGGGCCGAGGGCAGGCGGTCCCCCGGGGCGCACTCCCCCTCGGCGACGGCGCGCCGGACGGCGCCGGCCACCTGTTCGTGCAGGGGACGGGTGTCGGTCTTGTCCAGACTCAGCAGCATGGTGCTAATGAAACTATCACCATGTCGTTTATCCGTACAGCGCGAAGGGCCCGTCGCGGCCGGCGACGGGCCCTTCGTGGCGTTGCGGTGGTGGTGTGAGGGTGGCGGGGCGTCAGGTCTACTTCGCGAAGCCGTAGTTCATGAGCTTCGTGGCGTCCTTGGCGCGCTGCGTGGACGACGAGGACGCCAGGACCGTGCCGATGACGGTCTTCCCCTTCCGGGTCGCGGCGAAGACCAGGCAGTACTTGGCCTCCGGGCCCGAACCGGTCTTCACGCCGATCGCGCCGCTGTAGCTGCCCAGCAGCGTGTTGGTGTTGGTCCAGGGCGCCATCGTGCGGGTGCCGCCCTTCTTGGTCTTGGTCTTCGCCGTGTACTTCTTGGTCTTCACGATGGTGCGGAAGGTGGAGTTCTTCATCGCGTTGCTCGCGAGTTTCGTGAGGTCGCGCGGTGTGGAGTAGTTCTTGCCGTGGCCGATGCCGTCGAACGAGTCGAAGTGCGTGTTCTTCAGGCCGAGGCTCTTGGCGGTCGAGTTCATCTTGCCGATGAACGACTTCACCCGTGCCGCCCGCGTCTTGCCCGAGCCGAACTTGTCGGCCAGCGCGTACGCGGCGTCGCAGCCGGACGGCAGCATCAGCCCGTAGAGCAGCTGGCGGACCGTCACCTTGTCGCCGACGATCAGCCGGGCGGAGGAGGCGTTCTTCGACACGATGTAGTCGCTGTACGCCATCTGGATCGTGACCTTGGCGTCCAGGTTCAGCTTCGGCTGGGAGAGCACGACCTTGGCCGTCATGATCTTGGTCGTGGAGCCGGTGGAGCGCTTGGTGTCGGCGGCCTTGGTGTAGAGCGACTTGCCGGTCGCGTTGTTCATCACGAAGCCGCCCTTGGCGGCGATCGAGGGCACGGCGGGGGCCCGCAGGGGTGCCGCGAGGGCGCGCTCGGGTGCGGCGGCCTGTGCGGGTGCGGTGGCGAGTACCCCGGTGGCGAGGACGGCGCCGCCGGTCAGGGCGACGGCGACGGCCTTGCGCAGACGGACGCCCGAAATGTTATTCATTGAGTCAATTACCCCGATTGTGGTGAATTCCCCTGGAGTGCGGCCGAGTTGTGGTCGGCAGAGCGGTGGCCGCGTCAGTGCGACACCCGAGGGGGGTGAAAGGTTGCGCGGTGAAGCGGGGGCAGTTCCCGGCTCCCTCCTCAGGGGTGAGCGGGCGTCCGGATACTGGACCGGATCCCTCTTGTGTCCCTGTTGTATCTATCCTGTCGGCATGACCACGGCAGTGAAGCAACCCCCCGCGGCGGACCGCGTCTACACCCACGTCAAGCAGGGCGTCCTGGAGCGCCGTTACGAGGGCGGGACGCTGCTCACCGAGGGCGAGCTGGCCGAGGCCGTGGGCGTCTCCCGCACCCCGGTGCGCGAGGCGCTGCTGCGGCTGGAGGTGGAGGGGCTGATCCGGCTCTACCCCAAGAAGGGCGCGCTGGTCCTGCCCGTCTCCGCGCAGGAGATCGCGGACGTGGTGGAGACCCGGCTGCTGGTCGAGGAGCACGCGGCCAGGAAGGCCGTACCCGCCCCGCCGGGGCTCGTCGAACGGCTGGAGGAGCTGCTCGCCCGGCAGCAGGAGCAGGCCGCCGCCGGTGACTTCACCGCCGCCTCCGTCACCGACCGCTGTTTCCACGCCGAGATCGTCCGCAGCGGCGGCAACGAGATCCTCTCCCGCCTCTACGACCAGCTCCGCGACCGCCAGTTGCGCATGGGCGTCGCGGTCATGCACTCCCACCCCGACCGGATCGCCAAGACCCTCGCCGAGCACGGGGAGCTCCTCGACGCGCTGCGCGCCGGGGACGCGGAGACGGCCGTCGCCGTGGTGGGCCGGCACGTGGGCTGGTTCTCGCACCTGGCCCGGGGGGAGGTCCGATGAGTACGGCCACCTCGGCCGGCCGTGCCCTGCCCGGCGACCCGCCGGGCGGCCGCCGTGCGATCGCCGTGTGGAGCATCGGCGTCTCCGTCTACTTCGTCGCCGTCATCTTCCGTACGTCCCTCGGGGTCGCCGGCCTCGACGCGGCCGACCGCTTCCACGTGAACGCCTCGGCCCTGTCCACCTTCTCCATCCTCCAGCTGCTGGTCTACGCCGGCATGCAGATACCCGTCGGCCTGCTGGTCGACCGGCTCGGCACCAAGAAGGTGCTGGGCATCGGCGTCGTGCTGTTCACGGCGGGGCAGCTGGGCTTCGCCTTCTCCCCGTCGTACGGCATGGCGCTGGCCTCGCGGGCGCTGCTGGGCTGCGGGGACGCGATGACGTTCATCAGCGTGCTGCGGCTGGGCACCCGCTGGTTCCCGGCCCGGCGCGGGCCGATGGTCGCCCAGCTGGCCGGCCTGGTCGGCATGGCGGGCAACCTGGTGTCCACCCTGGTCCTGGCCCGGCTGCTGCACGGCATCGGCTGGACGGCGGCGTTCGCGGGCAGCGCGCTGGCGGGCGCGGTCGTCTTCGTCCTGCTCCTCCTCTTCCTCAAGGACCACCCCGAGGGGCACGACCCGGAGCCGATGCCGCACCAGGGGGCCGCGTACGTGCGGCGGCAGATCGCGCTGTCCTGGCGGGAGCCGGGGACACGGCTCGGACTGTGGGTGCACTTCACCACCCAGTTCCCGGCGATGGTGTTCCTGCTGCTGTGGGGGATGCCGTTCCTGGTCGAGGCGCAGGGGCTGTCCCGGGCCACGGCCGGCACGCTGCTCACCCTCGTGGTCCTGTCCAACATGACGGTCGGTCTGGTCTACGGCCAGGTCATCGCCCGGCACCACGCGGCGCGGCTGCCGCTGGCGCTCGGCACGGTGGGCGCGACGGCGCTGCTCTGGGCGGCGACGCTGGCGTACCCGGCCGAGCACGCGCCGATGTGGCTGCTCGTGGTGCTGTGCACGGTGCTGGGTGCCTGCGGGCCGGCGTCGATGATCGGTTTCGACTTCGCGCGGCCGGCGAATCCGCCGGAGCGGCAGGGGACGGCGTCCGGGATCACGAACATGGGGGGCTTCGTGGCGTCGATGACCACGTTGTTCGCGGTGGGGGTGCTGTTGGACGCGACGGGGGACGACTACGGGGTGGCGTTCTCGTCCGTGTTCGTGCTCCAGGCGCTGGGGCTGACGCAGATTCTGCGGTTGCGCAAGCGGGCCGCGCTGCGGGAGCGGGAGCGGTTGGTGGCGAGCAGGGTCGAGAAGGTGCACGTGCCCGCGTAGGGCACCTGGCGGGGGGCGGGCCGGGCTGGGGGCTGCCGCCCCCAGGCCCCCGCTTCGACCTGAACGGCCTCGTCCTCAAACGCCGGACAGGCTGGAATCACTCACCTGCGTCACTGGGTAACCGCGAAGTTCCGCAAGATCGCCGCCGTCAGGCCGGGGTCGCCCTCCGTCTTGATGCGGTCCGCCGCCGCCTCCGGGGTCACGCGGCCGCAGGCCAGGCGGAAGTACGTCTCCCAGTCGAGGGTGAGGGTGGCGGCGGGGCCGAGGGCCGGGGACGATTCGAGGGTGCCGCGGCCCTGGATGTCGACGCGGATGGTGCGCAGGAACTCGACCGGGCCGTGCACGTCGAAGACGACGGCCGAGCTGCGCGGCGCGTCCGCCCGCTCGGCGACGACGGCGGGCAGCTCGCCGAGCAGCACGTCCCGCGCGACGTGCGCGCCGGGGGAGTCGAGGTTGCCGGGGCGGCCGAGGGCCGTGCGCAGGTCCTGCTCGTGCGCCCACACGTCGAAGGCGTGCCGGCGCATCGCCTCCTCCAGGGTCAGCTGGGTGCCGAGCGGGCCGCGCACCTTCGTGCCCGGGTCACGCGACTCGTTCCGCAGCTGGCGGTTGCGCCGGATGATCATGTACTCCAGCTCGGACGTCATCTCCGGTGCCGTGTGGTGGCGGCGGACGTCGACCTGCATCTCCATGTAGCGCTGGTGGTCGTTGGTGACGTGGAAGAGGTCGCGCGGCAGGGTGTGGATGGGGCGCGGGTCGCCGAGCATCTCGGAGTCCAGGCCCAGGACGTGCGAGACGATGTCGCGCACCGACCAGCCCGGGCACGGGGTCCGGCGGTTCCACTCTGCCTCCACAAGCGGCTGGACCAGCTCGGATATCGCCTCGATGGAGTGAGTCCAGGCGTCGGCGTAGGGCTGGAGGGCGGGATGCAGACTCACGGAACGGGACCCCTCGGCGGTCGGTACACGGGCGGTTGGTGGCGGCGGTGCCAGTGGCGGTGGCGGCAGTCGGCGGGCGTCTTGGGACGCTAAGTTACGCTGCTGTGCGGCACCCCGGCAGTGCTTTCGTGTGACGATCGTAGGCCCGTGTGGACGGCTCGAATGCCAGGACGGTGGTAGTGTGCGCGCCTCTTTGATCCAAATCGCCGTGAACGAGGACGAAACCGTCGAAGCGCGTCGCCGGCGGGCGGCGGCTCTGGTGAGGGAGCAGGCGGGCGCCGATCTCGTCGTGCTGCCGGAGCTGTGGACCACGGGCGCGTTCGCCTTCGAGGAGTTCGACGCGGCGGCCGAGCCGCTGCGCGGACCGACGTACGAGGCGATGGCGAAGGCGGCGAGCGACGCGGGGGTGTGGCTGCACGCGGGGTCGGTCCCCGAGCGCGGCCCGGACGGACGGCTCTACAACACCTCCCTCGTCCTCTCCCCCTCCGGCGAGCCGGCCGCTTCCTACCGCAAGATCCACCGCTTCGGCTTCGACAAGGGCGAGGCCGTGCTGATGGGCGCGGGGCGGGAGCCGGTGACGGTCCGGCTGCCGGACACCACCCTCGGCCTGGCGACCTGCTATGACCTCCGCTTCCCCGAACTCTTCCGCTCCCTCGTCGACGCCGGTGCCGAGATCCTCGTCGTCCCGGCCGGCTGGCCGGAGCGCCGCCGGTCCCACTGGACGCTCCTGGCGCAGGCCCGGGCCGTGGAGAACCAGGCGTTCGTCCTCGCCTGTGGAACGGCCGGGACGCACGCGGGGGTTCCGCAGGCCGGTCACTCGATCGTGGTGGACCCCTGGGGCGAGGTGCTCGCGGAGGCGGGTGCGGACGAGGAGGTGCTCACGGTGGAGTTCGACCCGGAGCGGGTGGCGCGGACCCGGGAGCAGTTCCCGGCCCTGAAGGACCGGGTGCTGGGCCTGGAGCCGCCCCGCCGGTAGCCGCGGCGACGGCCTCGCGACGGCATCCCGACGACATCAGGACGACGCCGTGACGGTACGGCGGCGGGCACGGCGGCGCGGAGCGCTGTGGAAGGCCCGCGCGGCCTCCTACACTCCCGCGCATGGCATCAACCGGTACCCCTGACATCCGCCGCGTCCGGGTCCCGTCCGACGGCGCCCACTTCGCTTCGGCGTTCGCGCTCCCGCTGTCCGGACTGCCGCGCCGGACGGCCGAGGAGTGGGCCCGGGTCACCTTCGAGGACACTCCGGTGCTGCTGCGCACCCTGCTCCGGGCGGGCTGGTCGGGCGTCCTCGGGCTGCGCCTGGGACCGAGGGTCTCCGCGCGGCACGTGATCGGCTGGCGCACCGTGGAGAACGGGCCGGACCGGATCGCCGTGGAGGCCCGCGCCCCGTCGCTGACCGCCCGCAACGTCGTGACCGTCGACGACGCGCGGCTGGTCTGGGCGACGTATGTGAACTTCCGGCGCCGGACCGGCCGGGTGCGCTGGTCGCTGGCCGCGCCGGTGCACCACCTGGTCGTGCCGTTGCTGCTCGGCCGCGCCGTCCGCCGCGGGGCGTGAGGCGCGGCCGGGTCGCCGCCGGTCCGTCGCCGGCCGTCCCTCAGTCGTCCTCCCGCTCCTTCTCCGCCAGGTGGATCACACACACCGTCAGGGCGATCAGCAGCGCCGGGTCGGCGTCGTCCCGGACGACGTCCACGCCGTAGGTGTCCCGGAGGGTCAGCCAGCGCCGGGAGATGACGGCCAGCAGTTCGCCGTCGTACTCGATGGCGAACTCCCGGTCGAGGATCTTGCCGCTGACGTCCAGTTCGGTGCCGTCGGCCAGGGTGACCCGGTAGTGGTTGCGCAGCAGGGAGAGACGTTTCCGCTTGATGCGCGCCAAGGGCTCGCCGACCCGTTCGATCACCATCGTGTCGCGCAGGGCGAACATCTTCTGGTGGATGTCGATGAGCACGCGCCCCTGGGCGTCCTTCAGCTCCCAGGTGTCCCGCAGCCGCATCGCCTTGCCGTCGACGAGGAAGACCTTGTTGCCGCGGTCGTCCTCGATCCAGTAGTCGTCACCGATGCCGAGGAGCCGGTCGTACACGAGGAATCTCATGTTCTGACCGCTTCCCCGCCGGCCGTCCCGGGACGCGGCCGGTAGGCCGACAGGCTGAGTGCGCCGGGTGTGCGCGGACGGCTCAGGCGCCGTAGCCGTTGTGGTAGCCGTCCTGCGTGTGGTGGGGCCGGTCCTCGACGACCGGGGTCGACGGCGGCATCACGACGCGGCGGCGCCGGGCGATGCTGCTGAACGTGGCGACGCCGATCAGGCCGACGACCATGAAGATCACGCCGACCAGGTCGAGGTTGACGCCCTGCATGTCCCAGTCGGTCGCGAACGTGAGGATGGCTCCCACGGCGATGAGGATGATGCACCCGCCGAGGCCCATGAGTGTTGCCTCCCTGTCAGAGCCGGTCGGTTCCGGGTTTCCGGTCGATCCGGTTCCGTGCGGGTACCCCCGGCTTCAACCCTCATGCCGTGGGGCGGCGTTGTGCGGTCCGGTCTACGGCTGGAGGAACGCCACCAGCGCGTTGGCCAGCAGGTGCGGGTCGTCGGCGCCGCACAACTCCCGGGCGCTGTGCATCGACAGGATCGCCACGCCGATGTCGACGGTGCTGATGCCGTGCCGGGCCGCGGTGATCGGGCCGATGGTCGTGCCGCACGGCATGGAGTTGTTGGAGACGAAGGTCTGGAAGGGGATGTCCGCCTTCTCGCAGGCGGCGGCGAACACCGCGCGGCCCGAACCGTCGGTGGCGTAGCGGTTGTTGACGTTGACCTTGAGGAGGGGACCGCCGTTGATGCGCGGGTGGTGCGTCGGGTCGTGCCGTTCCGCGTAGTTGGGGTGGACGGCGTGGCCCGTGTCGGAGGACAGGCAGACGGTGCCGGCGAAGGCGCGCGCCCGGTCCTCGTAGGAGCCGCCGCGGGCGAACACCGAGCGTTCCAGCACGCCGCCGAGCAGCGGTCCGTCGGCGCCGGTGTCCGACTGGGAGCCGGTCTCCTCGTGGTCGAAGGCGGCGAGCACGGGGATGTACGGGAGGTCGCCGCCGGAGGTGGCGACCGCGGCCAGCGCGGCCGTCCCGGCGTGCACGGACAGCAGGTTGTCCATCCGCGGGCCCGCCACCAGCTCCCGGCCGCGGCCCAGGTACGCCGGGGGCTCCACGGAGTGGGTCATCAGGTCCCAGCCGGTGACCTCGCCGCGGGCGAGGCCCGCCTCCTCCTCCAGGAAGGCGATCAGGTCGCCGTCGCGCACGGTGTCGCCGAGGCCCCAGACGGGCTGGAGGTGGCGCTGCTTGTCGAGTTTGAGGCCCTCGGTGGAGACGTTGCGGTCCATGTGGATGGCGAGCTGCGGGACGCGCAGCAGCGGGCGGTCCACGTTCACCAGGCGGGTGGAGCCGTCGCGCAGCGAGAGGCGGCCGGCCAGGCCCAGGTCGCGGTCCAGCCAGGAGTTCATCAGCGGGCCGCCGTAGATCTCCACGGCGACCTGGCGCCAGCCGTGCGCCCCGGTGTCCGGGCGGGGCTTGACGCGCAGGTTGGGGGAGTCGGTGTGGGCGCCGACGATGCGGAAGGGGGTGTGGGCCGCGGCGCCCTCCGGGACGTACCAGGCGATGATCGCGCCGCCGCGCAGCACGTACTTGCCGCCGCTCGTGGCCTCCCAGGCGTCGGTCTCCGCGACCTGGCGGAAACCGGCCTTCTCCAGCCGTTCGGCGGCACTCGCCACGGCGTGGTACGGGGTCGGGCTCGCCGACAGGAAGGTCATCAGGTCGTCGGTGTGGCCGCGGTCGAAGCGGGAGGGTGCGCTCATGGGGTTCACCTTAACGACGTACGAGGGCCCGCTTCCCGTCCGGCGGGAGCGGGCCCTCGCGGGGCTGTGCGGAACGTGGGGCCGGTGCGGGGCCCTCCTAGAACGCGGCCTCGTCCAGCTCCATCAGGTCCAGCTCGACGCCCTGGGCGACCTTGCGGGCAAGGGTGAGGCCGGGCAGGACGTTCGCGGCGAAGAACTTCGCGGCGGCGATCTTGCCGGTGTAGAAGGCCTTGTCCTTGGCGGAGGCGGTCGGCAGCTTCTCGGCGGCGACGGCGGCGCCCTTGAGGAGCAGGTAGCCGACGATCACGTCGCCGGAGGCGAGCAGCAGGCGGGTGGTGTTGAGGCCCACCTTGTAGATGTTCTTGACGTCCTGCTCGGTGGCGGCGAGGTCGGTGAGCATCAGGCCGACGATGGCCTCCAGCTCGACGGCGGCCTTGGCCAGGTGCTCGCGGGCGCCGGACAGCTCCTCGCCGCCGGTGGCGAGCGCCAGGAACTTCTTGATGTCCTCGGCGAGCGAGTTCAGCGCGGCGCCCTGGTTGCGGACGATCTTCCGGAAGAAGTAGTCCTGGCCCTGGATCGCCGTGGTGCCCTCGTACAGGGTGTCGATCTTGGCGTCGCGGATGTACTGCTCGATCGGGTACTCCTGGAGGAAGCCGGAGCCGCCGAAGGTCTGGAGCGACTGGGCGAGCTGCTCGTAGGCCTTCTCCGAGCCGTAGCCCTTGACGATCGGCAGGAGCAGGTCGTTGAGGGCGTGCTCGGTCGAGGCGTCCTCGCCGTTCGCCTCCTTGATCTGGATCTCGTCCTGGACCGAGGCGGTGTACATGACGAGGGCGCGCATGCCCTCGGCGTACGCCTTCTGCGTCATCAGGGAGCGGCGCACGTCCGGGTGGTGCGTGATGGTGACCTTGGGGGCCGACTTGTCCATGAAGTTGGCCAGGTCGGGGCCCTGGACGCGCTCCTTGGCGTACTCCAGGGCGTTGAGGTAGCCCGTGGAGAGGGTGGAGATCGCCTTCGTGCCGACCATCATGCGGGCGAACTCGATGATCCGGAACATCTGGCGGATGCCGTCGTGCTTGTCGCCGATCAGCCAGCCCTTGGCGGGGTGGCGGTCGCCGAAGGTCATCTCGCAGGTGTTGGAGGCCTTCAGGCCCATCTTGTGCTCGACGTTGGTGGCGTAGACGCCGTTGCGCTCGCCCAGCTCACCGGTCTCGAAGTCGAACTCGTACTTCGGGACGAGGAACAGGGACAGGCCCTTGGTGCCGGGTCCGGCGCCCTCGGGGCGGGCGAGGACGTAGTGGAGGATGTTCTCCGACATGTCGTGCTCGCCGGACGTGATGAAGCGCTTCACGCCCTCGATGTGCCAGGAGCCGTCCTCCTGCTGCACGGCCTTGGTGCGGCCCGCGCCCACGTCCGAACCGGCGTCCGGCTCGGTGAGGACCATGGTGGAGCCCCACTGCTTCTCGACGGCGATCGAGGCGATGTGCTTCTGGACCTCGTTGCCCTCCTCGAAGAGGATGCCGGCGAACGCCGGGCCCGAGGAGTACATCCACACGGCCGGGTTCGCGCCGAGGATCAGCTCCGCGTAGGCCCAGATCAGGGAGCGCGGCGAGGTGGTGCCGCCGATCTCCTCGGGCAGGCCGAGCCGCCAGTACTCGGAGTCCATGAAGGCCTGGTAGCTCTTCTTGAAGGACGCCGGGACGGGCGCGGTGTTGGTCTCCGGGTCGAAGACCGGCGGGTTGCGGTCGGCGTCGGCGAAGGACTCGGCCAGCTCGTTCTCGGAGAGGCGGGTCAGCTCCTCCAGGACGCTCTTGGCGGTGTCCGTGTCCATCTCCGCGAACGGGCCGCTGCCGTAGACCTTGTCGCGGCCGAGCACCTCGAAGAGGTTGAACTCGATGTCCCGGAGATTCGGCTTGTAGTGCCCCATGGCGACGGCTCCGTTGAGAGATCGGCGAGGCACTCGCTCCTCGCATCCGTACACGTACCAACTAGTAGCTCCGATGATGCTACCCGTCGGTAATAAGAAGCAACCCCGAGCCGCCCATCTGTGACTCGTTACTCGTTACGCTGTGCGGCATGTACGGCTACGACCAGACCGCGGGCCAGCAGCAGCAGTACGCCCCGCCGCAGCAGCCGATGGGCGGCGGATACGGGCAGCAGCCGCCGCTGTACCCCGAGCCGTCCCCGCCCTCGCTCGCGGACGCGGTGCGCGCCTTCACCACCGGCCAGATGTCCGCCGAGGACTTCCAGCAGATCTTCGCGACCTCGAAGGTCTACTGCCCCCGCGGCGACAACCCCGGCTTCCTCGCGCTGCACAACACCCAGCAGCCGGTGATCCCCATGTTCACCGGCCTGAAGGAGCTGCGCCGCTACGCGGGCAAGGAGTCGAAGTACTTCGTGATCACCGGTGCGGAGGTGATCGACCTGCTGCCGACCGGCTACGGCTTCGTCCTGGACATGGAGGGCGAGCACCGGATGGTGTTCGACGCGAAAGCCGTCGAACAGATGGTCGATTTCGCCATGCGCCGCATGTACGGCTAGACGCCGCCGGACGGATGCTCGTGAGCCCGGAGGGAATGCCCTCCGGGCTCTCGTGGTTCCAGGTGGCAAGAAGTTCAATGCTCAACTAAAGTGGGCGTACGCCGCCCGAGGAGGTCGACATGCCCGCCGTGACCGTCGAGAACCCGTTGACGCTGCCCCGCGTATCCGCGCCCGCCGACGCCGTCGCACGTCCCGTGCTCACCGTCACGACCGCGCCCAGCGGTTTCGAGGGCGAGGGCTTCCCGGTGCGCCGCGCGTTCGCCGGGATCAACTACCGCCACCTCGACCCGTTCATCATGATGGACCAGATGGGTGAGGTGGAGTACGCGCCGGGCGAGCCCAAGGGCACCCCCTGGCACCCGCACCGCGGCTTCGAGACCGTCACCTACATCGTCGACGGGATCTTCGACCACCAGGACTCCAACGGTGGCGGCGGCACCATCACCAACGGAGACACCCAGTGGATGACGGCGGGCTCCGGCCTGCTGCACATCGAGGCGCCGCCGGAGCAGCTGGTGATGTCCGGCGGCCTCTTCCACGGGCTCCAGCTGTGGGTGAACCTGCCGGCCAAGGACAAGATGATGGCCCCCCGCTACCAGGACATCCGCAGCGGCAGCGTCCAGCTGCTCACCTCCCCCGACGGCGGCGCGCTGCTGCGCGTCATCGCCGGTGAGCTGGACGGGCACGACGGCCCCGGCATCACGCACACGCCGATCACCATGGTCCACGCGACGCTCGCACCGGGCGCCGAGGTCACCCTGCCCTGGCGGGAGGACTTCAACGGCCTGGCGTACGTCATGGCCGGGCGCGGGTCCGTGGGCGCCGAGCGGCGTCCGGTCCACCTCGGGCAGACCGCCGTCTTCGGCGCGGGTGGCTCGCTGACCGTCCGCGCGGACGAGAAGCAGGACTCGCACACCCCGGACCTGGAGGTCGTACTGCTCGGCGGCCGGCCGATCCGGGAGCCGATGGCCCACTACGGCCCGTTCGTGATGAACACCAAGGACGAGCTGATGCAGGCCTTCGAGGACTTCCAGAAGGGCCGCCTCGGCACCGTCCCGGCCGTGCACGGCATGTCGGGCGAGGGCCCCGGAGCCTGACAGCGCGTCACCCGGGCGGGCCGTCCGCACAGGACAGCCCGCCCGGTGCGTGATCGGGTGGAGGCGTGCAGCTGCTCCCCGGTCCGGTGCGCCGGTTCGCCGCCTGGTGCGCCGTCGTCCTGCTCGCCAGCGGTGTCGTCTACGTCGCGATCCGGCTCTGCGTCGAGTTCCGCACCGCGGTGACGCCGGCGCTGCTCGCGCTGCTCGGCACCGCCCTGCTCCGGCCGCTGCACGTGCGGCTGGTGAAGGCCCATGTGCAGCGCTCGCTGGCCGCCGGGCTGACCTGTGTGGCCGTGCTGGCCGTGGTCGGCGGGGCCGTGTACATCGTGGTCTCCGCGCTCGTGGAGACCGGCGACCAGATCGTCGCCTCGCTGCGGGACGCGGCCAGGGGTGTCGCCGACCACTTCGGCGCCGCCGGGACCTCGCTGGACGACGTGGCCTCCAACGCGCGCGAGCTGCTGGGCAAGTTCGGCGGTACTGCTGCCTCCGGTGTGGTGACCGGGATCAGCGTCGTCGGCGAGATGCTGGCCATGGCGGTGCTCGCCCTGCTGCTCGTCTTCTTCTTCCTGCGCGACTCCGACCGCGCCGTCACCACCGTGCGCGCCCTCGCCCCGTCCGGCGCCGCCGACACGGTCGAGGCCGTGGCCCGGCGGGCCTTCGGGGCCGTCGAGGGCTTCATGCGGGGCACGACCCTGATCGCCCTCATCGACGCGCTCTGCATCACCGTCGGGCTGCTCGTCCTGCGCGTCCCCGGCGCGGTCGGGCTCGGGGCGCTGGTCTTCGTCGGCGCCTACATCCCCTACCTCGGCGCGTTCATCTCCGGGGCCGTCGCCGTGCTGGTGGCGCTGGCCGACCGGGGGTTCGTCATCGCGCTGTGGGCCCTGGGCGTGGTGCTGGCCGTGCAGGTGCTGGAGGGACACGTGCTCCAGCCGATGATCCAGAGCCGGACGGTGCAGATGCACCCGGCCGTCGTGCTGCTGGCGCTCACCGCGGGGGCGTCGGTGGCGGGCATCCTGGGGATGCTCCTCGCCGTGCCGCTGACCGCGGCGGCGTTCGGGGTCGTGCACGAGTTGCAGGGACGCTACGGGGCTTCGAGCTCCAGGGCGTCCGGGCCGGCCGCGGGACCGGCGCCGTCCTCCGGGGCCGGGGACTCGTAGAGCTCGTACCAGATGCTCTTGCCCTCGCCGCGCGGGGCGACGCCCCAGGCGTCCGCGAGCAGTTCGACCAGCATCAGCCCGCGTCCGGAGGACGCCATCTCCCCCGGCCTGCGCTTGTGCGGGAGGTCGTCGCCGTTGTCGGTGACCTCCACCCGGATCCGCCGCTCGCCCGGCTCCCCGGCGACCTCGGCGACGAGCAGGGCGTCGGTGTCGGTGTGGACGAGGACGTTCGTCAGCATCTCGGAGAGCAGCAGGACCGCCGCGTCCCGCTGCTCCTCGACCGGCCAGTCGTGCAGCAGGTCGCGCAGGTGCTGCCGGGCGGTGGCGATCCGGGCGGGCTCGGACTGGGCGACCGACAGCATCGTGCGGCGCACCGGTGCGTGGGTCACGGTGCTCTCGCCGCAGCCGCAGCCCTCGCCCTGCCGGCACAGCAGGACCAGCGCGATGTCGTCCTCCCGGCGGTCGGACAGCGGGCCGACGGTGTGGTGCGAGGAGGGGCCGTGCACGGCCCCTACCAGCGCGTCGGCCAGTTCCTCCAGGCCCCCCGTGTGCTCCTCCAGGATCACGCGCAGCCGGTGCCAGCCGCTCTGGAGATCATGGCCGCCGGTCTCGACCAGGCCGTCCGTGCACAGCATCAGGGTGTCCCCGGGCTCCAGGGCGAGCCGCGTCGTCGGGTAGTCGGAGTCCGGGTCGATGCCCAGCGGCAGCCCGCCCGCCGTGGCGAGGATCAGCGCCGTCCCGTCGGCCATGCGCACCACCGGGTCCAGGTGCCCCGCGCGGGCGCTCTCCACGGTGCCGGTGGCGGGGTCCACCTCGGCGTAGTAGCAGGTCGCGAAGCGCAGGTCGCCCGGGTCGTGCTCGGAGGCGGCGAGGCCGTGGAAGAAGTGGGAGGCGCGGGCGAGCACCGCGTCGGGGCGGTGGCCCTCGGAGGCGTAGGCGCGCAGGGCGATTCGCAGCTGGCCCATCAGCCCGGCCGCGCGCACGTCGTGCCCCTGGACGTCGCCGATCACCAGGGCGAAGCGGCCCCCGGGCAGCGGGATCATGTCGTACCAGTCGCCGCCGACCTGGAGGCCGCCGCCGGTGGGGACGTAGCGGGCGGCGATGTCCATGCCGGGGATCTCCGGGCCGAGCATGGGCAGCAGCGAGCGTTGCAGCCCCTCGGTCAGCTCCCGCTGGTTCTCCGCGGCGCCCGCCCGGGACAGGGCCTGGGCCAGCATCCGAGCCACCGTGGTCAGCACGGAGCGCTCGTCCGGCGTGAAGGCGACCGGATAGGCGAAGGCGGCCATCCAGGCGCCCATCGTGCGGCCCGCCACGGTCAGCGGCAGATAGGCCCAGGAGCGGCGGCCGAAGCGCTCGGCGAGCGACCACGTCATGGGGTAGCGGGACCGGTACTGCTGCGGGGAGGAGAGGTAGACCGCGCGGCCGGTGCGGACCACCTCCGCCGCCGGGTAGGGGGTGTCCAGGGACATGTCCACGAACGGGTTGGCCTCGTTCGCCGGCTGCCCGTGGTGGCCGATGACGGTGAGGCGGTCGCCCGAGATCCCGAAGA
Source organism: Kitasatospora aureofaciens (assembly GCA_000720845.1). Classification (GTDB taxonomy): domain Bacteria; phylum Actinomycetota; class Actinomycetes; order Streptomycetales; family Streptomycetaceae; genus Streptomyces. The sequence goes on along the minus strand of JODU01000001.1, from coordinate 299,809 downwards.
CCGCGAGGCCGTCCGGGGAGAAGCCCGGCATCGACAGCCCGGCCGCCACCCGCAGCACCTCCTCGGTGGACCGCGCCTCGGCCAGTGCCCGGCCCGCGTCCAGCAGGAAGGCCTCCCGCGAGCGGCGCCACTCGCCGGTGACCGCGCTGCGCCCGGCGGGCGTGCCCGGCCGCGGCTCGGCGACCTCCTGAAGGGTGCCGATCAGGTCGTACGCCTTGCGTTCGCGGTCGAAGGAGGGCTTGGAGCGGCTGCGTACGACCCGGACGACATGGCCGTACTCGTCCATGATCCGGATCCGGACCTCGGCGAGGGTGCCCTCGGCGACGGCGAGCTGGACCACGCCGGTGATCTCGTTCCAGTCCACCGGATGCAGCCGGGCCCTCACCTGCGCCTCCCTGAGGCAGGCCCGTTCCGCGGGCAGCCCGAGCAGGCGGGCGGCCTCCGCGTCCACCTGGACCTCACCCGTGGCGGTGTCCCAGTGCCACAGTCCGGTCGCGAGGGAGGCGAGGACGTCCCCCACCTCGGGCAGGGGCTCACCAGTGCGCATTGCCCCACTTTAAGAAGAGGTCGTCGGACGCTGCCACCGCTCGCCGGGGCGCCGGAGCGGGCCGGGAGCATACCGACGGCGGGCTCGTGGCGGGCCCGTGGGGCGTCAATGGGGAGGAGGGCAGCCCCGGCTGCCCGGTACGCTGGGGTTGTTTCACGTGAAACGCGAAACAACTTCCCCGATCCGCGAAGGCTGGATGAACGACGATGCATCGGTACAGGTCCCACACCTGCGGCGAGCTCCGCTCCTCTGACGTCGGCACCGACGTCCGGCTGAGTGGCTGGCTGCACAATCGGCGCGACCTGGGCGGCATCCTCTTCATCGATCTGCGCGATCACTACGGCATCACGCAGCTCGTCGCCCGTCCGGGCACCGAGGCGTACGAGGCGCTGGACAAGCTGACCAAGGAATCGACCGTTCGGGTCGACGGCCGGGTCGTCTCCCGCGGCGCCGAGAACATCAACCCCGACCTGCCCACCGGCGAGGTCGAGGTCGAGGTGGGCGAGGTGGAGCTGCTCGGCGCCGCCCAGCCGCTGCCCTTCACCATCAACACCGAGGACGGGGTCAACGAGGAGCGGCGCCTGGAGTACCGCTTCCTGGACCTGCGCCGCGAGCGCATGCACCGCAACATCATGCTGCGCACGTCGGTCATCTCCGCGATCCGCAGCAAGATGGTCGCCCTCGGCTTCAACGAGATGGCGACGCCCATCCTCACCGCCACCTCCCCCGAGGGCGCGCGGGACTTCGTGGTCCCCTCCCGCCTGCACGCGGGCCGCTTCTACGCGCTGCCCCAGGCGCCGCAGCAGTTCAAGCAGCTGCTGATGATCTCGGGCTTCGACCGGTACTTCCAGATCGCGCCCTGCTTCCGTGACGAGGACGCCCGCGCCGACCGCTCGCCGGGCGAGTTCTACCAGCTCGACGTCGAGATGAGCTTCGTCGAGCAGGAGGACGTCTTCCGCCCGATCGAGCAGCTCATGACGGAGCTGTTCGAGGAGTTCGGCAACGGCCGCCACGTGACCTCGCCGTTCCCGCGGATCCCGTTCCGCGAGGCGATGCTGAAGTACGGCTCCGATAAGCCCGACCTGCGCGCCCAGCTGGAGCTGGTCGACATCACCGACGTCTTCGAGGGCTCGGAGTTCAAGGCCTTCGCCGGCAAGCACGTGCGCGCGCTGCCCGTCCCGGACGTCTCGGCGCAGCCCCGCAAGTTCTTCGACCAGCTCGGCGACTACGCCGTCTCGCAGGGCGCCAAGGGCCTGGCCTGGGTCCGCGTCGGCGAGGACGGCAAGCTGTCCGGCCCGATCGCGAAGTTCCTCACCGAGGAGAACGTCGCGGAGCTGACCAAGCGGCTCTCGCTGGCCCCCGGCCACGCGGTGTTCTTCGGCGCGGGCGAGTTCGACGAGGTCTCGAAGATCATGGGCGCGGTGCGGGTCGAGGCCGCCCGCCGCGCCGGGCACTTCGAGGAGAACGTCTTCCGGTTCTGCTGGATCGTGGACTTCCCGATGTACGAGAAGGACGAGGAGACGGGGAAGATCGACTTCTCCCACAACCCCTTCTCGATGCCGCAGGGCGGCATGGACGCCCTGGAGAACCAGGACCCGCTGGGCATCCTGGCCTGGCAGTACGACATCGTCTGCAACGGCGTCGAGCTGTCCTCCGGCGCCATCCGGAACCACGAGCCGGAGATCATGCTCAAGGCCTTCGAGATCGCGGGCTACGACGCGGAGACGGTCGAGCGCGAGTTCGCCGGCATGCTGCGCGCCCTCCGCTTCGGCGCCCCGCCGCACGGCGGCATCGCCCCCGGCGTCGACCGCATCGTCATGCTGCTGGCCGACGAGCCCAACATCCGCGAGACCATCGCCTTCCCGCTCAACGGCAACGCCCAGGACCTGATGATGGGCGCCCCGACCGAGCTGGACGAGACCCGGCTGAGGGAGCTGCACCTGACGGTGCGCAAGCCGCAGCCGAAGTAGTCCGCCGACGGCACGCACAGGGGCCCGGCACCGGATCGCTCTCCGGTGCCGGGCCCTTCGCCGTCTTCACCCCTGGTCCTGGCCTTCCTCCTGGTAGAGCGGCAGGTTCTGGGTCGAGATGGTCCAGTCGGCGATGGTGACGTCCTCGCCGTAGACGAAGTCCTTGCGGGTGGCGTAGCGGGGGCCGTCGGGGGTGGTGTGGATGTCGGTGAGGACGGCGCCCTCGCCCGTGCGCGGGTCGAAGATCGCGTAGACGGGGACGCCCATGAGGGGGTAGTCGCGCGTCTTGGTCACCCAGTCGTTGTCCGGGTTGGAGCGGGAGACGATCTCGACGGCGGCGATGAGCGTTCGAGGGTCGAAGGCTCCTTCTCCCTCCATGTCCGCCTCGGCGATCACCATGATGTCGGGGCGGCGCATGATGCCTTCCGGCACCATCTCGACATCCGGCTCGCCCGTGTGCGCCACGATCTCCTCGGGCATGACCCTTTCCAGGCGTTTCCGGAGCCGGAGCGCGGTGAGTTCGTGCGGCCGCACTGGCCACATCATGTCGAGGACGATTCCCTCTTTGGTGATCTCGAACTTGCCGGGGAGGGTGCCGTCCGTGGACTCCACGAAGTCGCGCATGGCCCGGTAGAGGTGGGAAGCGCCCTGCTGCGTGTTGTCGGGTGCGATGGTCATGGCGCTCGCTCCTCGTCGTGTGTGCCCACGGGCTCAGGCAAGGATCGTCGACTTCATGCTAGGCGTCCTCCAGGTGAGGGTGACGGTGATCGGTTCGGCAGTCGCGGCAGCGGCCGGGATCCGGTCCCCGGAAGGCGCGGTCGCAGTCGTCGCAGGTCTGGAGGGGGTGCCGGGGCTCAGGGGCGGCCGACGGGACCGGTGGCCGGAACGGCGGTGGGGGCGGCAGCTGGGCGGTCAGGCGGTGGGCGAGGAAGGCGGCGGGCCGGACCAAGGGCTCGTTGGGCAGGTTCTCGGTCAGGGCGTGCCGTACGGCGGTGGGGGCGACCTCGCGCTCCAGCCAGGCGGCGACGCCCGGGGCGAGGTGTTCGGCGTCGGTGGCGGACAGGAGCAGGCGGGGATCGCGGCGGCGCAGGCCGGTGAGGACGTCGACGGCCGCCTGGAGGAGCGCGGGGGCGGGACACGACGGCTGGGGCACGGCGGGGAGACGCTTTCGCGGTGGAGGCTTCTCCTGGGCCGCGCGCCGGGCGGCAGGGCGGGATGCCGTCTCCCGTGCGCCGCCGCTGCCGCTGTGACCGGGCCTGTTGCGGGAGACCGTACGGGTGACGATCCGGCCGGTGGGCGTGCGCGTACACGTGCGCTGGAGGTAACCGTGCTTCTCCAGCTCGCGCAGCCCGGCGGCGATGCGGGTGGGGCCCTCGGGGAAGCGGGCGGCGAGGGTTTTGATGTCCACGGAGGTGCCCTGACGCACGGACTGGATGTAACAGGCGAGCCCGATGGCGAGCAGGGACAGGTCCTTGTGCTGGACGAGGTGGTTGCCGACCACCGTGAAGCTCTCGGTGTGGCGGACGTTGTCGTGGACGACGCCCGCGAGTGGCTGCTCGTGGGGGTGGTCTTCGTCCGGGGTCCGGGACGGGGCGGGCGTGAGGGCGTTAGGGTGCTGGGCAGCCATCGGGAAGAGGTCCTGTCTTCCTTGGTGGTCAGGCCCTCGCATTGGGAAGCCACTCCCGGCGGGGGCCGTCGCATGTCTGGTGGTGGTCGTGTCGCCGCTGAGCGTAGGCCACGCAACCGGACCCGAATCACGCCAAGTTGGCATATTCACCCGCGGGAGTGACTGCGACCGACGGGAGGGAGGGGTGGGGCTTGGTGGGGTGCTTTTCTCCCTGGTGAGTGGTTCTTAGGGGGCGCAGGTACGACCGGAGCCCGCCCCTTCGGGTTGCGGGTGGTTGTCCGGTGGTGTCCGGGCTCTCCGGGTGGTGCGTGTGGGTAGGGCGTGGCTGGTACGACGCGGTACGACGGAGGGGTGCGCATGTCGGTGGACGGTGAGGTTCGGCAGCTCAGGACCGAGGCTGACGAGCCGGGTTGGGAGGTGGACCCGGACGACGAGTGGGGCGTGGCGGTGGTCGCCACCGTGGGGCGGCAGCTGAAGCTGCGCCGGGAGGCCGTGGGGATGCGGGCCGGTGAGTTCGGCCAGGCCGTGGGATACGGCGAGGACCTCGTCTACAAGATCGAGGGCGGCAGGCGGATTCCGCGGCCGGAGTATCTCGACAGGGCGGACGAGGTGTTGGGGGCGGGCGGGCTGCTCGCCGCGATGAAGGAGGATGTGGCCAAGGTCCGGTATCCGAAGAAGGTTCGGGACCTGGCGCAGATGGAGGCGCGGGCGGTCGAGATCGGTGTCTACGTGTGCCACAGCATCAGTGGCCTGTTGCAGACACCTGAACATGCCAGGGCAGCCTTCGAGTCACGGCAACCCCCGTACTCGGAAGAGGAAGTCGAGAGGATGGTCGCTGCTCGCATGGCCAGGCAGTCGGTCTTCGAACGGGACCCTGCCCCTGCAATCAGCTTCGTCCTGGAAGAGGCACCGCTCCAACGACCTCTCGGAGGCACAATGGTGTGGCGACGGCAGCTCGAACGTCTGTTGGAGGTGGGGCGGATGCGTCATGTCGCCCTTCAAGTGATGCCGCTGCACCGTGAGACCCATCCCGGACTGGACGGCAAGATCGAGTTGCTGAAGTTCGAGGACGGAACGGCCGTGGGACGCTCCGACGGCGCATTCAACGGGCGGCCGATTCACGACCCCAGGCATCTCCGCATCCTTGAGCTGCGCTATGGCACCATCCGGGCGCAGGCCCTCCCGCTTGGGGAGTCGCTGGCCTTCATCGAACAACTGCTGGGAGAAACATGATCCGCAAGGCCTCCGCCGGGGATGCCTCCGAACTGGCGTGGTTCAAGAGCAGCTACAGCGACGGTAACGAAGGCGACTCCTGCGTCGAGGTGGCCACCAGCCCCGGCTCCGTGCACGTCCGCGACTCCAAGTACCGCGACGCGAGCCCACGCCTCGCGCTGGCGGCGCAGGCGTGGGCGGGGTTTGTGGCGTACGCGGCCGGGAGCTGACGGCCGGGCGCGGGTCTAGCGCGCCACGAACTGGGTCAGGATCGCCTGGACCTCGTAGATGTCGACGCCCTTGGTGAAGGTCTTCTGGATGGGGGCCTGGGAGCCGGACAGCCAGATCTTCAGTTCGGCGTCGAGGTCGAAGTGCCCGGCCGTCTCCACCGCGAAGTGCGTGATGCTGCGGTACGGGATCGAGTGGTACTCGGTCTTCTTGCCGGTGATGCCCTGCTTGTCGACCAGGATCAGCCGCCGGTCGGTGAACAGGATGGTGTCGCGTATCAGCAGGTACGCGGCGTGGACCTGCTCGCCCTGGCCGAGCAGACGCGCGTACTCCTGCTGTGCCTGACCGGGGTCGATGCTGTGCGCGTTGCCGAAGAGTGCCATGGATGTCCCCCCACGTGAGCCGGTTGTCTGTTCGATCTTCGCAAAGCGAAGGACCCGGGAGAAGCTCCTGCCTCCCCCGGGCCCTTCGCTGTAGCGAGCGCGTTACGCGGTCGGCTTCTCTTCGAGACGTGGGAAGAGGACCGCGCCCTTGGTGACCGTGGCACCGGCGGGCAGCCGGCCCCAGTCCGCCGCGTCCTGGACCCGCTGGTCCGCGAGGGCGCCGAGGGAGGGCTCGGCACCGAGGGAGTCCCAGAGCTTCTGGGAGGTGTCCGGCATGATCGGGTTGAGGAGGACCGCCACCGCCCGCAGGGACTCCGCGGCCGTGTAGAGGATCGTCGCCAGGCGGGCCTTGCCCTCGGGCGAGTCGTCCTTGGCGACCTTCCAGGGCTCCTGCTCGGTGATGTAGCCGTTGACCTGCTTGACGAAGTCGAAGACCGCCAGGATGCCGCCCTGGAAGTCCAGCTCCTCGCCGATCTTCCGGTCGGCCTCCGCGACGGCCTTGGTCAGACCGTCGTGGATCGCCTTCTCCGCGTCTCCGTCGGCCGTCGCGGCCGGCAGCCCGCCGCCGAAGTACTTGTTGACCATGGCCGCTACGCGGGAGGCGAGGTTGCCGTAGTCGTTGGCCAGCTCGCTGGTGTAGCGGGCGGAGAAGTCCTCCCAGGAGAACGAGCCGTCCTGGCCGAACGCGATCGCGCGCAGGAAGTACCAGCGGTACGCGTCCACGCCGAAGTGCGTGGTCAGGTCCTGCGGCTTGATGCCGGTCAGGTTGGACTTGCTCATCTTCTCGCCGCCGACCATCAGCCAGCCGTTGGCCGCGATCTTCCCGGGCAGGGGCAGGCCCTGCGCCATCAGCATGGCCGGCCAGATGATCGCGTGGAAGCGGAGGATGTCCTTGCCGACCAGGTGCACGTCGGCCGGGAACGTCGACTCGAACTTCTCCGGGTTCTCGTTGTAGCCGACCGCCGTGGCGTAGTTCAGCAGGGCGTCGACCCACACATAGATGACGTGCTTGTCGTCCCAGGGGACCGGCACTCCCCAGTCGAAGGTCGAGCGGGAGATGGAGAGGTCCTGGAGGCCCTGGCGGACGAAGTTCACGACCTCGTTGCGCGCGGACTCGGGCTGGATGAAGCCCGGGTTGGCCTCGTAGTGGGCGAGCAGCTTCTCGCTGTACTCGCTCAGCTTGAAGAAGTAGTTCTCCTCGCTGAGGATCTCCACCGGCTTCTTGTGGATCGGGCACAGCTTCTGGCCCGCGTACTCGCCCTCGCCGTCGAGCAGCTCGCCGGGGAGCTTGTACTCCTCGCAGCCCACGCAGTACGGGCCCTCGTAGCCGCCCTTGTAGATCTCGCCCTTGTCGTACAGGTCCTGCACGAACTCCTGGACGCGGTCGGTGTGCCGCTTCTGCGTGGTGCGGATGAAGTCGTCGTTCGCGATCTCCAGGTGCTCCCACAGGGGCTTCCAGGCCTCGGTGACGAGCTTGTCGGCCCAGGCCTGCGGGGTGACCCCGTTGGCCTCGGCCGTACGCATGATCTTCTGACCGTGCTCGTCCGTGCCGGTGAGGTACCACACCTTCTCGCCGCGCTGGCGGTGCCAGCGGGTGAGCACGTCGCCTGCGACGGTCGTATAGGCGTGGCCCAGGTGAGGAGCGTCGTTGACGTAGTAGATGGGGGTCGAGACGTAGTACGCCTTCGCCCCCTGCTTCTCGGTTCCAGTGGCCGCCATGGTCGAAATCCTACTGGGCTCGCGGAGATCGACTCACACGCGTTTCGGGGGGTGGACGCGGGGGTTCCCCTTCGTCCACCCCCCGAAAGGGCCGATAGTGCGGCTGCTGTGCCCTGCTACGGGCGCCAGGCGGCCAGTACGCCCTCGTAGAGCTCCTTGTCGGTCAGCTCCTTGGGGGTCTCGCCGGCCAGGAAGTGCGAGGCGTTGCCCGTCTTGAGCTTGCGGAGGTAGTCGAAGGCCTTGTTCTCCGGGTCACCGAAGGCGACGAAGGAGAAGTGGACGTTCGGGTGGTCCGCGGCCGCCTTGGTGAGCGCCTGGGTGGCGGGCGTCTTGGCGTCGGGGGCGCCGTCGGTCTGGAAGACCACGAGGGCGGGGGTGCCGGGCGCCTCCTTCTCGTGGTGGGCGAGGACGGCCTCGACGGCGGCGTGGTAGCTGGTGCGGCCCATGCGGCCGAGCGCTGCGTGCAGCTCGTCGATCTTGTTCTCGTGGTCGGTGAGGGTGAGGTCGCCGGTGCCGTCCACTTCCGTGGAGAAGAAGGTGACGTGGACCGTCGCCTCGGGGTCGAGGTGCGCCGCGAGGGCGAGGGTCTGCTCGGCGAGGGCCTGGGCGGAGCCGTCCTTGTAGTACGGGCGCATGGAGGCCGAGCGGTCGAGGACGAGGTGGACCTTGGCGCGGGCGCCGGTGAGGTCGTGTTTCTTGAGGGCGGTGGCGGCGGCCTTGTAGGCGGTGGTGAGGGTGGGGGCCTGGGTGCGGAGGCGGGCGGCGGGTGTTGCGGGCTTTGCCGCCTCGGCGTGTGCTTCCGGCGGGGTGGCCGTCTCTGCCGCCTCGGCGTGTGCCTTCGGCGGGGTGGCCGTCTCTGCCGCCTCGGCTTCGCCTTCGGCGTCCGTGTTCCCACCCGCACCGCCCGTGCTGGTTTCGTCGTCGGGTGCGGGTGGCCCCTGTGGGGGCTCCGCGCCGTCGGCGGCCGCGGGTACGGGAGAGGGCTCGGGGGTGGGGGCAGGGTCCGGGTCCGGGGTCTTGGTCGGTTCCGGCTTCGGCTCGGACTCAGCCTGCGGCTCCGCCTTGGCTTCCGGCTCCGCCTTGGCTTCGGGCTTCGGCTCCGCCTCGGGGTCCGTCTGGGCTTCGGGCTTCGGCTCTGCCTCGGGGTCCGTCTGGGCTTCGGCCTGCGGTTCGGGCTCGGTTACGGACGTGGGGTTCGTCTTCGGCTCGGCTTCCGGTTTGGGCTCTGCCTCTGCCTTCGCCTGCGCGGGTGCCTTCGGTTCCGCCTCCGCCTCCGCCTCTGCCGGCGCGGGTGCCTTCGGTTCCGCCTCCGCCTCTGCCTTCGGTTCCTGCTCCGGGGTCGGGTCCGTCGGCTTGGGGACCGTGACGTTGGCGAAGGCGGCCTTGACGAGGTCGTGTTCGTCGGGGGTGGGTTCCGAGCGGGGCTCGGGGATCTGGGAGGCCTCCGGCTGGTCCGGGGTCTCGGCCGGCTCCGGGGGCGCGGTGGGCTGGGACGGGAGCTTCGGCTCCGGCGCGGTGACCGGTGGTGCCGTTTCCTGCGTCACACCCTCCGCCTGGGCGGCCTGGTCTTTGCGTGACCGGCCGAACGCGTTCCGCAGGAGAGTGAGAATGCCCATGAGCGCAACCCTTCGAGTGAGTTGGTGCCGTCAATCCCTGGCCAGGACGGACACGTAAGGTTAGCGGTCCCGGCTTGTGATCTTGTGCAGGGTCTGACATGCGGGCGGCGACGCGTCAAGGCGGGATCGAGACGTAGCCGCAATTCCCCCACGGATTCCGCGGGTTCACCCTCCGTTCACCGCGACGCCCGGTCCCCGCACGTATGTGCACCTACGGTCGCGCTGACACCAGGGCATACAGGGATTCTCAAGGGGAGAACACAGTGCGCAAGCTCCTGCCGTTGATCGGGACGCCGTCCGGTTCGCATCCTGGCGGCCGGTCCGCGATGACCTGCCGTTTCCGGTGTGGTGACGCCTGCTTCCACGAGGTGCCGAACACCAGCTCCAACGAGTACGTCGGCGATGTCATCGCCGGTGCGCTCAGCCGCCGTTCCATGATGCGGGCCGCCGCCGTCGTGACCGTCGCCGCCGCCGGCGCCGGGGCCGTCGGCGTGGCGGGGGCACCGTCGGCGCAGGCCGCGCCCGCGGCCGGAAAGGGTCACGGGGGGCCCGCCAAGGCGTCCGGTGCGCGCGGGCTGCGGTTCACGCCCGTCGCGCCCAACACCGACGACGCCGTGACCGTCCCGGAGGGGTACCGGCAGGACGTCGTCATCCGTTGGGGTGAACCCATTCTGCGCGGGGCGCCCGCCTTCGACGCCGAGAAGCAGACCGCCAGGGCGCAGGCCGGGCAGTTCGGGTACAACAACGACTTCCTCGCGCTGCTGCCGCTGCGGGGCGAGCGCGACCGCCAGCTCCTCGTCGCGAACCACGAGTACACCGACGAGGTGCTCATGTTCCGCGGCTACGACCCGGAGAACCCGACCCGCGAGCAGGTCGAGATCGCCTGGGCCGCGCACGGGCTGTCCGTCGTCGCCGTGGAGGAGGAGCGCAGGAGCGGCCGCCTGACACCCGTCCCGCGGCACCGGCTGAACCGGCGGGTCACCGCCACCACCGAGTTCCGGCTGACCGGACCCGCCGCCGGGTCCGACCTGGTGAAGACCTCCGCCGACCGCACCGGCCGCAAGGTGCTCGGCACCCTCAACAACTGCTCGGGCGGCACCACCCCGTGGGGCACCACGCTGCACGGCGAGGAGAACTTCAACCAGTACTTCGCCAACGCCTCCAGCGCCACCGACAAGCGGTACGGCATCGGGACCGGGGCCACCGAGCGCAAGTGGGAGCGGTTCGACAAGCGGTTCGACGTCGCTCAGGAGCCGAACGAGGTGCACCGGTTCGGGTACGTGGTCGAACTCGACCCGTACGACCCGGACTCCACCCCGCGCAAGCACACGCTGCTCGGCCGGTTCAAGCACGAGGCCGCGACCGTGCGGCTGACCTCCGACGGGCGGCCGGTCGTCTACACCGGCGACGACGAGCGGTTCGACTACTTCTACAAGTTCGTCGGCAGCAAGCGGATGCGGCACGGGAACTCCCGCTGGGCGCGCGAGCACAACCTCTCGCTGCTCGACGAGGGGACCCTCTACGTCGCCAAGCTCAGCGGCGACTCCCCGGCGATCGAGATCGACGGATCGGGGACGCTGCCGGACGACGGCGAGTTCGACGGCAGTGGCCGGTGGATCCCGCTGGTCACCGCCACGGAGCGCGGCGCCGTCTCGCACGTCGAGGGGATGAGCGCCGAGGAGGTGTGCGTCTTCACGCGGCTCGCCGGGGACAAGGTCGGCGCCACCAAGATGGACCGGCCCGAGGACATCGAGCCGTCGCCGACCACCGGCAAGGTGTACGTCGCCCTCACCAACAACACCAACCGCGGCAAGAGCGGCTACGCGGGCCCCGACGAGGCCAACCCGCGCAACTCCAACAAGCACGGCCACGTCCTGGAGCTGACCGAGCGCTGGAACCGGGCCGACGCCACCAGCTTCGGGTGGTCGCTGTTCCTGGTCGCCGGTGACCCCGAGGACCCGGCGACCTACTTCGCGGGTTTCCCGAAGGAGCGGGTCAGCGCGATCTCCTGCCCCGACAACGTCGCCTTCGACGATCACGGCAACCTGTGGATCTCGACCGACGGCAACGCGCTCGGCAGTCACGACGGGCTCTTCGGCGTGGCGACCAAGGGGGACCGGCGCGGTGAGCTGAAGCAGTTCCTGACCGTGCCGACCGGCGCGGAGACCTGCGGCCCGCTCGTCCAGGACCGGCGCGTGCTGGTCGCCGTGCAGCACCCGGGCGAGGTCGACGGCGCCTCCGTGGAGCAGCCGGCCAGCACCTGGCCCGACGGACCCGGGAAGATCGTGCGCCCGGCGGTCGTGGCGGTGTGGCGCGCGGACGGCCGGGACATCGGCGTCTGAGCCGTCGCGTAGGGGCAGGAGAGGGCCGGCCGTGCGCCGCGTGCGGGGTCAGGTCGACGGCCAGCGCGCGGTGGCCGGTGCCGGCCGGGCCCAGGAACCGGGCGTCGCGCGTGGCCGGGTCGCGTGGCCCGGTGCCGACCCGGCATCTGCCTACGCCCGCGCGTGGAACTCCCGGACGACCTCGATGCGGCCCACGATGTGCCGGTTGAACTCCGTCAGCTCCTCCGCCGGGACCCACAGCTCCAGGATGGTCTCGCCGCCCGCCCGGCGTACGGGGTACCGCGCCAGGAAGGCGGTGTCGGCCTCGAAGCGGGTGACGTAGCCCGAGCCGGACGCGGGGACGTTCCAGTCGCGGGCGATGCGGACGGCGTAGTCCTCGTCGAGGACCGGGTAGAAGATCGGCTGCTCGGGCAGGCGCGGGGGCCAGGCCGCCCAGCCGGAGGCCTCGACGAGGGCCAGCTCCTCGGGGCCGGTGGGCCGCCACAGGGTCGTCGTCTCGGTCTCGGTCTCGGTCCGGGTCATGGTCGGCGACGCTAGCCGCCCTCGCGCGGGCCACGCGAGGCGGTTTCAGAGCCGGGTGCGGGTCGGCCGGGGCGGGGTGGGCCCGGGGGCGGGCTCCGCGGGGGTCCGGCGGCGCGGCGGGCGTCCGTAGCGCCCCGTGAGCCAGGAGGCCAGGGCGACCGTGAGGCCGAGGGCGACGAGGAGCCAGGAGGCGGTGCGCAGGGTTTCGGTGAGGGCGTCGTACACGGCGCCCGCGGCGGGGCCGTCCACCGGGCCGGGGAGTTCGGCGACGGTGAGCCGGCGGCCGACCAGCACGGCGAGGGCGAGCAGGGCGCCGCCGAGGGCGGTGCCGATCCCGGCGGCCGTGACGGCGCGGCGGCGGCGGGCGGCGACGGCGATGCCGGTGACCGCGAAGACGACGGCTGCCAGCGGCAGCCAGAACGCGGCGACGTCGAGCACGTGGTAGCCCTTCCTGAGCCGGTCCGCGTCCTGGGCCGGGAGCACGGTGACCGCGGTGTGCCGGACCGGGATGCGCCGGGCGAAGGGCACGTGGTCCTCGGCGAGCCGGTCCTTCACGCGTTCGGTGACGGGGGCCAGGTCGACGGTGACCGCGTGTCCGGCCGTGCCGTCGTCGCGCAGGGCGCGCAGCACGGCGGCGTGGACGGTGCGGTTGGCCGCGTCCCAGCCCTCGTGGAAGGCCTCGGTGCGGGTGAACGACCGGGCCGCGTCCCGCACGAAGAGCCGCACGGTGCCGTTCACGGGGCCGGCCGTGGCCTCGTCGACGAAGCCCGCGAACCCGGCGCCCAGCGTGTCGGCGGCCGCGTCCCGCACGTCCGGGTCGTCGGCGAGCGGGGCCATGGCCGCGACGTAGCGGCCCGTGTCGGCCGGCCCGTGCATCGCCCAGCCCGCCAGCGTGGCGCACGGTGCGAGCAGGCTGGCGAGGACGATCAGGACGGCCGACAGGGCGCTCCGGATGCGGGGGGACACCCTTCCAGGCAAACCCCCGCGCCCCGGCCGGGCGACCGGCGTGACTGCATATGGCCCCCGGGGACGAGCCGGTCAGGTGGTCGTGCGGGTGAGGGTGCGGTGCCTGGCCGCCCGCGCCTCCTCGGCGTCCTGGTGGGTGGCGTAGTGGTAGTACAGCCCGGCCGTCACCGCCGCCGCGAGCAGCAGGGACACCAGGACGCAGGTGAACATGGCCACGCCGCTGCCCGAGTACAGGAACCCCAGCGCGCTGCCCGCGAACGCCCCCCACAGCACCGCGTGGCCCTCGCGCGGCAGCCGGTCGGCCACGGCGCGGACCACGTACCAGAGGAGGGCGAACGCGAGCACTGTCATGAAGCCGAACAGCAGGTTCCAGCCGGTGATGGGGCCGCCGTGGCGGCGGATGGACGCGGCCCAGTAGCCGTAGACCAGGCCGATCGCGAGGGGCATCGCCCACTTCGCCAGCAGGTGGGTCCGCTCGCCGAAGACGGCGGGCGCGTGTCCGGGCGCGTCCCTTCCCGTGCCGGTGCCGCGGGCGCCGCCGGACCTTCCCCGTGTGGGTACCGCGTGAGCCATGAGAGCACTCCTCTCGCCTCGCCCCCTCTGCCCCCGTCTACCAGGGCACACCTGGGTCCGCCGGCCGGCAAGTCGGGATGCGGGCGGGTCGGGCGCGTGTTTCGCTGGGGCCCGTGAGGGGTCGTGTCCGCAGCCCGGTGCGCGCCCGGTGGCGGCCGCTCGGGCGGCTCGTGCACGCCGCCGGCCGGGGGGACGCCGTGTCCCGGCACGAACTGCTCAGCGTGCGCGGCCGCACGGTGGCCTGGGTGTTCCCGCTGCTGCTGCTCATCGGCATCACCGCGGGCGACATCACCACCGGAGCCTTCGAGATCATCTCCTGGACCGTGCTGGTGCCTGGGGTCGCCGCCGCGATCTGCGGGGTGCGCGGGACGGCCGTCTTCGCCCTGCTCGCGGTCGGCGTCTACGTCTGCGCCGACACCGTCTGGCAGCACCGTGACGAGACCGGGCTGCCGGGTCTGGTCCTCGTCGTCCTCGGCGGTGCCATCGCCGTGGTGGCCGCCGCGTTCCGGGTCGGCGGCGAGCGGCGGATGCTGCACATGCGGGACATCGCCGACACCACGCGCCGCACGGTGCTGCGTCCGCTCCCGGTGGGCTTCGGCGGCCTCGACCACGCCGCCGTCTACCTCTCCGCGGACAGCGAGGCCCGCGTCGGCGGCGACTTCTACGACATCCAGCCCGGACCGCACGGCACCCGGGTCCTCGTCGGCGACGTGCAGGGCAAGGGCCTCGGCGCGGTCGAGACGGCCGCCGCGCTGCTCGGCACCTTCCGCGAGGCCGCCTATCACGAAGCGGACCTCACGACGGTCGCCGAGCGCCTGGAGATCCGCATGGTGCGCCACCGCTCGCACACCGCCGCCCTCGGCCGGTCCGACGGCGACCGGTTCGCCACCGCTGTGCTGATCGGTTTCCCGCCCGGCCTGCCGGACGCGGTGGACGCCGTCGTCTTCGGCCACGAACCCCCGATGGCGGTCGGTCCCCGCGGGGTGCGCGTACTGCCGGTCGTGGGCGGGCTGCCGCTGGGCATGGCCGAACTGGCGCCCGGCCGGTCCGGGACGCCGCCGGTGCACCGGCTGCGGCTGGCCGCCGACGAGACGCTGCTGCTGGTCACCGACGGGGTGACCGAGGCCCGCGACCCGGCCGGGGTCTTCTACCGGCCGGCCGACGACATCGCCCCGGCCCTCGCCGTCGACCCGCGCAGCGCCGTGCCCGCGCGGCTGGTGTCCCTGGTACGGGACGGCACGCTGCGGCACTGCCGGGGGCGGGTGGCCGACGACACCACGGTCTTCGCGGTACGGCGGACTCCGGCCGGCTGAGTGCTCCGCTTCGCGGCCGCAGCGGTTACGGTGCTGGCGTACGTGATCGACAGGGGGAGGGGACATGCCCGGAACCGTGCTGCTGCTCGCGGCGTCGCCCGTGGGCCGTGGGTGCCTGGTGGACGCCGCCTCCGTGCTCCCCGTGCTCGCGGCGGTGCCGCCCGCCGTGCTCTCCGGCACGGACACGGCGAACGTCGTGGAACTCGCCGACCCGCTGGAGCCACAGGCGGTCCTCACCCGGCTGCGGGCCGCGGCGGCGGCCCCCGGGCCCCTCACGGTCTACGTCGCCGGGCAGCTCCAGCTGGACCGGCGCCAGCGCCTGCCGCACCTGGCGCTGGCCCGCACCACGCCGTCGACCGTCCGCTACACCGCGCTGCCCTGGCACTGGATCCGCGAGGAGCTGCGGCTGCGGCCGAGCGGTGCCACGACGCTGCTGCTCGATCTGCACGCCGACCACGAGACCTGGCAGTGGCTGCGGACCAGCCCGCTGGACTCCGGGCGCAACAACGCCGTTTACGGACGCGTCGCGCCGCCGCCCGCGCGGCGCACGGTGGCCGCCCCCTCGTACATGCGGGGTGTCGCGACGATCCTGCGCAGCGGGCACCGGCCACCGGCGGACGAGCTGCACCAGCAGGCGCTGGCCCGGGCCGCGGCCGACGCCGCGGGCAGTGGCGCGGTGGCCGGCGCCGACCTGGTGTTGACGGCGCCGGGGCCGGTGGCGGGCGATCCGCACGCCGTCATCGCCGCGGCCGTGCGGTCCGGGCGGCACGGTGACGCCGACGCGCTCGCCGCCCGGCACGAGCGGGCCGCGGCCCACGCACACGGGCCCGCCTCCGAGGACGCGCTGCACTGGACCGAGGTCCGGGCCGACCTGGCGATGTTCGCGGGGGACCCGGTGCGCAGCTGCCGGACCTGGCTGACGGTGGCCGAGGCACGGCTCGGCGCCGGGCAGCCCCCGCAGGCGCCCGCCGTGGAGGCGGCCGTCGACCGGGCCCACCACCAGTGGGGGCTGATCCGCGACGCCGGCCGGGCCCGCGAACTGGGCGCGGCCCTCGCCGCGTTGCGCGGCCGCGTACCGGGGCGCCGCGAGGGTGCCCTGGACCACGTCCAGCGCGAACTGAGCCGCTTGCAGACGCAGGGCTGAGCGGGGCGGACCTGAGCGGGGCCGGCCCTGGCCGGGTGCGGCGGCCCGTCTCCAGGATGCCGTCGATGATCCGGGTGTGCCGGCCCTTGAGCGCGGCGACCGGTACCTCGATCTTCCGGTGTTCCTCGTGCTCGCTCTGCCGTTCCTTCACGCTGTCCTTCTCGTGCCGGCGCGGTTGCGGGCCGCCCGCCTCGACGTACGGGATGTCCGCGGCCTGGACCACCACACGCGCGCCGGTGTTCGGATCGGGCAGCTCGATCCAGAAGTGGTCGGGAGCGGCGACACCGGCGCTCACCTTGTATTGGCACACGATCCAGGCCGCCGGGCGGTCGGTGGCGATCTGCAGGCCGTGGGAGGTCACGAGCGGCCGAGCCGCTCCCGGGTCCTGGTCGGGGTGGCGGACGGTTCGCCGTGGTGCGGCGGCCGACTCCCGTTCTTCGTCCCGGTGGTGCACGTCCGTTCCTCTCCGCACCGCATCCCGTCAGGGCCCGACCTGTCTGTCTTTCGGGGTGCGACCGGGGAGAGGAGTGGGCAAGGGGCACGATCCGTGGCCGTCGGGGCAGTGTCCGTCGCCCTCGGTGGCGCCTTCACGGCCCCTCAGCGGTCCACCGAGGCCGGTCCGCCCAGGTTCGGGGCGCTCTCGTCGGCCGGTGCGGGGGCGGGGGAGCCGGCCGCGGCCGTCGGGCCCGCGTTCCCGGCCAGCAGCAGGCAGGCCACGGCGACGAGGGCCGCGGCGAGGGCTCTGGCGTAACGTTCGGCGGTGCGGGAGCGTACGGGCACGGTGTCCTCTGGGGGATGAGGGATTGTGTCAAGCGCGGTTAAGCGCGCTTAATACACCGTTTAACCTAGAGCCGTCCGAGCCGAACGGCAAGAGCCTCATGGGGAGTTGGCAGTGGGGGACCGTGACGACCGAAACGCCATCGGACGCCGGGTGCAACGGCTGCGCGCCGAGCGCGGGATGACCCAGCGACAGCTCGCGGAACCGGCGTACACACCCGCCTACATCTCCACCCTGGAGGCCGGCCGCGTCCGCCCCTCCGACGAGGCGCTGCGGCACCTCGCCGACCGGCTCGGCGTCGGCTACGAGGAGCTGGCCACCGGACGCCCCGCCCACCTCGCCACCGACCTGCGCCTGAGGCTCACCGAGGCGCAGCGCGCCCTCGCCACCGAGGGCGCCGAGCAGGCGGCCGGCCAGTACGCCGCGCTGCTCGCCGAGGCCGAGGCGTACCAGCTGGCCGAGGAGCGGGCCGCCGCGCTGCTCGGACTCGGGGAGTGCGCCGTGGAGACCGGCGAACTGGCCGCCGGACGCCAGTACTTCGAACGGGCCGAGCAGTGCCTCGTGGACGCCGGTGCCCCGTTGCCCGCGCGCGTCCCGGCGCTGCGCGGACGGGCGCTGGCCCACTACCTCGCCGGTGAACTGCGGTACGCCGTCTACCTGCTGGAGTCCACCCTCGACGAGCTGAACCGCGGCGGTCTGCACGACCCCGACGCGCTGCTGCTGCTCTACGCCAGCGCGATCGGCCCGTACATGGACATGGGCGCCCACGCGCGCGCCGCCCAGGCCGCCGAACTCGCCCTCTCCCTCGCCCCCAGCGCCGGCGACCCCGCCCTGGTGGCCCGCATGCACCGCTCCGTCGCCCGCACCCTGCTCGCCGAGGGCCGCCTCGCCGACGCCGACGCCTCGCTGGCCAAGGCGGCCGAGCTGTACCGCACGCTGCAACTGCGCACCGAGCTGGCCAACTGCCACTGGATGCGCGGCTACGTCTGTGCCCAGAACGGCGAACTCCCGCGCGCGGAGGAAGAGATGCGCGAGGCGCTCGGCATGCTGTCGGCCAACCGCGCCGCCCTCTACAGCAGCCAGGTCGCCGTCGAACTGGCCGACGTACTGCACCGGCGCGGCAAGTCGGAGGAGGCCGCGGACCTGCTGCACGGTGTCCTCGACGACCTCTCCTCCGAGCGCGGCGCCGTGCACGCCGCGGGTGCCCACCGGCTGCTCGGCATCATCGCCGAGGACGCCCGGGACACCGAGGCCGCGGAGGAGCACTACGTCCGTGCGCTGAGCCTGCTGGAGCGGGCCGGCGCGGCCGGTGACCTGGCCGACCTGTGCCGGCTCCTCGGCGACCTGCTGCGCCGCACCGGCCGCGTGGAGGCGGCCCTGGACGCGTACCGCACCGGCCTCGGGCACCGCACCGCGCCCGGCACGACCACCCTGGGCCCGGCGCCCGCACAGCCGCCGCTGTAGCCCCGCCCGCGAGCGCCCCGACGTGGCGCTACACCTGGGCCCGGCCCTGTCGCCGGGCCTCCGTCAGCCGCCCGGTGCCGGCCTCGACGGACGTGCGGGTGGCGTCGTCGGCCGGTTGGCCGAGGGTGCCGTTGGTGAGGCTGAGCGCGTCGTCGCCGACGCGGACGGCGGCGAGGTCCACGGTGAGGACCCCGCCCCGGGTGTCCGTCCCGGGGTCCGTCCCGTCGTCCGACGCCGCGCCGCCCACCGTCACCCGCAGGCCCCGGCGGGCGTCCCCCGACTCCGGCAGGGTCAGGGCGGTGACCCGGACGTCCCGGACGGCGCCGCGGGCGGCCCGCGCCTCGAAGCGCCCGCACGTGTCCGGCAGTGTCCCGAGCCAGGCCAGCGTCCGGTCCAGGTCGGCGGCGCGGTACGAGGTGACCCGGTAGTGCAGCTGGGCCCCGCCCTCCGTGTCGTCCAGGGCGGCCGTGGCCCGGGGCGCGGTGGCGGCGTCCGCGCCGAAGAGGTCCTCGGTGTAGAGGACGTCCAGCAGGCGTCGGCAGTCGGACCGGTCGGCGGTGGCCTTGAGCAGTTCGTCGCGCCAGGTCGCGGCGCCCCGCGTCGGCTCCCACGCCTCCCCCAGGCCGGCCGCCGTGACCAGGGCCGCCCGCGCCTGCCCCCGGGTGAGCACCGGCGGCAGGCCGGGGGACGGCAGCGCGGCCGGAGACCGCGTGGTCGGCGGCACCGGGCCGGTCCGCCTCCCGCCCGCCGGCGGCACAGGCGGTCGCCGTCAGCGCCAGCACCGCCGCGAGCGCGGCGCCGGTCAACGCGCGGGCGGCCGGGGCCGACGACGGACGGGCGGCGGGGACGGGTGACGGACGGGCGGCGGGGGCGTGCTGCATCGGTGCCTCCTGGAGGGCCGGTGCGACCGGCGCCGTTCAGGATCGGTCACCCCTCCACGGCACCACCGTCCCCGTCCCGCCACCAGCGTGCGCGGCCGTCCGGGTGAGAGCGCCGGCGGCCGCGGGCAGTCCGGCTACAGACCCAGCCACACCGTCGTGTCCGGGCCCAGCCGGCCGTCCTCCAGCGGCGCGCTGCTCAGCAGCACCTCACCGGCCGGCAGGTCGACCGCGGTGCCGGAGAGGTTGGTGACGCACCGCCAGCCGTCCGAGCGGTCGAACCGCAGCACCCCCGCCGGCACGTCGTCCGACCAGGTCAGCGACTCGCCGTGGAGCAGCTTGCGGCGCAGGCGCAGGGCCGTGCGGTACAGCTCCAGCGTCGAGCCCGCCACCCCGTCCTGGGCCTGGACGGCGTACTCCGCGAAGCCCGGCGGCTGCGGCAGCCACGCCCCGCCCGCGCCGAAGCCGTACGAGGGCCCCTCCGTCGTCCAGGGCAGCGGCACCCGGCAGCCGTCGCGGCCCTTGCGGACGTGGCCGGTCTGCTCCCAGATCGGGTCCTGGAGGACCTCGGTGGGCAGGTCGGCCACCTCGGGCAGTCCCAGCTCCTCGCCCTGGTAGAGGTAGGCCGAGCCGGGCAGCGCCAGCATCAGCAGCGTCGCCGCGCGGGCCCGGCGCAGCCCGGCCGCCGGGTCGACGGCGGGCGCGTGGCCGCCGGACAGCAGCCAGGCGTCGGTGTCGGTGTCCGGCGGCAGCACCAGGCGGGTGGCGTGCCGGACGACGTCGTGGTTGGACAGCACCCAGGTCGCCGAGGCGCCGGCGGCACGGGCGTCGGCCAGCGAGCCGGTGATGACCTCGCGCAGCTCGGCCGCGTCCCAGCCGGTCTGGAGGTACTCGAAGTTGAAGGCCTGGCCGAGTTCGTCCGGGCGGGCGTACAGCACGCGCCGGGGGCCCGGGACCCAGGCCTCGGCGACGGCCGTGCGGGGCGGGGTGTAGGCGTCGAGGATCTTGCGCCAGTCGCGGTAGACCTCGTGGACTTCGTCGCGGTCGTAGAAGGGATGGGTGCCCGGCGCGAACCGGGAAAGGGCCGCCTCGCCACTCAGTTCGGGGGCGCCGAGGTCGCGCAGCGGCTCGGACAGGTCCTTGACCAGCGCGTGCGCGACGTCGACGCGGAAGCCGTCGACACCCCGGTCGCACCAGAACCTCAGCGTGGTGCGGAAGTCGGCGCGGACCTGCTCGTTCTCCCAGTTCAGGTCGGGCTGCTGGGGTGCGAAGAGGTGCAGGTACCACTGACCGTCGGGCACCCGCTGCCAGGCGCTGCCGCCGAAGACGGACTGCCAGTCGGTGGGCGGGAGTTCACCGTGCGCGCCGCGGCCGTCACGGAAGACGTACCGGTCGCGGGCGGCCGATCCGGGACCGGCGGCCAGCGCCTCCCGGAACCAGGCGTGGCGGTGCGAGGTGTGGTTGGGAACCAGGTCGACGATCACCTTCAGGCCCAGCCGGTGGGCCTCGGCGGCCATCGCGTCGAAGTCGTCCAGGGTGCCCAGGCGCGGGTCGACGTCGCGGTAGTCGTCGACGTCGTAGCCGCCGTCGGCGAGTTCGGAGGGGTAGAAGGGGCTGAGCCAGAGGGCGTCGACGCCGAGGGCGGCCAGGTGGGTCAGGCGCTGGGTGACGCCGCGCAGGTCTCCGAGCCCGTCGCCGTCGGCGTCGGCGAAGCTGCGGGGATAGACCTGGTAGATGACGGCCTGCCGCCACCAGTTGGGGTCCTTGGACGACAGATCGGGGGTGCTGGCGGTGCTGCGTACGGTCACGCGGCCTCCTTCGCGGTATGTGCGGGCGACACGGACTGATCTGGTACGTCTGTCCAGATCACCCGAAAAGCGAACCCGTGCGCCCGCGACGCGCCGGTGACTACGCCTCCGTGCGCTCGACCGTGCGGAGGTACAGCTCCACGTACCGGGTCACGTCCACGTCCAGGGCCACGTCGACGAGGGGCTGTTCGCGCATGCCGTCGTGCAGCTCGGACTCGCCGACGCGCAGCCGGCGGTCGACGAGGGTCTGGCCGCGGGCCGGGCCGGGGGCCAGGGACACCTCGACGGGCAGCCGGTGCGTGGTCAGGCCCGCCGGGTCGATCACCGCGCAGACCGCGCCCGCGTCGCCGAGCCCGCCGCCGGGGTCGCCGGCGTCGGTGGCGGGGCCGCGGTGGGCGAGCAGCTCCCCGGCGAGCCGGGTGCCGGGCTCGGCGCTCGCGCGCAGCCGCCGCACGTCCGCGCCGGGCACGATCACCCGTTCGAACACGTCGAGGCCGTACATCGTGATCGGCACCCCGGCGGTGAGCAGGATCGCGGCGGCCTCCGGGTCGTGCCACACGTTGAACTCGGCGACCGGCGTAGCGTTGCCAGTGGCCACCGCGCCGCCCATGAACACGATCCGCTCGATGTTGCCGGTGACCTCGGGGTGGGTGCGCAGCAGCAGCGCGATGTTGGTCAGCGGCGCGGTGGGGATCAGGGTGACCGGGCGCGGGGAGGCGAGGATCTCCCGGCGCAGCAGCGTCACCGCGTCCACGTCGGCGGGGGTGCGGGTGGGCGCGGGCAGCCCGAGGTCGCCCATGCCGTCGGCCCCGTGCACGTGCCGTGCGGTGCGCACGCCCTCGATCAGCGGCCGCTCGGCACCCCGGGCCACGGGAACGTCCGGGGCACCGGCCCGCTCCAGCACGGTCAGCGTGTTCCGGACGACCCCCGCCACGTCGGTGTTCCCGGCCACGCAGGTGACCGCGCGCAGGTCCAGACGCGGGTGGCGGACCGCCAGCAGCAGGGCCAGGGCGTCGTCGACGCCGGTGTCGCAGTCGATGATCACCGGGATGGGCTGCTGCTGCTCGGAGACGGTGCTCACGGCGGGGACTCCTTGTACTTCGCGGGGACACCGATGCGGCGACCCTACGCGCACGCGATCGGATCCCCGCGGGAGGCGGGGGTGGCGGCCCCGTGCCGGGAGCGCGGGGTCAGTCGGACGGCCACAGGGCGGGGCCGCGGGCCTCGACCCGGCCGGTGATGCGGTGCAGGAGTTCGGCGGCGGGCAGCCGGCCCGGGCGGCGGCCGTCGCGCAGGCGTACGTCGACCAGGTCGCCTTCCCGCGCCTCCCGCGCACCGATCACCGCCTGGTACGGCACCTTCCGCGCCGCCCGGACCCGGGCGCCGAGGCTGCCGCGCTCCGGTTCGGCGACCTCGGCGCGCAGGCCCAGGGCGGTGGCCCGCCGTACGAGGGCGTGCGCCGCATCCCGCTGCGCCCCGGCCACCGGCAGCACCACCAGCTGCACCGGGGCCAGCCACGCCGGGAACGCGCCGCCGTGCGCCTCGATCAGGTGGGCGACCGCTCGCTCCACGCTGCCGATGACGCTGCGGTGCACCATGACCGGGCGGTGACCGGTGCCGTCGGGGCCGATGTAGCGCAGGCCGAAGCGTTCGGGCTGGTGGAAGTCGATCTGGACGGTCGACAGGGTCGACTCACGGCCCGCCGCGTCCTCGATCTGCACGTCGATCTTGGGACCGTAGAAGGCCGCCTCGCCCTCCACCGCGTCGTACGGCAGTCCGTCCAGGGCGTCCCGGAGCAGCGCGGTGGCCCGCCGCCACAGCTCCGGGGCGGCGACGTACTTGCCGCCGGGACCCGGCAGGGACAGGCGGTAGCGGGCGGCCCGGATGCCGAGGTCGGCGTGGGCGCGGCCGATGAGTCGGAGGGCGGCGCGGGCCTCGTCGGCGGCCTGGTCCGGGGTGCAGAAGATGTGCGCGTCGTTGAGGTGGATGGCCCGCACCCGGGTCAGCCCGCCGAGGACGCCGGAGGGCTCGGAGCGGTACATCGCGCCCAGCTCGGCGATGCGCAGGGGGAGTTCCCGGTAGCTGCGGGAGCGGGAGCGGTAGACCAGGGCGTGGTGCGGGCACAGGCTCGGGCGCAGCACGACCTCCTCGGCGCCCAGCTCCATCGGCGGGAACATGTCGTCGCGGTAGTGCTCCCAGTGCCCGGAGATCTCGTACAGCTCGCGTTTGCCGAGGACGGGTGAGTAGACGTGCCGGTAGCCGGCCCGGCGCTCCGCCTCGCGGACGTACTCCTCCAGGGTGTGGCGCACGACCGCGCCGTCGGGCAGCCAGTACGGCAGGCCCGCGCCCATGAGGGGGTCGGTGTCGAACAGCGCCAGTTCGCGGCCGAGCCGCCGGTGGTCGTGGTTCTGGTCGTGCATGGTGGTCTCCCTCGGAACCGTCCACGGGACGAGCACCACGCGACGAAGCCCCGGGGCGCTCGCCCCGGGGCTTCGGACTTCTGGTCAGCAGTCAGCGCGCCGGGATGGTCCCCGGCGTCGTCATCAAGGACGGACAGGCGCGCTTCATGCAGGCGACGGTACGGGGGCCGGGCGCGGGACGCGAGCGAGTTTCGGCCGGGCGGGAGGGTCACGGCGTTCGGTGAAGCCGGGGTCGGCGTCACCCGGGCCCTCAGACGTGTCCGGGTCCACCACTGCCGAAGGCTCCGCTCGACCCGGGCTGCCAGCGGCGCCGTTTCTGGTCGTCGCCGCGGCGGCTGCCCGAGTGGTGCAGCTCGTAGGGCATGAGCCGCGGGCTCCCGTCGCTGTTCAGGGGGATCTCGTCGGGTTCGCGCATCTCCCGCTCCTCGTGGACCGCACCGGTGTCCGGGAGGTGCGGCTGTTCGTCGGCGCGGGGGCGGTCCGGCTCCCGGTCCATGACCCGCATGCCGATGCGTACGGCCCAGACCAACGCCCCGGCGATCACCAGCCCGATGATGAAGACCACCGCCACCTTCAGCCCGCCCGAAGGCGCGGCCAGCACTACATACGTTGCCGTACTCATGTTCTGATTATGTACCCCCAAATGAGATAAAGCGCCTGATATGTCCTCGCGGATGTTCTGACGTTCCTGCCGTCGTACGGGCGATTGGGACGGGCCGGTGGCTGGTACCCGGTCGGCACGGGGCGGTGCCGGCCCCCTGCCGCCGTCCCTCCCGCGTCACCGGTGGAAGGAGCAGCCCATGACCGCGCCGTTGACGGCGGACGCCCATGAGTACGGCCTGGTCGGGGACGGCACCGCCGACGACCGGCCGGCGCTGCAGAAACTGGTGGACGTGCTGGGCGACGCCACCGCCGAGGACGGGCGGCCGCGCACCGTGCGGGTGCCCGCCGGGCGCTACGTGATCCGGGACAGGCCGGTGCGCTGGCGCAGCGGCGTCTCGCTGGTCGGCGCCGGGCGCGGCGCCACGTGCTTCGCCCTCGCCAACCCGGGCGCCCCCGCCCAGCCGGTGCCGCTGGCCTGGTTCACCACCGCGCAGCACGGCGCGGGGCGGGAGCACCACATCGCGGACGTCACCTTCGCCCACTTCGAGATCGACGGGCTGGGGGTGGCGACCGAGGACTACGAGGTGCTGGCCAAGGGCCTGGGCCTGCAGTACGTGCTGCGCGGGCGCTTCAGCGACCTGTACATCCACGACACCGCCGCCACCGGCTTCGGGTGCGACTTCCTCCAGGACACGGTGGTGGAGGGGGTGCTGGCCGAGCGGTGCGGGCGGCAGGACCCCGGCGAGAAGATGGGCGGCGCGGGCATCGGCATCGGGGTCGGCGGGTGGGGGCCGGTCGAACGGCTGGCGGTGACCGACTGCACCGCGCGCGGCAACGGCACCAACGGCATCTTCCTCGAACTCCAGCAGGAGAAGTGGGTCCCGCCCCGCGGCATCCGCCTCACCGCCTGCCACACCGAGGACAACCGCTACGGCATCTCCGACTGGGGCGCCGACGGCCTGCTCGTCACCGGCTGCACGATGCTCGGCAACCACGTCGCCGGGTTCGACGTGTCGGCGCAGGGCACGACGAGCGTCGGCGGGCGCGGCGGTCTCGTCACGGGATGCGTGATCGACGGCAACGCGGGGGACGGGATCGCGCTGGGCAACACGCCCGGACCGTACGGCTTCCACGGCAACCGGGTGAGCAACAACGGGCGGTACGGCTACTGGGAGCACAACCTGTCCGGCGGGGACCAGGAGCCGGCCACGGACATCGTCCTGGAGTCCAACGACATCCACGACAACGCGCTGGACGGCATCCGCTTCGACGCCCCGCTGCACGAGCCCGCGATCTTCGGCAACCGGATCCGCGGCAACGGCCGCCGCGCGGCGCCGCCGGGGCGCGGGGGCGGCGAGGGCGTCCGCTGCGGGCCGCTGTCGCTGACCGACGAGCGGGCCGACTGGCCGCCGGGCGGCCACCGCGGCAAGGAGCTGACGGTCGGCGGGCCCGGCGGCAGCGTGGACGGTTCCGCCGACGTCACTGGAGAGGTCACCGCCGTGGTCATCGACAACACCGCCACCCGGCTCACCCTCGCACCCGTGCGCCCCGGCGCCGGCACCGCCTGGCCCGACGGCATCCCCGCGCCCGGCACCGCCTACCGCCTCCCGGACTCCCCGGCCCCGCGCGCCGGTCTGACCGCCGCCGCTGCCGTGACCCACCCGTACGTGCACGGGAACCGCGTCCGGGACGACGGGCATCCCCGCACCCAGATCCACGCCGTGTGGATCGCGGACGCGGCCACCTGGACGGGTGGCCGGGTCTCCGGCAACGACTTCAGCGGCAACGGCTCGGCCTCGACCCGTTTCGACTCGGCGCCCAGCGGCGGGCGCTGGCGGGACAACGCGGGCTGAGACGGGTGACGCCGTGTGACGCGGTGCCGCGCCCCGGCCGTCAGGGTGCCCGCAGGGCGTCCACCGCGATCCGGGCCGCGGTGCCGATCACCGCGTCGGCCGCCGGGAGCACGGCCGCGGTGTGGGCCGTGCGGGTGAAGACGGCCACGGCGTAGCGGCCGCCGTCGGGGTACTCGACGACGCCGACCTCGTTGCGCAGGGTCGGCAGGCTGCCGGTCTTGCCGGCCACGTGCACGTCGTCGAAGGGGAAGCCCGAGGCCAGGCGGTGCGGCCACACCTGGAGACCCATGATCCGGCGCATCGCGGCGCCGTACTCGCGCGGGCAGGTCTCGTCCCGCCACAGGGCGCCGAGCAGGCGGGTCATGTCTCGGGGGGTGCTGTGGTTGGTGCGGGCCGGGTCCAGGGCGCGCAGCCGGGTGATGACGTGCGGATCGGTCAGCGCCCGGGCACCGGCGGGCCCGGCGTCCTCGCGCATGGTGCCCAGCATCTCGCCGAAGCCGTACACCGCCCGCGTCCGGGTGAGGCCGAGCCGGGCCGTGGTGCGGTTGACGGCGTCCAGGCCGACCCGGTGCAGCAGCAGGTCGGCGGCGGTGTTGTCGCTGACGGACATCATCAGGAACGCCGCGTCGCGCAGCGACAGCCGTACCGGGTCGAGCATGGCCGCGAGCCCGGTGGGCCCCGGGGTGCGTCCGGCGGGCGGGCACTCCACCTGCTCGGTGAGGTCCAGCTCCCCGGCCGCCGCCAGCTCGTGCAGCGTCACCAGTACGCACAGCTTGTGGACACTGGCCGTGCAGACCGGCTGGTCAGCCCCGGCTCCGACCTGGGCCCCCGAGTCGATGTCCACGGCGTGCAGCCACCCGGTGACCCCGGCATCGGCGAAGGCCGCGTCCAGCCGGGCGGCGGTCACGGTCTCGGTCATGACCGGACCTCCGGTACCGGGGGTGCACCCACCGGGCGAGCGGCGGCTCGGGTGTGCCTGGCCTGCGGGGCGCCGCCGAGCGTGTGCGGGGCGGGGCGGTTGGGGGGTGGCGTGCGTCGGTGGTCCTCGCGGGCGTGGGCGGCGGGTGGTGCGGGTCGGTGGCCGGGGGCGGCGGTCGTGGCCGGGCTTCCGGTGCCGAGTCGGGGGTCCGCCGGGCGAGCGGCCGGTGTGAGGCACGCACCGGCTCGGGTGTGCGCGGCCTGTAGGGCGTCGTCAAGCGCGGGGCGGCTGGGAGGCGGCGTGCGTCGGTGGTCCTCGCGGGCGGGGGCGGCGGGTCGTGCGGGTCGGTGGCCGGCGGTGGCGGGTCGTGCCGGTCGGTGGGTGAAGGCGGCGGTGTCGGTCACAGCCAGTACTCCGATGCCGGGCGAAGGTGCAGGGGCCGGGCGGGTGCCTCGGAGTGGGCGCCGGCCGTGGCGCGCAGGGCGTGGGTGGCCGCGTCCGCGAAGGCGCCGACGGCGGCGTCGCCGCGCCCCTTGGGCCAGGCCGCGGAGTGCCGCCAGGCGGGCGGCGCCCCGGCCAGCGGGCGCCAGACCAGGTCCTGGTCGCCGGGGGTCACCAGCCGGGTGTCGCGGGGGCCGAGGGCGACGGCCCCCGACGACAGCACCAGGCCGCGGACGAAGCTGGCGCCCTGCCCGTGCCGTACCGCGGCGGGCGTGTAGCCGCCCCGGGCGCAGGCGGTGAGCAGGTCGTCGTAGACCGCGGGGGCGTCGGCGCGCGGGAAGAGCACCAGGTCGTAGCCGGTGAGGGCGGCGAGCGGCACCTCGTCCAGCTCCGTCTGGGGCGCGCCGCGCGGCAGCAGTACGCCGAGGTCGCGGCGGAGCACCGGGCCCAGCTCCAGGCCGGTGACGTCGCACGGGTGGTGGATGAGGCCGACGTCCAGCTCATGGGCGGCGAATCCGGCGAGCTGCTGGGCGGTGGTCAGCTCGTGCAGCTCCAGTTCGAGCCCCGCGTGCCGGCGGCGGAAGCCGGCCAGCAGCGCGGCGACGGTCTCGCCGGAGATGTCGGGGGACAGGGCGGCGCGCAGCAGGCCGCTCTCGCCGTCCCGGATGCGGCGCGCGGCGGTCCGCAGCGCCTCGGCGCGGGCCAGCAGCTCACGGGCCTCGGCGAGCAGCAGCGTGCCCGCCTCGGTGATCGCCACCTGGCGGCTGGTGCGTTCGAAGAGACGGACCCCCAGCTCCTTCTCCAGCCGCTGGATGCGCTGGGACAGGGGCGGCTGGGCCATGCCGAGCCGGGCGGCGGCACGTCCGAAGTGTGACTCTTCTGCAACAGCCACAAAGCACTCCAGGTGCCGCACCAGGTCCACGACCAGTAATCATATCGGTGATTGATCGATCCGACATCCATATCGGTCTTGGACAGGGAGTCGGCGGGGTTGCTCTCCTCGGGCCATGCGCTCCTTCCGTGCCAGTGCCAGTGCCACTGCCACTGCCAGTGCCAGTGCCAGTGCTCGTGCCCGTGCTCGTGCCCGTGCCCGTGATCGTCTCCTCGCGCACCGCGTCCGCCGGTGGCCCGGCGCGCTGGCCCTCGCCCTCGCCCTTCCCCTGGCCGGCTGCGCCACCGGCTCCGACTCCGACTCCGGCCGTCCGGGAGCGGTGTCGTCCAGCGCCCCCTCCCCCACCGCCACCGCGGCGCCGGAGGTCCGCGCACAGCTCCGGGTGGACGGTGGCGTCCGTCAGTACCTCCTGCACCGGACCCCCGCCCACGACGGCCCGAGGCCCCTCCTCATCGCCTTCCACGGCCGTGGCGCCGACGCCGCCGAACTGCGGGCGAAGACCCGGCTGGAGCGGGCCGCCACCGCGCGCGGCATGCTCGTCGCCTTTCCCGAGGGCCTCGGCCACGGCTGGGGAGCGGGCACGCGGGCGACGAAGCAGCGCCCGGACCCCGGCCTGGACGTGCGGTTCACCGAGGCGCTGATCAAGCACCTGGTCCGCACCGAGCGGGCCGACCCCGACCGGGTCTACGTCGCCGGGTTCTCCAACGGCGGCTCGATGGCCCTGCGCATGGCCGCCGAACGCCCCGCACTGCTGGCCGGCGCGGCCTCGGTCTCCGGCCAACTGCCCACGGGGAACGCCGCGGTGGAGCCCACCGGGCCCGTGCCCGTCATGGTCGTCTACGGCGCCGACGACCCCGTACGGCCGCTCGCGGGCCTGCCCTCCCCGCCGCCGGACCCGAAGGAGCCGATCCTGCCGACCCGGTCGGCCCGGGACAGCGCGGCGGCGTTCGCGGCGGCCGGGGGCGCGGGCGAGCCGGTCACGCGGAAGGAGGAGGGCTACGACCGGACGGTGTGGCGGTTCAGGAGCGACGCCGACGACGCCCCCGGCGGCGACCGGCGGCCCGACGGCTCCGTGCAACTCCTCGTCGTAGCCGACGCCGGTCACACCTGGCCGGGCTCGACCGTCCCCCCGCCCGAGGGGTTCGGCCCCGTCAGCAAGGCCCTCGACGCCACCGACACGATCCTCGACTTCCTCACCGGCCCCGGCCGCTGACCGACAAGGAGCCTGCCATGCCCGACGCTCCCCACCTCACCTCTCCCCACCCCGCCCCTCCCCGCCGTCGCGGGCCCCGCAACGGTGTCCGGGCCGTCGCCGCCGTGGGTGTCGTCCTCGCGATCGCCGCGGGCGGCTCGTACGCCGCCGGGTTCGGCCCCTTCGCGCGCGGCGACGACGGACCCGACCCCGCCGCGATGAAGCAGGCCCGCGCCTTCCTCGCCGACTGGGCCGGCGGGCGGCTGCCGAGCGCGGCCGGACGCACCACCGAGCCCGGCAAGGCGCAGGAGGTGCTGCAGAGCTTCACCGCGGGGCTCGACATCGAGAAACCGAAGCTGACGGCCGAGGACGACGGCGTGAAGGAGGAAGAGGACGGCACCCTCGGCGTCCCCTTCACCGCCCGGATGCCGGTCACGGGCCTCGGCACCTGGACGTACGAGTCACGGCTGCCGCTGCGCGAGCAGGACGACGGCAGTTGGAAGGTGGACTGGCGGCTGTCCCTGGTGCATCCGCGGCTGAGCGGGACGGAGAAGTTCCGCCTGGAGCGCGAGGAGACCGCCCCGCCGGAGGTCACCGACCGCCAGGGGGTCTCCCTCGTGGGCGACGCGTACCCGTCCCTGGCGCCGCTCCTGGGGCGGCTGGCCGGTGACGCGGGCGGCGGCGGACCGCGCGGCGCGGTCCAGCTGGTCGACCGGGCCAGCGGCGAGACCGTGCGCACCGAGGCGTCCTTCGGCGAGGAGCCCGACCCGGCGACGGCGGACCGGCCGGTGCGCACCACCCTGGACGCCGGCTGGCAGTCCGCGGCGGAGCGGGCCCTCGGGGAGGCCGACGGCAAGAACGCCGCTCTCGTCGCCCTGCGCGTCGACAACGGCGAGGTCCTCGCCCTCGCCAACTCGCCCTCCTCCGGCTTCAACCGCGCCGCCTCCGGCACCTACGCGCCCGGCTCCACCTGGAAGATCGTCACCAGCAGCGCCCTGCTGCTCAAGGACGCGGTCGCGCCCGACGACGTCGTGGACTGTCCCAAGTACCTGACGGTGGGCAAGGAGTTCCACAACGTGGAGACGTCCGAGCACCCCGGCGCCACCTTCCGCAAGGACTTCACCGAGTCCTGCAACACCGCCTTCATCGGCCTGCGCGGCAAGCTCGACGACGGGGAGCTGGGAAAGGTCGCGCGCACCTACTTCGGGGTCGGCCAGGAGTGGCACGTCGGCATCCCGACGTACGACGGCTCGGTGCCGGTGCCGAAGGACGAGACGGAGAAGGCCGCGTCGATGATCGGGCAGGGCCGCGTCCAGGCCAACCCCCTGATCATGGCGTCCGTGACGGCCACCGCGGTGTCCGGGGAGTTCCACCAGCCGTCCGTCACCGCGGGCAACGAGGACGCGACCCGCACCGAGCCGCTCCCCGACGAGGTCGTCACCCAGCTGCGCGGGCTGATGCGGGCCACCGTCACCGACGGCACCGCGCGCGTCCTGGCCGACCTGCCCGGTGAGATCGGCGCCAAGACCGGCACCGCCGAGGTCTCCGACGACCAGGACAACAACGGCTGGCTGGTCGCCCACCGGGGCAACGTCGCCGTCGCCGCGGTCGTCGAGGAGGGCGTCACCGGCGGCGGCTCGGCGGGGCCGATCGTGCACAGCCTGCTGTCTGCCGTACCGGAGGACCCGTCCTGATCCCGCCTGCCCCCGCCTGTCCCCGCCCTGATCCCGCGCGGTCCGGTGCCGGTGCCGCCGGCACCGGCACCGGGCTGCGGCTCAGCCGAGGCGCACCGGCAGTTCCGTCAGCCCCCGCAGCAGGGTGCCGGTCCGCCAGGTGAGCGACGCCGGATCGGCGGCGAGGGCGAGCGCGGGGTGCCGTTCGAGAAGCAGGCGTACGGCGACGGCGGCCTCGACGCGGGCCAGCGGTGCGCCCAGGCAGTGGTGCGGGCCGTGGCCGAAACCGAGGTGGCCCTGTGGGCGGCGGCCGATGTCGAAGCGGTCGGGGTCGGGGTGGTGCGCCGGGTCGCGGGAGGCGGCGGCGAGGGAGACGAGCACCGAATCGCCCGCCGCGATGGCGGTGCCCGCCAGCTCCAGCGGCTCGGCCGCGAAGCGGAACGCGGAGGCGTGGACGGGGGAGTTGTAGCGCAGCGACTCCTCCACGGCGCTCCCGGTCAGCTCCGGCTCGGCGCGCAGGCGGGCGAGCTGGTCGGGGTGGGTGAGCAGGCTGTGGACGGTCGCCGAGATCAGGTTGACGGTGGTCTCGTGCCCGGCGACCAGGATGAGGAAGGCCATGCCGAGCAGTTCCCCGGCGGTGAGCGAGCCGCTGTCGGCGGCGTCGGTCAGGTCGCTGAGCAGCGTGCCGTCCGGGCTGCGGCGCTTGGCGTCGGTCAGCTCGGTGAGGTAGCCGGTCAGGGCGCCGGCCGCCGACTCGGCCGCCTCCGGCGAGGTGGGCGTGACCAGCTCGTTCGACCAGACGTGGAAGCCGTCGCGGTCGCTCTCCGGCACGCCCAGCAGCTCGCAGATCACCGTGACCGGCAGCGGCAGCGCGTACCGGGCGACGAGGTCGGCCGTGCCCGGTCGCGGCAGCGCGTCCAGCAGCTCGTGCGCGATGCGCTCGACCCGCGGGCGCAGGGCGGCGGTCCGGCCCGGTGTGAAGTGCCCGGCGACGAGGCGTCGCAGGCGCGTGTGCTGCGGCGGGTCGCTCTGGAGCATGTTGTGGCCGATGGCGTGCCCGCCGTCGCTCCGCCAGGACGCGGAGTGCCGGATGTCGTTGCGCAGCCGCGGGTCGGCGAGCGCGGCCCGCGCCGCGTCGCGCGTCACCACCAGCCAGCTCTCCCCGCTGCCCGGTACGAGCACCCGGTGCACGGCACCCTCGGCGCGCAGGGCGGCCAGTTCGTCGGGGGAGGGCGCGGTCATGGAGCCTCCTGGGGGAAGAACAGTGAAACGGGGAGCAGTCCCCATTTTCTCGGCCGACGATAGCATCGGCACCCGGAGCACGGGGAGCACTCCCCGGTTCGTACGACCCGGAGGATGAGGATGACCGTCGGCGCACGCGACGGAGCGCCCCGGCAGCGACGTGATGCGCGGCGCAACCGGGAGCTTCTGCTGGAGGCGGCCCACGAGGTGTTCACCGAGCAGGGGCTGGACGCGCCGCTCGACGTGATCGCGCGCCGGGCGGGGGTGGGAAACGCGACGCTCTACCGCCACTTCCCCACCCGTGCCGCCCTGGTGGACGCCGTCTTCCGGGACTCGCTGACGGGCACGATGGACGCCGGTGAGCGGGCCAGGAAGGCGCCGGACGCGTGGGCGGGGCTCACCGCCTACCTGGAGGTGGTCTTCCGCACCCTGGCCGCCGACCGCGGTTCCAACGACCTCATGACCACGCATCTGCGGGGCGTCGAGAGCCTGGAGGCGGTGCACGAGCACAACCGGCGGACCGTGGACGCGCTGCTGTCCCGCCTCCGCGACGAGGGCACCGTCCGTGCCG
Source organism: Kitasatospora aureofaciens (assembly GCA_000720845.1). GTDB lineage: Bacteria > Actinomycetota > Actinomycetes > Streptomycetales > Streptomycetaceae > Streptomyces. The sequence continues at coordinate 266,913 of JODU01000001.1, read as the reverse complement.
ACGTCACCACCGAGGACGTGCTGTTCGCGCTCGCGGCACTCGGCCGCGCCGTCCCGGCGCTGACCGCGGCGACGACGGCCCCGGGCGCGGCGGCCACGGCGGAGGTGGCGTACGCCGCGCATGCGACGGTCACCGCGCCGGATGCCTGGCGACGCCCCCTCGCCCTGTTCCTGGCGGGGCTGCGCACCGAACCGGCCGCCGGAGCCCTGCCCGCTCCCGCGCTCACCGCCGCCGAACTCGGCGAGGTGCTGCGTGAGCTGGGCCCGCACCGTACCCGTGCCGGGGACCGCGGGCCCGGCGCGTGACGCGGGCCCCGCTCAGCCCCGGGGGCCGGTGCCGGGGTCCTCGCGCTCGACAGTCTCCCCCCGGATGACGCGCGGCGTCCCCGGTTCGTCCGCGTCCCTCGCCGCGCGGGCCTCGGCCTTGAGGATGCGGGCCGACTTGCCCGCCGAGCGGGTCAGCTCGGGGAGCTTCTTCGCGGCGATGACGGCCGCGACGACGATGAGAATGATCGCGAGCTCGCTGAGTCCGAACACGGCGCTCCCCTGGTGGACGTACGGTGCGGCCCCGCGGCACGGACCCGCACCCGGAATCTACGGCAAGGACGGCGGGCCCGGCGCGGGCGGGGCCCGGGGGGTCTCAGAGGTCGAACTCGTGCGGCGGCAGGTCGAGGGCGTAGCACGCCTCGCGGACCACGGCGCGCTCGTCCTTGTCGAAGTCCCCGTCGGCGCCGCCGATCACGATGCCGATCTGGACTACGGCCCGGGCCTCGGCGGGCTTCTTCTTCGCCTTGGCGATCTCCTGGAGGATGCCGACCTTGCCGAAGGCGAAGTCGGCGGTCAGCTTGTTCAGGTTGTCCTCGAAGCGGCGGCGCAGATCGTCGGCGGGGAAGTTCTGCAGCACCTCGTTGGCCGCGATCAGCTGGGCGACCCGCTGCCGCTCCGAGGGGTCGACGGTGCCGTCGGCCGCGGCGACCAGCGCGCACATCGCCATGCTCGCGTCGCGGAAGGCGCCGCTCTTGAGGTCGTTCTTCTTCGCCACGAGCTGCGTCTGCATCTGCGACGCGGACTCCTTGAAGCGGTCCCACAGGGCCATGAGAACTCCGTACTCCGTACCGGTCGGACGGGGAAAGGTCGATCGAGGACGATCGGGGACGAACGGGGGGCGGGGGCCGGGGCGGACCTCCGGAGCGCACCCGCCCCTCTACAACACTGTAGAAGTTATCAGTCTTCCCCGTCGTCGGAGTCGCCCTCGAAGAAGTCCCCCACCTCGTCGACGACTTCCGCCGCGACCAGCCCTCCGGCGATCCCCGCGGCCCCGGCCACCACGGCGGCGCCGGTCCCGGAGCCGCCGTCCGACGGCCCCGGCCCGTGACCGGCGTACCCGGACTCGTGGCCGTACACCGCGTGGGAGCCGTACGACGCGCGGTGCTCGACCAGCTCCTGGATCCAGCCGTCGACGAGGGCAGTCCAGTCCTGCGGCCCGGCGGGGCCCTCGTGCGGGACGGTGAAGCGGCTGAGCGCGTCGTGGCCGCCGTGGCCGTCGGGGAAGGGGTCGCCGCGCTTGTCCGCCTCCAGCACCACTTCGAGCGCGCCGGGCACCGCCAGGAAGGTCAGCTCGATCTCGCTGACCTGGTGGGCGTAGCGCGGGGGCGGGGTCAGCTCGATCTCCTGGTAGAAGGGCAGCCGCTGCCCGGTGCCGCCGATGCGGCCGTACTCCAGGTCGGCGGAGCGGAAGCCGAAGCCGAGCCCGCCGAGGGCCTCCAGGACGGCCTCCTGGGCCGGGAGCGGCGCCACGGCGAGCGGGTCCAGGTCCCCCTTGTCCCGGGCGCCGGCGACCGCCACCTCGGTGCGCACGCCGAGCACGATCCCCAGCGGCTGCCCGTGCAGCTCGGTGGCCGGGGTCTCCCAGGGCAGCGTCACCGCGAAGGGGAGGCTCGTCTCCTCGCCCGCCGCGAGCCGGAAGGCCCCGCCGACGGTGTGCCGGTCGAAGACGACCACGCCCTTCCCGTCGCCTTCCCCGGTGGCCTCCAGGTGCTCGGTCTCCACGCGGGCCACCAGCTCCAGTGCGACGTGCTCGACGTCGTGGTCGGCGGTGCCGCCGACCATGTGGACCCGGCCCGACAGCGTGCCTCCCGGCCGGGCGGCGCCCGGGTCGAGGACCGTGTCCACCGTGGGTCCGCCCACGCCGAGGGAACCGAGCAGCCGCTTGAACACCATCGAGGCGTTCACTCCTTCGCTTTCGTCCGGGGAACAACCGGAGCCGTCCGGCCGTTCTCTACAGGCGAGTAGAAGCATAGGGGTCTCAGGACTCCCCTTCTCTTTGCTCGTCCTTTACCATGAGGGAGAACCCTCGGGCGCCCGGCTGGTACCGGCGCCCGCCACCCCGTTAAGGAGTCCCGTTCCGTAATGGAGCCTCCCAGTACCGGCCGTGCCGCGGCCGGCCCGCCAGTGCCCCCGTATGCGCGTGAGGGAAGCGGGGTGGCACGGTGACCGAGGTCCTGCTGCTCCTGCTGGCCCTCCTCCTCACCCTGGCCTGCGCCCTCTTCGTCGCGGCCGAGTTCTCCCTCACCACCGTCGAGCGCTCCGACCTGGAGCGTGCCGCCGAGTCCGGTGAGCGCGGTGCCGACGGCGCCCTGAAGGCCGTACGGTCCCTGACCCTCCAGCTGTCCGGTGCCCAGCTCGGCATCACGGTGACCTCGCTGGTCATCGGCATGCTGGCCGAGCCGTCGATCGCGGTGCTGCTGCGCGGCCCGCTGACGGCGATCGGCCTGGGCGGCGCCTCCTCGACGGTGGCGACCGTGCTCGGCGTGGTGCTGTCCACCGTCGTCCTGATGGTCGTCGGCGAGCTGGTCCCCAAGAACTGGGCGATCTCCCGCCCGCTGGCCGTCGCGAAGGTCGTCGCGGGTCCGCAGCGCGGCTTCACCACCGCCTTCGGCCCCTTCATCCGGCACCTGAACAACACGGCGAACCGCTTCGTGCGCCGCTTCGGCCTGGAACCGGCCGAGGAGCTCGCCTCCGCCCGCAGTGCCGAGGAACTGGTCGCCCTGGCCCAGCACTCGGCCGCGGAGGGCGCCCTGGAGGCCGACTCGGCGGAGCTGTTCGTCCGTACGCTCCACCTGAGCGAGCTGACCGCGGAGAACGTCATGACGCCGCGCGTGGACGTCAAGGCCCTGGAGGCCCACGCCACCGCCGCCGACGCCGCGAACCTCTCGCACGCCACCGGCCTGTCCCGCTTCCCGGTCTACCGGGACAGCCTGGACGAGGTCGTCGGCACCGTCCACATCCGCGACGTGCTGGCCCTTGAGCCGGACAGGCGCCGGGCCACCCCCGTCACCGAGCTGGCCACCGCGCCGCTCCTGGTGCCCGACAGCCTGCCCGCGGACCGCCTCCTGGAGCGCATGCGCGCCACCCGCACCATGGCCGTCGTCATCGACGAGTACGGCGGTACGGCGGGCGTGGCGACGGTCGAGGACATCGTCGAGGAGGTCGTCGGCGAGGTGCGCGACGAGCACGACCCGGTCGAGGTGCCGGACCTGCTGCCCGCCCCGGCAGATGCGGACGGCCGCGCGGCCTGGGAGGCCGACGGCTCGCTGCGCCTGGACCACCTGGAGCGCATCGGCCTGACCGCGCCGGAGGGTCCGTACGAGACCCTGGCCGGTCTGGTCGCCACCCACCTGACGCGCATCCCCGCCAAGGGTGACGTGGTCGCCCTGGACGGCTGGCGCATCGACGTCCTCGACGTCGACCACCACCGCGCCGACCGCCTGCGGGTCACGGCCCCCGCGCCGGACGGCGACGCGTCGGCGCACGAGCGGCCGGAGCGTGATCGGCCGTCGCCCGACCGGTCGGCGCACGAGGAGCGGGAGCTGGCCCGATGACCGTCGTACAGCTCTTCATCGGCGCGCTGACGCTGCTGACCAACGCGTTCTTCGTGGGCGCCGAGTTCGCCATGATCTCGGTGCGCCGCAGCCAGATCGAGCCGCGGGCCAAGACGGGCGACAAGCGCGCCCGGATGACCCTGTGGGGCCTGCAGCACATCTCCCAGATGATGGCCACGGCCCAGCTCGGCATCACCGTCTCCTCCCTGGTGCTCGGCGCGGTCGCGGAGCCGGCCATCGCGCACCTGATGGAGCCGGTGTTCGAGGCGGTCCACATGCCGCACGCGCTGGTCCACCCGGTCGCCTTCGCGATCGCCCTGGCACTCGCGACGTACCTCCACATGCTGATCGGCGAGATGATCCCGAAGAACATCGCGCTGGCCGCCCCGGCGACCACCGCACTGCTCCTCGGCCCGCCGCTGGTCGCCCTCACCCGGGCCCTGAAGCCGGTCGTCTTCGGCATCAACGCCTTCGCCAACACGCTCCTCAAGCTGCTGCGGGTGGAGCCCAAGGACGAGGTCGAGGCCGTCTTCACCGACGACCAGCTGGCCCGCATGGTGGTCGACGCCAGCGAGGCCGGACTGCTCACCCCGGCCGACGGCGAACGCCTGCGCGACGCGCTGGAGCTGGGCACCCGGCCGGTCGGCGAGATCCTGGTCCCGGCCCAGAAGATGCGCACGGTCCCGCACACGGTCACCCCGGCCCAGCTGGAACGCATGGCCGCCGACGCGGGCTACTCCCGCTTCCCGGTCACCGGCCCCGGCGGCACCGTCCTCGGCTACCTGCACATCAAGGACACCCTGGGCCTGACCGACCGCGAGAGCCCCTTCCCGCGCACGGCCCTGCACCGCGTCACCCGTGTCCGCATCGACACCCCCCTGGACGACACCCTCACCGCCCTGCGCGCCGAGGACAGCCACCTGGCCGCCGTCACCGGCGAGGCCGGCTCGGTCCTGGGCTTCGTGACGATGGAGGACGTCCTGACCGAACTGGTGGGCCCGACGACACCGGTGGCGTCGTAACACGGAGCGACCGGCCGCCCCTCCGGCCGGCCGGTCGCGCCCCGTTCCCCTCTGTCTTCAGCACGAGAACTCCGGCCGCCACGGCTGCCGGAACATGGGCGCCGGCCTGACCGGCCCCGGGGCATCGGGATCGAATGCCGCTGCGCGTCCCCGTAGCGGTGCGCGATGCTCTGCCCATGTCCGAGACGATCCAATGGCGTTGCCACGTACGCGCCCATCACCGTCGTGGGGCCGAGCGTGTGGTCGGCCGGATTGCGGCTCGGCTGGACCGGGCTCTCCGGATCGAGACCTACGAGCGGTACTGGAAGTACCCCGAGCTTGCCGAACTGCGTCTGACCTCGTCCCTCGAGCCGGTCGGTCCGGAGGCGGCTCTTCTCGCTGTCCTGCGGAGCGCGTGGCTGATCGCCACGCCCTGGGCGTTGGGAGCCCCGGACGCGGAGGGCGAGTTCCACGGCATCGCCTCCTTGCCCGGCTCCCACTTCACCGTTCCGGGAGTCGAGTGGATGCAGTTCCAAGTCGACGGCCGACGGTGGGGAACCTCTGCGTGATCACGTTCGTACCACCCACGACAACGACATCCGTACCGTCGGGGGAGAGACGCCCGGTGTGAGGCCGACCGAGGGCGGGGTGGAGATCCTGGGGGACGGGCAGGGTGGCCGGTCCTGGGACTGGGAGGAAGCAAGCGGGCTGGACGTGTGCGACGTGGCCGTGCGGTCCGCCGGGCGACGGCCGGCGTCCCTCGCGTTCGACTCGGTCGTCGTGCTGATCACGGGGGACGGCGAGCACCCGCCGCTCTTCACGGTGCGGGTGGAGACGCGGGACGACGGCCCGGCCGAGGCGAGCGCCCTGGCCGCCGTCACCGGTGGTATCCACACCCCGGACGAGTACGAGCTCTCCCGCACCCTTCTCGCACGCCTCGCCGACGGCGGCACCACCGTCGGGGAGCTGCTCGGCCGGCGCCGGGACGAGCCCGAGGACTTCGCCCCCACCAAGGACCAGCGCCTGGCGCTGCCGCGGGAGTGGACGGCGGCGTCCGTCTGACCGACGGGCATGCCGGGCACCGGCGTAACCGACCCCCTACCGGGGTATCACCTCCGGCTTGGCTCCCCAGGGTGACGTGCCGGCTTGCGGCGTCGGCCAAGCTTGTCTCTGTCAGCGCCACGACGGGACCCAGGGAAGGCGGACGGATGGCCGCGCTGCTGGTCAAAGCCTCTGTGCCGTGCGCGCCCGGGGGCGTGGGCCCCGTGGACGCCGCCCCTTCGGGCGCCGTCGAGGTGGGCGGCGGGCGCCTAGGGTGGTGCCCATGACGGCAGTGGAGGAGGGACGTCCGCGTGCGCTGCTCGCGGGGGCGTCGCGGCGGTGGGTGCGGGTGCTGCCGTGGGCCTTGGCGTTCGTGCTGTGCGTCGCCCTGCTGCCCACCACCATCGTGGTCCTCACCGCCGACTACGGCCTGAACGGCGGGGTCGCGAGCGCGCTGGCCGTGGCGCAGGCCGCGCCGCTGCTGCTCGCCGTCGTACGGCCGCTGCAGGCCTGGTACGTGGTCTTCGTCGCGGACGTGGCCGGGGCGCTCGCCCTGCTCGCCGTCGACTTCCAGGAGCGGCTGCTGTGGCCCTTCCCGCCCATGGAACTCGTCGGGTACGTCGGCCTCTGCCTCGCCCTGGGCCTGCGCGAGCGGCGCCGGACGCTGGTGCTGGTGTGGCTGGCGACGGCGGGTGCGAACGTCGGCCTGGGGTTCGCCGCCCCGCACGGCACCGGCGCCAAGGACCTGCTGCTCACCATCCTCGGTGGCGTCGCGCTCCTGCTGGGCGGTGTGCTGCGCGAGCGGTACGAGGTGCAGCGCAGGCTGGCCGAGCAGGAGACGATCAGCGAGGCCGAGCGGGGACGGCGGACGCTGCTGGAGGAACGCGCCCGCATCGCGCGCGAGTTGCACGATGTGGTGGCGCACCACATGTCCGTCATCACGGTGCAGGCGGACACCGCCGAGTACCGCCTCGCGGGGCTGCCGCCCCAGGTGCGGGAGGAGTTCACGTCCATCGCGGCGACCGCCCGGGAGTCGCTCGGCGAGATGCGACGCCTCCTCGGGGTGCTGCGCAACGAGGAGTCGCACGGCGAACTCGTCCCCCAGCCGGGCCTCGGGCAGATCGGGCAGCTGGTGGAGGCGACCGCGCGGACGGGCGGGCCGGTGGAGTTCACCCCCTGCGACGCCGAGGTGCCCGAGACGGTGGGTCTCTCGGCGTACCGGATCGTCCAGGAGGCCCTCGCGAACGTCGTACGGCACGCGCCGGGCGCCACGACGCACGTGTCGCTGTCGGTGTCGGCACCCGCAGGCGAGCAGGGCGGGGAGCGGCTCACCGTCCTGGTCGTCAACGACCCGCCGCCCGAGCCGCCCGCCGGGCCGCTCGAAGTGGGCGGCACCGGACACGGCCTGGTCGGCATGCGCGAGCGGGTGCGGCTCGTCGGCGGCAGCCTGGACGTGGGGCCGCTGCCGGACGGCGGCTTCCGGGTCGCCGCTCAACTCCCCCTGACGGAAGAGGACTTCACGTGACGACGCGCGTCATCATCGTCGACGACCAGGCCATGGTGCGGGCGGGCTTCGCCGCGCTGCTGGCCGCCCAGAGTGACATCGACGTGGTGGGCGAGGCCCCCGACGGCGCGCAGGGCGTCGAGCTGAGCCGGCGTACGCATCCGGACGTCGTGCTGATGGACGTGCGGATGCCCGAGATGGACGGCCTGGAGGCCGCGCGCCGACTGCTCGCGCCACCGCCGGGGGTCACGCATCGGCCGCGGGTGCTGATGCTCACCACCTTCGACGTCGACGACTACGTGTACGAGGCGCTGCGCGCGGGCGCCAGCGGCTTCCTGCTGAAGGACGCGCCGCCGGCCGACCTCATCGCGGCGGTACGCGTGGTGGCCTCGGGCGACGCGCTGCTCGCCCCCTCCGTGACGCGCCGCCTCATCGCCGACTTCGCCCAGCAGCGCCCCGCCTCACGGGGCAAGCCCGCGCTGCGGCTCAAGGGCCTGACGGAACGCGAGACCGAGGTCCTCACCCTGGTCGCCCGCGGCCGGTCCAACACGGAGATCGCCCAGATCCTGGTGCTGGCCGAGCAGACGGTGAAGACGCACGTGAGCCGCGTCCTGACCAAGCTGGACCTGCGCGACCGCGCCCAGGCGGTGGTCTTCGCGTACGAGTCGGGGCTCGTGGCCCCGGGGGACTAGCCCCTCCTCCCACCCCTACCGCGGTAGGGGGCCCACATTGGCTCCCGGGTATGACGCCCGGCGCCGAGCCGTCCCCGCACTCTTCACCCCGTCACACAGGAGCACCTGATGTACGGGTGAGACGGATGAGGGAGACGGCACCATGAGGCTACGCAAGGGCAAGCGGCGGCAGGCGGACGACCGGACGGGAGTGGACCACCGCCCCGAGGCCCCGGCCGCCACGCCCGGGCTCGCCGTCGAACTGCGCGGGGTCCGGCGGCAGTACGGCCGCGGCGCGGGCACGGTGCACGCGCTCGCGGGCGTCGACCTCGGCCTCCCGCACGGCACCTTCACCGCCGTCATGGGCCCGTCCGGGTCGGGCAAGTCGACGTTCCTGCAGTGTGCCGCCGGGCTCGACCGGCCGTCCGCGGGATCGGTGCGCCTCGGCGGCACGGAGATCACCGGCATGAAGGAGAACGAGCTGACCGAGCTGCGTCGCAGCCGCCTCGGCTTCGTCTTCCAGGCGTTCAACCTGCTGCCGTCGCTGACCGTGGAACAGAACGTCCTGCTGCCCATGCGCCTGGCCGGGCAGCGTCAGGACCGCGGCCGGGCGGCGGCGGTGCTCGCGCAGGTCGGACTCGCCGACAAGGCGCGGCGCCGCCCCGGCGAGCTGTCCGGCGGCCAGCAGCAGCGCGTGGCCGTCGCCCGCGCCCTGGTCACCGCACCCGACGTGATCTTCGCGGACGAGCCCACCGGCGCCCTCGACACCGGCACCGCCGCCGAGGTCCTCGGACTGCTCCGGCACGCGGTGGACACCCTCGGCGCCACCGTCGTCATGGTCACCCACGACCCGGCCGCGGCCGCCTGGGCCGACCGCGTGCTGTTCCTCGCCGACGGGGCCTTCGCCGACCACCTCGAACGGGGGTCGGCGGAGCAGATCGCGGCCCGGATGACCGCGCTCACCGGCCGTACGCGGGCGATGGCCGGGGCGGGAGCGGCGGCATGAGCTTCAAGCCCAACGGACTCGCCCGCGCCGCCGTGCGCTTCAAGCCCGCCTCGTTCGCGGGCACGTTCGTCGCGCTGATGATGTCGGCGCTGGTCGTGGCGGCCTGCGGCGTCCTGCTGGAGACCGGCCTCCGTGCCTCGGTGCCGGCCGAGCGGTACGCGAACGCGCCGGTCGTCGCGGCGGCCGACCAGTCCGCGCGCGTCGTCGCCGACACCGTCGACGGTCCCGAGGAGACCGCGTACCCGTTGCCGGACACCGCGCGCGTGGACGAGGGGCTCGCGGCGAGGGCCGCCGCGGTGCCGGGCGCGGCCACCGCCGTAGCGGACTTCACCTTCCCGGTGCACCGGGGCGGGTCCTCGCCGGGCTCCGCTCCGGACGCGCTCACCGGCCACGGCTGGGGCTCGCACGCCTTCACCGGCACCGCCCTGGCGCAGGGCGCCGCGCCGCACCCCGGCGAGGTGGTCCTCGGCGCCGACGCGGCCCGCACGGCGCGGCTCGGCGTCGGCGACACCGTCGCGCTGGAGACGGCCGACGGACCCGCCGACTTCCGGGTGTCCGGGCTGGCCCGGGCCGGTGCCGGGGACACCGCGGGCGAGGCGGCGGGCGGTGCGGGCACGGCCTGGTTCGCCGACGCCGAGGCGGCCGTGCTGGCCGGGCACCCCGGCAGGGCGGACGCCGTCGCCGTCCTGGCCGAGGAGGGCGTGGACCCGGACGCCCTCGCCGCCGCCGTGGGCAAGGCCCTCACGGGCTCCAGCGCGCGGGTGCTCACCGGTGACGACCGCGGTGAGGTCGAGGACCACGGGCTGGCGTACGCCAAGGAGACGCTCTTCGCGGTCGGCGGCTCCTTCGGCGGGATCGCCACCCTCGTCGCGGTCTTCACCGCGGCCGGCACGGTCGCGCTCTCCGTCGGCCAGCGCACCCGCGAGTTCGCGCTGCTGCGGGCCGTCGGCGCCACCCCGCGGCAGATCCGCCGCGCGGTGGCCGCCGAGGCGCTGCTCGTCGCCCCGCTCGCCGGGCTGCTCGGCTGCCTGCCGGGGATCGGGCTCGCGCACTGGTGGTTCGGCCAGATGCGGGACCGGGGGGCCGTCCCGGAGGCGGTCGACGTGCACGTCTCGGGGTTCCCGCTGCTGGCCGCCGTCGGGGTGGTGCTGCTCACGGCGCTCGGTGCCGGCTGGGCGGCCGGGCGCAGGCCCGCGAGGATCAAGCCGGGTCAGGCGCTCGCCGAGGCCTCGGTGGAGCGGCTGCGGCCGGGTGTCGTCCGTACGGTCCTCGGTCTCGCCGCGGTCGGGGGCGGTTCGGTGCTCGCCGGGGTGGCGGCCTCCGCCGCCGGTTCCGACGCGGCCAACGCCTCCCTCGGCGTCGTCATGCTCTTCATGCTGGCCGTCGCCCTGCTCGGGCCGGTCCTGGCGCGGCTGTGCGCGGGGCTCTTCGGGCTGCTGCTGCGCGGCGGCGGGGCCTCCGCGTCGCTGGCCGCCGCCAACTCGCGCGCCAACGCGCGCCGGCTGGCCTCCGCGATCACTCCGATCGTGCTGGCGATGGCCTTCGCCTCGACGCTGGTCTTCATGCACACCAGCGAGAGCCACGTCGCCTCGGAGCAGCTCCGCGAGGGCGTCACGGCGGACCACGTCGTCACGAACCCGGCGGGCCTGTCCGCCGACGCCGCCGACCGGGCCGCCCGCGCCCCGGGCGTGGACGCGGCCGTGAGCCTGCTGGACACGCAGGTGCTGGTGCCCGTACGCGGGGGTGGCGAGACCTCGTTGCAGGGGACGGCGACGCAGGGTGTCCGGGGCTCCGGCGCGCAGCTCGCGAAGGTCCAGGACCTGGACGTGCGCGAGGGCAGCCTGGACCGGGTGGGGCCGGGCCGCATCGCCGTCGACAAGACCCTCGCCACCGCCACGGACGTCGGCCTCGGCGACAAGCTGTCGCTCTACCTCCCCGACGGCACGAGGGCCGCACCGGAAGTGGTCGCCGTCTACGGCCGCGGCCTGGGCCTGCCGGCCGTGACCATGGACCGTGCGTCCCTGGACGGGCACGTCACGTCGGCCTTCGCCGACACCCTGCTGGTCAGCGGTGGCGACGCCGAGCCGCTCACCGCGCTCGGCGAGGTCACCGACGCCTCCGGCTACGCGCTCGCGCAGAACGTGGACCGCGAGTTCGGCGCCTGGGCGAACTACATGATGGCTGCCGTCCTGGGCGGCTTCGCCGCCGTCGCCGCGGTCAACACCCTGGTGATGACGGTCCTGGACCGCCGCCGCGAACTGCACACGCTCCGCCTCGTCGGCTCCACCCGCCGCCAGGTGCTGCGCATGCTGGGCTGGGAGAGCCTGCTGGTGTCGGCGGCGGGCGTGGCCCTGGGCACCGCCATCGCCATGATCACGCTGACCCCGATGATGCGCGGACTGACCGGCGAGTTCCCGCACGTACCCCCACTCCTGTACGCCGCCTTCGCCGCCACCGCGGCGACCCTCGCCCTCGCCGCGGCCACCCTCCCGGCCCGCACGGCACTGCGCGACCGGGGCGCCTGACCCCCCGGGCCGCGCGGACCCACCCGGGCCACCGGTGAGCGACCTGACGGGTCGCGAGGACCGCCCGGCCACGGGAGCCGTCAGCCGTGCAGGTCCCGTCCGGTCGCGCCCCCGCCTGCCGCGGGGGCGCCCGGTCGTGCGGCTCACCGGCCGCGGGGTCCGCCTGCCGCGAGGGCTCGCCCGACCCCGGCGGGCCGCCCGGCCGTAGCGACCCGGTCGCCAAGGCCGTACGGCCGCGGGGTCCCCCGGCCGTCGGTCCGCGGCCCGTCCGGCCCCGGGGCCCGCTCGCCGTGAGGGGGCTCGCCCAGCGTGGGGGCCGGCCCGGTCGTGAAGGCTCGCTCGGTCGAGGTTCCGTCTGCCGGGGGGACCGGCCGTCCGGTCCGTGCTCCGGGATCCGCGTCAGCCCGTTCGCAGGCCGTCCGCCGGAGGGGTGCGCAGGGCGTGGCGGGTGGGGAGTTCGATCGTGAGGCAGGACGTCAGCACCACCGTCGCCGCCACCGCAGGGAGGAGCCAGGCCGGGCCCGCCGGCCAAGGGTGGCCGAGGAAGCCCTGGCCGAGGAGGGCCAGCGGGACGGCGGACAGCAGGAGGCCGGAGGCGAGGGCCGCGGCGGCGATCACCGCGGCCTCGCGGCGCATCATGGCGCGGATCTGCCGCGGGGTCGTGCCGACCAGGCGCAGCGCGGCGATCTCCGACCGGCGCTGGGCGGTGGCGGCGACCAGCTTGTTGGCGATGCTCAGCAGCAGATAGCCGAGCAGCACCACGACCACCGCCAGGTTGACCCACACCTCGGGCGGCGTGTCCGCGCCGGTGGCGTCCGGGCCGGTGCCGGCGACCGCGAGGCCGGGACGGCCGGCGGCCAGCGCGGCGAGCGCCCGCCCCGCCTCCCGGGTGCCGTCGGTGCGGACCAGCGCCCGCTGGTCGAGGCCGGCCGTGGTGTGCCCGGCGGCCAGTTCGCGGGAGAGGACGACCGGGCCGAAGCCCAGCCCCCGGTCGTACACGGCGACGACCCGGGCCTCGACGCGCGCCCCGTCGCCGAGCACCAGGCGGACCCGCTTCCCGAGCCCGGCGTCGCGCGTGCGGGCGGCCTCGTCGCTGACGGCGACCGTCGCCCCGGTCAGCCGGTCCAGGCCGCCGTCGGTCACGCCGAGGTCCACGACGTCCCGGGCGCCCGGCGCCAGGATCATCGCCGAGGCCGACTCGGCGGCGGGCTCGCCCAGTTCCTCGTACTCCCACACCACCGTGGTCGTCCCGGCCGGTTCCGCCGCCCGTACGCCGGGCACGTCCCGCACGGCGGACAGGGTGCCGTCGGGCAGCCCGCCCAGGGCGGGTGCCGTCAGCTCGTACTGGGCGAGCGTGCCGGTGCGGGTGTCCTCGGAGGTGGCGGCCAGCACCGTGGTCTGGGTGAGGGTGTAGGTCAGCACGAAGACGACGCCCATGGCCAGCGGGCTGACCACGCCCGACAGGCGCAGCGCGTAGGCCCGTACGTTGGACAGCGCCAGCCACGTCGGCGCCGCCACACCGGGCCGCAGCCGCCGTACGACGGCCTCGCCCGCGCTCCTGACCAGCGCGGGGCCGGACAGCGCCAGGCCGATCGCGGCGAGGATGCCCGCGATGGACGTGACCGATGCCCCGAGGACCGTCCGGGACAGCAGCGGCACCACCGAGAGCGCCAGGGCGCCGAGGATCAGCAGCAGCCCGGCCGTGGTCCGCGCCCGCGACGGTGTGCGCGGCTCGCTGCGCGACTCGGCGACCGCCTCCGTGGCCGGCATCCGCGAGGTCCGCCAGGCCGCGCACCGGGCGGAGAGCCGCACCGCCCCCACCACCAGGAGCAGGGTGGCGAGCGCGGGCAACGGGCCGAGGGTGAGCGGGAGTTCCTCCGGGAGGACGCCGCGGTCGGCCAGCAGGTCCCGGAAGCGTCCCGCGAGCAGGTAGCCCGCCGCCACGCCCGGCACCAGGACGACCGCCGCGACCAGGGTGGACTGTGCGGCGGCCAGGCGGCGGATCTGCTTCGGGGTCGCGCCGACGGCCCGCATCAGCGCCAGGTCGCGGCGCTGCCCGGCGATGGTCACGCCCAGCGCGCCCGCGACGACGAACCCGGTGATCAGCAGCACGATCCCGCCGAGCGACCCGGCGAGCAGGATCAGCAGCGAGCGCGCGGAACCCACGCCGGGTGCCACCGCCTCGCCCCGGTCCGCGCCGGTGGCCACCCGCAGGCCGGTGTCCGCCACCTCCTCGCGGACGGCGGCGGCCACCCGCGCCTCGGCACCGTCGACGGCCCGCAGTCCGATCAGGTCGACGGTCCCGGCGCGCGGGCCGCCTCCGTTCCCGGCGCCGCGCCCGGCCAGCGCCGCGGCCGTCCCGTCGGCGAAGTAGACGCCGCCGCCCGCGCCCGGGGCGTCGACCAGCGCGGAGACCCGGTAGAAGGCGGCGGGGCGGCCGTTGGCCATGACCCGGACCCGGTCGCCCACCGCGAGGCCCGCCGCGTCGGCCGTCGCCGCGTCCACGGCGATACCCTTCGCACCGGACGGCGCCCGCCCCTCGACCCGCGCACCCGCCAGCAGCCGGGTGGAGGACCAGCCGTGACCCGCCGTCACCGGGTCCCCGGCGACCGGGACGGGCCGTCCACGCCCGTCGACCAGCGCGGCCGGGAAGCCGATGTCGCCGACGGCCGCGGTGACGCCGGGCAGGGCGGCCAGCCGGTCCACGAGCCGGGCCGGGACCGTGGCCCGCTCGGGCAGCGCGACCGGCAGGTCACCGCTCGGGTGGAGCTCCTGGCCGGCGGCGACCACGACGTCCGCGCCGCCGAGCCGCCCGGGCGGCAGCTGCGAGCGCAGCCCGGACTCGGCGAGTACGCCGGTGGCGGTGATCAGGGCCGCGCCGCCGAGCACCGCGCACGCCACGGCGAGCAGTGCGGTGATCCGGTGCGCGGCCATGCGCAGGGCGAGATGCAGCATGTCTACCGCTCCCCCAACGCGACGAGCCGTTCGGCCAGTCGGGGGGCCGTCGGCCGCTCCAGGGCCTCGACCACCCGGCCGTCGGCCATCACCAGCGCACGGTGCGCGCGGGCCGCGGCGGCCGGGTCGTGGGTGACCATGACCACCGTCTGGCCGAGGTCGTCGACGAGCGCGCGCAGCAGGCCGAGCACCTGGTGGGCGCTGCGCAGGTCCAGCGCGCCGGTCGGCTCGTCCGCGAAGACGACGGCGGGCTTCGCGGCCAGCGCCCGTACGACGGCGGCCCGTTGCTGCTGGCCGCCGGACAGCTCGGCCGGGCGGTGCGACAGCCGGTCGGCCAGCCCCACCCGCTCGGTCAGCGTCCGCAGCCACTCGCGGTCCGGGCGCCGCCCGGCCAGGCGCAGCGGCAGCGTGATGTTGTCCTCGACGCTGAGCGAGGGGATCAGGTTGTACGCCTGGAAGACGAACCCGACGCGCTCGCGGCGCAGTTCGGTGCGCCGCGTCTCGTTCAGGCCGGAGATCTCCTGCCCGTCGATGCGGACGCTGCCGGACGTGGGCGAGTCCAGCCCGGCCGCGCAGTGCATCAGGGTGCTCTTGCCGGAGCCCGAGGGCCCCATCACGGCGAGGAACGTGCCGTGCTCCACGGTCAGCGACACCTCGTCGAGGGCCCGGACGCCGCCCGGGTACGTCCGGGCGACCCGGTCCAGCGCGATGGCGGGCGCCCGGCGCGCGGTGACGGCAGGGAGGGCGGCGGTGCTCATCGCCGCCCCCGCAGCCCGCGCACGACGAGGGTCCCGGCGGCGAGCACGGTGACCACGCCGCTGGCCAGGTGGAGCGCGGTGGCGGCACCGGTGAAGGAGAGGGCCATGTTGGCGACCGCGCTGAGCACCACCACGGCCCACAGCAGCGTCCGCAGGACGTCACCGCGGGAGACGGCGTCCGGGCCGTCGCCGTCGCCGGGGAAGGGGGCGGGGACGGCCCGGGGCGCGCTCAGGCGGTAGGGGTCCTGGTGGTGGTGATCGGGGCCCTGGTGGATCTTCTGAGCCCGGCGGTCCTGGTGGTCCTGGCGGTTCTGGCGGTCCTGCTGAGTCACGGCTGCGGCCTCCGTCGGCGTCGCTCTCGGTGGTCTCCGACGCTAGGGACCGGGGCCCCCGGCGGCCGATCCCGTGGGCCGCCCGGTCCGAGGTACAGCAGGCTGTACTTTCTGGCTCCGCACCCGTCACCTGCCCGCCCGGCCGCATAGGGTCGGCCACGCCGGAGCGGTCCCACGGCCGGGGCCCACGGCCCGGAGGGAGGCAGGCGGATGACGGTGCCGATCACGTCCGTGCGGGAGACCGCCGTACGGACCCTGCGGGCCGCCGGTGCGGCGACGGGGCAGCTCGTCGGCGGGCTGGGCACGGCGTTCCTGGCGCTGGGCGTGCTGCTGCTGGTGGCCCTGGCCGCCGTGACCGCGCCGGCCGGCGTGGGCCTGCTGCTCGCCCCCGCCGCCCTGAGCGCCCTGCACGCGCTCGCCCGCCGGGAACGCGAACGCCTGTCCCGCCGGGGCCCCGAGATCGTCCCGCCCGACCCGCCGCCCACCCGGCTGCGCCCCGCCCTGGCCGACCCCACCACCCGGCGCGAGCTGAGCTGGCTGGTCCGGCACGCCACCCTGGGGTTCCTGCTGGGCCTGCTCGGCTTCCTGCTGCCGCTCTGCGCCGTCCGGGACACCACCTTCCCGCTGTGGTGGCGGCTGAGCCCCGGGGAAGCCACGACCACGTCCATCGGTGTCGGCACCGCGCACAGCTGGCCGGACGCGGTCGCGGCGACCCTGCTGGGCGTGGGCTGGATCGCGATCGTCCTGGGCCTGGGTCCCGGCATGGCACGGCTCCAGGCCGCCCCGGCCCGGCGGCTGCTGGCGGCGGGCCCGGACACGGACCTGTCGCTGCGGGTGGCGCAGCTGACCGCGACCAGGGCCGCCGCGCTGGACGCGCACGCCACCGAGCTGCGCCGGATCGAACGGTCCCTGCACGACGGCGCGCAGAACCGGCTGGTGTCGGTGACGGTGCTGCTGGGCGCGGCCCGGCGGATGGCGGCGCGTGACCCCGCCGGGGCGGACGAGCTGCTGGAACGGGCGCAGTCCGCGGCGGAGCAGGCGCTGGCGGAGCTGCGTTCGGTGGCGCGGGGCATCCTGCCGCCGGTCCTGGCCGACCGGGGGCTCGCGGGCGCGCTGTCGGGACTGGCGGCGGACTGCGGGGTGCCGTGCCGCGTCGAGGCCGACGTACCGGAGCGGTGCGCGGCGTCGGTCGAGGCGACGGCGTACTTCGTGGTGGCCGAGGCGCTCACGAACGTCGCGAAGCACAGCGGTGCCGCACGGGCCTCGGTCACGGTGCGGGCCCGCGGGGGCCGGCTGCGCCTGCTGGTCGAGGACGACGGCCGGGGCGGCGCCGACGAGGACGGCGGCTCGGGGCTGACCGGCATCCGCCGGCGCGTCGCGGCACTGGACGGCACCCTCCGCCTGACCAGTCCGCCCGGCGGCCCCACCACCCTGGAGGTGGACCTCCCCCGCGGGAGCTGAGCCACCGGGACGGGGCCCGGAGTACGGTGGAAGGACCGGGGGCATGCCGTGCACCGGCCCCGACACCGGTGCCGCTCCCGGGGATCGACGACGCCGGGCCGGAACCGCCCGAGCCCGGGGCAGGACTCGCCTCATGACGGTGCACGTGCCGGTGCGGCCGGCGACCCCGGAGACTCTCGAGCGGCCCGCCGGTGACCACCGGCCGGGCCCGCGGCGTCGGGGCCCGGCGCACGGCTCCTCACCGCAGGCCGGCGAACGGCTGCGGCCACTGACCCGGCGTCAGATCGAGGACCGGTTCGCCGAGCTGGGCGACCTGTACGCGCAGACCTCCGGCGGCGGCCCCCGGGCGTGGAACGCGGCCCGCGGCGCCTTCCTGCGCCAACTGGGCGCCGACGTACGGCGTCCGGGCTTCTGTCTGCTGATAGCGGAGACCACCGTCCTGACCGGCTGCGCCTACGGCTACCCCGTGCCCGGCGGCGATCCGCGCGGCGTGCGCGGCCTGGAGCCGTACCTGCCCGGGACCGTGCTGTCCGTCGCCGCGTCGGGCCGGCTCTTCCTGGTCTCCGGGATCGTCGTCCCGGCCCGCGTGCGCAGACAGCACCAGGACGGTGCCTGGAACCTCGCCCGGCGCATGCAGACCCGCCTGCTCGCCGAGCACGACGCCGCCCTCGGCATCACGCTGGTGGACCGCACCGACGGCGCGACCGTGCAGGCGCTGCGCTCCTGGGGCTGGCGCTACGCCCAGGGCGAGACCCTCCAGTCCTCCGTGCTCGGCCGGTACGGCGTTCTGGTCCTCGGGCGCTGAACAACACCGCCGCATACGGAAATCTATTCTCGCTGAAACAGTTATTGGCGCAGCGCGGGAATAATTGTCCGACGGGGAAAAGGGTAGATCTTTGTCGGCGATTTCTTCCCGGGCCGTCCATGAATTACGTGCTAGGCTGGACATCAGTTGCAGTTGTGGTTGCCATTTGTGTTACCGGTTTTTCCGGGCGGGTGATCATCGCGGCGATGGGAGGGCCCGCGCGGTGTGGGCCTTCAGCACTTGCCTAGGAGAAAAAAGCATGGCTTCCGGTACCGTGAAGTGGTTCAACGCCGAAAAGGGCTTCGGTTTCATCGCGCAGGACGGCGGCGGCGCCGACGTCTTCGCCCACTACTCGAACATCGCCACCCAGGGCTTCCGCGAGCTCCAGGAGGGCCAGCGGGTGAACTTCGACGTCACGCAGGGCCAGAAGGGCCCGCAGGCGGAGAACATCGTTCCCGCGTAACACCCGCGCAGTACGTCTCGACGTACGTCGACGTACCCGCCGAGGGCCCGCACCGCACGGTGCGGGCCCTCGGCGCGTGTGCGCTCCCAGCCGTCCTCACCAGCCGGTCGCCAGCAGATGGTTGAGGAGCAGGGCCACGACCGCCTGCGCCGTCAGCCATCCGCGCGGACGGGTGAGGAAGGCGCAGGCCGCCAGGAGCCACAGGGCGAAGGGCAGCCAGATGCGTTCCGTCTCCGCCTTGCTCATGCCGGACAGGTCGGCGGCCAGCAGGGCGAGCAGTCCGGCGGCCACGAGGAACGCCAGCCGGACCTCCGCGCCCCGCTCGCCTCCGGCGCGCCCGCCCTCCGCCCGCACGCCCCCGGGCCGCCACCGCAGCAGCACGCCCCCGGCCCGCCGCAGTCCCGCCGCCGTGGCCAGGCCCGTGATGAGCACCGTGCAGGCGAGGTTGGCCCACACCCAGTAGCCGTACGGGCGGACCCCGCCCGCACCCTCGTAGTAGCGGGTCACCAGCAGGCGGTACGCCTCCCACCAGTCGAACCCGGCCGCCGTGAACGCCACCGGCACCACCGCCGCGCCCGCCAGCAGCGGCACCAGCAGCACCGGCCGCTCCCGCACCCCGCGCCGGCCGAGCAGCAGCACCGCCGCCGCGATCACCGCGAACAGCGTCAGGCCGTACGAGAGGTAGCAGGTCAGCCCGAACAGCAGTCCCGAGCCGGCCGCCCATCCCGGTGAGCGCCCGGTGACCGCGAGGGCCAGCAGCGCCACCGCCCACGCGGCGACCGCCGCGAAGCAGCCGTCGGCGGACGTGCCCAGCCACACCGCGGCCGGTGCCAGCACCAGGAAGGGCGCCGCCCGCCGGGCGAGCCGCTCGCCCGCCACGGCCCGCGCCGCCACCAGCACCGCCACGCCCGCCGACGCGCCCACGGTGATGGTGAACGCCCCGGCCCAGCCCCCACCGCCCAGCCCGATCCGGTCGAGCAGCACGTAGGTGAGCGTGGCCGCCGGGGGATGTCCGGCGACGTGCGCGGGCCAGTTGTCGGGGGAGTGCAGGAGGATGTGCCCGGTGAAGTCGCGCAGGGTCGCCGGGACGTCCTGCCAGCGGTCGATGACCGAGAGGTACTCCTGACGGGTGGTGAGCCGCCCGGCGACCCCTCGCCGCCAGCCGTCGATCAGCGCCAGCGACCAGATCCAGGCCAGCGCCGCGCCCCAGGCCGCGGGCAGCAGCGCACGCCACGGCAGCCGGGCGGCGACGGCCGGGCCGTACGCCACGACCGCCGCCGCGACCACGAGCGCGGCCGGGGTGCCGGGCCCCAGGTGCGGGTCCCAGCGGCCCAGCAGGGGCGGCCAGCCGACGATCAGGTCGTCGTAGGTGTACGCGTACCGGCCGACCAGGACGGCGGCGGTCACGAGCAGCACGGCGGCCGCTACGGCGTACAGGTCGCGGGGGACGGGGCGCGGGCGGGTCGGGGTCACCCCGGCACCGTAGGCCGGGAGATCACGCATCGGGCGGTGCGCACGGTGGACGTCAGCGTTTCGTCATGGGTCGCGGACCGCCGCGGCGGCCGGTCCCGGCCTACGGTCGGGACATGCGCGACCTCGCCCCACGGCTTCCCTCCTCCCCGGGTTTCTGGCGCAGCCCGCTGCGCGGGCCCTGGTTCACGTCGGTGCTCGGCCTCGTCCTGCTCGCCGGCATCACCGTGCTGTTCCTGACCGGGCTGCTCTCGTACGCCGCCTACAACCCCGACCTGTCCCCGGTCAACGACAAGACGCCGGACAAGGGGATCCTCGGTTTCTACCTCTTCGCCTGGCCGACCGACCCGCCCTGGCTGTACCGCCTCACGCAGGGCGTCCACGTCACCCTCGGACTGGTCCTGATCCCGGTGCTGCTGGCCAAGCTGTGGTCGGTGGTGCCGAGGCTGTTCACCCTGCCGCCGGCCCGCTCGCTCGCCCACGCGCTGGAGCGGATCTCGCTGCTGCTGCTGGTCGGGGGCGCGCTGTTCGAGTTCGTCACCGGGGTGCTCAACATCCAGCTGGAGTATCTGTTTCCCGGCTCCTTCTACCCGCTGCACTTCTACGGCGCCTGGGTCTTCTTCGCCGCGTTCGCCGCGCACGCGGTGCTGAAGACGCCGATCGCGCTGCGCAACCTCCGGGCGATGCGCGAGGAGCGCGACGACCTGGTCTCCCCGCGGCCGGCCCCGCCCACCGTCTCGCGGCGCGGGGCCCTGTGGTTCGTCGGCGGCGGCTCACTCCTGATGTTCGCCGCGAACGCGGGGCGCAGTTTCGACGGGCCGTTGCGGGCCACCGCCGTGCTCTCCCCGCACGGCGGGCCCGAGCCGGGCGACGGACCGAACGGTTTCCAGATCAACAAGACCGCCGCCCACGTGGGCATCGACCCGGCCGAGACCCGCGACGACACCTGGCGGCTCGTCGTCACGGGACGCTCGGGGACCGTCCGGTTCAGCCGGGCCGAGCTGCTCGCCATGGAGCAGCACAGCGTGGCCCTTCCCATCGCCTGCGTCGAGGGCTGGTCGACGTCCGACCAGTGGTGGCGCGGGGTGCGGCTGCGGGACCTGGCCGCGCGTGTGGGCCACGAGGACGACCCGCCGGACGTGTTCGTCGAGTCGCTCCAGCGGCGCGGCGCTTTCCGCAGCGGGGCCCTGCGCGCCAACCAGGTGGCCGACCCGCGCTCCCTGCTCGCCCTGTTCGTCAACGGCGAGGAGCTGAGCCCGGACCACGGCCACCCGGCCCGGATCATCGTGCCCGCCGCGCCCGGCGTGCTGAACACCAAGTGGGTGGCCCGGATGACGTTCGGGGAGCAGCGATGAACCTCGTACGCGGGTCGCGGCCCCGGATCGGCAGCCCCTTCCAGATCCTCGTGCTGGTGTGCTCCTTCGCCCTCGCGGGCTGGGCGGGCGTGCGGCTGCTCGCCGACGACTGGCTCGGCGTGGCCCTCTGGTTCGTGGGGGCCGCGCTCCTGCACGACCTGGTGCTGCTGCCGCTGTACTCGGTGGTCGACCGGGCACTCACGCGCGGGCTTGGCGCGGTGCACCACCGGGAGTGGATCTCGTACGTCCGGTTCCCGGCGGCCTGCTCCGGGCTGCTCCTGCTGGTGTGGTTCCCGCTGATCGGCGGCCGGGTCGACGCGAGCTACGCGGGGGTCACCGGACTGTCGGCGGACGGCTTCCTCACCCGCTGGCTGCTGATCACGGCGGTGCTGTTCGGCGGTTCGGCGGTGCTGCTCGCCGGGCGGCTGCTGCGCAGCGCGACGAAGCGGCGCCCGCCCGACGTCCATTGACCGGCGGTCCGCCAGCCGGCGGCACCCGCGCGGCGCAGCAGGGCCCGGGTGCCGATCCGCGCCCAGGGGAAGGGGCTGCCGGCGGTGTGGGTGTCGGTGACGCCGACGAGCTGGACGTGGGTGCGTTCGTCGACGTCGACCGGAGCCGTCTCGGCGATCAGCAGGCCGCCGGGTGCCAGCAGGGCGGCGACGCGGGCCAGCAGGGCGCGGGGGTCGCCGCCGATGCCGACGTTGCCGTCCATGAGGAGGACGGTGTCCCAGCGGCCCTCGCCGGGCAGCGGCTCGAACACGGAGCGCCGCAGGCACTGCCCGCCGAGCCGTACGGTGCGGGCCACGGCGGCCTCGCTGACGTCGATGCCGAGGACGGTGCGGCCCCGGGCGGCGAGTTCGGCCACCAGGCGGCCGGGTCCGCAGCCCACGTCGAGCACGGCGCCCTCGCAGCGGTCCAGCACCTCCAGGTCGACCGTGTCGGCCCGGGCGCACCAGCGCTCCACCTCCAGCGGCAGCAGCCAGCCGTCGGCGCGGCGCAGGAACAGCGGCCCGTGTCCCGACCGCAGGGCGGCGGCGTAGGGGTCGGAGGCGTCCCAGGCGGGGGCGGGGGCCTTCCGGGCGGGGCCGGGGCGCGTGGCCGCCTTCACCGACTCGCCCGCCGGTCCGCGGCCGGTGCGCAGGCCGCCAGCCGCGCGGCGAACCGGCCGCCCGGGGCCAGGGCGGCGACGGCGTGGGCGTCGGCGGCGGTGTCGACGTCGCGCAGGCGTGGCAGGTCGCGCACCCGCAGTCCCGCCGTCAGAAGCCGCTCGCGCTGCACGGCTCCCGTGACCGGCGTCGACATGGGCACGCCGCGCAGCAGCGCGGGCTCCGGCCGGGCCAGGCCCAGGGCCCAGAAGCCGCCGTCCTCCGCCGGGCCGAAGTACGCGTCGCAGTCGCCGAAGTCCACGTCGAGCAGGTCCGGCGCCACCTGCGGGGTGTCCATCCCGATCAGCAGGGCGGGCCCCGCGCACCCGGCGAACGCGTCCGCGAGGCGCGCGTCGAGACCGCCCGCGCCCTGCGGTACGACGTCGAAGCCGGGCGGCAGCCAGGGGCCGGGGTCGCCGTCGAGCACCAGGACCCGGCGGCGCGCGGGCGTCGCGGCCACGGCGCCCAGGGTGTCGGCGAGGGCCGCCTCGGCCAGCGCGGCCGCCTCGGCGGGGGTGAAGGGCGGGGTGAGGCGGGTCTTGACCCGGCCGGGACGCGGTTGCTTGGCGATGACGAGGAGGGTGGTCGTGGCGGTCACCGGGTGACGCTCCTCTCGCCGTTCCCCGCACGGACGGCCGGCGGCTCGGCGAGGACGCGGCGCATGTCCCGTACCGCGTGCCAGGTGCCGCGCCAGGTTCCGGTCACCTTCGAGGCGCCGGTGCGGGGCAGGTACGGGACGTCGTGCTCGGCGATCCGCCAGCCCGCGTCGGCGGCCCGCACCACCATCTGCAGCGGGTAGCCGCTGCGCCGGTCGGTGAGGCCGAGGCCGAGCAGCGGCTCGCGGCGGGCGGCGCGCAGCGGGCCGAGGTCGTGCAGCCGCAGGCCGGTGCGGCGGCGCAGCATCCGGGCCAGGGCGAGGTTGCCGGCGCGGGCGTGGACGGGCCAGGCGCCCCTGGCCCGCGGTCGCCGACGGCCGAGCACGAGGTCGGAGGTGCCGGCGCGGATCTCCCGTACGAACGGTGCCAGCAGGCCCGGGTCGAGGGAGGCGTCGCAGTCGCAGAAGCAGACGATGTCGGCGGTCGCGGCGGTCAGCCCGGCGTGGCAGGCGGCGCCGAAACCGCGGCGCGGCTCGGTCACGACCGTGGCGCCGAGCGAGCGGGCGAGGTCCGCCGAGCCGTCGGTGGAGCCGTTGTCGACGACGAGCGCACGCCAGCCGGCCGGCACGCGGGCCAGGACCCAGGGGAGGGCCCCGGCCTCGTTCAGGCAGGGGAGTACGACGTCGACGTCCGGAGCGGGCGAGGTGGTCACGGCGTTCACCCTACGAACCGGAACCGGACGAATCGGGCTTCCAGTCCTTACGAAACACGGACGTCGGCAGCCCGGCCGCCCGCGCGGGGGACGCCGACGGCCCCCCGATGCGACGCTGACCCCATGCACCAGCACCCCCACCAGCCCACCCCACCGCCCCCGGCCCCGGGCGGGCCTCCGGTCCTGGCCGCGGGCGAGGCACCGGTCCTGGCCCCGGGCGGGCCTCCGGCCGAAACCGGGGCCGTTCCTGGGACTGGGCCCGCGGTCGTCTCCGGGGGCGCCCCTGACGTTGGGTCCGAGGCCGTCTCCGGGACGGCTCCTGCGGGTGGGCCTGAGGTCGTCTCCGGGGGTGGATCTGCCGCGGTTCCTGCGGCGGGGTCTGGGACCGGACCCGAGGGCGTCCCCGTGGCGGGGGCCGGGGCCGTCTCCGGGGGTGAGGCCGTTGCCGAGGGTGGATCAGGGGGTGGCGCCGCACGGGTGCTCGTCGTGGACGACGACCCCACCGTTGCGGAGGTCGTGGCCGGGTATCTGGTGCGTGCCGGTTATCGGGTCGACCGGGCCGGTGACGGTCCGGGCGCGCTGGGCCGGGCCGCCGCGCACCGTCCCGACCTGGTGGTGCTCGACCTGATGCTGCCCGGCATGGACGGCCTGGAGGTGTGCCGACGGCTGCGCGCCCAGGGGCCGGTGCCGGTCATCATGCTGACCGCCCGGGGCGAGGAGGACGACCGCATCCTCGGTCTGGAGGTCGGCGCCGACGACTACGTCACCAAGCCGTTCAGCCCGCGGGAACTGGTGCTGCGGGTGGAGTCCGTCCTGCGCCGCACCCGGCCGGTACCGGCCCCGGCGCCGCGCCCGCCGTCCGCGGCCGGTCTCACCGCCGACCCGGCCGCCCGCAGGGCCACCAAGGACGGCACCGAACTGGCCCTCACCCTCCGCGAGTTCGATCTCCTCGTCTTCTTCCTGCGCAACCCCGGGCGGGCGTTCGCCCGGGAGGAGCTGATGCGCGAGGTGTGGGGCTGGGACTTCGGCGACCTGTCCACCGTGACCGTCCACGTCCGGCGGCTGCGCGGCAAGGTCGAGGACGATCCGGCCCGCCCCCGGCTGATCCAGACGGTGTGGGGCGTGGGCTACCGCTTCGACCCGGCCGGCCGGGAGGCGGACTGACCGTGCACGCCACCCTCCTCATCGCCCTCTACGCCTTCGCGGGCGCCGCCGCCACCGGCCTGGTGGGCGCGGGCGTGCTGCGGCTGATCCGGCGGCGCTCGCTGACCGCGTCGCTCGCCGTGGTGGCGGCGGTCGCCGTCCTCGCGATGCTCGCCGGCACGCTGGCCGTCGCCTGGGCGATGTTCCTGTCCCCGCACGACCTGTCGGTCGTCACGACCGTCGTGGCGATGGCCGCCGTCGTCTCCCTGGCCACGGCGCTACTGCTGGGCCGCTGGGTGGTCGCCCGCAGTCGTGAACTGGCGGCGGCGGCACGCTCGTTCGGCGACGACGGGGACTACGCGGCCCCCACCACCCCGGCGACCGCCGAACTGGACGCGCTCAGCCGCGAACTGGCGGCCACCAGCGCCCGGCTCGCGCAGTCCCGGGAGCGGGAGCGGGCCCTGGAGACCTCCCGGCGCGAGCTGGTCGCCTGGATCTCGCACGACCTGCGCACCCCGCTGGCCGGGCTGCGCGCCATGTCCGAGGCGCTGGAGGACGGGGTCGCCGCCGACCCCGACCGCTATCTGCGGCAGATCCGGGCCGAGGTGGAACGCCTCAACGACATGGTCGGCGACCTCTTCGAACTCTCCCGCATCCACGCCGGCACGCTCGTCCTCGCCCCGGCCCGGATCTCGCTCTACGACCTGGTCGGTGACGCCCTCGCGGGCGCGGACCCGCTCGCGCGCCGGCACGGCGTACGGCTCGTCGGCGACGCGGTGGCGGCCGTACCGGTCGAGGTGGACGGCAAGGAGATGAGCCGGGTCCTGGGCAACCTGCTGGTCAACGCGATCCGCCGCACCCCGGCCGACGGCACGGTCGCGGTCGCCGCCGAGCGGTCCGGCGACGGCGTGGTGGTCTCCGTGACCGACGGCTGCGGCGGCATCCCCGAGGAGGACCTGCCGCGGGTGTTCGACACCGGCTGGCGCGGCTCCCACGCCCGTACGCCCCCCGCCGGGGCGGGTCTGGGCCTCGCCATCGTCCGCGGCATCGTCGAGGCCCACCGCGGCCGGGCCACGGTCCGCAACATCCCCGGCGGCTGCCGCTTCGAGGTGACCCTGCCGCTGGCGGAGGCCTGAGCCCCGGGGGGGGGCGGGTCACTCCCCCCGCAGGCCCGCCCGCGCGAACTCCCGCATGCCCTCGGCGAACCCCACCCGGGGCCGCCAGCCCAGGTCGGTGCGCAGCCGGGTGGAGTCGGCGGTGATGTGGCGGACGTCGCCCAGCCGGTACTCGCCGGTGACGACGGGCTCGGGTCCGCCGTGGGCGGCGGCCAGCGCGGTGGCCATCTCGCCCACCGTGTGCGGCTCACCGCTGCCGGTGTTGTAGACGCCGAGCGCACCCTCCGGCGGCCCGGCGGCCTCCAGCGCCGCCACGTTCGCCGCGGCCACGTCCCGCACGTGCACGAAGTCCCGGCGCTGGCGGCCGTCCTCGAAGACGCGCGGGGCCTCACCGCGGGCCAGCGCGGAGCGGAAGAAGGAGGCGACACCGGCGTACGGGGTGTCGCGGGGCATCCGGGGGCCGTACACGTTGTGGTACCGCAGCGACACCGCCGTCGCGCCGGTCGTCCGGGCCCAGGCGGCGGCCAGGTGCTCCTGGGCCAGCTTGGTCGTGGCGTACACGTTGCGCGGGTCGGCCGGGGCGTCCTCGCCGACCAGTCCGGGGGCCAGGTCCGCGCCGCACTGCGGGCACACGGGCTCGAACCGGCCCGCGTCCAGATCGGCGACGGCGCGCGGCCCCGGCCGCACCACCCCGTGCCGGGGGCACGCGTACCGGCCCTCCCCGTACACGACCATCGACCCGGCGAGCACCAGCCGCCGGACGCCCGCACCGGCCATCGCGGTGAGCAGTACGGCGGTGCCGAGGTCGTTACGGGAGACGTACTCCGCCGCGTCGGCGAACCCGTTGCCGAGGCCGACCATCGCCGCCTGGTGGCACACGGCGTCCGCACCGGCCAGCGCCCGGGCGAGGGCCGCCGGATCGCGCACGTCGGCGCCGGGGTCCTCGCGGAGGTCGTAGCCGACGGGCTCGTGCCCGTGCTCCCGCAGGGCCTCGACGACGTGGGACCCGATGAAACCGGCGCTGCCGGTGACCAGTACGCGCATGGGCGACACGCTAGGCCCGCGGGAGCGCCGGAACGGGCCGGCCGGCCGGCCCGTCACGGGTTCGTAAGGGGCGGGGAGGCACGGCCGCCGAAGGTGACTTTGCCATTCCTTTACAACCTGCCCGGTCCCCGCCTCGTCTCTCCGTCCGACCCGCATCACCACCCGCGGTGTGCCGACGCGCCGACGCGTGGACGCGCCGACGACGAGAGAGAGCGACCCGATGCGCCGAACGATCCTCACCGCCGTGGCCCTGGCCTGCACCGCCGTACTGGCGGGCACCGCGCCCGCATTCGCCGACGACCCCTCCCCGGTCCCCTCCGCACCCGCCGCCAGCACCCCGAGCCCCGGCACCGGACCGAGCGAGGCAACCCCCGCGCCCTCCGTCAGCGTCCCGGCCGAGCCGACCCAGGCACCGGCCCCCGCGCCCGCCGACGGCCAGGTCTCCGTCGTACCCGAGGGCGCGGCCGACACCGGGGTGGCGGCGCCCTCCGACCCGGCCGGGACCGACGGGACCGCGGTCGGCGCGAGCGCCGGCGGGGTGCTCCTCGCGGGCGGCGCGGTCCTGTTCGTCGTCCGCCGCCGACGGGCGGCGGCGACCGGCGCATGATCCCGCGCCCCGGCCGCGCCCTCGCCGCCGCCGCGCTGGCCGCGCTGCTGGCGGGCTGCGGTGGTCAGGGGGACGGCGACGCCGCCCCCGCCCGCCCGGCGCCCGCGACGACCCCGGCGGCACCGCCCGAGCGGGCCCCCGCGAAGCCGGTGCGGCCCCTGGCGCGTTCGGTGCCGGTGGGGCTGCGCATCCCCGCCATCGGCGTCGACACCCCGGTGATGGGCCTCGGGCTGGCCTCGGACGGCACGGTGGAGGTGCCGCCCGTCACGGACGACGACCGCGCCGGCTGGTACCGGCACTCGCCGACCCCGGGTCAGGCGGGTCCTTCGGTCCTCCTCGGCCATGTCACGGTCGGCCGGTACGGCGACGGGGTCTTCCGCCACCTCGCGCGGCTGCACCGCGGCGACCTGATCGAGGCCCGCCTGGCGAACGGCACCGCCGCCGAGTTCACGGTCACGGCCGTACGGACGGTGGCCAAGGCCGACTTCCCCACGCACGACGTCTACGGCGACGTGGCCGGGCCTGAGCTGCGGCTCATCACCTGCGGCGGCCCGCGCGACGGCGAGGAGTACCGGGACAACGTGATCGTCTTCGCCGGACTGAGCGCCACCAGGGGCGCCCGGGGCCCGTCCGCCTGACCGGCCCTGGTGCGCACCGCACACCCTCACGACCATGGAGAGCGTTGAAACGGTCCCGTGACAGGGCGGCGTCCGAACTGTTCGCCGCCCTGTATCCGCGCCTCGCCGGCTGGTGCCGTCGGCTCGTCGACGACGACGAGACCGCCCACGAGATCGCCTCGGAGGCGTTCACCCGGCTCTGGGCCCGCTGGACGTCCGTGGAGGAGCCCCGCGGCTTCCTCTACGTCACCGCCGCCAACCTCGTGCGCGACCACTGGCGCAAGCTGGAGCGCGAGCGCCGGGCGGTGCGCCGGGTCACCGCGGAGGTCGCCGTGCGCCCGCACCCCGAACAGGCCGACCCCTCGGTGCGGCTGCTCGTACAGTCCCTGCCGGAGCGACTGCGCGTGCCGATCCTGCTCCACTACTACGCCGACATGCCGATCCGGGAGGTGTCCGCGCTGACCGGACGCAAGGAGGGGACCGTCAAGGCCGACCTGCACGCGGCCCGCGAACTGCTCCGCGTCCATCTGAGGAGAAGCCTTGACCACACGTCTTGAGGACGAGATGGACGAGCCCGGATTCGACCACGACGATCCGCTGCTGGTCGTCCTGCGTCCGGGCGCCGATCTCCTGGGCGCGCCGCCGGGCCGTTACGAGGCGGTCCGCCGCGCCGCGTCCCGCCGGCGCCTGCTGCGCGCCGCCGCCGGTGCCGCCGCGACCGCTGCCGCCGCCGCGCTGATCGCGCTGCCGCTGCACTGGGCGGCCCCCGCCCAGCCCGCGCGCCCGGCGCCGCCCATGGCCCCCGCCCCGGCCGCCCCCGCGCCGGAGGCGTCGCCGAGCCCGGCCCCGCCGAGCGACTCCACGCGGGCGCCCGGTCCCGGCCCCGCGCTGCCGACGGAGGCCCCCGCCACGTCCGCCGCCACGCCGTCGCCGTCCGAGCCGTCGGCCGCACAGCCGTCGCCCGAGCCGAGCGACCCGCCGGTGCGGCAGGTACCGTCGGGCGCGCCCGGCACCGTGGTGCCCACGCCCTCGGTGCACGACCCCGCGGAGCAGGACGGCCCGGCGACCGTGGACGGTACGGCTGCTACAACAGGGTGATGATCTATCACGTGGTGCCGCTCGCCGAGTGGAACGCCGAGCCGGGGCGGCCGTACGCGCCCGCCTCCCTCGCCGAGGACGGGTTCGTCCACTGCTCGCCCGACGAGGAGACCACGCTCGCCGTCGTCAACGCCTTCTACCGCGGCGCTCCCCGGCCGCTGGTGGCACTGCTCGTCGACGAGGACCGGCTCACCGCGAGGTGCCGGTGGGAGGCGGCCGACCCGGCACCGCCGCCGGGTGTCGCCGAGGGCACACTCTTCCCGCACGTGTTCGGCCCCCTCGACCGTGCGGCCGTCCAGCGCGTGCTGGAGGTCCGCTGGGACGACGGGGGCCGGGCCGCGGGACTGTCCTGACCTCAGTGCTCCTGGGGGACGATGGCGCCGCCGAGCAGCGCGGACGCCGTCTCGACCGGCGTGGCGACGGGCGCCGACGGCGCGGGTTCGACGCCGGGGGCCGGGTGGCAGGTGAAGCCGAGGCGGGCCATGGCCCGGGTCACCTCGCCGCCGGAGAAGTCGCGCCGGTCCTGCCGGGTGATGACCTCGCCCACCTGCTTGACGGGGTAGCGACGGCGGCCGATGGTGACCGACTCACCGGTGACCGGCTCGGGCGTGATGCCCTTCATCGAGTCCAGCACCCCGCCCTTGGTGAGGTCGAACGGGTACCGGGCGATGACACAGCGCATGATGCCTCCACAAGGGGGATGGAGCGGGTGGGTCCGGGCGGTCCCGGGGCGGGGCGTCCCAGGGGTGTTCCAGAGTGTTCCAGAGTGGTCAGGGCGCTCCGGTGCTGTCCGGGGCGCCCGAGCGGGCCTAGGCCGCCGAGCCGGTCGAACCGGCGGAGCCGCCCGTGGACTGGCGGCGCGGCCTGCGGCGCGGGGACTCACCGGTGGGCCGCCCCTGGCCGGCGCGGCCCTGGCCGGTGCGCGGCTGCGCGGTGCCGGCACCCTGGCCGCCGCCGCGCCCCTGCGAGGGACGGCTGCGACGGCCGCGGGACGAGGACCCCGCGCCGGAGGCGGCGCGCCGGGGGCGCTCCACGACCGGTGCGGCGATGACGACGGGGACACCGGAGGGGGCCTGCGCACCGGTGATGCGGGCCAGCTCCGCCTCGCCCGAGCGGATGGGGGTGACCAGCGGGGTGATGCCGGCCGAGGCCATCAGCCGGGTCATCTCGCGCCGCTGGTCCGGCGTCACCAGGGTGACGACGCTGCCGGACTCGCCGGCCCGGGCCGTACGGCCGCCGCGGTGCAGGTAGTCCTTGTGGTCGCCGGGCGGGTCGACGTTGACGACCAGGTCGAGGTTGTCGACGTGGATGCCGCGGGCCGCGACGTTGGTCGCCACCAGCGCCGTCACCTGCCCGTCCTTGAACTGGGCGAGGGTCCGGGTGCGCTGCGGCTGGGACTTGCCGCCGTGCAGTCCGGCGGCGCGCACCCCGCTCTTCAGCAGCTGCTTCACCAGCCGGTCCACCCGGTGCTTGGTGTCCAGGAACATGATGACCCGGCCCTCGCGCGCCGCGATCTCGACGGTCGCGCGCTGCTTGTCCTCGTCCTGCACGTGCAGGACGTGGTGCTCCATCGTGGTGACGGCACCGGCCGACGGGTCGACGGAGTGGACCACCGGGTCCGTCAGGTAGCGGCGGACCAGCCGGTCGACGTTGCGGTCGAGGGTGGCCGAGAACAGCATCCGCTGCCCGTCCGGCGCGACCTGGTCGAGCAGGGCGGTGACCTGCGGCATGAAGCCCATGTCGGTCATCTGGTCGGCCTCGTCCAGCACCGTGATGGTGACGTCGCCCAGGGCGCAGTCGCCGCGGTCGATGAGGTCCTTGAGCCGTCCGGGCGTCGCGACGACGACCTCGGCGCCGGAGCGCAGTGCCCCGGCCTGCCGGCCGATCGACATGCCGCCGACCACGGTGGCCGACCTGAGGCCCGCGGCGCGGGCGTACGGGCTGAGCGCGTCGGTGACCTGCTGGGCCAGCTCACGGGTGGGGACGAGGACGAGGGCGAGCGGACGCCGCGGCTCGGCGCGCTTGCCCGCGGTGCGGGCCAGCAGGGCGAGACCAAAGGCGAGCGTCTTGCCCGAACCGGTGCGGCCGCGGCCGAGCACGTCCCGTCCGGCCAGGGAGTTCGGCAGGGTCGCCGCCTGGATCGGGAACGGCACGCTCACGCCCTGGTCGCCGAGGGCGGCCAGCATGCGGGGCGGCAGGTCGAGTTCGGCGAAGGTCTCGACGGCGGGCAGCGCCGGGGTGACCGTCTTCGGCAGCGCGAACTCGCCGCCCTGGGGGGCGGCCGCCGGACGGCGGCCGGAGTTCTGGGGGCGGCCGGCCGAACGGGAGCGACGGGGGCCTTCGGTGGAGCGTCGGCGGTCGTTGGTGCGTGTGCGGTTCATGGGGAACCTTCCTTGATACGGCACGTATCAAGGGAGACCCGCAGCGGACGAGCGGCGCAGGGAATCGCAAGAACGAGCCGACCCGGTCGATTTCGGCGTGGTGCGCCGAGTGGACCGGGAGAATTGATGAATTGCGGAGAACGCGGGTGACGCGAACGCGCGGGACGCAGTCGGTGCCCCGCGCGGCGGGACGGGGCGCTGTGCGCCCGGAAACGCGGCGAGCTGGGGCCCGCACCCCAAGGTGCGGGCCCCAGCTGCGGAGTATGCGTGAGCGTCAGGCCGGGGTGATGTTCTCGGCCGTCGGGCCCTTCTGGCCCTGCGCGATGTCGAAGGTCACCTTCTGACCCTCGAGCAGCTCGCGGAAGCCCTGCGCGTTGATGTTCGAGTAGTGGGCGAAGACGTCGGGGCCGCCGCCGTCCTGCTCGATGAAGCCGAAGCCCTTTTCGGCGTTGAACCACTTCACGGTGCCGGAAGCCATGTTTTCTCCTTCGGTACGGTGCTCGGAGTCCACCCTGTGTGCACTCCGGTCGCCGCGATGATCACCCCGTCGGAAAAAACCTTCAGGCAACCACAACTGCAACTTCCCTCGACAGTAGCACGCCGTGATCGGCCGGGTGCCGGGGATAATCTTGGCCCGATCGGTCGCCCGGGGAATATTCCCGGCACGCCGGCCGACTTCTCCCGGCGCCCAGGCGGATGTCGCCCAGGGACCCACCGCCGACACCCCCGTATCGAGACAAAGGACACGTCCGTACGGGTGGCCGGGCCGGGGGAGGAACGGTTCGGCGTCCGGCTGCGTCGTCCCCTTCCAGGACACGGCGGCCGTGTCCCGGAGAGGGGCGGCGCGGTGGCTGCGGACGGGTTCGCCAAGTGGACACGGCGGTTCGAGGACGAGCGTGAGCGCAGAGCGGCGCAGGGCGATCCGGACTGGGCGCGCGGCGCCGTACTGCACCGGGCGGTGTGGGCCGGCATCCAGCGCTTCCAGGTCGGCGAGGACGGTGACGGGGCGAACCTCGTCGCCAAGGCGGACGAGGCGGGCGACGCCGACTACGCGCGGGCGGTGCGGCTGTTCGTCGCCGAGGAGCAGAACCACGCCCGGCTCCTCGCCCGGCTGCTGGAGGCCGGCGGCCGGCCGACGCTGAGCGGCCACTGGAGCGACACCGCCTTCGTGCGGCTGCGGCGGCTGCTGGGCCTGCGCACGGAACTGCTGGTGCTGATGATCGCCGAGGTCGTGGCGCTGCGCTACTACCGCGCCCTGCGGGACGGCACCGACGACGCGCTGACGTCGGAGGTGGCGGGCCGGATCCTGGCCGACGAACGGCGCCACGTCCCCTTCCACTGCGAGCGGCTGCACGACTCGCTGGCCGAACTCCCCGCCGTGACACGCCGCCCCGTGATGGCCCTGTGGCGGCTGCTCCTCCTCGCGGCCACCCTGGTCGTCGTCGCCGACCACGGCGCGGGGCTGCGCCGGCTCGGCGTCGGGCGGCGCCGTTTCGCGGCCGACGTGACGGCCTCGTCCGCCGAGGTGGTCCGCGCCGTGCTGGCCCCGCGACCGGACGCGTGGGCCGGCGGCGCGTGAGGACCCGGTACCGGCGGTGTGTGGGGCTCGGCTCCGGCGGCGGGGGCGGGCGTCCGCCGTCAGGCCGTACTACTTGCTGACGGCGAAGCGCATCAGGGCGTGCTCGTCGCCCTGCTTGATCTTGCCCGTCTCGTTGACGACCTCCAGCTTCCAGCCGCCCCCGGCCCGTACCGCCTTGGCCACGGCGCAGCCGTTGTCCTGGCTCAGCAGGCTGGGCCAGATGTCGGCGACCTGCTCCGTGCTGCCGCCGGTGGCGTCGTAGACCTTGAAGCTGATGTTGCGCGCCTTCTGGAAGGAGCTCCCCTTCTTGTACGCGGCGGCGACGAAGACGATCGACGTGATGGCGCTCGGGAGCCGCGCGAACTCGACGGTCACCGTCTCGTCGTCCCCGTCCCCGTGGCCGGTCTGGTTGTCGCCGCTGTGCAGCAGCGAGCCGTTGCCCATCGGGTCGAGCGAGTCGAGGCCGGCGAGCCGTACCGGGTCCCCGCCCTGGAGGGCGACGGCGATCAGGTCGAGGTCGGTGCCGGTCTTGCGCCGCAGCTTGCCGAGCACTCCGCCGCTGCTGCCGGCCGTGGGGTCCCAGGAGACGCCGATGGACAGGTGGGTCACTCCGTCCAGGTCGGCGGGGCCGCCTTCCTTGGTGAGCGTGATCATGTGTGGTCATCCTCCGTGGGTCGTGCCTGTGCCGCAGAGTCTGCCTGGCGCCGGAACGTTTCGGCAGGGCGGGGCGGCCGGTCAGTTTTCGAGAAGCACCGCGGGCCCGGCCGCCCATACCGTCGAGGACATGAACTCCATCGACTCCGTCACCCTCGAGGTGGCCGACACCGAGGCCGCCGCCCGCTTCTACGCCGACGCCTTCGGACTCGACGGATCGCGGGTGCGGGTCCGCGCCTCCGCCTCCCCGACGAGCGGGTTCCGCGGCTTCACGCTGTCGCTCGTGGTGGCTCAGCCCGGCAACGTCGACGCGCTGTTCACCGCCGCCGTCGACGCCGGCGCCACCGTCCTCAAGCCCGCCGCGAAGTCGCTGTGGGGCTACGGCGGGGTCGTCCAGGCGCCGGACGGCACGGTCTGGCAGATCGCGACCTCGGCGAAGAAGGACACCGCCCCGGTCACCCGCGACGTCGACGAGATCGTGCTCCTCCTGGGCGTCGAGGACGTCAAGGCCACCAAGCGGTTCTACGTGGAGCAGGGCCTGACCGTGGGCAAGAGCTTCGGCGGGAAGTACGTCGAGTTCGCCACCGGCCCGGGCGCCGTCAAGCTCTCCCTCTACAAGCGCCGGGCCCTCGCCAAGGTCGCGGGCGTGTCCGCCGAGGGCACCGGCTCGCACCGTCTCGTCGTCTCCGGCGGCACCCGCCCGTTCGACGACCCGGACGGCTTCACCTGGCAGCCGGAACTCCGACACTGATGGGCTAGTTTCCTGTGCATGTCATCACGGGAAACTCCGCGAATACCCAGGGGCGGGACGCGGGCGGGACTCTGGGCCGTGGCGGGTGCGGCGACCCTCGCGTTCCTCATAGCCCTGGAGATCGCCGCGCGCCGCTACGGGCTGCCGGGGCCGATGACCAACCAGGCCAAGGAGCTGGTGTTCGCCCCCGCCTCGGGGCCCCTGCTCTACGCCGGTCTGGCGCTGACCATGGTGGTCCTGACCTGGCGGCAGCGGTTCGCCGCGGCGGCCGTCGCGGTCGGCATCGACCTCGCCGTCGCGCTGGTGCGGTGGGCGGCGGACGCCACCGCGTCCGGCAGCCACTCCTTCGGCAACGGCGCGCTGTGGGTGGTCCTGGGCTGCGGGGCAGTCGCCGTGACGCGACGCACCGGACCCGAGCGGATCCTGCTGCTGAAGGGCGTCGGGCTCGGTCTCCTGCTGGTGGCCGGGCGCAAGACGGGCGACGCCTGGCTGCTGATCACGTCGAAGACGCGTCCGGACGTGCTCGACCCGTACGTGGCGACCGCCGACCACGCGCTGGGGAACCCGTCGTGGCTGGTGGGACGCGCCGTCCAGGCCACGGGCCCGGTCGGTGAGCACATACTGGACTGGGTCTACGTCCAGCTCGCGGTGGCCGCGGTCGTGGTCGCGCTGTACCAACTGCGCAAGGTGGGTGCCGAGCGCCGGTTCCCGCGCCACCACCTGGTCCGCACCTTCCTGCTGATCGGTCTGCTCGGGCCGGGCATCTACATGGTCTTCCCGGTGGTCGGGCCGGTCTTCGCCTACGGCACCGGCGCCTTCGGCACCGGCGGCGCGGAGTGGGCCATCGCCGACCTGTGGCCGCACACGCTCCCGCCGATCGGCCCGCCGCACCCGTTCACGTACGACGGGGTCACCCCCCGCAACTGCATGCCCAGCCTGCACACGGCGTGGGCCACCGTGATCTTCATCCACTCCCGCAAGGGCCCGCGCGCCCTTCGCTGGGCAGGGACCTTCTGGCTGGTCGCCACGCTCACCGCGACGCTGGGGTTCGGCTACCACTACGCCATCGACCTCGTCGCCGGCGTGGTCTTCGCGGTCACGGTCGAGGCGGGGCTGCGCGCCCTGGACCGCGGCTGGGACCGGTCGGGCAGCCTGCTGGTCGCCCACGGGGCGCTGGTGTTCACCGCGATCCTGGTGTCGACGCGCTACCTGTCGCTGGAGATGGCCCGGCACCCGTGGGTCTTCGGGCCGCTCCTGCTGCTGGCGATGGCCTCGGTGATCCACGGCTACGTACGGACCGCGAAGGGCTGGGAACCGGCGACCGTGACGCCGCCGGCGCGGCCGGAACCGCAACTGGAGGCGGCCTGAGCGACCGGCCCGGCCCCGCCCGTCGGCCGATCGCGGGAGTTCGCATCTCGTCGGATGCCGCGGGCTCCGGACCCGAGGGCCGGACAGCCGCCCGCGCCGGGACCGCCACCGGCGTGGCGCCGAGGCACCCGGTCACCCGGTCACCCGGCCGGTACCGTGCACCCATGCCTGATCTGACCCCTTCCTCCCCCGCCGAGGCCTACGCGGCGCTGCTCCAGGGCAACGCCCGCTTCGTGAGCGGTGACCGCCTGCACCCCAACCAGGACGCCGACCGCCGGTCGGAGCTGGCCCCGCGTCAGCATCCGTTCGCGGTGCTCTTCGGCTGCTCGGACTCGCGGCTCGCGGCCGAGATCATCTTCGACCGGGGGCTGGGCGACCTGTTCGTGGTGCGGACGGCCGGCCATGTGGCGGGCGCGGAGGTGCTGGGCAGTGTCGAGTACGGCGTCGACGTGCTGGGCGCACCGCTCGTGGTGGTGCTCGGGCACGACTCCTGCGGCGCGGTCACCGCGGCCGCCGAGACCGTGCACGGCGGCACGGCGCCGGCCGGTTACCTCGGGGACGTGGTGGAGCGGGTGATCCCGAGCGTGCTCGCGGCGCGCGCCCTGGGGCGCACGGAGATCGACGAGTTCGTGGACGAGCACATCCGCCGGAGCGTCGACGGGCTGGTGGGGCGCTCGGCGCTGCTGGCGGCCGAGGTGGCCGCCGGCCGGTGCGCGGTCGTCGGCCTGTCCTACCGCCTGGCCGGCGGAACGGTGAAGCGCGTGGCGGCCCACGGGCTCCCGGAGTAGCCGACCTCACTGGTGCCGCCGCGATGTCACTGGTGGCATCGCGGCGGCGCCACTCATTTGGGCGGCATTTCCGCAGGTCGGAGGGCTGTCCTTCGGTGCCACGCGATTGTGGCGCCAGTACGGCTTGCGTATGACGCCATCGTGGTGCCATCATGGCGTCATGGACCTCACCCCGTACGTCGACACACTCCGCCGGGAACTCGCGGTGGCCGCCGAAGCCGGTGGCCGGGAATCCCGTGAGCTGGCCGAGCGGCTCATCGCTCCGCTGGACTCGGCGACCCGGCTGACCATGCTCAACGTGCTCTCCGCCGCGATGGACGAGATCACCCGCGAACTGGCCCCCGGTTCGGTCGACGTACGGCTGCGCGGGCTCGAACCCGACTTCGTGGTGACGCTGCCGCCCGCCGACACCGGCGCCGCGGAGCACGTCGCGCCGGTCGAGACGTTCAAGGCGCCGGCACCGGCACCCGCCGAAGGTGACGAGGGCGGCACCGCCCGGGTCAACCTGCGGCTGCCGGCCCACCTCAAGACGCGGGCCGAGGAGGCCGCGAGCCGCGAGGGACTGTCGGTCAACGCCTGGCTGGTGCGGGCCGTGTCGGCCGCCGTCGACGGCGGCGGCGCCCCACCCGCGCCGGAGCGGGCGCGCACCGTCGGGCAGAGCTTCACCGGCTGGGTGCGCTAGCCACCCGCACTCGCCCCCGGCCCGCACCGGGCCCGGAGAACCAAGCACAGCACAGCGCTCACGCCATGTCCCACCAGCGGGGACACCCCACGGACTCACGAGGACGGTACAGCCATGCCTTCTTTCGACACTCCCGGACCCATCGCGGTGACCGCCCACGTGGGCGCCGGTTCCATCCGGTTCAGCGCGGGCGACCGGCTCGACACGGTCGTCGAGGTGCGACCCGGCGACCCCCAGCGCGACAAGGACGTACGGGCCGCCGAGCAGACCGAGGTCTCCTACGCGAGCGGCGTCCTGACGATCAGTACGAAGGAGCGCCGCCTGATCGGCCCCACCGGCACCGTCGACGTGACGGTGGAACTGCCCGCCGGCTCGCGGGTTGACATGGACGGCTCCTGGGCCCAGGTCCTCGGCGAGGGCCGGCTCGGCGAGGTCCGGGTGAAGACCCCGGGCGGTGACGTCCGCCTGGACACGAC
Organism: Kitasatospora aureofaciens; assembly: GCA_000720845.1. GTDB lineage: Bacteria > Actinomycetota > Actinomycetes > Streptomycetales > Streptomycetaceae > Streptomyces. Next base: position 228,930 of record JODU01000001.1, on the reverse strand, counting down.
CGGGCCGCTCCAGCTCAACGCCTCCCACGGCTCGGTCACCGTGGACCGGGTCGAGGGCTCGGCCGAGATCACCACCAGCTCCGGCAGCGTGCGCGTCGGCGTCATCGACGGTCCCGCGGTACTGAAGAACTCGCACGGCTCCACCACCGTGGGCGTCGCACTCGGCGACCTGCGGGTGAAGAACGCCAACGGCGACATCAACGTCACCCGCGCCGAGGCCTCGCTCACCGCCACCACCGCCCACGGCACCCTGCGGGTGGACGAGGTGGCCCGCGGCGAGATCCGGCTGGAGACCTCCTACGGTGCCATCCAGGTCGGCGTCCGCGAGGGCACGGCCGCCTGGCTCGACGCCCAGTCCAGCGGCGGGCAGGTGCGCAACACCCTCACCGCGTCCGGCGGCCCCGCCGCGACCGAGGAGACCGTGAAGGTCCACGCCCGCACCCGCTACGGCAACATCGACGTCCGCCGCGCCAAGGGCTGAGCGCTCGCCCTTCCCACCGGGCACCTCACACCCGTCCCCCTCTTGTCGTCCCTCTGCCGCCTCTGATCCGTCACCCCTCGAACGGGAGGGCTCCATGCCTTCATCTGTCATGCCCACGACCAGCTCAGGAGCCGGTCCGCAGGCGTCCGCCGCCGTCTCCGCTGTGGGTCTGCGCAAGTCGTACGGCGACAAGACCGTCCTCGACGGCATCGACCTGCGCATCCCGGCCGGGTCCGTGTTCGCGCTGCTCGGACCGAACGGCGCCGGCAAGACCACCACGGTCCAGATCCTCTCCACCCTCGTCTGCGCCGACGGCGGAGAGGTCCGGGTGGCGGGCCACGACCTCGCCACCGCCCCGCAGGCCGTGCGCGGCGCCATCGGTGTCACCGGGCAGTTCTCGGCCGTGGACGGTCTGATCACCGGCGAGGAGAACATGCTCCTCATGGCGGACCTGCACCTGATCCCCCGGCGCGAGGGCAAGCGGATCGCCGCCGACCTGCTGGAACGCTTCGGCCTCACCGAGGCCGCGAAGAAGCCCGCCTCCACCTACTCCGGCGGCATGAAGCGCCGCCTCGACATCGCCATGACCCTGGTCGGCAGCCCCCGGGTCATCTTCCTCGACGAGCCCACCACCGGCCTCGACCCCCGCTCCCGCCACAACATGTGGCAGATCATCCGCGAACTCGTCACCGGCGGCGTCACCGTCTTCCTCACCACCCAGTACCTGACGGAGGCCGACGAACTCGCCGACCGCATCGCCGTGCTGCACGACGGGCGGATCGCCGCCGAAGGCACCGCCGAGGAACTCAAGCGGCTCGTCCCGGGCGGGCACGTCCGGCTCCGCTTCACCGACCCCGACGCCTACCGCGACGCCGCCACGGCACTGTCCGACGGCACCGGCGACGACGACTCCCTCACCCTCCGGATCCCCAGCGACGGCAGCCAGCGCGCCCTGCGGTCCGTCCTCGACCGCCTCGACGGCGCGGGCGTCGAGGCCGACGGGCTGACCGTGCACACCCCCGACCTCGACGACGTCTTCTTCGCCCTCACCGGCGGCGCCGGCGTTCCCGCCCGCTCCGACTCGACCAAGGAGACGGTCCGATGAGCAGCCTCACCCTCGCCGCGCGCAACTCCTCCACCATGCTGCGCCGCAACCTGCTGCACGCCCGCCGCTACCCCTCTCTCACCCTCAACCTCCTGCTCACGCCGATCATGCTGCTGCTCCTCTTCGTGTACATCTTCGGAGACACGATGAGCGCCGGCATCGGCGGCGGCGCCGACCGGTCCGCCTACATCGCGTACCTGGTGCCGGGGCTGGTGCTGATGACCATCGGCAGCACCACGATCGGCACCGCCGTCTCCGTCTCCACCGACATGACCGAGGGCATCGTCGCCCGGTTCCGCACCATGCCCATCCACCGCGGCTCGGTGATCACCGGGCACGTCATCGGCAGCGTGCTCCAGTCGGTGATCAGCGTGGTCCTCGTCGGTGCCGTCGCCGCGGCCATCGGCTTCCGCTCCACCGACGCCACCGTCCTGGAGTGGCTCGCGGCCTTCGCCCTGGTCGCCCTGTTCGCCACCGCGCTCACCTGGATCGCGGTCGGCATGGGTCTGATCAGCCCGAACGCGGAGGCCGCCGGCAACAACGCGCTGCCGTTGATCTTCCTCCCGCTGATCTCCAGCACCTTCGTGCCGATCGACGCCATGCCGGGCTGGTTCCAGCCGATCGCCGAGTACCAGCCGTTCACCCCCGCCATCGAGACCCTGCGCGGCCTGCTCCTCGGCACGGAGATCGGCCACAACGGCTGGCTCGCCCTCGCCTGGTGCCTGGCCCTGTGCACGCTCGGCTACTTCTGGTCGAAGTCGGTCTTCGACCGCGACGCCAAGTAGGCGGCCGCCTCCGCGGGTGGCACCCGCGACCCGTTCCACCCGAGGGCGGCGCCCCGACATCTCGTCGGGGCGCCGCCCTCGGTGCTGCCCCGGGCGATGGCGCAGATGGTGCCGAAAATGGCTCTCCATGACGCCAAAGATGTGCCATAGTGGTGCCATCGATGGCGCGACGGAGGGGGCCGACAGATCATGGACACAGCGCAGAGCAGCCGACGGGCCACGCCCGGCGCCCTCGCGGCCTTCGCCCGCTTCGTGCTCTGCGGGGGCGGGCTGGGCCTCGCCTCCAGCTTCGCGGTGGCCGGCCTCGCCTCCTGGATTCCCTGGGCCCTGGCCAACGCCCTGGTCACCGCGGCGTCCACCCTCCTCGGCACCGAGCTGCACGCCCGCTTCACCTTCGGCGCGGGCGGGCGTACGACCTGGCACCAGCACGCCCAGTCGGCCGGGTCGGCGGGGGCCGCGTACGCGGTGACGTCCGCGGCGATGCTCGCCCTGCACCAGGTGGTGGCGACGCCCGGTGCGGTGCTCGAACAGGCCGTCTATCTGTCCGCCTCCGCACTCACCGGTGTCGCGCGCTTCGTGATCCTGCGCCTCGTCGTCTTCGCGCGGTCCGGGGGCGTCCCGTCGGCCCCGTCGTCAGAGAGGTGTCAAGGGCGTTCACGCCGCCGTATGGAAGCCGTCAACGGTGGCCGGAACCGGTCGGAAGGGGGCTCTCATCTCCTTGTCAGCTTCTCTTCCGCACCTCACTAGGAGCTCGCGATGGCCGACGTGGCCTTCGTCGTCACCACGATCGCGGTGTTCGCGCTCGTCGCCCTGGTCGCCAAGGGGGTGACGAAGCTGTGACCGCGGAGAACATCGTCGGCCTGATCGTGGCCGTCGCCCTGCTCGGTTATCTCGTCCTCGCCCTGATCCACCCGGAGAGGTTCTGAGCACCGCATGAGCCCCGTCCTCGCCGGCGTGCTCCAGCTGCTCGCGCTCGTGGCCGCGCTGGCGCTCGCCTACGTCCCCCTCGGCAACCACCTGGCCAAGGTCTACTCCTCGTCCACGCACCTGCGGGTCGAGAAGTGGATCTACAAGGGCATCGGCGCCGACCCGGACACGGAGATGCGCTGGCCCGCGTACCTGCGCGGCGTCCTCGCCTTCTCCCTCGCCGGAGTCCTCTTCCTCTACCTGCTCCAGCGGCTCCAGGGCGTCCTGCCCGGCTCGCTCGGCTTCGCCTCCATCGATCCGGACCAGGCGTTCAACACCGCCGCGTCCTTCGTGGCCAACACCAACTGGCAGTCGTACTACGGCGAGCAGGCCATGGGCCACGTCGTGCAGACCGCCGGTCTTGCCGTGCAGAACTTCGTCTCGGCGGCCGTCGGCATCGCCGTGGCCGTCGCCCTGGTCCGCGGCTTCGCCCGGTCCCGCACCGGTGACCTGGGCAACTTCTGGGCCGACCTGGTCCGCGGTGTCGTCCGCGTCCTGGTGCCCCTCGCCGTCGTCGGCGCGGTGATCCTGGTGGCCTGCGGGGTCATCCAGAACTTCTCCGGCATCCACGAGGTCGGCCAGTTCACGGGCGGCCCGCAGCAGTGGAACGGCGGCGCGGTCGCCTCCCAGGAGGTCATCAAGGAGCTGGGCACCAACGGCGGCGGCTACTTCAACGCCAACTCGGCCCATCCCTTCGAGAACCCGACGCCGTTCACCAACCTGTTCGAGATCTTCCTGATCCTGGTGATCCCGGTCGCCCTGACCCGGACCTTCGGCGTCATGGTCGGCTCGGTGCGCCAGGGCTACGCGATCCTCGGCACGATGGCCACCATCTGGGTCGGATTCGTCGCACTGATGATGTGGACCGAGTTCGCTCACCACGGCCCGGCACTGCAGGCGGCCGGGGGCGCCATGGAGGGCAAGGAGGTCCGCTTCGGCATCGGCGGCTCGTCGATCTTCGCGGTGTCGACCACCCTCACCTCGACCGGCGCCGTGGACTCCTTCCACTCCTCCTTCACCGGTCTCGGCGGCGGCATCACGATGCTCGGCATGATGCTCGGCGAGATCGCGCCGGGCGGTGTGGGCTCCGGGCTCTACGGCATGCTGGTCATGGCGGTCATCGCGGTGTTCATCGCGGGGCTCATGGTCGGGCGCACGCCGGAGTACCTCGGCAAGAAGATCGGCAGCCGTGAGATCAAGTTCGCGGCCTGCTACATCCTGATCACCCCGGCGCTGGTCCTGACCTTCACCGCCGCGGCGACGGCCCTGCCCACCCCCGGCGACTCGATGACCAACAGCGGGGCGCACGGCTTCTCCGAGATCCTGTACGCCTACACCTCGGCCGCCAACAACAACGGCTCCGCCTTCGCGGGCCTGAACGCCGACACCCAGTGGTTCAACACCACCCTGGGCCTGGCCATGCTGCTCGGCCGTTTCCTGCCCATGGTGTTCGTCCTGGCGCTGGCGGGCTCGCTCGCCGGGCAGAAGCCCGTCCCGGCCACCGCGGGCACCTTGCGCACCGAGAAGCCCCTGTTCACCGGGCTGCTGGTGGGCGCCGTCCTGATCATCACCGGTCTGACCTACTTCCCGGCCCTCGCCCTGGGCCCGCTCGCCGAGGGGCTGGCATGACCACCGACACGCAGAAGCACGAGGACTCCATGTCCACAGCCACCCCGAACCGGGCGTCGCACGGCGACGCACCCGCCGGGCACCAGGGGGAGGAGGGCCGCGTCGGCGCGGGCCTCTTCGACCCGAAGCAACTGGTCAAGTCAGTGCCCGACGCCTTCCGCAAGCTCGACCCGCGGGTGATGGTGAAGTCGCCCGTCATGTTCGTCGTCCTCGTCGGCTCCGTCCTGACCACCGCCTTCTCCGTCAAGGACCCCGGCGACTGGTTCGGCTGGACCATCAGCGCCTGGCTCTGGCTCACCGTGCTCTTCGCCAACCTGGCGGAGGCGGTCGCCGAGGGCCGCGGCAAGGCCCAGGCCGACACCCTGCGCAAGGCCAAGACCGACACCGTCGCCCGCCGTCTCGTCGGCGGGCGCGAGGAGCGGGTGCCCGGCACCGGGCTGAGCGTCGGTGACCTGGTGGTCTGCGAGGCCGGCGACATCGTCCCCGGCGACGGCGACGTCGTCGAGGGCGTCGCCTCGGTCGACGAGTCGGCGATCACCGGGGAGTCGGCGCCCGTCATCCGCGAGTCCGGCGGCGACCGGTCCGCCGTCACCGGCGGGACGAAGGTGCTCTCCGACCGCGTCGTCATCAAGATCACGACGAAGCCCGGCGAGACCTTCATCGACCGGATGATCAGCCTGGTCGAGGGAGCGGCCCGGCAGAAGACGCCCAACGAGATCGCGCTGAACATCCTGCTGGCCTCGCTGACCGTCGTCTTCCTGCTGGCCTGCGCCACCCTCCCGCCGTTCGCCGATTACGCCGGCACCGAACTCACGATGGTCGTGCTGGTGGCGCTGCTGGTCTGCCTCATCCCGACCACGATCGGCGCCCTCCTCTCCGCGATCGGCATCGCGGGCATGGACCGCCTGGTCCAGCGCAACGTGCTGGCCATGTCGGGACGCGCCGTCGAGGCCGCCGGCGACGTCTCCACGCTGCTGCTGGACAAGACCGGCACGATCACGCTCGGCAACCGGCAGGCGGCCGGGTTCGTGCCGGTGCGCGGCACCACCGCGGCCGAGGTCGCCGACGCCGCCCAGCTCTCCTCGCTCGCCGACGAGACACCGGAGGGCCGCTCGGTCGTCGTCCTGGCCAAGGAGGAGTACGGGCTGCGCCACCGCCACCAGGGCGAACTGGCCGGCGCCGTATGGCTACCGTTCACCGCGCAGACCCGCATGTCCGGCGTGGACGTGGACGGCCGGCGGATCCGCAAGGGCGCGGCCGGTTCGGTGACCGCGTGGGTGCGCGAGCGCGGCGGCGAGGTCGCCGAGGACGCGCAACGGCTGACCGACGCCATCTCCGAGGCGGGCGGTACGCCGCTGCTGGTCGCGGTCGAGGACGAACGGGGCGCCCGCGTCCTGGGGGTGATCCACCTCAAGGACGTCGTCAAGCAGGGCATGCGCGAGCGGTTCGGGGAACTGCGCCGCATGGGCATCAAGACCGTCATGATCACGGGTGACAACCCGCTGACGGCCAAGGCCATCGCCGACGAGGCGGGCGTCGACGACTTCCTCGCGGAGGCGACGCCCGAGGACAAGATGGCGCTGATCAAGCGCGAGCAGGCCGGCGGCAAGCTGGTCGCGATGACCGGCGACGGCACCAACGACGCCCCCGCGCTGGCCCAGGCGGACGTCGGCGTGGCCATGAACACCGGCACGTCGGCCGCCAAGGAGGCCGGCAACATGGTCGACCTCGACTCCAACCCGACCAAGCTCATCGAGATCGTCGAGATCGGCAAGCAGTTGCTGATCACGCGCGGGGCGCTCACGACGTTCTCCATCGCCAACGACGTCGCCAAGTACTTCGCGATCATCCCGGCCCTGTTCGCGGCCGTCCACCCGGGCCTGGACAAGCTCAACATCATGGGCCTGTCCTCCCCGTCCTCCGCGATCCTGTCCGCGGTGATCTTCAACGCGCTGATCATCGTGGTGCTGGTCCCGCTCGCCCTGAAGGGCGTGCGCTACCGGCCCATGAGCGCCGACCGGCTGCTGCGCCGCAACCTCGCCGTCTACGGGCTGGGCGGCCTGATCGCCCCGTTCATCGGCATCAAGCTCATCGACCTGATCGTCTCGCTCGTCCCCGGGATCGGCTGACCGACATGAACACTTCCCTGACCAACGGCGCCCGGCTGCTCGCGGCGGGCCTGCGCGCCCTGCTCGTCCTGACCGTGGTCACCGGCATCGTCTACCCGCTCGTCGTCACCGGCGTCGCCCAGGGGCTGTTCCCCGGCAGGGCCAACGGCTCCGAGACCAGGGCCGACGGCAAGGTCGTCGGCTCCACCCTCATCGGCCAGCAGTACAACCTCCCCCTGAAGGACGGCCAGGAGACCCCGGAGCCGGACCTGAGGTGGTTCCAGGGCCGCCCCGCCAACGGCCTCGGCACCAACAGCGTCAACACCCAGTACGACCTCATCCTGTCCGGGGCCACCAACCGCTCCGCCGACAACCCGGAACTCGTCGAGTGGGTGAAGGACGCCAAGGCCGCCGTGGTGAAGGACAACTCCGTGCCCGGCCACCCCGTGCGGCCCGAGGACGTGCCCGCGGACGCCGTCACCTCCTCCGGGTCGGGCCTCGACCCGGACATCTCCCCGCGGTACGCCGGCCTCCAGGTGCACCGGGTCGCCGAGCGCAACGGCCTGCCCGTAGACCGGGTCCGCAAGCTCGTCGACGAGCACACCACCTCCCGCACCCTCGGCTTCATCGGCGAACCCCGGGTCAACGTGCTCGCCCTGAACATCGCGCTCAAGGAGCTGGTGGCCCCGGAGGCCGGGCGTTGAGGCGCGGTCTAGAATCCGGGCCATGGCCCTGACCGTCGGCGACGTGGAACGGTTCGAGGCCTCCAGGCCCCGTCTGGAGGCCATCGCCTACCGCCTCCTCGGCTCCGCGAGCGAGGCGGAGGACGCCGTGCAGGAGACGTTCCTGCGCTGGCAGGCGGCCGACGTCGAGCGCGTCGAGGTCCCGGAGGCCTGGCTGACCAAGGTCCTCACCAACCTGTGCCTCAACCAGCTCACCTCCGCCCGCGCCCGGCGGGAGACCTACGTGGGCCAGTGGCTGCCCGAGCCGCTGCTGGCCGGCGACCCGATGCTCGGCCCGGCGGAGACCGCCGAGCAGCGCGAGTCGGTCTCCTTCGCGGTCCTCGCCCTGCTGGAGCGGCTGTCACCGAGCGAGCGCGCGGTGTACGTCCTGCGGGAGGCGTTCGCGTACGCCCACCGGGAGATCGCCGAGATCCTCGACATCACGGAGGACGCCAGCCAGCAGATCCTGCATCGCGCCAGGAAGCACGTCGCACAGGGCCGGGCCCGTACGGAGGTCGACGAGGCCGCGGCCCGGCGGATCATCGACGAGTTCCTCGCGGCGGCCACCAGCGGCCGGACCGAACCGCTGGTCCGGCTGCTCACCCAGGACGCCGTGTCGATCGGCGACGGCGGCGGAAAGGTCCCGGCCCGCGCCAAGGCGTTCGAGGGCGCCCGCGCCGTGGCGACCTTCCTGCGCGGCCTGTTCAAGCCCGGCAAGGCCAAGCGCGCGCTGACCGGCGGTCCCGCCGAGATCTACGCCACCACCGCCAACGGCGACCCCGCCGTCGTGGCCGTCGTGCACGGCCGGGTCATCGGGATCATGTGCCTGGAGGTCACGCCCGAGGGGCTCGCGGGCTTCCGCAACCAGGTCAACCCCGACAAGCTCGAACGCGCCACCCGCCGGTGGACGGCCACCGATCACGGGGAACCCCTGCTCCAGGCCTTCTGACCGGACTGTGGCGCACGTCACTCCCCGCCCCTGTCAGGAATCGGCGCCCTGCCCGGTTCAAGGGGCGAGTCCCGCTGGAGAGAGCCCTCAGCGGCCGGAGACAAGGGAGCACGCCATGCAGCACCGCATCGTCGTTCTGGGCGCCGGATACGCCGGAGCCGTCGCCGCCGGTCGTCTTGCCAGGCGACTGCGCCGCGAGGACGCGGCCATCACCCTGGTCAACGCCGAGCCCCACTTCGTCGAACGGGTCCGGATGCACCAGCTCGCCGTGGGCCAGGAACTCAGGGCCCGGCCGCTCGACGAGATGTTCGCGAACACCGGGGTCGACGTGCGGATCGCGCGGGTCACCGGCGTGGACGCCGACCGGAAGACCGTCTCCGTCACCGACCAGGAGGGCGCCGGTGAACTGGCCTACGACACCCTCGTCTACGCCCTCGGCAGTGCCTGGAACCCGCAGGACGTCCCCGGTGCCGCCGAGCACGCCCACGAGATCGCCGGCCGTCCGGGAGCGCTGCGGCTGCGCGAACGCCTTGCGGGGCTGGCGGCCGGGCGGTCCGTGGTCGTGGTCGGCGGCGGGCTGACCGGCCTGGAGGCCGCGTCCGAGATCGCCGAGGCGCGCCCGGACCTGGAGGTGTCGCTCACGGCGAGCGGCGGCCTCGGCGACTGGCTCTCCCCCAAGGGCCGCCGCCACCTGCGGAAGGTCTTCGCCGCCCTCGGCGTCACGGCGTACGAGAACGCCGCCGTCACGGCCGTGGCCGCGGACCACGTCGTCACCGCCGACGGCACGGCCGTACCGGCCGACGTCACGGTGTGGACCACCGGATTCGCCGTGCACCCCCTGGCGAAGGCCACCACGCTGGACGTCACCGACACGGGCCGCATCGTGGTCGACGCGACCATGCGCTCGGTGTCCCACCCGGACGTGTACGCCGTCGGCGACGCTGCGCTGGCGGCGGGCCCCGGCGGGAAGCCGCTGCGGATGTCCTGCGCGTCGGGCGTCCCCACCGCCTGGCAGGCCGCCGACGCCATCGCCGCCCGGCTGACCGGCGGGAAGCTGCCGACGGTGACACCGCGCTACTTCAACCAGTGCATCTCCCTGGGCCGCGGCCAGGGCCTGATCCAGTACGTGACCGCCGACGACCGTGCCGTGCGCGGAGCCCTGACCGGACGGCTCGCCGCCGTCTACAAGGAGTTGGTCTGCAAGTCCGCGGCCTGGGGCGTCGCCAACCCGACCCTCGGCATCCCGACCCGGCGCCGTCCGGTCACGGCCCCCGCCCCGGAGCCGGCCCCGACCGTATGAGCGGCCGCCGTGCTCAGCGCACCGGGAACCCGAAGGCGTAGCCCTGCTCCTTCAGCCAGGGCAGGACCTGCCGCAGGGCTTCGACGGTCTGGGTGCGGTCGCCCCCGGCGTCGTGGAAGAGGATCGTCGGACCGTTGGACAGCTCCCGCTGGACGGTGGCGACGATGGCGTCCGTGCCCGGCCGTTCGAAGTCCTTGGTGTCCACGTTCCAGCCCAGCGGACGCATGCCGTGGGAGGCGGCGAGCTTGCGGCTGTAGGGGGTGAACGCCCCGCCGGGGGCCCGGTAGTACATCGGCCGGACGCCCCCGGACGCCTTGATGATCATGCGCTCGGCGTCGAGGATCTCCTTGGACTGGTAGGCCTCGGACTTCTTGTCCATGGCGGTGTCGTGCGACACGGTGTGGTCGCACAGCCGGTGCCCGGCGGCGACGACGTCCTTCACGAGGTCCGGGTGGGCCTGCGCCTGAATGCCCGTCATGCAGAAGGTGGCCTTCACCCCGTACTCGTCCAGCAGGTCGAGCACCTGGGGCGTCCACGCCGGGTCGGGACCGTCGTCGATGGTGATGTTCACGCCGCGGGCCCCCGCGTCCGAGGCGTGCGCGATGCTGATGTCGACAGGCTTGGTGCCGGCGCCCGGCGTGGCCGACGCGGACGCCCCGGACGCCGCGCCGCCGACCGAGTCGGCCTGCGCGGTCCACACCGAGGCGCCGACGGCGAGCATCGTCACACCGAGCGCCGCCCCGACCACCTTGCCGTACCAGCCCCGTCCACCACCGTGCCGTGCCATGTCCGCCGCCCCGCCTTCGCGTAGTTCCTCGCCGCCGGTCCCCGATCACGCCGGGGACCACATGACAGGACGGCGGAACCCGGCCGCGGGATCCCTCCGTTACGGATCACGGACAATCCCGGGGGAGTTCGCGGACAACTCGACGGCCGCCGCCGGGGCCGGCCCGGCTGACGGCCCGTCAGCTCCGCGAGCCTGCCGGAGACCGCCCACCGCTCGGGGTGCCGCACGGCACCGTGGACGGCGGGTCGGGGTCACTTGCGCCAGAAGAGATGGTGCGTCACGCCGCTCGGGCTGGGCACGACCTCCCGGTGGAACCGGTCCAGCAGCTCGTCGGACGAGTCCCACAGACGCAGCCCGGATCCCAGCCTCACCGGCGAGACGACCACGTGCAGGGTGTCGACGAGGTCGGCGTCGAGGAACTCCCGGACGGTGGACACGCCCCCGCCGAGCCGGACGTCCTTGCCCTGTGCGGCCTCCCGTGCCCGCGCGAGCACGGTGGCGGGGTCGCCGTCCACGAAGTGGAACGTGGTGTCGGAGAGCGTGAACGACGGACGCGTGTGGTGGGTCAGGACGAACACCGGCGTGTGGAACGGCGGCTCGTCACCCCACCAGCCGCGCCAGTCGTGGTCCTGCCACGGGCCGCGCTGGGGCCCGAACTTGTTGCGGCCCATGATCTCGGCGCCGATGTTGTGGCTGAAGTCCCGGGTGAAGTAGTCGTCGAGGCCCCGGCTCCCCCCTGGCTCGGTGCGGTTGGGCCAGCTCGCCGTGGCGCCGGCCCAGGCCATGAGCCGCCCCGGGTCGACGGCGTGACCGAAGGGCCGCTCCAGACTCTGGTCCTCGCCGGCGGCGACGCCGTCGCTCGAGACGGTGAAGTTCTGCACTCGCAGCAGCTGATCCATGCGTTCCCTCATCAGGTCCTGTCGGTTCCGGGCGATGCGTCCTACATCAAGATGTCGAACGGGAGGCGACCGGATCGACAGCGGCGCGCGACTTCTTTCGACGCGTGTCCCGCGCGCGACCATGTGCGGTCTTCACTTGTCCCTCACATGCCATACGCTGCGTGCTCGGCAGCGCTCGAACACCCGTCGTCGGGTGCGGGGGGACGCGCGGCCTTTCGTTCTCGCCCGGTGGGAACCGGGCTTCCTCTGTGGGGGTTCACATCACTGTGCGCACGCGCAGCATCGCGACCGCGACGGCACTCGCGGTCGTCCTCAGTTCCGCCGCCCTGGTGGGGGGCACGGCGGGTCCGGCCGCGGCCGACTCCGCGAAGACCCTTCCGGTGAAGTCGGTCGGCGACGTCGTCGTGGACGGCGCCCACCAGCGGGTCTACCTCTCCGATCCGACCGGTGGCAAGATCGTCGTCACCGACTACGGCGGCACCGTGAAGGCGACGCTGACCGGCCTTTCCGGAGTGACCGGCCTGGCGCTGTCCGCCGACTCCGGGCAGCTGTACGCGGCCGTGACGGGCGGCAACCGGATCGTCTCGGTGGGGACGAGCACGTACACCCAGACCGCGAGTTACCCGGTGGGCGCGGCTCCCGGCGACCTGGAGGTGGTGGACGGCCGGATCTGGTTCGCCCACGGCACGGACTTCGGCTCGCTGGACACCTCCGGCCCGGAACCCGTCGTCCACCTCGCCCAGCGCGGCGACGTCGACTTCTTCGGCGCCTTCGGGATGTTCCTGGCGTCCGACCCGGCCGTCCCGGGTGTCCTGGTGGCAGGCAACGGCGGCGACCTCGCCGTCTACGACGTCTCGGCGGACGGGGCCGCACTGCGGGTCAAGGGCGGCATGGACACCGCCGTGAAGCAGCTGGACCTGACGCCCGACGGCAAGCAGGTCCTCACCTCGTGGGGCGCCCCGGGCCACGGCTACGCCCTCGGCTCCTACTCGACGGCCGACCTCACGGAGCAGCCGGGCTATCCGATCGACTCCTACCCGAACGCCGTGCGGATCGCGCCGGACGGCAGTGTCGCGGGCGGCAGCGACTCCGCGTACGGCCCCGACGTCCACATCCACCGGCCCGGTGACAAAGTGCCCGTGCGGGAGTACGACTTCCCCAACACCGGCAACAGCAGCGGCGGTGACTCCCTGGTGGACGGGGCTCTCGCCTGGGCGCCGGACTCCAGCCGGGTCTTCGCCGTCTCCGTGAACACCTACGGCACCTACACCCTGCGTGCCCTGACCGACCCGACCAAGGAACTGCCCGCTCTCAAGGTGTCGGCCCCGGCCAAGTCGGAGCGGGCCAAGAAGCTCACCGTCACCGGCAGGCTGACCTCCAGGAAGCCCCTCGCCGCCGGCACCGGCCTGAGGGTGATCCGTACCGACGTCGAGTCGCCGAAGGGCAAGGCGCTGGCCGCCGTCAGGACGAAGGCGGACGGCAGCTTCTCCTTCACCGACACACCACCCGCCGGCGGCAGGGTCACCTACAAGGTCTCCTACGGGGGCGACGCCACGCACGCCCCGGCCTCCGGTTCGGACGCGGTGGACGTCTCGCGCAAGGCGACCGTGCTGAGCCTGAACAACAACGGCAAGGTGTACTCGTACGGCAAGAAGGTCACCTTCACCGCACACCTCGGCACGACGTACAAGAACCGGACCGTCGCGATCTACGCGGACCCCTTCGGCACCGACAAGCCGAAGAAGCTGATGAAGTCGGCCAAGGTCAACTCCAAGGGCAACGTGTCGGCGACCGTCACCATGACCCGCGACACCACCGTCTTGGCGGTCTTCACCGGTGACGCCCGCTACGCCCCGAAGACCGTCAAGTCCACGGGGTACGCCCGGGTCAAGGTCTCCACCGCCGTCGCCAAGCACTACAAGACGGGAAAGATCGGCTCCACGACGTACTACTACTTCCACAAGAAGACCGACCCGGTGTTCACCACCACCATGAACTACTACAAGGGCCGCAAGCAGCGCCTCCAGCTCCAGGTCCACTACCGGGGCGCCTGGCGCGACTCCGGCTCCGACTACTTCGCCCTGGGCACCAGCGGCAGGTCGTCCGTGCGCCTGGGGGCACCGGGAGAGTCCGGCATCCGTGCCCGCGTGCGCTCGTCGTACGTCAACGGCTCCTCCGGCGACACGATCAACTCCACGACGCACGGCGCCTGGAAGTACTTCACCTTCACCAAGTAGCCCGCCCCGGCTGCCGCCCAGCAGGCCCAGGTCATCGGCCTGGGCCTGCTCGGGCCGTGTCGTCCGGGATCGTTCCGGGGCGCGTGTGGAGGATCTCGCGGGCCTGGTCCGCGGCGCGGGCGATGCTCTCGGAGACGAAGTCGACGAAGCGGGCGATGTTCTCCAGGCGGGCGGCGGCCGGGGTGTCGGGGCCGAGGATGCCGACGCCCTGCCGGGCGACCTCGCCGAGGTGGGCGGTGGCGCGGGCGCTGGCCATCATGGACTGGTACATGACGTCGTCGTCGACGACGTAGCGCTCGCGGCGGCGTTCGTCGCGTTCCCGGCGGATGAGGCCCTGGTTCTCGAGGAACGCGACCGCCTTGGAGACGGACGCCGGGCTGATCCGCAGGCCTCCGGCGAGTTCGGCGGCGGTGAGGCTGCCGGCGTCGGTGGTGTAGAGGCCGGCCAGCACCCGGGCCGTCATCCTGGGCAGGCCCGACCGCATGAAGACTGTGGTGAACAACTCCTCGTACTCGCGTACGGCTTCGGCGTCGCGTCCGTGGGCCTGCGGGGGCGTGCCGGGCTCCCGGGAGGCGCCCTTCCCGCGGCGGCGGGCGCGGTGTTCGGCGGCGCGGTGGGCGAGATCGGCGCGGTAGGCGGTGGGGCCGCCGTTGCGCATCACCTCGCGCGTGACCGTGGAGGTCGGGCGCTCCAGACGCCTGGCGATCTCCGCGTAGGCGAGACCGTCGGCCAGCCCCAGCGCGATCTGCCGGCGCTCATGCTGGGTGAGTCTGCCTCCCGGCATCGCGGTCTCCTTCGGGGTCCGTGGTGTCTCCAGGATAGCGTTCACGCTTGGTTCATTGCAACGATCGCACAGGAGCCGTTGCGTTAGATTCTGAAGTCGTTGCAATGAAATGACTGCATCTACCTGCATAAACGGCCGAGTTGAGCAACGACGTGATTGCCGGATCAGGAAAGGCAACGTAGCTTTTCACTCATCGGAAACAGTGAGTCGAAGGAGAGCACGATGCAGAAGTTCGACACCTCCGCGCCGGTGACCGCCGTCCTCGACATCCCCGCCGGCCGCGTCCGGTTCATCGCCGCCGACCGGTCCGACACCGTGGTCGAGGTCCTCCCCGCGAACGTCTCCAAGAGCCGTGACGTGCAGGCGGCGGAGGAGACCGAGGTCACCTACGGCGACGGCGTCCTGCGGATCGAGGCCCCTGAGGCGAAGAACCAGCTCCTCGGATCTTCCGGGTCCATCGAGGTGACCGTCCAACTGCCCGCCGGTTCCCGCGTCGAGGCGAAGGCGTCCCTGGCCGAGTTCCGGGGCGTCGGACGGCTCGGTGACGTCTCCTTCGAGGGCGCACAGGGTTCGGTGAAGCTCGACGAGGCCGCGAGCGCCCGTCTCGCCCTCCAGTCCGGCGACGTCTCGGTCGGCCGGCTGGGCGGCTCCGCGCGGATCAGCACCCAGAAGGGCGACCTCCGCGTCACCGAGGCCGTGGGCGGCAGGGTCACGCTGCACACCGAGTCCGGCGAGATCTCGGTCGGCGCCGCCCGCGGAGTCTCCGCCTCCCTGGACGCCGGCACCTCCTACGGCCGGATCCACAACGCGCTCCAGAACACCGACGGCGCCGACGCGGCCCTGACCATCCACGCGACCACCGCCTACGGCGACATCAGCGCCCGCAGCCTGTAAGAGCGGCCCCCCGCGGCCGTCCCGTCCGCTCACCTGATCCCGTGACCAGTTCCGAAGGAGCACACCACCATGTCCATCACTCCCGCCGGCCACAACCGCCCGGAGCTCCAGCAGGCCATCGACGAGATGGTCGAGTCGGGCTTCACCGGGGTGACGCTGCGCGTACACGACGAGCGGGGCGAGTGGGCCGGCAGCGCCGGGGTCCGCAAGCTGGGCGAGAGCGCGAAACCACCGGTCGACGGGCACGTCCGGATAGGCAGCAACACCAAGACCTTCACCGCGACGGTGGTGCTGCAGCTGGTGGCCGAGGGCACGCTCGGACTGGACACCCCGGTGGCCGGCCACCTGCCCGGCTTCGGGCTGGACCCGAGGATCACCGTGCGGATGCTGCTGCAGCACACCAGCGGCGTCTTCAACTTCACCGGCGAGTACTACGACGACGGGACGTTCGCGCCCGGGATCCCCGCCACGACCGCGGGCCGGGAGTGGGTGGACGGCCGGTTCAGAACCTACCGGCCCGAAGAGCTGGTCCGGCTGGCCCTGGCCAGGCCGGCACGGTTCGAACCGGGCACGGACTGGAGCTACTCCAACACCAACTACGTGCTGGCCAGACTGCTGGTCGAGCGGGTCACCGGCCGCGCGCTCGCCGAGCAGACGCAGCGGCTGATCCTGGGACCGCTCGCTCTGTCGGGCACCGTGGTGCCGGAAACCGACCCGGAGATCCCCCAGCCGCACGCCCACGCCTACTACCGCTACGAGGACGCCGACGGAGAGCGGACGGTCGACGTCACCCGCCAGAACCCCTCCTGGATCTCCACCGGCGGAGACATGATCTCCACGACCCGGGACCTCCACACGTTCATCTCCGCGCTGATGGGCGGCAAGCTCCTGCCGCCCCCGCTGCTGGCCGAGATGTGCCGGCCGCATCCCAAGGCCGGCTACGGCCTCGGAGTGTTCGTCCAGGACGCGGGCGAAGACGGCGGCACCGTCATCACCCACAACGGCGGCATGGCGGGCCACGCGGCACTGATGTACAGCACGCCCGACGGCGGCAAGACCCTCACCGCCGCGCTGAACTACGTCGACGACACCGCGATGTCCATGGCAGCGGCATTCCAGAAGGCGACCCGAACGCTCGTCGAGGAGGTCTTCGGCGGCCGGCAGCCCCAGTAGCCGGGCGCGAGCAAGGCCCAGGTCGATGACCTGGGCCTTCCGCGGCGCCCGGGTCGCCCCGCCCCTTCCGAGGAGTACCGTGAAACCAGGTGGCTTCCGGTTTGCCGTCCCCGGTAGGCAGGCGAGTGCGATGACCGACCCCGATTCCCCGCGGATGACCAGACTCCTGCCCGACGCCGTGCACCAGGCCGATCCACGACCTGGAACCGCAGTGGTGCGGCTGGAGACGACCCATGACCGGCAGGGCGCGCTCGACGGCGCGTGGTGGCCCCGTTCCCGCGACATCACCGGTGAACTCCCCGGCCTCGTCTCCGCGCTGTCCGGGTATCTCGGGCCCATCACCCGTGTGGGCCTGGACAGCGACGCCTGGGAGGAACTGCCGACGCGGATGACGATCGACGGCCGTGTCGTCCACATCGACTCGTTCCCGGTCGGCGACGACACCGTCCTCATCACCCGGGGCGGCAACGACATCTTCTCCCTGCTGGTGGTCCCCCCGCAGACCGTGCCCGACGCGGCCCGCGCCGCCATGGCCGCGGCCGTCCGGGCCGGCAGCCAGACGCCGGCGGAACAGATCCTCGTCGACACCGGCACCGAAGGCGCGGAGCCAGGGCAGGCCCCCCACGCTGCGCTACGCGACCGCCGCCATGAGCCGGGCGGCTGACGACGCGCTCGTCAGGGGCGGCACCACGAGGAGATCCCAGCGGCCCGAGGTGTAGGACTCCAGCAGAATCCTGTGCGGATTGAGCACCTCGGCGAAACGGTCGACGGCCACCTCGTGACCATTGACGACGACGACACCGTGCGGGACGAGCTGCCAGTGGCGGGGATTGACGGCCACGTGCGTGAGCCGGCCCCGCAGCGGATCGATCACGTCGGCCAGTTCGCCGAGTTCCCGAGCCAGGTCGCGGGTCCGGGGCCACCAGGCGCCGTCCGGACGGCCGAAACGGCTGGCGGATCCGAGGACGAGGCGCGCGGCACGTGGCCGGAAAGGTGCCGCGTGCGGACGGAGCTGGGCGGTGTTCAAGGTCATCATGGGAAGCCTGACTGCGGGCCCGCGTCGACCGACGGGCGCCCGGAGGTGCGTGATCGAGGACGGGACCGGAGGCGCCGGTGCACGAAAGCCCTCGACGTCCTCAGGCTACTCCTCGACGCGCCCCGGCACCGGGCAACGGCCTCATCGGCCGGACCGCCCCGGCATACCGCCCGCCCGGGCGCCGCGAAGCGTACGCTGGAGGGGCCGGGGACACTCCGCGCACGGACATCTCGCGCCTGTGCCGTTCTCGGCGATCGAATACGCCGGGCCGGCCCAGGCCCGCCCGGGGCAGGGTTCGCCCCATGACTGCGACCGTCTCCCCTCCGATGACGTACGAAGACCGGCGTCCCACGTCTCCCGTGCGTCTGTCGCTGGCTCCCGAAGGTTCGGCACCGCTCCTGCTCGACGGCGCGTGGTGGCCGCGTTCGCGTGATCTCGCCGCCGAACTGCCCGCCCTGGCGGCCGTTCTCGATCCGCTGTGGGGGCGGATCACCCGGGTCACGGTGAACCCCGCCCAGTGGCCGGTCGTCCCGCGCAAGGTGCCGGTCGCCGGGCACGTGGTGAAGGTGGGCTGGTTCCGCTTCGAGCAGGACGAGCACGAACTCCTGCTGCTCTCCTACCACGTGGGCCGCTGGAACCTGCTGGTCGTCCCGCCGCGGACGCCTCCGGCCGCGGCCGCCCGGCTGATGGCCGCCGCGAGCGACCCGGGCCGGACCGCGAGCGCGAGCCGGCTGATGGCGGATGCCGCGCGTCCGACGGTGATCGCCGAGGCCGACCGCACCGGCGAAGCCGTGTGGGAGTCCGAAGGGGGACGGGGAGCCGGCGCCCTCGTCGTCCCCGCGTGGGACCGGCCGGTCACCGAGGCTCCGGCGGACCGGCCCGAGAGGATGTGAGGACGGTGGACATCTTCGTGACGGTGATCGTGCTGCTGGCGGTGATCGCGGCGGGCGCGTTCCTCATCCACCGGCTGAACGCCCTGCACGGGGGCAGGAGCGCCGCCTTCCACTACGACCGCGGCGGTGTGGTCGCACCGGACCGGAAGACCACGGACGGCAAGAGCGCCGAAGGAAAGACCGCCACCGCGGGGAAGACCACCGCAGGAAAGACCGCTGACGGGCCGGTCGCACGCCGCCGGGACGGCGGACGCGGCCGACTGCGCCCTCGACGTCGTATCCACGGCGTACACGACGTGTCGGCGCGCTAGGCGCGGACGCGGGTCCGCCGGAGCGGGGCGCCGGCCTCGTAAAGGCTGGTGAGCGCCAGCCGGTAGGAGGCGACCAAGCCCGTCTCCGCGTAGTCCACGCCCAGGTCCCGGCAGTACCGCCGGACGATGGCGCGGGCCTTGCGCAGGTTGGGGCTGGGCATGCTCGGGAACAGGTGGTGCTCGATCTGGTGGTTCAGACCGCCGAGCGCCAGGTCGGTGAACCGGCCGCCGTTGACGTTGCGTGAGGTGAGCACCTGGCGGCGGAGGAAGTCGGGGCGGTCGTCGGCCCTCAGGATCGGCATCCCCTTGTGGTTGGGCGCGAAGGCCGAACCGAGGTAGACGCCGAACAGGCACTGGTGGACGGCGAGGAAGGCGATCGCCATGCCGGGCGGCAGGACCCAGAACAGGGCCGTCAGGTAGACCGCGCAGTGCCCGAACAGCAGAGCGCCGTCGACCGTCCGGCGTTTGAGCCGGCGGTCGGCCACGGCCCTGCCGCTCGACACGTGCAGGTTGAAGCCCTCCAGCGTGAGCAGGGGGAAGAAAAGGAACGCCTGCCAGCGGCCGAGCAGCCGGGGCAGTCCGGTGGCGGCCCGGGCCTGGTCCGGGGACCAGACGAGCAGGTCGGGACCGATGTCGGGGTCGAGGTCCTCGGTGTTGGGGTTGGCGTGGTGACGGGTGTGCTTGTCCTGCCACCAGCCGTAACTCATGCCGATCGACGCCCCGGCGATCCGCCCGGACACCTCGCTGGCCCGGCGGCGGCGGAACACCTGCCGGTGCGCCATGTCATGGGCGACCAGGGCGACTTGGCCGTACATGACGGCCAGGAAGGCGGCGATCGCCAGGGTCCACCACGAGGCGCCGACGAGGACGAACGCGGCCCATCCGGTGGCGTAGAGCCCCGTCACCGCGGTGATCCGTAACGTGTAGTAGCCGGGGCGGCGGCCCATCAGCCCGGCATCCGCGATCTTCTTCGACAACTGGGCGAAGTCGCTGCCTGGACTGCCGGAACGCGCGCCGGAGGTGGTGGTGGCCATGGTCATGAGGACGAGACTCTTCTCTGTGAAGCGGGCGGACGACTCGGACCGGCCCCGGGGCGAGTTGGGCGCGGGAAGCGGGCGTAGACCCGGACGGACCCGCGGCGGCTCCTACCACCGAGGGGCACGGGTTCCCGGCCCGGCGGGTCCCACACGGGCGCGCAGACCTGCCGCCACCGTCGGGGACGGGCGCCGGGCCGCTCCGTCGACGCCCAACCGCCGGTCGTCCAGGGCGGCGGCCGTGAGGAGAGTGGCGGCCTCCTCCGTCGCATCCGGCGGGATCACCTGAAGGTCCCAGCGGCCGAGCCCCGGGGAGATCAGGACGACCCGGTCCGGGGCGTGCGGCGAGGCGGGGGCCTTGTGCAGGCGTACGACCTGGTTGGCGACGAACATGCGCCCCGGTGCCGCCGACCAGGCCGCGGCGTCCACGGTGACACCGGCGATGTCGCCCCACGCGCTCGGCAGCGCGGCGAGCATCTTCGGGAGCTGCGTCAGAAGGTCGCGGGAGTGCGGCCACCACACGCCGTCGATCCGGCGCGGCAGCGCGCCGTGGGGCGCGAGACGCAGACGGACGAGGGGAAGGGGGAGGGGAGGGGCGGACGGCGCGGGTGCGGCTGTCGTGATCACGTGGATTCTCTCTGACGAGGTGGGTTGCCTGCCGGTACGGCAGGGCGCAGCGGCCGGCGGCCTGCCCGGACCTGCCGGGGCAGCGCCGGACGTGACCGGTGGGTACGGGTGCGGGAAGTCGTGTCCGGCCGCTCTTGCCGCTCTTGCCGGAGGAAAGCGGCGACGACCGCCGTGAGTTCGGGCGAAGGAGCCGACGGGCGTGTGCGGGGTGAAGGGGGAGCCCCTCCCGCGTGATGAACGCCGGGTGGATGCCGGGGGTGGAGCCGGTCCGCCACCGGCGTGCCTGATGCCCTCGGTCTCGTCAGCCTACTCCTCGGTGCGTAAAGGCGGCGTGACGGTTGGTCATCGCCGCCATCGCCGCCATCGCCGCCATCGCCGCCACGGGCGCGGCGGTCGGCGGTCGCCCCTGCCGCACCGGCCCGGGCCGACCGCCACCACGTCTCACGCCGGCGGTACCCGCAGGGCGAGCAGGGCCACGTCGTCGGTGCTGCCGGGCGGCAGGTGGGCGAGCACGTCTGAACACAGCCTGTCCAGCGGTTCGTCGGCGAGCGCGAGGGCGTGCCGGCGCAGCCGGTCCAGGCCCGTGTCGAGGTCGCTGCCCGGCGTCTCGACGAGCCCGTCGGTGTACAGCAGCAGGGTGGAGCCGGGCGCCAGGGGATGTGTGGCGTCCGGCCGGCCCGCGCCGCCGACGGGGCCGGTGCCGAGGAGCAGTCCCTGGCCGGCTTCCAGATAGCACGCGGTGCCGTCCGGGGAGAGGAGCAGCGGAGGCGGGTGCCCCGCGCTGGTCCAGCGGAGCGTCCACGGTCCCGTGTCCGGATCGCCCTCGACGCGGGCGAGGATCAGCGTGGCCAACGGGACGGTGGTGATCACCGGCATGGCGGCGTCGAGGCGGTCGACGACGGCGCCGGGCGGTCCCGTGTGGTCCCAGGCCAGTGAACGCAGGATGCCGTGCAGTTGGGCCATGCCGGCCGCCGCGGTCAGATCGTGGCCCACGACGTCGCCGATGACCAGGGCGAGCGCGCCGTCCTTCAGCATGAAGGCGTCGTACCAGTCCCCGCCGACCTGCGAGCCCGCGGGCGCGGGCTGGTAGCGGGCGGCCAGCCGGAGGTGGCCGGGCCGGGGCAGCGGGGCGAGCAGGTTGCGCTGCATGGCCTCGGCGACGGCACGCTGACGGCCGTAGCGGCGGGTGTTGTCGACGACCACGCCGACCCGGCGACCGACGTCACTCACGGCCGCCAGGTCGCCCTCGTCGAAGGGATGCGCCGGGTCGGTGCGCACCACCGTCAGCGCCCCGGTGATCCGGTCCCGGGTGCCGAGCGGCACCGTGACGGCGGAACTCGCGCCCACCGCCGCCAGGAAGCCGCTGTGGAGAGCCGCAAGAGGAGAGTGTCCGGCGGCCGGGACGAGGGGTGCCACCCGCTCCTGGAGTACGGGTTCACCACCGGTCAGCGCCCGGCCCAGGGGTGAGTCCGCCCCCTCACCGGCCTCCTCCGGGGCGGGTGCGCGCCGGCCCTGGAATCCGGCGTCCCGTCCCTGCGGACCGGTCACCGCCACCCGGTGGACCTCGCCGGAAGCGGTCCGCAGGTCCACCGCCGCCCAGTCGGCGAGACGGGGGACCAGCAGGCGCACCAGGCGGGCCAGCGCCTCGTCGGTCTCCAGGGTCTGCCCCAGGACGTCCGTGATCTCCGCGACCAGGGACAGCCGCTCGTTGAGGTCCTCCAGGGCGCGCGTGCGCGCCGTTCGCTCCCGGTGGACGCGGTGGTCCCCGGTGGCGTCCGTGAACAGCAGCGCCACGCCCTTCGTGGAGCCGTCCTCCGTCAAGGGATACGAGGACCAGGAGACGGCCAGCAGGCGCCCGTCCCCCCGCAGATAGGTGCCACCCTCCCCGCGCGTCCCCTTCCCCTCGGCCAGTGCGTGGAGCAGTGGGCAGCGGTCACGCGGGACCCTGTTGCCGTCCGCGTCCCGGTGCAGCAGATCGTGTGCGTCGGCGCCCCGTATCGCCGCGGTGGTGCGGCCCAGCAGCCGCTCGGCCGCCGGGTTCGCGGCGATCACCCGCCCGGCCGCGTCCAGCACCAGCACCGCCGTGCCCAGCCGCTCGACGACCTGCCGCCAGAAACCCGGCTCGTCCGCCGCCCACGGCCCCACGCCGTCACCCACCGCATCGCGCACGGACCCTCCAGAGGCTGCCTTCCCGTCGATGGTGCTCCGACGCGGTCCCGCTCGCAGGGCGACGGGGCAGTCGGCGCACACCGCACGGGCACGGCCCCACGAGCCTGCCGGACCTCTTGCATGGTCTATGGCATATCCCCTAAGTTACCCGCAGGTAGCTTGCCGGTCCCGGTCGGCACCGTCGCCGGGAGGGTGGTGGGCGGGTGAGTCCGCGCAGGAGTGAGAGCCGTGACCGGATGATCCTCAGTGCCGCCGCCCTGCTGCGTGAGTACGGCGCGAGCGCGACCAGCATCGACCGGGTGCTCGCCCACAGCGGAGCCCCCCGGGGCTCGGTGTACCACCACTTCCCCGGCGGGCGCACCCAGCTCATCGACGAGGCCGTGGCGCTGGCGGGGGACTTCATCGCGGGCCTGGTTGACGCCGCCATGCAGGCCGACGATCCGGTGGAGGCCGTCGACGCGTTCTTCGCGCTGTGGCGCGACCGACTGGTGGAGAGCGGCTTCAGAGCCGGCTGCCCGATCGTGGCGGTGGCCGTCGAGGCGAACGACGAGGCACCCCAGCTGGCCCGCTCCGCCGCCGCCGTCTTCGCCCGCTGGCAGGAAGCCCTCGCGGCCCTCTTCCTGCGGCACGGCCTGGCCGAGGAGCGCAGCCGCCGACTCGGCGCCTTCGTCATCGCCGCGGTCGAAGGCGCGGTGATCATGTGCCGCGCCGAGCAGAGCACCGCCCCGATCGACGCGGCCGCCGCCGAGATCCACGACCTGCTCCGCCACGCCCTGCGTGACCGTCCCGGTGCCGGCTCCGGCCCCCGGCCGTAACCCGCAGCCGTCCAGCCGCTTCACCGCGTACCTCTGAACCTCGAAGGAGTCGCCATGCCCACGCTCGACCGTCAGGACAACGTCTTCGTCCTCGACCTCGGAGACGGCGAGAACCGCTTCCACCCCGACTGGCTCACCTCCGTCAGCGCCGCGCTCGACGAGGTGGAGAAGGCGGAAGGCCCCCGCGCCCTGGTCACCGCCGCCACCGGCAAGTTCTACTCCAACGGACTCGACCTGGACTGGCTGTTCGCCCACGCCGACCAGCACCAGCAGTACGTCGTCTCCGTCCACGGGCTGTTCGCCCGGATGCTGTCCCTGCCGGTCATCACGGTGGCCGCGCTGCAGGGGCACACCTTCGCCGCCGGCGCGATGTTCTCCCTGGCCCACGACTTCCGCGTCATGCGCGCCGACCGCGGCTACTGGTGCCTGCCCGAAGCGGACATCAACATCCCCTTCACCCCCGGCATGGCCGCCCTCATCCAGTCCCGGCTGGCGCCGCGGACCGCGCACGAGGCCATGCTCACCGCCCGCCGCTACGGCGGCACCGACGCCGCGGCCGCCGGCATCGTCGACCGGGCCGTCGCCGAGGACGCCGTGCGCTCCACCGCGATCGAGATCGCCCAGGCACAGGTGAACAAGGCCGGCGACACCGTCGGCACCATCAAGTCCCGCATGTACGCCCCGGCCCTGGCCACCCTGCGCGACACGACGAACCCACTCGGCTGAGCCACCACCTCGAGTCCCCCGTGGGCCCGGCGCAACAGAGAACCCCCGGGTCGACGACTCGGGGGAGCCCGGCCGGGCCCGCCACAGCCGACGGCCGGCGCCGTTGGGCCCGTTGTCAGTGCTCGCGGCCAGGGTCTCTGGCGCGCGGCCGGCTTCCGGGGGTTCCAGCTCCGGAGGCAATGGTTGCGCCCCCGGCCTGTCCGGGGGCGGCCCGGAGACTCGTCCGGGACAGCGGCGGCCACAGAACTCAGGACGGAGATGGGCGGAAGGGCTCCTGCGATGCGGACCCGCTCCGGGTGGACGCCACCAGCGCGGTGAAGCGGACCCATCTCCGGGAGAGACGGGAACTCAGTCGGGGAGCACCTTCGCGCATGCGCCGATTCCCTGTCCCAGCCCCTCGGTCACCACAGGCCGGTGGCCGAGGCTTTCACGGAACAGCCGAACGCCCGGACCCCTGGGTTCAGTTGCCGGGTTCTGGCCCGTACCACTGGAGCGCCTGGCCCGTGACGGCGGCGATGCATTCGAAGTCCCGGTCGCGGTGGAGGAGGGTCAGTCCCTGCAACTCGGCCGTCGCCGCCACCACGAGGTCGACGGCTCCGGCACTGCGGTGCTGTCCGCGCTGGGTGAGGATGTCCTGGACCTGCCAGGCGCGGTCGTAGGCGCGGTCGTCGACCGGCACCCAACCGAAGAGCAGACGCAGGTCCTCGATGCCTTGGGCACGGGCGGCGGCGCAACGCGCGCTGTAGCAGAACTCCAGCTCGGTGATGGGGCACGTGGCGATGAGCCCGGCTGCCGCCGCCTGGTCCCAGCCGTGTTGCTCGGCGTCGCCGCGCAGCATCCGGGCGAGTGCGCTGGTGTCGATCAGGAACTGAGCGGCGTTCACCGACGGTAGTTTCCCTAGTCCTCGAGGAGATCGAGATCGAAGGCGCCCTCGGCCGCCGCTGCCCGCAGGCGGGTGAGGGCAAGAGCCCGCCGCCGGTTCTCCAGCACCTCGCGCAGGGCGGTGTTCACCGTCTCCTTCTTGGTGCTGGTGCCGAGGGCCTTGGCCACGTCGGCGACCAGCTGATCATCGAGATCGATTACGGTGCGAGTCATTGATGCACCTCCGCAGAGGAGGGCACGCCGCCCTGCGATTGGCCTAGACGACAAGAAACCCCCGGGTCGATGACCGGGGGGTTTCGCATGGAGCGGGTGACGAGAATCGAACTCGCGCTCTCAGCTTGGGAAGCGACGGCGCTTGTGCGCCGTGGAGCTGCTGACCTGCGTGGATCCAATGTGCTGCGGTAGGCGTGGGTGTCCTGTGGCACTGCTGTTGACCGTAGGTGTCCGCTCTGAAGGGCACACCGTGGGCACGACACTGCGATGCGGACGACCACTTCGCTGATGTGGATTGCTCGGTGTGCGGGCTTGGGGATGCGCAGAGTGGCTGAGCGCGGCAGTCGCGGTCGCACATGGCTGCCGGGCCCTCGCCTCGGCTCGGTGGGCGCGGCCAGCATCCGATGATCCGAAGAACTAGGCACCTGCGTGTGTCAATCCGGTACATGGACTACTCTTGGTACATGTCCATGAAGCGCACGAACGTCTACGCCGACCCCGAGGACCTGGCGATCATCAAGGAGGCCGCGAAGCGTCGGGGGATCAGCGAGGCCGAGATCATCCGCCAGGGCATCCACCTCGCGGCCATGGCGAACAGGGTCTGGGACGAGCCGCTGTTCTCGCGCACCTTCGAGGGGACGGGCCGCACGCCCTCCAAGGCGGAGGTCCGTGATGCGGTCGCCGACGCCGTCCGCCGTGAGGCCGACTCGAGTTCCGGAACCGGCGCGTGATCATTGTCATCGCCGACACGTCCGGCCTCCTGGCGGCCCTGGACTCGGCTCACCCGGAACACCGGGCGGCGAACGAGGCGATCATGGCGGCCGGCCTCCTGGTCATGTCCCCATTGCTGCTGGCCGAACTGGACCACGTAGCCACGCGCGAGCTCGGCAGGGCGGCCGCCCTCGGCGCGGTCGACGACCTCCGGCGCTGGATGAGCCGGGGGCGCGTCGTCATGCCGGAGATCACGGAGGACCACCTGGGCGCCGCCCAGTCCGTCCGTGTCCGCTACCGTGCGCTGGACCTCGACCTCGCCGACGCGGTCAATGTGGCGCTCGCCGCCGACTACGACACGGACGCGATCCTCACCCTCGACCGACGTGACTTCCGGGCCGTACGCCCCTTGGGCCACCACAAGGTGTTTCGGATACTCCCCGACGATCTCCCGCTCTGATACGACGAGAGCCGAACTCGCGCTCGTCGCTCGGGAAGTGACGGTGCTCGGGCAACTCGTGCGGCTCTGGTACTTACGGATGTTGTGCAGCAGGGTGGGAACGGTGGTCGCTGAGAACACATGCAGTCGTGTCTCCACCATGCTGTCCGCGCTACGTCGGCCTCACTTCCGTGGGGGTTCACGCAGGAGCTCTCCCACACCTCCCGGACATCACGGCTGACCAGTGTGCGCAGTGCGGGCCATAGGCTGACCAGAAGGTCGCGACTGAGGAACCGGACCAGATCGTCTTGCGCTCCCTCGGTCAGGACGATCCGGTAGTAGTTCATCCACAGCCGCGGCTGATCGAGATCGAGGGTGGTCAGCCCCGACCGTGCCAGATGCAGCGGCAAGGTCACTGTGCCGTGCTGAGGGCCGACGAGCTCGAAAGGTCGGCAGGCGCGCGCCGAGCGGACTTGGCGCGGCGAAGTGCGGTGGGGCTACTTGATCCGCAGACTGACGCAAGCCCTTCTCAGGTAGGCCCTTAACAAGCGATGCACTTCATCTCTTGGTGATCGGGTAGCAAAAGAGGGCGACGGTAGGGCAAAATAGCTGCTCAGCTCCTTGATGGTCCTTGAATGCCTGAAGCGCGACCCATGAGTCGCGCCCGCTTGTCGATGTGCGCACCGTCGGTGCGCTGATTGACGCTCCCGCTGTCGCCTCTCTACCGTTCCCTCATCGGGAGCAACCAGGACGGTGTACGGGGGTTTCATGGACGGTACGGGTCTCAGCGACGATCGCCTGCTGTCGAGGGCCGAACTCGCGGAACTGGCCGGGGTGATGCGGCCAGCAATCACCAACTGGCAACGTCGGTACGAGGATTATCCGGAGCCGGTCAGGACGGGGGAAACGGAACTATTCAGTCTACGGGCGGTCCTCCGCTGGCTCGACTCCCGTCAGATCCCGTCACGTGCGCGTGCGTCCGATGAGCCGGCAGGGTTCACCTATGCCGACCGTATGCGGCGGAACCTCGTCGCGTCGGACGATGCCCGCCAGGGAGCGGCCGCGCTGGGTGGTGAGGCAACCGGCAGCGGTCCGTTGAGCGACGAAGAAGAGCGTGCGCGGCAACTTGCGCGATTGCTGGGACCGATGGCAGACGCCGTGCGCGGCGGCGCATCGATGACGGACTACCTTGCCTTGCTCCTCTCTCTGGTCTTTCTTCGGGTGAGCGGAAGCCCGCGCTCGGTGTCGCTCCCGCGTACGGTGCGGTCTCGATCCAGGGCTGCCACGGCGACGTTGTTGCAGGAGATCGGGGAAGCAGCCGACGAGGCGCTGCGCCTGCGCGGTGTGCCGCCGGGCATGCGGACAGCCCTCGTCAGGCTGGAACCTCGGGAGTACGGGGATGTTGTCGAGGTGATCCGCCTGACCGACGGCTTGGGGATCGACGAGTTCCGACAACTGGTGGATCAATTCGGCTCCCGAGCCGCGCTTCCCAGCGGAGAGTTCTTCACCCCACGTGCCGTGGTGCGGCTGATGCGGGACGCCGCCCTAGGGGACGAGGACTCCGCGCGATGCGTCTACGACCCGTATGCGCGCGCAGGCGAGATGCTTGACGGAGTCGCTGAACGCCTCGGTGGTGTCGTGCCTCTGACTCTGCGTGGTGAGAGTCCGCAGCGCGGCACACTTCGGCTCGCCGGAATGAACCTCGCGCTGCACGGTATTCCGGTTGAACTGGAAGCCGGCACCGCGGCCCCATGGAACGAACGTGCCTGGCCGAAGGGCCACCGGGTCGACCTCATTCTGACTAATCCGCCTTTCAACGCTCACGGGGCCGTGCCGAAGCCGCGTGAGGGCATCGACTGGCCGTACGGACCGCCTCCCCCCGGTAGTCCTGCCTTCGCCTGGCTCCAGCACGTCCTGGTGTCGCTCAAGGACGAGGGCCGTGCGGGTGTGGTGATGCCGGTCAGTGCGGGCACCTCCACAGACGTTCGGGAGCGGGAGATCCGGAGCAGGCTGGTGGAGGATGGCGCCGTCGAATGCATTGTCGCGTTGCCGCCTCAGCTCTTTTCCGGGGCTCAGGTGTCCGTCTGCTTGTGGTTCTTGCGGAGATCCGCGGCGGTGCGCGAGGACATCCTGTTCGTGGACGCCCGGGACCTGGGTGACAAGGCGACTCGCGGACCCCGAGTCCTCTCCGACGAACACGTCGCGGCTGTCACGAAAACCATTCAGGCATGGCGACGAGGGACCGGATTCCGCCTCGGTCGGCAGAGCGCGGGCCATCTTGCGGTCGCTGCTCCGCTGGAGGCGGTGCGGGCTGCCGGTTACTCGCTCAGCCCCGCCGACTATGCGGACAGATGGATGTCCACGGCGTCACCGGCTGAAGCGGCTACCGAGGCAGCAGCCACGGAGCGGGTGCTCGCCGAGGCGAGGCGTCGAACGAAAGCCCTGGACGGCACGGTCGATGCGCTCTCGTACGGCCCGTTGTCGTCAGCCACCGTGCTCTCGTACGACGGGCTACCTCATGACTGGCGTCGGGTTCCGCTGGGAGAACTGGTCGACATCATGGCTGGTCCGTCCTACACACGTCTGCCGGCCGAGGTTCGCTCCGCGGCAGGCGATCTCCGTGTCGTGATGCCCAAGCACCTGCGTGAGGGTCGTATCGACGATCGTGACATGGAGAAAGTAAGCGTGGATGTCGCCCGCGCACTGGCAAGGTTCCGTCTCAGGTCCGGAGACATTCTGTGCGTGCGTTCCGGTGCCCAGATGCCCCCTGCCTTGGTCGAGAAGGCGCAGGACGGCTGGCTATTCAGCACCAACCTGTTGCGGCTGCGTGCCCTGGAGACGGATGGGGAGCCACTTGTCCTTCCCGGCTACCTGCTCGCCTACTTGTCTCTGCCGGAGACGGTGCACTGGCTCAAGGAGTATGCCCGCGGCACCGCTGTTCCTTCCCTCAGCGCCGCCACACTGGCACTTCTGCCCGTACCGCTGCCGCCCCTTGCCCATCAGCGGCGAATCAGTGCCGTGCTGGATGCCGTGGACGCGCAGATCACCGCGCACCGCGAACTCATCCAGGCCGCGACTCGGCACCGCAGCACACTCGCCGCGCATCTACTGACCGGCGTCCTTGTCCCCGAATGACGCACACTCCTCTCCTTTCAGTCCGTCCGCGAAGGAAGACTTCTGTGAATGCTCCGCCGTCCGAGTCACGATTCGGAACGAGGTGCCTGTGGCTGCTCGTGGCAGCGCTGTTCTCGCTCGTGGTGGCTCTTGTCGCTGGGATCCTGAAGACCAGCACCGGAGCCGCATTCGCTGAGGCAGTCCTTTACGGCGGCACTGCTTTTGCCACGTCGATGGGCCTCTGCGTGCTTGTCCTGTCTGCAGTCGGCCAACTCTGAACGAGCCGACACGCTTTTCGGAACATCCTGGTGCGGCCGCGCGCGTTCACCTCTGCTGGGAAGCACCGCGTGCGCGGGCCACAGCTCAACCGTCGGACAGAGTGTACAAACGGTGCGATTCCCTGGTCGATGTACACAACAAAGAAGGCCCGGGTCTCTGACCTGGGCCCTCTTCATGGAGCGGGTGACGAGAATCGAACTCGCGCTCTCAGCTTGGGAAGCTGATGTTCTACCATTAAACTACACCCGCGTAAGACGCCGACCGAGGTCGGTGCCTGGACGCTCGCTCACTCTACCCCATGCCCGGCCCCCGGTGTTCGCGCCGTGGGGCCGGTGGTCGTTCGGGGGTGGGGGACGAGGCTGCGGGGGCTGCGAGTTGGGGCGTACGGTGGGGGCGCCGGAGAGGGTGTGCGTGAGGGCGGAGTGCCGCCTGGAGAGTCGTCTCTTTCATCCCGTACTGTGGCTTTTGTCGTCAGGGTAGTAAGCCAGACGCGGCTCTTGGGGAAGGGACTTGAAGGACTTGATGGAGCGCACCGTCGTCCGCTGTGCCGATGGGCACGTGTTCACCGCCACCTCGTTCCCGATGCAGCAGGCCGATCGACTCGGCCCCGGCCGGCTCGTCCGATGTCCGCGGTGTGCGCGGCTGCGGAGCGCCGTGCCGGTGGGTGCGGAGAAGCGGTAGCAGCAGCGGTACAGGTACAGCCCGGGCGCGCGGCGCGGCGGCGGTTGTCGCTGCTCCGCGCGCCTTGCGTATCCTCGGTGCGTGCTTCTCTCAGACAAGGACATCCGGGCCGAGATCGACGCCGGACGGGTCCGCATCGAGCCCTTCGACGACTCCATGGTGCAGCCGTCGAGCATCGACGTGCGCCTCGACCGCTACTTCCGGGTGTTCGAGAATCACCGGTACCCGCACATCGACCCCTCCGTCGAGCAGGTGGACCTGACCCGGCTCGTGGAGCCGGAGGGCGACGAGCCGTTCATCCTGCACCCCGGTGAGTTCGTGCTGGCCAGTACGTACGAGGTCATCACGCTCCCCGACGACCTGGCCTCGCGGCTGGAGGGGAAGAGTTCGCTCGGGCGGCTCGGGCTCGTCACGCACTCCACCGCCGGGTTCATCGACCCGGGCTTCTCGGGGCACGTGACGCTGGAGCTGAGCAATCTCGCGACCCTCCCGATCAAGCTGTGGCCGGGGATGAAGATCGGGCAGCTGTGCATGTTCCGGCTCACCTCGCCGGCCGAGCACCCGTACGGGAGCGAGCGCTACGGGTCCCGTTACCAGGGGCAGCGGGGGCCGACCGCCTCCCGCTCCTTCCTCAATTTCCATCGGACCCAGGTATGAACCCAGTGATGAGCAGGACGCGCGCATGAGTGATGTTCGGGAGAATCTGACCTACGAGCAGTTCGGCGTCGCCGTGCGCGAACTCGCACAGGCCGTCGCCGACGACGGGTACGAGCCGGACATAGTGCTGTCCATCGCCCGCGGGGGCGTCTTCGTCGCCGGTGGGCTGGCGTACGCGCTCGACTGCAAGAACATCCACCTCGTGAACGTGGAGTTCTACACCGGGGTCGGGACCACGCTCGACATGCCCGTCATGCTCGCGCCGGTCCCGAACGTCATCGACTTCTCCGACAAGAAGGTCCTGATCACCGACGACGTCGCCGACACCGGCAAGACGCTCAAGCTGGTGCGGGACTTCTGCCTCGACACGGTCGCCGAGGTCCGCAGCGCGGTGATCTATGAGAAGTCCCACTCCCTCGTCCAGTGCGAGTACGTGTGGAAGCGGACCGACGAGTGGATCAACTTCCCGTGGAGCGTTCAGCCCCCCGTCGTGCGGCGGGACGGACAGGTGCTCGACGCCTGATCTGCGGGGCGGCGAAGACGGGAAGGGCCCCGGCGTGACGCACACGCCGGGGCCCCCTCGTACGCCGACGGCTAGAACGTGCCGAGCTTCACGATCGACAGCAGGGCGATCAGCTGGATCGCACAGGCGCCGAGCGCCTTCGGCCAGGGCAGGTCGTGGGAGCGGCTGACCATCAGGGTCAGCAGGGCGCCGGCCGCGACCCAGGTGGCCCAGCCCAGGATCTGGACGAAGGGCGCGTCGCCGCCGGCGAACATCGCGACGACCAGGCGCGGGGCGTCCGTGAGGGACATGATCAGCATGGAGAGCCCGACCGTGGGCTGCCAGGCGCCGTCGCCGCCGAGCTGGCGGGCCAGGGTGTGGGTGACCACGCCCAGGACGAAGGCGCTCAGCACCAGCGCCACCGCCGTGGTCAGGACGATCGGGATGGCGTTCGAGAGGGTGGCGTTGATCGCCTCCTCGCGGGCGCCGTCGAACCCGAAGACGGCCAGCAGGCCGTAGAGGAAGGTCACGATGAGCGCCGGGGCCCACATCGCGTAGTCCCGCATCTGGAGGAAGGTCGGGTTGGGCGCGAGGATCACGCCCTTCAGGAGGTCCTTCCAGTGCAGGCGGGGGCCGACCGGGCCGGGGGCCGGGGCGGAACCGGCGCGGTAGGTGTCGCCCTGGTTGTAGGGGTCGTCGACCGTGAACGCCTGGGTGTGGCCCGGGTTGTTGGCCGCGTACGGGTCGTACGGGGGCTGCTGGGGGTGCCCGCCGGGGCCCTGCCCGTAGCCGCCGTCGCCGAAGTACTCCGGCTCGCCGTGTCCGCCCTGTGCGGGGTGACCGCCGCCGTGGGCCTGGGGCCACGGGGAGCCGCCGGGCGCGGGGGCGCCGCCCCCGTACGGCTGCTGCGGGTACGGGGGCTGAGGCGCCGCGGGGCCGCCGTACGACGGTCCCTGGGGCGCCTGCTGTCCGTACGGGGGGCGTTGCGGTCGCGCGTTTGGAGCGCCGTTTTCCCGGCCGCGTCCGATCCTGAATCCAGCCACGCCTTCGAACGTACCTGGTCCCGGAGAGTGACGTGCGGGGCCCGGCCGTTCGGGGGGTCCTTTGCGGCCGAGCTGTGACATCCCCTACGGGTGCTCCCCGAGGAGTCCCCGAGGTCCGACCGGCCCACTCGCGGCGTCCGCCCGCCGGTCCCCTACGGGGTCAGGAACTGCGACGTGGAGAAGGTGACCGCGGCCCGTGCCGTCAGCAGGCCCTTCGCGGCGCCCCGGTGGACCTCGATGGAGTCCTTCGTGTCGCCCTGGGAGGTGCGCACCACCAGGTCGGCGAGTCCGTCGCCGTCGAAGTCGCCGGCCGTCAGCACCCGTGTCGTGCCCGTCGTCGTGGGCCGCACCGTGACCGCCGCCCGGGTCGTGGGCCCGGCCTTGCGGCCCGGGAGGACGCGTACGCCGGAGCCGCTGGAGACCAGCTCGCTCAGGCCGTCGCCGTCGAAGTCGGCGGCGTCGAGCACCGAGCCCGGGGCGTCGAGGCTGCCGCGTGTCGCGGTGGGCAGGTCGTAGCGCATCGCGGTGCCGTCCGGGCCGCCCACGGCCGCGTCGAGCGCCTTGCCCCGGCCGAAGGCGCCCAGCGCGATGTCGACGCCGGCGGGCAGGGTGGCCCCGGTGCGGGCCGGTCCGGCGGGGCCGCCCAGGACGAGGGCCGCCTTGCCGGGGCCCGCGGAGGTGCGGACGACCAGGTCGTCGTACCCGTCGCGGTTCACGTCGGTGGCGGGGCCGGTCGGCGCCTCGCCGGGGGACGGGACGGGCGCGCCGGCCTGGTGCGGGACGCCCTTGCGGGTGAAGGGGCCGCGCAGATGGCTGAGGCGGCCGGCCGAGGCGTGGACGACCAGGTCCTCGGCGCCGTCGCCGTCGAAGTCGCCGCACACCGGGCGCTCGGGCCAGTCGTTGCCGTAGCGGGCGCGGTCGGGGATGGTCAGCGGGACCGCGCGGCCGGTCGGTCCCGACGGGGAGCCGAAGAGGAGCTGGAGGGGGACCGGGGGGCGGCCCTGGCCGTCGTAGGGCGGGTCGGTGGTGACCACCAGGTCGGTGAAGCCGTCGCCGTCGAGGTCGCAGCTCGCCTCCGCCTCGAAGACGGCCGGCAACTGACCGTCCACGGGCGTCGCGTGTTTCTTCGGCGTGAGCAACTGCCGGGCTCGCGGCACCAGTCCGCGGGGCGAGCCGTAGACGATCCCGATGCCCGCGTCGTCCGCGTGGCTCTCCGCCGTGACCAGGTCGTCGAGGACCAGGTCGCGGTGGCCGTCGCCGTTGAAGTCGTCGGGGACCTCGCTGCCCTCGCCGTGCGGGACGGGGAGCGGGGCGGGGGCCTGGGCGGCGCGTACGGGAGTGGGGGCGGCGTCCTCGGCGGCGGGTGCCCGGCCGTGGCCGCAGGCGGTGAGCAGCAGCAGGCAGCCGGCGGCGGCCGTGCCGGTCAGGGTGCTTCTTCGCAGGCGCCGCACCGTTCACCTCGTCCGTATCGACCCGTACCACCATTACCGACAACGACCGGGTAATCATGCACGCGTTCGACATACGGCGACACCCCCGGGTCCGCAGGGAGCCCGGGGGTGTCGGTCGTGTGCGTGAGCGTCGGCTACTTCACCGGTTCCGGCGTCGGCTCGTTCTCCTGCTCCGGCTCGCCGGTGGGGTCGGCCGGGGTCTTGACGGAGTCCAGCAGGAGCTGGGCGACGTCGACGACCTGGATGGACTCCTTGGCCTTGCCGTCGTTCTTCTTGCCGTTGACCGAGTCGGTCAGCATCACCAGGCAGAAGGGGCAGGCCGTGGAGACGATGTCCGGGTTCACGCTCAGCGCCTCGTCGACGCGCTCGTTGTTGATGCGCTTGCCGATCCGCTCCTCCATCCACATCCGCGCGCCGCCGGCGCCGCAGCAGAAGCCGCGCTCCTTGTGGCGG
Organism: Kitasatospora aureofaciens; assembly: GCA_000720845.1. Lineage (GTDB taxonomy): Bacteria > Actinomycetota > Actinomycetes > Streptomycetales > Streptomycetaceae > Streptomyces. The sequence continues at coordinate 194,075 of JODU01000001.1, read as the reverse complement.
TGCATCTCCTCGTTGCGGACGCCCGGGACGGCGGCGATGATCTCGCGCGGGGGCGTGTAGATCTTGTTGTGGCGGCCCAGGTAGCAGGGGTCGTGGTAGGTGATGATGCCCTCGACCGGGGTGACCGGGACCAGCTTGCCCTCGTCCACCAGGTGCTGGAGCAGCTGGGTGTGGTGGACGACCTCGTAGTCGCCGCCGAGCTGCGGGTACTCGTTGCCGAGGGTGTTGAGGCAGTGGGGGCAGGTCGCGACGATCTTCTTGGCCGACTTCGGCTTCGCCGACTCCGGCACGACCTTGCCGTCCTCGTCCATCTCCTCGCCGAAGGCGGCGTTGAGGGACATGACGTTCTCCATGCCGAGCTCCTGGAACAGGGGCTCGTTGCCCAGGCGGCGGGCGGAGTCACCGGTGCACTTCTCGTCGCCGCCCATGATCGCGAACTTGACTCCCGCGATGTGGAGCAGTTCGGCGAAGGCCTTCGTGGTCTTCTTGGCGCGGTCCTCCAGGGCGCCGGCGCAGCCGACCCAGTAGAGGTACTCGACCTCGGTGAGGTCCTCGATGTCCTTGCCGACGACCGGGACCTCGAAGTCCAGCTCCTTGAGCCACTCCAGGCGCTGCTTCTTCGCCAGGCCCCAGGGGTTGCCCTTCTTCTCCAGGTTCTTGAGCATCGTGCCGGCCTCGGACGGGAAGGCCGACTCGATCATGACCTGGTAGCGGCGCATGTCGACGATGTGGTCGACGTGCTCGATGTCGACGGGGCACTGCTCGACGCAGGCGCCGCAGGTGGTGCAGGACCACAGGACGTCCGGGTCGATGACGCCGTTCTCTTCGAGGGTGCCGATCAGCGGGCGCTCGGCCTCCGCCAGCGCCGCCGCGGGCACGCCCGCCAGCTGCTCCTCGGACGCCTTCTCCTCGCCCTCCATGGTCTTGCCGCCGCCGGCCAGCAGGTAGGGGGCCTTGGCGTGCGCGTGGTCGCGCAGGGACATGATCAGGAGCTTGGGGGAGAGCGGCTTGCCGGTGTTCCACGCGGGGCACTGCGACTGGCAGCGGCCGCACTCGGTGCAGGTGGAGAAGTCCAGCAGGCCCTTCCAGGAGAACTGCTCGACCTGGGAGACGCCGAACACGTCGTCGTCGCCGGGGTCGGTGAAGTCGATCGGCTTGCCGCCCGAGGTCATCGGGAGCAGCGCGCCGAGGGCGGTGCCCCCCTTCGCGTCGCGCTTGAACCAGATGTTGGGGAAAGCCAGGAAGCGGTGCCAGGCCACGCCCATGTCGGTCTTCAGGGCGACCGTGATCATCCAGATGAACGAGGTCGCGATCTTCAGTCCGGCGAAGAAGTAGACGAGGTTCTGGAGCGTTCCGAGGTCCACGTCCTGGAGCGCGGAGACGACCGGGTACGAGATGAAGAACGACGCCTCGTAGCCGTCCACGTGGTGGAGGGCGCCCTCCAGCGCGTGCAGCATGAAGATGCAGACGCCGACGATGAGGATGACGGCCTCGACGAAGTACGCCTGGCCGAAGTTGGAGCCCCCGAAGCGGGACTTGCGGCCCGGCTTGCGCGGGTGGCTGAGCTGCCGGATCACGATCAGGACCAGGATGCCGAGCACCGTCATCGTGCCGATGAACTCGACGAAGACGTTGTACGGAGCCCAGTCGCCGATGACCGGCAGGATCCAGTCGGCCCGGAAGAGCTGGCCGACGGCGTTGACGATGGTCAGCAGCAGGGAGAAGAAGCCCACCGCGACGAACCAGTGCGCCACACCGACGATGCCCCAGCGGTTCATCCGGGTGTGGCCGAGGAACTCCCTGACCACGGTGACGGTGCGGTCCACGGGGTCGTTGGTCCGCGTTCCGGCCGGTACGGGCTGGCCCAGCCGCATGTAGGTGAAGATCTGCAGGACGGCGCGGCCGAACAGTGCGACGCCGACCACGATCAGGACCAGCGACACGATGATCGCGGCGAGTTGCATTTGGGGGCTCCTCGGGCCTGCGAGGTTACGAGGGGGCGGTATTACTAAGCGGTAACTTATTCAGTTCGTCTGAGAGTACCCCCATCCTCCGCCGCACTGTAGTCGGACGTGCGGTGATCTGCGTCGCTGAGGCAACCCTGACCCCATCGGCCCCGTACGAACCCGGCGCCCCGTCCGCGGCCCCGCCCGCGCTCCGCCTGTGCCCCGCCCGGTCCGGCGGTGCGGTGCGTCGCAGGGGCAACCGGAGTCTCTGGTGGCGCGTCCTTGCCCGGGGTGATTTTTCCGGTTCGTCAGGCCATGGGTGCCGAGAAAAAGCAGGTCAGGGCGCCATTGCGCGTAAGGAACGGATAAGAGTTGAGTCCGCCCGACTCACCTCTGTTGACCCATCGCCGGGTGTCGTGCACACTTGAGCCTGTTCCACTCAAGTCAGCTGGAGGTTATTCACCATGGCACGTGCGGTCGGCATCGACCTGGGCACGACTAACTCCGTCGTCAGCGTTCTGGAGGGCGGCGAGCCCACCGTCATCACCAACGCCGAGGGCGCCAGGACCACGCCGTCCGTCGTCGCCTTCGCCAAGAACGGTGAGGTGCTCGTCGGCGAGGTGGCCAAGCGCCAGGCGGTCACGAACGTCGACAGGACCATCCGCTCGGTCAAGCGCCACATGGGCACCGACTGGAAGGTCAACCTGGACGGCAAGGACTTCAACCCGCAGCAGATCAGCGCCTTCGTGCTGCAGAAGCTGAAGCGGGACGCCGAGTCCTACCTGGGCGAGAAGGTGACCGACGCGGTCATCACCGTCCCGGCGTACTTCAACGACGCCGAGCGCCAGGCCACCAAGGAGGCCGGTGAGATCGCGGGCCTCAACGTCCTGCGCATCGTCAACGAGCCGACCGCCGCCGCGCTGGCGTACGGCCTGGACAAGGACGAGCAGGTCATCCTGGTCTTCGACCTCGGTGGCGGTACGTTCGACGTCTCGCTGCTGGAGATCGGCGACGGCGTCGTCGAGGTGAAGGCCACCAACGGTGACAACAACCTCGGCGGTGACGACTGGGACCAGCGCGTCGTCGACTACCTGGTCAAGCAGTTCCAGTCCGGCCACGGCGTGGACCTGGCCAAGGACAAGATGGCCCTCCAGCGCCTGCGCGAGGCGGCCGAGAAGGCCAAGATCGAGCTGTCCTCGTCCACCGAGACCACGATCAACCTCCCCTACATCACGGCCTCCGCCGAGGGCCCGCTGCACCTGGACGAGAAGCTCACCCGCGCCCAGTTCCAGCAGCTGACCTCCGACCTGCTGGAGCGCTGCAAGACGCCGTTCCACAACGTCATCAAGGACGCCGGCATCCAGCTGTCCGAGATCGACCACGTCGTCCTCGTCGGTGGCTCCACCCGTATGCCCGCCGTCGCCGAGCTGGTCAAGGAGCTGACCGGCGGCAAGGACGCCAACAAGGGCGTCAACCCGGACGAGGTCGTCGCCATCGGTGCCGCCCTCCAGGCCGGTGTCCTCAAGGGTGAGGTCAAGGACGTCCTGCTGCTCGACGTCACCCCGCTGTCCCTCGGCATCGAGACCAAGGGCGGCATCATGACCAAGCTGATCGAGCGGAACACGACGATCCCGACCAAGCGCTCGGAGATCTTCACCACCGCCGAGGACAACCAGCCCTCCGTGCAGATCCAGGTCTACCAGGGCGAGCGCGAGATCGCGGCGTACAACAAGAAGCTCGGGATGTTCGAGCTGACCGGTCTGCCGCCGGCGCCCCGCGGCGTCCCGCAGATCGAGGTCGCCTTCGACATCGACGCCAACGGCATCATGCACGTGACCGCGAAGGACCTCGGCACGGGCAAGGAGCAGAAGATGACCGTCACCGGCGGCTCCTCGCTGCCGAAGGACGAGGTCGACCGGATGCGCCAGGAGGCCGAGAAGTACGCGGAGGAGGACCACGCCCGCCGTGAGGCCGCCGAGTCCCGCAACCAGGGCGAGCAGCTCGTCTACCAGACGGAGAAGTTCCTCAAGGACAACGAGGACAAGGTCCCCGGCGAGGTCAAGACCGAGGTCGAGGGTGCCGTCGCCGAGCTGAAGGAGAAGCTCAAGGGCGAGGACACCGCCGAGATCCGCACCGCCACCGAGAAGGTCGCCGCCGTCTCGCAGAAGCTGGGCCAGGCCATGTACGCCGACGCCCAGGCCGCGCAGGCCGCCGGCGGCGAGGCCCCGGGTGCCGGCGCCGGTGCCGACGGCAAGGGCGCCGACGACGACGTCGTGGACGCCGAGATCGTGGACGACGAGCGCAAGGACGGTGCCGCGTGACGGAGGAGACCCCGGGTTTCGACGAGAAGCCCGACGTCCCCTCCGGCGCCACCCCTGACGACGCCGAGCCGCAGGCCGCCTCCGAGGAGGGGGCGGCCCCGGCCGGGGACGCGAGCGAGAACGCGGGCCTGGTGGCCCAGCTGGACCAGGTGCGCACCGCGCTGAACGAGCGCACGGCGGACCTCCAGCGCCTCCAGGCCGAGTACCAGAACTACCGCCGCCGGGTGGAGCGGGACCGCGTCGCGGTCAAGGAGGTCGCCGTCGCGAACCTCCTGTCCGAGCTGCTTCCCGTACTCGACGACGTCGGCCGCGCCCGGGAGCACGGGGAGCTGGTCGGCGGCTTCAAGTCCGTCGCGGAGTCGCTGGAGACCACGGTGGCCAAGCTGGGCCTCCAGCAGTTCGGCAAGGAGGGCGAGCCCTTCGACCCGACGATCCACGAGGCCCTGATGCACTCCTACGCACCGGACGTCACCGAGACGACGTGCGTGGCGATCCTGCAGCCCGGGTACCGGATCGGCGAACGCACCATCCGCCCCGCGCGGGTGGCGGTCGCCGAGCCGCAGCCGGGCGCCCAGACGGTCAAGCCGGCCGAGACCGGCGCCGAGGGGCAGGACGCCTCCGACGCGGAGGACGACGCCGGGACCAAGGAGAGCGGTGGCCCGGACGAGGGCTGAGCTTGAAGTGACGAGGAAGCCGAGGAAGGAGGGACGTCGAGGATGAGCACGAAGGACTTCATCGAGAAGGACTACTACAAGGTTCTCGGCGTCCCCAAGGACGCCACCGAGGCCGAGATCAAGAAGGCGTACCGGAAGCTCGCCCGCGAGAACCACCCGGACGCCAACAAGGGAAACGTCAAGGCGGAGGAGCGCTTCAAGGAGATCTCCGAGGCCAACGACATCCTCGGTGACCCCAAGAAGCGCAAGGAGTACGACGAGGCCCGCGCGCTGTTCGGCAACGGCGGGTTCCGTCCGGGGCCCGGCGCCGGCGGCGGCACCTTCAACTTCGACCTGGGCGACCTCTTCGGAGGCGGCGCCCAGGGCGGGGGCCAGGGCGCCGGCGGCTTCGGCGGCGGGCTCGGCGACGTCTTCGGGGGCCTGTTCAACCGCACGGGCGGCGGACCCGGCACCGGCACGCGCACGCAGCCGCGGCGCGGGCAGGACATCGAGTCCGAGGTCACCCTGAGCTTCACCGAGGCCATCGAGGGCGCGACCGTGCCGCTCAGGATGTCCTCGCAGGCACCCTGCAAGGCCTGTTCCGGCACCGGCGACAAGAACGGCACGCCGCGCGTGTGCCCGACCTGCGTCGGCACCGGCCAGGTCGCCCGGGGCTCGGGCGGCGGCTTCTCGCTCACCGACCCGTGCCCGGACTGCAAGGGCCGCGGCCTGATCGCCGAGGACCCCTGCGACGTCTGCAAGGGCTCCGGACGCGCCAAGTCCTCGCGGACGATGCAGGTCCGTATCCCCGCCGGGGTGTCGGACGGGCAGCGCATCCGGCTGCGCGGCAAGGGCACGCCGGGCGAGCGGGGCGGTCCGGCGGGCGACCTGTACGTGGTCGTGCACGTCAAGGAACACCCCGTCTTCGGCCGCCGGGGCGACAACCTCACCGTGACCGTCCCGGTCACCTACGCCGAGGCGGCCCTCGGCGGCGAGGTCAGGGTCCCGACCCTGGGCGGTCCGCCCGTCACGCTCAAGCTGCCGGCGGGCACGCCCAACGGCCGCACCATGCGGGCCAGGGGCAAGGGCGCGGTCCGCAAGGACGGCACCCGCGGCGACCTCCTGGTCACCGTGGAGGTGAGTGTTCCGAAGGATCTGACGGGGAAGGCTCGTGACGCGCTGGAGGCGTATCGCGAGGCGACCGCGGACGAGGATCCGCGGGCGGAGTTGTTCCAGGCCGCGAAGGGAGCTTGACGGGAATGGACGGTCGGCGACGCAACCCGTACGAACTGACCGAGGACACCCCGGTCTACGTCATTTCGGTGGCGGCCCAGCTCTCCGGTCTCCACCCGCAGACCCTGCGCCAGTACGACCGCCTCGGCCTGGTCTCCCCTGACCGCACGGCCGGCCGGGGCCGGCGCTACTCGGCCCGCGACATCGAACTGCTCCGACAGGTCCAGCAGTTGTCGCAGGACGAGGGCATCAACCTGGCCGGAATCAAGCGCATCATCGAGCTGGAGAACCAGGTCGCCGAGCTCCAGGCCCGCGCGGCCGAGCTGGCCGCCGCGCTCGACGGCGCGGCCACGGCGATGCGCCAGCGCGAGGCCGCGGTGCACGCGTCGTACCGCCGTGACCTGGTCCCTTACCAAGAGGTACAGCAGACCAGCGCCCTGGTGGTCTGGCGGCCCAAGCGCCACGGCCAGCCCTCGGACTGAGCCGGACCGGCAGGCGGCACAAGGGAAAACGGCATCTACAGCCCCGGAGGACCAACCCGTCCTCCGGGGCTTGTTCACAACGGTGCTGTCTCATTGGTCTAGTACTTCTTGACGATTTGGTGAAGACAGCGTTGGCTTCCTTCACCTGGGTCACCTCGGTACCAACTACACCCGTGTGTCGGAAGGTCTAGCGCAGTGAGCAGCCGTGCCCGTCGTACCGCCATATCCGTGGCCGCGTCCCTGATGACCTTCTCGCTGGCCTCCTGCGGTGTGCTGGGTGCGTCGGAGAGCAGCGACGACGCGAGCCCGACCAAGGGCAACGACCTCCTGGTCGGGTTGCTGCTGCCGGAGAAGGAGAACACGCGCTACGAGCTGTTCGACTACCCCTTCTTCAAGAAGAAGATCGGTGAGCTGACGCGCGACGAGGGCATCGTCAAGTACGCCAACGCCGAGGCCAGCGCCACCAAGCAGGCCGATCAGATGCAGCAGATGATCGAGGACGAGGTCGACGTGATCGTGCTCGACCCGGTCGACGCGCACGCCATCGGGGACTCCGTGCAGAAGGCCAAGGACGCCGGCATCCCCGTCATCGCCTACGACCGGCTGGCCGAGGGCCCGGTCGACGCCTACATCTCCTTCGACAACGAGCTGGTGGGCGAGGTCCAGGGCCGCTCCCTCATCGAGGCGCTCGGCGGCGACCCGGACAGCTCCGACAAGATCGTCATGATGAACGGCTCGTCGACCGACCCGAACGCCAAGCAGTTCAAGGCGGGCGCGCTGTCCGAGCTGAACGGCAAGCTCACGATCGCCCAGTCCTTCGACACCAAGGACTGGAAGCCGGAGAACGCCGAGGCGAACATGACCGAGGCGATCGAGAAGATCGGCAAGAACAAGATCGCGGGTGTCTACTCCGCCAACGACGGCATGGCGGGCGGCATCATCAAGGCCCTGGAGGACGCGGGCGTCACCGACCTGCCCCCGATCACCGGCCAGGACGCGGAGCTCGCGGCGGTCCAGCGGATCGTCACCGGCGAGCAGTACATGAGCGTGTACAAGTCCTACCCGCAGCAGGCCGAGAACGCCGCGGAGATGGCCGTGGCGCGGGTCCAGGGCCGGGACATCCAGTTCGACGCGCTCGCCCGCGACAAGGTCGACAGCCCCACCCACAAGGGCGTGCCGGCCCAGCTCGTCCCCGTCGTCGCGCTCACCAAGGCGAACATCGAGGAGACGGTCATCGCGGACGGCTTCTACAAGGTCAGCGACATCTGCACCGCCAAGTACGCGGACGCGTGCGCGGAGCTGGGCCTGAAGTAGCCCGCGTGCCTTCCGGGTTCCACCGTCGGGGCATTCCGGTCGCAACCGCCGCTTTTCGTTTCCCGTGCGGGGCGGAGCCGTGTTGCGGAGCCGGTCCTGGCCGCGCATAGTTGCGCTGCGGAAGAGCCGGAACCGGGGGTGGGATGGGCGATGGCCGGGCACGGGGCTCAGGAGCACCCGCACGGGGCCGAGCGGCTGTGCGCGGCCGGGGACCGCGTGTACTCCCGGGCCGTACGGCGCGGGAGGGTGCCGCGCCAGGACGCCGAGCCGGTCCCCTGCCTCCTTGAGCTGGCCCTGCTGCACCCCGACCCCGACGACATGGACTGGCTGGTGCCGACCTCCCCGCAGGAGGTCATGACCCGGCTGCTGCGCGGGGTCCACGACGAGGTCAGCGCCAGTCAGCGGCGGGTGGGCTCGGCCGTGGAGGCCTTCGAGTGGTACGCGGACCTCGGCAGGCTGCTCCAGACCCCGGCCGGCACGGAGAGCACGGCGATCCGGGTCCTCGACGGCCTGTCCCGCATCCAGGCCGCGATGGACGAGGCGACGCAGTCCTGTACGACGGAGGTGCTCACCGTCCAGCCCGGCGGCATCCGGCGGGAGCACGAGCTGTCCGAGGGGCTGCACCGGGCGCTGGCGCTGCGCGGGCGCGGGGTGCGGATGCGGGACCTGTACACGCACGTGGCCCGGCACGGCCAGGGCCTGCTCAACTACCTCGAACTCATGGGGGACGCGGTGGAGGCCCGCACCCTGGACGAGGTCATCGACCGCCTCATCCTCTTCGACCGCACGGTCGCCTTCATCCCCGCCAACACCGACCGCACGATGGCCCTCGAACTGCGCCACCCGGCGCTGATCGCCTACCTGGTCACGGTCTTCGAACGCCTGTGGCGCCTGGCGATCCCGCTGACCGCCCCGCTGCCCGACACCGGCATCGAGGGCATCTCGCACCGCGAGCAGTCCATCGCCGCGCTGCTCGCCGAGGGCCACCAGGACGCGGTGATCGCGGAACGCCTCGGCATCAGCGTCCGCACGGCCCGCGCGCACATCGCCCGCCTCTCGGAGACCCTCGGCGCGGCCAGCCGGACGCAGTTGGGCGTCCGCATAGCCCAGGCCGGCCTGGACGGCGCCCCGCGCAGCACCCCGGCCCCCGTCGTCCTCCCTGGCCGAGAATCCCCGACTGCCCGATGAGGTAGCCGAGTTGAGCCCGGCTCTCGCTGCCGAGGATGGCGGCGAGTTCGGCGATGTGGACGCGGGCGGTGCGGACGTTCATCTCCTGCGGACCGTGCTCCGCGTGCGACACCGTCACTGATCGACATCCCTCTGCCTGAGGATTCCCGACTCCGCTATCAGGTAGCCGAGCTGGGCTCGGCTCTCGCTGCCGAGGGTGGCGGCGAGTTTGGCGATGTGGACGCGGGCGGTGCGGACGTTCATGCCGAGGCGGTCGGCGATGTCCGAGTCGGTGTGACCCTCGACGAGCAGGGCGGCGATGGTGCGTTGCCGCGGCGTGACGCCGTTCAGGGACGGGCGTGGGGCCGCCTGCGGATGCATCGGTGTGGCGAGTCGCCACAGGCGCTCGAAGGTGGTCACGAAATAGTTGATGAGGGCGGGGTGACGGACCTCCAGCGCGAGGGTCGCCTCATCGTCCGCGGGGATGAAGGCGACCCGGCGGTCGACGATGATGAGGCGGTCGGTCACCTCGTCGAGGGAGCGCGCCTCGGCGTCTCCGCGCAACTGCTCGTAGCGGGCCCGGACCAGGGGCAAGTGACGCTGGGTGTGCTGGTAGAGGGTGCGGATCCGCCCACCGCGGTCGAGCATCTCCTGGTCTCGGCGCAGTGACAGGTGCTGGGACAATTGTCCGCGCCGGTCGCCGTAGTGCGCGTTGGGCTGGATGCACAGGAGTTCGTTGGTCGCGTCCGCCATGACGTCGCTGATGGCTTCGTTGATCTGTGGGATGCCACTGAGGACACGTACGGCACCGGTGTCGGCACCGGCCGTGCGCCGGCCGTCCACCTGCATCAACGGTTCGAACGTCGCGGACAGTCGGGCTTCCCGCCGCCTCTCCTCGGCGACACGCTGTGCGGATACGTCCAGCATCCGGTGCAGGGCGACGGCCGGAGCGACCGGCTCCAGCCAATCGGGTTCGCCGACGCGCGGCTGCAGCAGCCCATAGGCCGTCAGGCATGGTGTCGCGGCGGCCTCCGGGGCCGGTATGCGGCCCTCACGCAGTGCCTGGGTGTACAGGAGTGTTCCGGCGGTGCAGAGGTCCTCCGGACCGTGCTCCGGATGCGCCTCGTGCGATGCCGTCGTGCGCTCGTGTGCCTCTCCCGTCACAGACCGTCCCCGTCGGTGACGTCCTGGCGTTCCTGTTCCAGGATTCCCGACTGGGCGATGAGGTAGCCCAGCTGGGCGCGACTGCCGCTCCCCAGTGCGGACGCCAGTTTGGCGATGTGCGCGCGGCACGTGCGGACGTTCATGCCCAGGCGCCGGGCGATCGCCTCGTCGACGTGGCCTTCGACCAGGAGCTTGGCTATGGAGTGCTGGATGTCGGTGATGCCGTCGGGAGCGGTTTCGTAGGGGGCGCCGGCGGTGAGCGGCACGGCTCGACCCCAGATGAACTCGAACACCTTGATCAGATAGCGGACCAGCCCGGGGTGGCGGATTTCCAGCGCGACCTGCCGGTCGTCCCGGATGGGGATGAAGGCCACGGTCTCGTCGCAGATGATGAGCCGCTCGACGAGTTCGTCGATGGTGCGGTACTCGGCCTTCCCGTTCGGGAACTGGTCCACGTAGGCCATGCGTTCGGGGCTGTACCGTGCCGTGTGCTGATAGAGGGTGCGGATGCGCACACCGCGGTCGATCAGCGTCCTGTCGCGCTCCAGGCCCTCGATGAGCCTGCGCTCGGGATGCCGGGCACTCGGCTGGACCGTGAGCATCTCGACCACGCACTGGTCCGTGGCCAGATCAAGGGCCGCGTTGATGCGGTCGAGCCCCTCCAGCACGGTGATCGAGTGGGTCGGTGCCGCCCCCTGCGCGCTCAGGGCCATGAAGGGTTCGAAGGCCGCAGCAAGCTTGATCGAGGTGCGCCGGCGCTCCGATATCTCGTGCTCGATCGGATTCAGCCGCCGCGCGAGGGCGACCGCCGGAGACACGGGCAGGAGCCAGTTGGCGTCGTCGGGGTCGGGATGCAGGAGTGCGAACTCCATGAGGCAGGGGACGTGATTCGCCTCGCCACGAGCGATACGTCCGGTGCGCAGGGCGTTCGCGTAGAGGCGTGCCCCCTCCTCGCACAGTTCAGTAACTGCATGGGGATGTGTCGCTTTGGTCTGATTTGCTGGCAAATCTCCACCCCCCAGGGTCCTGAACGTGCAGGAACATGATGCACCGATTGTGTGGCCATGACGTGCCTATATGAGCCATCGTCTTATCCGACGGGGGAAGAGGGGACCTTCAAGTGAGGACGAAGCCGACTATGTCTAAGAGAATGCTTCGCTCGGTGCTTGTCGCCGCCTTCTCCGCCGTTGTGGCCTTCGGAACTCTGAGTGGCCTCTCCGTGGCGAAGGGTGACGCCCGAGCGGACAGCGTCTGGTCGCTTACGACGGTGACCGCTACGCCTGCCGGCGCGGACGGGGAAGCTCTCACAGACGACAGTGTGTGGTCTTGACATGACGACTCCACCCGACGACCGCTCCTTCCGTCGTGAAATGGCCACCGCCTACCGCTCGGGCTGGCACTTCATCGACCTGGTCACCGCGATACCGCACGCCGGTGACTCCCTGATGGTGACCGTCTTCGGAGAGCCGGTCGTCGTCACGCTGGACGAGGACGGCGACGTGCGGGCGTACCGGTGTCTGCGGCGGCCTCGGGGGGCGCCGCAGCCCGTCCGGTGTGCCATCCGGTACGGAATGATCTTTGTGAACCTGGACCAGCGGGACCACCGGCTCGAGGAGCCGGAGATCCCCGAAGTGAGGACCATCTCGGCCACCCCCCGCAGTGCCTGACGCGATTCCCCCGTCGTAACAAATCGCTCAGGTGCTTCCCCCCGGCAGCGGCGTCACCGTGACCTGAACACGGTGACGCCGCTGTCGCATGTGCGGACATCGCGCCATACCGGCCGGTTCCGGGTGTGGCCGAAAAGGCTCTCGTGCGGTGCGTACCGCTCCCCTTGGGGACCTTGTGCGACCACCCTGGTGTCTCCCGGCGGGAACACGTGTCCCCGACTTCCTTGAGTGGAATAGACTCAACTTTGTGTACGTTGGATGAGTCAGCACTGGGAGACAAGGCCGGACCGCCGACGGCCGACGCGAGGAGGAGAGCCAGAACGTGGACGCCGAGCTGACCAACCGGAGCCGGGACGCGATCAACGCGGCCAGCAACCGCGCCGTGACCGAGGGGAACGCCGACCTCACCCCCGCCCACCTGCTGCTGGCCCTGCTCCAGGGCCAGGACAACGAGAACATCACCGACCTGCTCGTCGCCGTCGAGGCCGACCTCGCCGCCGTGCGCACCGGCGCCGAGCGCATCGTCGCCGGGCTGCCCAGCGTGACGGGGTCCACCGTCGCGCCCCCGCAGCCCAGCCGTGAGATGCTCGCCGTGGTCGCCGACGCCCAGGCCCGCGCCAAGGAACTCGGGGACGAGTACCTCTCCACCGAGCACCTGCTCCTCGGCATCGCCGCGAAGGGCGGCGCGGCCGGTGAGGTACTTGAGGGGCAGGGAGCCAGTGCGAAGAAGCTGCAGGAAGCCTTCCGCAAGGCGAGGGGAGGGCGCCGGGTGACCACGCCCGACCCCGAGGGCCAGTACAAGGCCCTGGAGAAGTTCGGCACCGACCTGACCGCCGCCGCCCGGGACGGGAAGCTCGACCCCGTCATCGGACGCGACCAGGAGATCCGCCGGGTGGTCCAGGTGCTCAGCCGGCGGACCAAGAACAACCCCGTCCTCATCGGTGAGCCCGGCGTCGGCAAGACCGCCGTCGTCGAAGGGCTCGCCCAGCGGATCGTCAAGGGGGACGTGCCCGAGTCGCTGAAGGACAAGCGGCTGGTGGCGCTGGACCTCGGCGCCATGGTCGCCGGGGCCAAGTACCGCGGTGAGTTCGAGGAGCGGCTGAAGACCGTCCTCGCCGAGATCAAGGACTCCGACGGGCAGGTCGTCACCTTCATCGACGAGCTGCACACCGTCGTCGGCGCCGGCGCCGGCGGCGACTCCGCCATGGACGCCGGGAACATGCTCAAGCCGATGCTCGCCCGCGGCGAGCTGCGCATGGTCGGCGCGACCACGCTCGACGAGTACCGGGAGCGGATCGAGAAGGACCCCGCCCTGGAGCGGCGCTTCCAGCAGGTGCTGGTCGCCGAGCCGACCGTCGAGGACTCCATCGCCATCCTGCGCGGGCTCAAGGGCCGCTACGAGGCGCACCACAAGGTGCAGATCGCCGACAGCGCGCTGGTGGCCGCCGCCAGTCTCTCCGACCGCTACATCACCTCCCGCTTCCTGCCCGACAAGGCCATCGACCTGGTCGACGAGGCCGCCTCCAGGCTGCGCATGGAGATCGACTCCTCGCCCGTCGAGATCGACGAACTCCAGCGTTCCGTCGACCGGCTGAAGATGGAGGAGCTGGCGATCGGCAAGGAGACCGACGCCGCGTCCCTGGAGCGCCTGGAGCGGCTGCGGCGCGACCTCGCCGACAAGGAGGAGGAGCTGCGCGGCCTCACCGCCCGCTGGGAGAAGGAGAAGAAGTCCCTCAACCGGGTCGGCGAGCTGAAGGAGAAGCTCGACGAGCTGCGCGGGCAGGCCGAGCGCGCCCAGCGCGACGGCGACTTCGACACCGCCAGCAAGCTGCTGTACGGCGAGATCCCGACCCTGGAGCGCGACCTGGAGGCCGCCTCCGAGGCCGAGGAGGAGGTCGCCAGGGACACCATGGTCAAGGAGGAGGTCGGCGCCGACGACATCGCCGACGTCGTCGCCTCCTGGACCGGCATCCCCGCCGGCCGCCTCCTGGAGGGCGAGACGCAGAAGCTGCTGCGCATGGAGGACGAGCTGGGCAAGCGGCTGATCGGGCAGACCCAGGCCGTGCGCGCCGTGTCCGACGCCGTACGGCGCAGCCGGGCCGGGATCGCCGACCCGGACCGGCCGACCGGGTCGTTCCTCTTCCTCGGTCCGACCGGTGTCGGCAAGACCGAGCTGGCCAAGGCGCTCGCCGACTTCCTGTTCGACGACGAGCGGGCCATGGTCCGCATCGACATGAGCGAGTACAGCGAGAAGCACAGCGTCGCCCGGCTGGTGGGCGCCCCGCCCGGATACGTCGGGTACGAGGAGGGCGGCCAGCTCACCGAGGCCGTGCGGCGGCGGCCGTACACCGTCGTGCTGCTCGACGAGGTGGAGAAGGCGCACCCCGAGGTCTTCGACATCCTGCTCCAGGTGCTGGACGACGGGCGCCTCACCGACGGGCAGGGCCGCACCGTCGACTTCCGCAACACCATCCTGGTGCTCACCTCCAACCTGGGCAGCCAGTACCTGGTCGACCCGATCAGCAGCGAGGCCGAGAAGAAGGAGCAGGTGCTGGAGGTGGTCCGGGCTTCCTTCAAGCCGGAGTTCCTCAACCGGCTCGACGACCTGGTGGTCTTCTCGGCGCTGAGCAAGGAGGAGCTGAGCCGGATCGCGCGGCTCCAGATCAACGGTCTGGCCCGGCGGCTCGCCGAACGCCGTCTCAGCCTGGAAGTCACCGACGAGGCCCTCGCCTGGCTGGCCGAGGAGGGCAACGATCCGGCCTACGGCGCCCGCCCGCTGCGCCGCCTCGTGCAGACCGCGATCGGCGACCGGCTCGCCCGGGAGATCCTCTCCGGCGAGATCAAGGACGGCGACGCGGTCCGCGTGGACCGCTTCGAGGACGGCCTGATCGTGGGGCCGGCGAGCGGGAAGACGCTGTAGCGGACCGCACGGCCCGGCCCCGGTGACCCGCCCTTTCGGGTTGCCGGGGCCCCGAGCGGGTACCCGACTGGCCGGATCGAGTCAGCCGAGGGCTGACAGGCCCCCGACGGGCTTGCCACGCCCCTCCCCGCATGGGGGAGGATGGCCGGATCCGTACGAAGGGAAATTCACGGTGAGCATCGACCCGTCCTCGATTCCGAACTTCGGGGGCAAGCAGCCCGAGCCGCAGCCCCAAGGACCGGCGGGCCCCGTCGTCCCGGATCAGGATCTTGTGAAGCAGCTCCTCGAACAGATGGAGCTGAAGTACGTCGTCGACGACGAGGGAGACCTCGCGGCGCCGTGGGAGCAGTTCCGTACGTACTTCATGTTCCGCGGCGAGGGTGACCAGCAGGTCTTCTCGGTGCGGACGTTCTACGACCGGTCCCACCAGATCGACGAGAAGCCGCAGCTGCTCGAGTCGGTCGACGACTGGAACCGGCGCACCCTGTGGCCCAAGGTGTACTCCCACACCCACGACGACGGCACGGTCCGCCTGATCGGCGAGGCGCAGATGCTGATCGGGATGGGCGTCAGCCTGGAGCACTTCGTCTCCTCGACGGTCAGCTGGGTGCGGGCCGCGATCGAGTTCGACCGGTGGCTCGTGGAGCAGCTCGGTCTGGAGCAGGACGTCAACGAGGCGGAGAAGCCGACCGACGAGGACGGCGAGTAGTCCGCCCCCGCGGCTGAACCGAGGAGAGCCCGGCACCCGTCACCGCGGGAGCCGGGCTCTCGTCGTTGCGGTGCGTGTGTTCACCCCGCCGCCGTCTTCAGCCGCCGCACCGCCTCCTCCAGCACCGACGCCCTCTTGCAGAACGCGAACCGCACGAAGGGCGCGCCCTCCTCCCGGTGGTCGTAGAAGACCGCGTTGGGGACGGCGACGACGCCCGCGCGCTCCGGCAGGGAGCGGCAGAAGGCGAAGCCGTCGCTCTCGCCGAGCGGGCGGATGTCGGTGGTGACGAAGTACGTCCCGGCGGGCCGGTACACGCCGAAACCCGCCTCGGCCAGCCCCGCCGCCAGCAGGTCCCGCTTGGCCTCCATGTCCGCCCGGTAGGCGGCGAAGTACGACTCCGGCAGCGACAGCGCCTCGGCGACCGCGTACTGGAAGGGCCCCGAGGCCACGTACGTCAGGTACTGCTTGGCCGATCGGACCGCGGTGAGCAGGGCGGGGGCGGCGGTGACCCAGCCGACCTTCCAGCCGGTGAACGAGAACGTCTTGCCCGCCGACCCGATCGTCACCGTGCGCTCCCTCATGCCCGGGAAGGTCGCCAGGGGGATGTGCTCGGCCGCGTCGAAGACCAGGTGCTCGTAGACCTCGTCGGTCACCACCAGCAGGTCGCGCTCCACGGCCAGCTCGGCGATCGCTGTCAGCTCCCGGCGGGTCAGGACCGTGCCGGTCGGGTTGTGCGGGGTGTTCAGCAGCAGGAGACGGGTGCGGTCGGTGACCGCGTCGCGCAGCTCGTCCAGGTCGAGGCGGAAGGACCGGTGCCCGGCTTCGTCGCCCTCCCCGTGCGGGCGCAGCGTCACGGGCACGCGCGTACCGCCCGCCATCGCGATGCAGGCGGCGTACGAGTCGTAGTACGGCTCCAGCGCGACCACCTCGTCGCCGGGCTCCACCAGGGCCAGCAGGGCGGCGGCGATGGCCTCCGTGGCGCCGGCGGTGACCAGGACCTCGGTGTCGGGGTCGTAGGACAGGCCGTAGCGGCGCAGCTGGTGGTCGCTGACCGCGGCGCGCAGCTCGGGGACGCCCGGGCCCGGCGGGTACTGGTTGCCACGCCCGTCGCGCAGCGCCCGTACGGCGGCCTCGCGGATCTCCTCGGGGCCGTCGGTGTCGGGGAAGCCCTGGCCGAGGTTGATCGCCCCGGTCCGCACCGCCAGAGCGGACATCTCGGCGAAGATCGTCGTCCCGAACTCCGCGAGCCGGCGGTTCAGGAGGGGGCGGGCGCTGGAGCTCATCGAGGTCATGCCGGTCATCCTGCGCCGAAGCTCTGGACTTCCTCAACTCTGCTTTGGGGTGTGGCGGCGAGGGGCATCTCCCGTTCACGCCGGAGAGCTTCACGGCGTGATCCACAGGCAACCGATACGCGGCGAGGCGTCCGACGGGGGATCGCTTCGGGGGAGTCTCCGGGCTCGGGCCCGGGACGGAAGGACGGTGGAGCCATGCTCACAGGCATCATCCTGTTCGTGGTCGCAGCTTTGCTGATCAGGGGTTTCGTGATGGGCCGACGCGGCTCGGGCCCCGTCCGGACGAGGGGCGGCAGGGGGTCGCGCCGGAGCGGCGGCGGGGGCGACGGCGGCGGCAACAGCTGGTGGGCCGGTGACGGGGGCGGTTCGTCCTCGGACGGACACCACTCGGGCCAGTCCTGCGGTGGCGGCTCGTCCTGCGGAGGCGGGTCGTCCTGCGGGGGAGGGGGCGGCGGATGCGGCGGAGGCAGCTGACACGGGGCAGCTGAGCTCCGGCCCGGGGGAACCGCATCCCCGCCACGGGGCCCGTTCCTGGGACCGGGTCCCACGCCCCACCCTGAGCGCCCGCCGGGCCACACACCCGGTGGGCGCTCCCACACCCCGGCGCACGCCGTACGGGCGGGGTGTGCGCCCTGGTTGAACAGTTGAGCTGTGGAGCCCCCTGAGGGATGGAAACGCCACGAAGTTGGGTAAAAACGCTGTGGCGGCGCCATCGTTCATGATTCGCTCTCCCTCACCAACGCAGCTCCTCGGACGACCTGTTGACCCCCCTCCTGACCGGCCGACTGGGCTGAGCGGGCCGCATCCCCGGCAGTGCCACGGATGCGCATGCCCCACACCTTCCTCTTCCTTGTGTGCTTGCGGAGCCGATCCATGCTCACGACCCTGAAAACCGCCTACACCGACACCCGCGCCGCCGACCTGGCCTGGGCCCTGGGACGCGAGCCGCTGCCCGCGCTCGCCTGCCTCGACATCGAACTGAAGGGCGCGAAACTGCAATTGAGGCTGCTCGGCGCCTCCCACCAAGTCCTGCTCGAAGAGGAGCGGGGCAGCTGCTCGGAGACGGTGGCCTGCATCCCCGGCAGCAGCACTCCCCTCCCGCTGGGCGTCGCCAAGCGGGTGGGCGACTGGGAGTACGAGTTCGCCGCCCGCGTCGAGGTGCTGACGCCGGGCTCCTTCGCCGGCCGCGCCCAGGAACTGCTGGCCCTGGTCTCCGGCCACCCGCACGGCCTGGCCGGCGTCTTCCCCGGCAGCCCGCACGCCTTCACGGCGCTGCTGGCCCAGCGGCACGAGGGGCAGGTGCACTGGCGGACCTGGCACGCCTACCCGCAGGACGGCCAGTTGGTGGCGACCCGCACCCGGGTGGGCGTGCGGGTGCCGACGGCCGGGCTCAGCCCGTCCGCGGTGTGAGCGGGCGGGGGCCGGGGCGCGAGCGGGTGGGGTCCGAATAAACCTGTGGTGCCGGACAAGCCCTGAGTTTCACACGTGTGGGTGACGAAGCGCAGTGCTGGAGTGACGTAACGTCACTCCGTGATCGAACCGCACGCGCCCGCCCCGCCCGGCTCTCCGCCGTCCTGGGGCGGCCCCTGCGGCCCCGAAGCGCCCGCGCGGCTGCCCGTACGGCCCGCCGTCGGACGGTTCCTGGTGCTGGCGGGCGTCTTCGTGTGCGCGGCCTGCGGGCTCGTGTACGAACTCGAACTCGTCGCGCTCGCCTCGTATCTGATCGGCGACTCGGTCACCCAGGCGTCCGTCGTCCTGTCCGTCATGGTCTTCGCCATGGGCCTCGGCTCGCTCGCCGCCAAACGGCTGCGCGGCCTCGCGGCGGCGGGCTTCGGCGCGCTGGAGGCCGCCCTCGCCCTCGTCGGCGGCTCCAGCGCGATGCTCCTGTACGCCGTCTTCGCCTGGACCGGCGGCTGGGGCGGCCTGTGGGCCGACGGCCCCCGCGTCCTGCTGGTCGCCTTCTCCCTCGCCATCGGCGTGCTGATCGGCGCCGAGGTGCCGCTGCTCATGGAGCTGATCCAGCGGGTGCGCAGACAGGACCCGGGCGGTGCCGTCGCCGACCTGTTCGCCGCGGACTACGTCGGCGCGCTCGTCGGCGGCCTCGCCTTCCCGTTCGTCCTGCTGCCCTTCCTCGGCCAGCTCACCGGCGCGCTGCTCACCGGCACCGTCAACGCGGTCGTCGGCGCCGCCCTGGTCCTCGGCCTGTTCCGGCGCGACCTGTCCCGCCGGGCCCGCTGGCTGCTGCTGACCGCCAACGCGCTGGTCCTCGCCCTGCTCGGCACGGCGACCGTCCTCGCCGACGACTTCGAACGCGCCGCCCGGCACGCCGTGTACGGCCAGGACGTCCGCGTGGCCGTGCACACCGACGTGCAGGAGGTCGTCCTCACCGGCGACACCGACGGGCGGCCCCTCGACCTGTTCCTCGACGGGCGGCTGCGGGTGCGCGCCGGCGAGGAGCGGCGCTACCACGAGGCACTGGTGCACCCCGCGATGAACGGCCCGCACGCGCGGGTGCTGATCCTCGGCGGCGGCGACGGCCTCGCCGCCCGGGAGGTGCTGCGCCACCGGGGCGTCCGCCGCGTCGACGTCGTCGAACTCGACCCGGCGCTCGCCCGGCTGGCCCGGCACGACCCGGGCCTGTCCGCCCTCAACGAGCACGTCTACGGCGACCCGCGCGTCCGGCTCGTCACCGGGGACGCCTTCCACCGGCTGCGCTCGACGCCCTCCGCGACGTACGACGTGGTGATCTCGGACCTGCCCGACCCGGGTCTCACGGCCAGCACGAAGCTGTACTCACAGGAGTTCTACGGCCTGCTGCGGCGGGTGCTCGCGCCCGACGGGCGGCTGGCGGTCCACGCGGGCCCGGTCGCCGCGCGCCCCCGGGCCTTCTGGACGGTGGACGCCACCCTCCGCGCGGCCGGCCTGCCGGCCGTCGCCTACCGCGTCGGCGCCCGCGACCCCGGCTCCGCACCCGGCACCGACCGCGCGGCCGCCGGCCTACGCGCCCCCCGGGACTGGGGCTTCCTCCTGGCCGCGCGCACCGCCCCCGCACCGCGCCTGGACCCGGCGGCACCCCGCCCGCGCAGCCTCACACCCGGAGCACTGGCCCGGGACGCCCGCGACGCGGCCCGCACCCGGGTCCCCGGGCTGCCGCCGTCGACGCTGGTGCATCCGCGGTACTGATCCCCGTGGGTGCCGCGACCGCGACCGCTGTCGCGATCCCTCACGTCCCCGTGCGGCGGCCCGCCCCTCCCCCGGGTGCGGGACGGACCGCCGCATCCCCCTGCGGATCGCTCGCACCGAGAACCTACGGCCGCGCCGCGGGTCCCGGAATCCCGCGCTGGGTGGAGAACGGGGCCAACCCGGCGTGGTAGCCGCCCGGTTCCTGCGACTTCCGCGGTACCGCGGAAGGATGACGCCGACGCCGGGCGGGCGGACCTACGCTGCGGGAATGCGCCTGCACCCCCTGGTGGCCGACGGCCTGATCGCCGCGGCGCTGACGACCGTGGCGGTCCTGCTCGGCACCGAGGCCGTTGCCCAGGGGTGGCCCGCGCTCGACCCGCTCGCCTGGACGCTCGTCGCCCTGCTGACCCTCCCCCTCGTCCTGCGCACCCGTGCCCCCGTCACCGTCTGTCTCGCCGTCCACGCCTGCTGGGCGGTCTACGTCACCCTCGGCTACTGGCCCGTCGTCGGCTCCTTCGGCCCCATGCTCGCCGTCTACACCGTCGCCTCCCTGCGCCCCGACCGCACCGCCGCCGCCTGCGCCGCCCTGCTCGCCGGGGTCTGGATCTACGCGGGGCTGCGCAGCGACGCCGGGTCGATGGCCTCGGTGGCGGGGCAGGCCGTGGGCTTCCCGCTGGTGCTGTGGCGGTTCGGATACGTGGCCCGCCGGACCGGCGAGCTGACGCTCCGGCTCCGGGCCGAACAGGCCGACCGGGCCCGGCGCGAGGTCGCCGAGGAACGCGTGCGGATCGCCCGCGAACTGCACGACGTGGTCGCCCACCACATCGCCGTCATCAACGTCCAGGCCGGACTGGCCCGCTTCGTGTTCCACTCCGACGCCCGCACCGCGCGCGACGCCCTGGACGCCATCGAGGGCGCCAGCGGCGAGGCCCTGGCCGAACTGCGCCGCATGCTCGGCCTGTTGCGCGCCGACGGCGTGCAGGGCGCGGACGGCGCCCCCGCTCCCGGCCTCGGCCAGCTCGACGAGATGGTCACCCGGGTGCGTGCCGGCGGCGTGGGAGTGGAGCTGCGGGTCACGGGCACCCCGCGCCCGCTGCCGCCCGGCGTCCAGCTGTGCGTCTACCGGGTGGTGCAGGAGGCCCTCACCAACGTGCTCAAGCACGCGCCCGGCGCGGACGCCACCGTCGAACTGGCGTACCGCGCGGGCGAGGTGACGGTGTCGGTGACCGACGGCGGACCCGCCGAGGGGCTGGTTCCGGACACACCTGCCCAACGGGGCGGACACGGCTTGATCGGGATGCGGGAGAGGGCCAAGCTCTACGGCGGGACGATCGCCGTCGGCCCGCGCAGCGAGGGGGGTTTCGGCGTGCGCCTGACCCTGTCGACGCCGGTACAAGCCGCACGCCGGGGAGGCACCATCCGGGAATGACCGACGCAGACAGCCCGACGGACGGGCCGATACGCCTGCTCGTCGTAGATGACCAGTACCTCGTCCGCAGCGGCCTCGCCACCCTGCTGCGCGCCGCCCCCGGCATGGAGGTCGTCGGCGAGGCGGCCGACGGTGCCGAGGCGGTGCGCCTGGCCGCGCGGACCCGGCCGGACGTGGTCCTGATGGACATCCGCATGCCCGGCCTCACCGGCATCCAGGCCACCGAGCGGATCCTCGCCGAGGCGGTGGACCCCGCGCCCCGCATCCTCGTCCTGACCACCTTCGACCTCGACGAGTACGTGTACGGCGCCCTGCGGGCCGGCGCCGCCGGCTTCCTGCTCAAGGACGCGGGACCCGAGCGGCTGCTGGCCGCCGTCAGCGCGGTGCACGGCGGTGACGCGCTGTTCGCCCCCGCGGTCACCCGGCGCCTGGTGGAGGCGTTCACGCGGATGACGGACACGGGGCGTGCGGTCCCGGGGCGCGGGGAATCGCCGGACGCCGCGCCGCCACCCGCGCTGACGGCGCTGACCGGCCGCGAGGCTGAGGTCCTCGAACTGGTGGCCCGCGGTCTGAGCAACGCCGAGGCCGCCGACCGGCTGTTCATCAGCGAGGCCACCGTGAAGACCCACCTCAACCGCACCATGACCAAGCTGGGCTTGACCAGCAGGGCCCAGGCGGTGGTCGTGGCGTACGAGACGGGACTGGTGACGCCGGGGAGCGCGGGCGCCGGGTGACTTCGTGCCGACGGGGGGTGCACCGGGCGCCCGCTGGGTAAGCTGCGCTGACATGGAGCATGAGGTGTTCGTTCCGGTTCCGGCCGAGCGGCTCAGGGACGTGCTGGCCGACCCCGTCCGGGTCGCCCGGGCGGTTCCCGGGCTCCAGCAGGACGCCGGTGCCGAGCCCGTCGCGGGCCGGCTGAAGGTGCGCATCGGCAGTCACTCCATCACCTACCGCGGCTCCCTGCGCCTGTCCGCGCGCGAGGACGGCACGTACGCCGTCGAGGGCGACGCCACCGAGTCGCGCGGCACCGGCACGGTCACCCTCGCGCTGACCGTTCGCGCGGACGGTGCCGACGGCGGCGCCACCCTCATCTTCACCGGAACGGCCACCGCCGACGGGCGGGTCACGGAGCTGCCGCCGGAGTCGGTGACGTCGGCCGCCACCCGGCTGCTGACCCGGTTCGCGGAGAACCTGGGCACGGCGGCCCAGGCACCCCCCGCGGCGGAACCGGAAGCGGAGGCAGAGGCGGAGACAGAAGCGGCGCCGGGTCCGGAGCCCGAGCCCCGCCCCGCCTCCGTCTTCGACACCGAGATCCCCCCGCCCTCCCTCATGAACACGGACGAGGACGAGGACGCGCAGAGAGACAGGGACGAGCACCCGCACGACGAGCCGGCCGCCCCACCCCCCGCCGAGGCCGCGCACGCGCGCCGCACGATGATCGGCCGCAGCGCCGAGGAGGTGGACCACGCCCCGCCGCGCGGCCGGTACGCCCCCGTGCCCGCTCCCCAGGCGAGCGCGGTCGGCGCCCCCCTGCGCTGGGCCGCCCCCGCCGCGGCGCTGGCCGTGGCGGGGGCGATCGTGCTGGGCCGCGCGCTGCGCAGACGCCGCTGACCCACCCCGGACCCGCCGCGGGACCACCGCCGGGTGGGGCGGTCTTGATCGCCCCAGTAGGGTCGTGGCGTGAGTAACGAACCCATCACGCTGACCGCGGGTGACGCGGAGGCGACCGTGCTGCCGGGCAACGGCGGCCGGATCGGCGGACTCCGCGTCGGCGGCACCGAACTGCTCCGTCAGGGCGAGCGCTACGGCTGCTTCCCGATGGTCCCCTGGTGCGGACGCATCCGCGACGGCCGCTTCAGCGACGGCGCCGTGGTCCACCAGATGCCCCTCAACTCCCCGCCGCACGCCATCCACGGCACCGCCCGCGACGCCGCCTGGCACACCGCCCGCGTCACCGCGGACGAGGCCGTCATCACCTATGACCTCACCGACCCCTGGCCGTACTCCGGACGCGTCACCCAGGTGATCGCGCTGGCCGAGGACGGTCTCACGCTGTCGATGTCCGTGGAGACGTACGACTCGTCCTTTCCGGCGCAGATCGGCTGGCACCCCTGGTTCAACCGGACCCTCGACGGCACCGGTGTGGAGATCGCCTTCGACCCCGCCTGGCAGGAGGAGCGCGGCGACGACCACCTGCCCACCGGCAACCGCGTCGAGCCGAAGCCGGGCCCCTGGGACGACTGCTTCGGCATGCCCGACGGCGTCGACGTCACGCTGACCTGGCCGGGGCGGCTGGAGCTGAAGGTGACCAGCCCGGAGCAGTGGGCCGTGGTGTACGACGAGCAGGAGGCCGCCGTCTGCGTGGAGCCGCAGACCGGCCCGCCCAACGGCCTGAACACCCTCCCCCGCCTGGTCACGCCCCTGGAGCCGCTGGAGGCCACGACGACCTGGGCCTGGCGCCGCCTTTAAGCTGGCGTACATGACGGACGTACGCGGCGAGCTGCTGCAGCAGATCAAGGACAAGGCCGTGGTGCACGGCAAGGTGACCCTCTCCTCGGGCCTGGAGGCCGACTACTACGTCGACCTGCGCCGCATCACCCTGGACGGCGAGGCCGCGCCGCTGGTCGGGCAGGTGCTGCTCGACCTCACCGCCGACCTGGAGTTCGACGCGGTGGGCGGTCTGACCATGGGCGCCGACCCGGTCGCCGCGAGCATGCTGCACGCCGCCGCCGCACGCGGCCGCAGGCTCGACGCGTTCGTCGTCCGCAAGGCCGCCAAGGCGCACGGGCTTCAGCGCCGTGTCGAGGGCCCGGAGATCAGGGGCCGCCGCGTCCTGGTCGTCGAGGACACCTCCACGACCGGCGGTTCCCCGCTCACCGCCGTCGAGGCCGTGCGCGAGGCCGGGGCCGAGGTGGTGGCCGTCGCCACGATCGTGGACCGGGCGACCGGCGCCGCCGAGAAGATCCAGGACGGCGCGGGGGTGCCGTACCTGTACGCGTACGACAAGGACGAGCTGGATCTGGACTGAGACCAGGGGGCGAGACGGGATCGGGGCCCACTCGGGCATTCCCGTTTCGTCTGGAAGGATGGGGCCGACGATGACGTCGCCCCCCAGTCCTAGGTCAGGGCCATAAGCACCGACACGCCCACCCGCACATACAAGGAGCGGACAGATGCCCATCGCAACTCCCGAGGTCTACAACGAGATGCTGGACCGGGCGAAGGCAGGAAAGTTCGCCTACCCCGCCATCAACGTGACCTCTTCCCAGACGCTGCACGCCGCCCTGCGCGGTTTCGCGGAGGCGGAGAGCGACGGCATCGTCCAGATCTCCACCGGCGGCGCCGAGTTCCTGGGCGGCCAGCACAACAAGGACATGGTGACCGGCGCCGTCGCCCTCGCCGAGTTCGCGCACATCGTCGCCGAGAAGTACGACGTCACCGTCGCCCTGCACACGGACCACTGCCCCAAGGACAAGCTCGACGGGTACGTCCGCCCGCTGCTGGCGGTCTCCGAGGAGCGCGTGAAGGCCGGCCGCAACCCGCTCTTCCAGTCGCACATGTGGGACGGTTCGGCCGAGACCCTCTCCGACAACCTCGCCATCGCGCAGGAGCTGCTGGAGCGCGCCCGCGCCGCCAAGATCATCCTCGAGGTCGAGATCACCCCGACCGGCGGCGAGGAGGACGGCGTCTCGCACGAGATCAACGACTCCCTCTACACCACGGTCGACGACGCGGTCCGCACCGTCGAGGCCCTGGGCCTGGGCGAGAAGGGCCGCTACCTGCTCGCCGCGTCCTTCGGCAACGTGCACGGCGTCTACAAGCCGGGCAACGTCGTGCTCCGCCCCGAGCTGCTCAAGGAGCTGAACGAGGGCATCGCGTCGAAGTACGGCCAGCCGGCCGGCAGCAAGCCGTTCAACTTCGTCTTCCACGGCGGCTCCGGCTCCACCGCCGAGGAGATCGCGACCGCCCTGGAGAACGGCGTGGTCAAGATGAACATCGACACGGACACCCAGTACGCCTTCACGCGTCCCGTCGTCGACCACATGTTCCGCAACTACGACGGCGTCCTCAAGGTCGACGGCGAGGTCGGCAACAAGAAGACGTACGACCCGCGCACCTGGGGCAAGCTGGCCGAGGCCGGCATGGCCGCGCGCGTCGTGGAGGCCTGCGGGCACCTGCGCTCGGCGGGCCAGAAGATCAAGTAACACCCGGTCGACACGACCGTACGCACGAGTCCGGCGCCCCGCGCGCCGGGCTCGCTGTATACCTGGGGGCATGCCCGACGTCCGGCTGGCCTCACCGCAAGGCAAGTGGATCCTGCTCACCACCGTCCTCGGATCCAGCATGGCCCTGCTCGACTCGACCGTCGTCAACGTCGCGCTGCCGCACATCGGACGTGACCTCGGCGCGGACCTCGCCGCCCTCCAGTGGACCGTCAACGCCTACATGGTCACGCTGGCCGGTCTGATCCTGCTCGGCGGCGCCCTCGGCGACCGGTTCGGCCGCCGCCGGATCTTCGTCCTCGGCGTGCTGTGGTTCGCCGCCGCCTCCCTGCTGTGCGGCCTCGCGCCGAACACCGGCGTGCTGATCGCCGCCCGCGCCCTGCAAGGCGTCGGCGGGGCGCTGCTCACCCCGGGCTCCCTCGCCCTGATCCAGGCCTCCTTCCACGCCGACGACCGGGGCCGGGCGGTGGGCCTGTGGTCGGGGTTCGGGGGCGTCGGCGCGGCGGTGGGGCCGTTCGTCGGGGGCTGGCTGGTGGACGGCGCGGGCTGGCGCTGGGTGTTCCTGCTCAACGTCCCGCTGGCGCTGCTGTGCGCGCCGGTCGCGCTGCGGCACGTACCGGAGTCCTCGGACGAGCGCGCCCACACGCGGTTCGACGTGCTCGGCGCCGCCCTGTGCGCGGCGGCCCTGGCGCTGCTCACCTACGCGCTGATCGAGGCCCGTACGGCGTCCTGGGCGGTGGCGCTCAGCGCGGTGGCCGGGGCGGTGGCCGCCGTGGCCTTCGGCGTCGTCGAGCGGCGCGGCAAGGATCCGATGATGCCGCTGGACGTCTTCTCCTCCCGCCAGTTCACGGCGGTCAACGTGGTCACGCTGTGCGTGTACGCGGCCTTCGGCGGCTTCTTCTTCCTCGCCGCGCTCCAGCTCCAGGTCGTCGTCGGCTGGTCCGCGCTGGCCGCCGGTACGGCCCTGCTGCCGACCACCGTCCTGATGCTGCTGCTCTCCGCCCGCTCCGGGGAACTCGCCGAGCGGTTCGGCCCGCGGCTCCAGCTCACCGTCGGCCCGCTGCTGTGCGCGGCCGGGATGCTGCTGATGCTGCGGGTAGGTCCCGGCGCCTCGTACCTCGCGGACGTGCTGCCCGCCCTGCTGGTGCTCGGCCTCGGCATGGTCACGCTGGTCGCGCCGCTGACGGCGAGCGTGCTGGCCGCCCTGGACACCGCGCGCGCCGGTCTGGCCAGCGGCATCAACAACGCGGCGGCCCGTGCGGCGGGGCTCGTCGCGGTCGCCGCGCTGCCCCTGCTCACCGGCATGGGGGAGGAGGCGTACCGGTCGGCACCGGCGTTCGACGACGCGTTCGGACCGGCGATGCTCATCTGCGCGGGGGTCCTGGTCGCGGGCTCCGTGATCGCCTTCACCACGGTGCGCCGCCCGGCCCCGGACTGCCCCCGGCCCGAGTGCCGCACACACGCCTCGGTACTGACACCCCCACTGGAGGGCGAGCACACCACCTGACCGCCCCCGCTCCCCAAGGGCCGCGGGGAACCGCGCGCGGAACGGGTATGCGGGGTGCCCTCTGGGGCCGACGTCCCGGTCCCGCCCTCAAGGGGCGCGGGGAACCGCGCGCGGAACGGGTACGCGGGGTGCCCTCTGGGGCCGACGTCCCGGTCCCGCCTCCAAGGGGCGCGGGGAACTGCGCGCCCAGCCACAGCTCACCCGCACCCGACAACGCACCGCCCTCCGTCACCCCGTCGCACCCGACAACGCACCGCCCCCCCCGTCACCCCGTCGCACCCGTCCGGCCGACCCCCGCGCATGCCGCAGACTTGTCCCATGGCCATTCACGAGAACCTCCTCGGGGGACCGCCCCCGACCCACCTCCCCGACGACCCCGGCCCGCGCGAGCTGCTGGCGGGCGGCACCTCCCCCGCCGACGTCGCCGCGAAGTACCCGACGTCCTCGCTCGCCTGGGCCCGGCTGGCCGACGAGGCGTTCGAGCGGGGCAGCGTCGTGGAGTCGTACGCGTACGCCCGTACGGGCTACCACCGCGGCCTCGACGCCCTGCGCCGCAGCGGCTGGAAGGGGCACGGCCCGGTGCCCTGGGAGCACGAGCCGAACCGCGGCTTCCTGCGCGCCCTGCACGCCCTCGCCCGCGCCGCCCAGGCGATCGGCGAGAAGGAGGAGTACGAGCGCTGCAGCCAGTTCCTGAAGGACTCCTCGCCGAGCGCGGCCGAGGTGCTGGGCTGACCTGCCCCCGACGCGTCCGGGCCCGTCCGCCGTGCGCGGGCGGGCCTTGCGGTTTCCTGCGACGATTGCGGAGGATGCCGTTGGGGACCGGGGCCCCGTGCCGGTAACGGCAGGGCGGACCGCTACCCGTGCACATCAGGAGACAGCGATGTCCCACGACGCCCCGAATCTCGACTTCGAGGGCAGCACGCCGTACGAGGACTACGTCAAGGCGGACGTGCTCACCCACCTCCAGCACACCCTCTCCGACGATCCCGGAGAGATGGTCTTCCTGGTCACGACCCAGGTCATGGAGCTGTGGTTCACCGTCATCGTCCACGAGTGGGAGACCGCCGCCCGCGCCCTGCGCGAGGACCGGATCCCGGTGGCGACCGACGCGCTCAAGCGCTCGGTGCGGGAGCTGGAGGCGCTGAACGCCTCCTGGACCCCACTGGGGCAGCTCACCCCGGCCCAGTTCAACTCCTACCGGTCCGCCCTCGGCGAGGGCTCCGGCTTCCAGTCGGCGATGTACCGCCGTATGGAGTTCCTGCTCGGCGACAAGTCCGCGTCCATGCTCGTCCCGCACCGCGGCGCCCCGCGCGTCCACGCGGAACTGGAGAAGGCGCTGCACGAGCCGAGCCTGTACGACGAGGTGGTCCGGCTGCTGGCCCGGCGCGGGTACGACATCCCCGACGCCGTGCTCCGGCGCGACCTCACCCAGAAGTACGAGGCCGCGCCCGAGGTGGAGGCCGCCTGGACGGCCGTCTACTCCGGCGACCAGAACGGCGAGCTGGCCCGGCTCGGCGAGGCCCTCACCGACGTCGCGGAGCTGGTCTGGCGCTGGCGCAACGACCACCTGGTCGCCACCCGGCGCGCGATGGGCTCCAAGACCGGCACGGGCGGCTCCGCCGGGGTGGCCTGGCTGGAGAAGCGGGCCCGCAACAACGTCTTCCCCGAGCTGTGGACGGCGCGGTCCTATGTCTGAGCCGACGGGCCTCGCGGGCGAGGCGGAGAAGCTGGACGCCGCCGACCGTCTGGCGGCGGTGCGTGGGCGTTTCGTCCTCGACGACGTCACGTACCTCGACGGCAACTCCCTCGGCGCGCTCCCCGCGCACGTCCCCGCGCGCGTGGAGGACGTCGTACGGCGCCAGTGGGGCGAGCTGCGCATCCGCTCCTGGGAGGAGAGCGGCTGGTGGACCGCGCCCGAGCGGATCGGCGACCGGATCGCCCCCCTGGTCGGCGCGGCCGCCGGGCAGGTCGTCGTCGGTGACTCGACGAGCGTCAACGTCTTCAAGGCGCTTGTCGCCGCGGTGCGCATGGCGCAGGCGGACGGCGGCGACGGTGGGGGCGGCCCGGTCCGGGACGAGATCCTGGTCGACGCCACCACCTTTCCCACGGACGGGTACATCGCCGAGTCGGCGGCCCGGATGACGGGGTGCGGCCTGCGGCCCGTGGCCCCGGCCGAGGTGCCGAAGGTGCTGGCCGACCGGGGGGAGCGCACCGCCGCCGTGCTGCTCAACCACGTCGACTACCGCACCGGCCGGCTGCACGACCTGCCGGCGCTCACGGCCGCGGTGCACGTGGCGGGGGCGTACGCGGTCTGGGACCTGTGCCACAGCGCGGGCGCGCTGCCGGTCGGGCTCGACGAGCACGGCGTGGACCTGGCGGTCGGCTGCACCTACAAGTACCTCAACGGCGGCCCCGGCTCGCCCGCGTACCTGTACGTCCGGCGCGACCTCCAGCCCCGTTTCGACTCCCCGCTGCCGGGCTGGAACTCGCACGCCGAGCCGTTCGGCATGCGGTCCGACTACGCGCCGGGCTCGGGCGCGGTGCGCGGGCGGGTCGGTACGCCGGACATCCTCTCCCTGCTCGCCCTGGAGGCGGCGCTGGACGTGTGGGACGAGGACGGGGTCTCGGTGGCGGCGGTGCGGGCCAAGTCGCTGGCGCTGACGGACTTCTTCCTGCGCTGCGTCGCGGCGTACGTCCCGGACGGCCGCGTGGAGTCCGTGACCCCGGCGGCGCACGCCGAGCGGGGCAGCCAGGTCGCGCTGCGCTGCGACGACGCGGGCGAGGTCATGAAACGCCTCGTCGAGCGCGGGGTGGTCGGCGACTACCGCGCCCCCGACGTGCTGCGCTTCGGCTTCACCCCGCTGTACGTCGGCTTCGCGGACGTGGAGCGGGCGGCGCGGGTGCTGGCCCGGACGCTGGCCGGCTGAGCCGCCCGCGGGGTGGGGTCCGGACGCGCCGTTTCGGTCCTCACCCAGCGTCACATCCCCGTGTCCGCGCACGTCACCGGCCTGATAACGTCCCGCCAACGGCCGAATTCCTTCCTCCGGTCCGCCAACACCGTTCCGTCGCTGAGAGGTTGACCATGCCGGACGCCGCCGCAGAACCGGGCACCGCTGCCGCGAGGGACGCCGCGGAGGAGAAATCGGCCCTCTCCCACCCGGCGGTCGAACCCGACAGCACCGCCGGCTACGGCGACCACCCCGACCAGGTGATCGACTTCTACGTGCCGCGCGGCGGGACGGGCCCGGGCGAGGCCGCTCCCGTCGTGGTGGTCCTGCACGGAGGCTCGTGGCGCGCCCCGTACGACCGGCGCCACATCAGCCCGTTCGCCGGCTTCCTGGCCCGGCGGGGCTTCGGGGTGGCCAGTGTGGAGTACCGGCGCGGGGCGGAGGGTGCCGCCGGTGAGAGTGCCGGTGACCCCGTCGCGGGGCGCTGGCCCGACACGTTCGACGACGTGGCCGCCGCGCTGGACGCACTGCCGGAGCTGGTCCGGCGGCATCTGCCGCGGGCGGACGCGCGGCGCGTGGTGCTCACCGGCCACTCCGCCGGCGGCCACCTCGCCCTGTGGGCGGCCGCCCGGCATCTGCTGCCCGCGGACGCCCCGTGGCGGACCGAGCGCCCGGCGCCCCTGCGCGGCGTGGTCGCGCTCGCGCCGATCGCCGACTTCGAGGTCGCCGACAAGCTCGACGTGTGCGGTGGCGCGACGCGGCAACTCCTGGGCGACGGTGAGCTGTTCACCGAACGCCGCCCGTATGCCGACCCCGCCCTGCTGCTGCCCACCGGGATCGCGACGACCCTCGTGCAGGGCCGCGCCGACGTGGACGTCCCGCAGGCGGTCGCCGAGGCGTACGCCGACGCGGCGGCGAAGGCCGGGGAGGTGGTGGGGGTGACGCTGCTGGAGGACGTCGGCCACTACCCGCTGATCGACCCGGCGGCCGACGCGTGCGCGGTGGTGGCGGAGGAGATCGCCCAGCTGGCCTGGTGAGCGGACGGCCGGTGCCGTCGTACCCGTAGTACCTGAGAACTACCCCGCAGGTGAGTTCCCCGGCGGGACGCGGGTTACCCGGCCCGGTCCATAACTTCCCTTGCAGACACGCCCGGTGGGCGGGCGTGCTGGAGGGGGGCGGCCATGAGGCCCGGAACGACGGTACGTTGGCGGCGGCGCGTGGGCGGATGGCGCCGCGCCGGTAGTGCCGCGCTCATCGCGGGTGCCGTGGCGCTTCCCCTCTCCGGGGCCGCGCGGCCCGAGATCCCCGCCCCGGTCCCCGCCGCGCTCGCGGCCCCGACGGCCGCCACGCTGGACGACGCGTACGCCGCCAACCGGGCCAACGCGGCTCAGGCGTCCCGGATGGCCGCCCGACACGGCGACGATCACCGGGCGGCGGCGGACCGGGCGATGGCCGACCGGTCCCGCCACCTCCTCGCCTTCGACGGCCGGGGCGCCGGACGGGCCACCGAGGTCTTCGGCGACCTGGCGCACGCCGACCGCGTCGCCGTCCTGGTCCCGGGCTCCGACACCGGCCTCGACACCTACGGCCGGTTCCGCGCCGCCGCCCTCGCCCTGCACCGGCAGCTCCACGCCGAGGCGCCCGCGGGGACCCGCACCGCGGTCGTGGCCTGGCTGGGCTACGAGACGCCGGGCACCGTCAGCACCACCGTCGCCACGACCGACCGCGCCGACCGGGCCGCCCCCGGGCTGCGCGGCCTGGTCACCGACCTGCGCGGGATCACCGGCCCCGGCAGCCGCCTCGCCCTCTTCTGCCACTCCTACGGCTCGGTGGTCTGCGCCCGTGCCGCCGACGGCCTGGACGTGTCCGACATCGCCCTGGTCGGCAGCCCCGGCACCGGGTCCGACACCGCCGCCGGGCTGCACTCCGACGCCCGGATATGGGCGGGGCGGGGCGCCGACGACTGGGTGGAGCACGTTCCGCACGTCAGCGCCGACCTGTTCGGCACCACCGTCGGCTTCGGCACGGACCCGGTCTCCCCGGACTTCGGCGCCCGGGTCTTCGACGCCGGCGAGGGCGGCCACAGCGACTACTTCGACCCCGGCTCCCTCTCCCTGACGAACCTGGCCCGGATCGCCCTGGGCGAGACCACGGAGGTGACCCATGGCTGACCCGACCCCGGCACACCCGCGCGGCACCCTGCGCGCGGCCGCCGACCGCGTCGACTCGGCCACACCCGAGAACCGGGACCGGGCCGTGGACGCCCTGCGCGCCTTCGCCATCCTCGGGGTGGTCCTCGGGCACTGGCTGGTGACGGCGCTGGTCGCCGACGGCAGCAGCCTGCACGCGGCCAGCCCGCTCCAGGACATGCCCTGGTTCGCCCCGGTCTCCTGGGCCTTCCAGACCCTCGCCGTGTTCTTCCTGGTCGGCGGTCATGTCGCCACGCGTGGCTACGCGTCGGCCCGGGCCCGCGGCGAGTCCTACGGCCGCTGGCTGACCGCCCGGCTGTCCCGGCTCTTCCGGCCGGTCCTGGCCGTCCTCGGGCTGTGGGCGGTGACGGCGGCGCTGCTGCTCCTGACGGGCGCGGACTTCGTGACCGTCCACACGCTGGTGAAGCTGGCGTTGTCCCCGATGTGGTTCCTGCTGGTCTTCGCCGCGCTGACCGCGGCGACGCCGTTGCTGACCCGTCTGCATCCGCTGTGGCCGCTGGTCGTCGTTCTCCACACAGACCTGCTGCGCTTCGGGTTCGGCGCCCCGGCCTGGCTCGGCTGGGTCAACCTCGCCGCCGGCTGGCTGGTTCCCTACACCCTGGGCGCCGCCTGGACCCGCGGTGAACTGGACCGGCGCCGATCCGGCTGGTTCCTGCTGATCGGCGGCACGGCGGCGACCGCGGCGCTCGTCGCCTGGGCGGTCTACCCGGCGTCGATGGTCGGTGTCCCGGGCGCGTCGGTGTCGAACCTCAACCCGCCGACCCTGGCCGCCGTCACCTTCGGCCTGGCCCAGTGCGGGCTCGCCCTGCTGCTGCGCGAGCGGCTGCGCGGTGCGATGCGGCGTCCGATGGCCTGGGCAGGGGTCGCGCTGGTCAACCTCTCCGCGATGACGATCTTCCTCTGGCACCAGACGGCGCTGATGGCGACCACGGCCACCGGTCTCCTCGCGGGCCGTCTGCCCGGCCTGCACACGGCCCCCGACGGCCTGGACTGGGTCGCGGCCCGGCTCGCCTGGCTTCCGGTGTTCGCGCTGGTCCTGGCGGGCTGCTGGGCCACGTTCCGCTCCTGCGAGCAGCGCGGCCGAGGACGGCGACGCTCCCGGGTCGTGCGGGCGCACCGCCCGCGGCGCCGCGCGACCACGGCGGGTGCACGCCATGTCTAGGGTGGAGCCCGTGAGGCGATGGGGGAAGCGGCTGCGGATCTGGTTCCGGGCCCGGGCCGAGCGCGTGCTGCGCGTGCTCCACGAGGACCTGTGGACCTGGCGGGCCGATCCGCTGCCGCCGTCGGTGTGGCTGCGCTGGTTCCCGCACGGGATCGTGTGTCTGGCCGCCTTCGGAGTCCTGCTCGGTGACGCCGCCCAGCTCGGGGACAACGGCGGGGTCGAACCGGGCTTCGCCTTCCTCATCGGTGTCGCCCAGGCCGGGGCGATGGTGCTCGCGCTGTGGCGGCCGGTCGCGGCGTGGTGGCTGTCGATGGCGGGCATGCTGGTCGGGGCCTTCGCCGTGCGGGCCCAGATGGTCCCGGGCGGTGACGAGTTCACGTGGCCCTGGACGGCCGCCGGGCTCATCGGGCACCTGTTCGTGATGCTGCTGCTCGCCCTGCGGGTGCGCACCCGGGTGTCCGTGGAAGCGTTGATCCTCACCGCGCTCCCCACCTACGCCGTCCAGGGCATGGTGGGTGCCCCGAACTACCAGCCGACCGGTCAGCTCGCCGTCATCCTGTTCACGGTCGTCGTCGTCCTCGGCATCGCCCTGCGGGGCCGCCGCGAGGCGCGCTCGGAACTGGCCCAGCAGACCTCCCTCACCGCCGAGGAGCGGGCCCGGCGCACGCTGCTGGAGGAGCGCGGCCGCATCGCGCGCGAGCTGCACGACGTGGTCGCGCACCACATGTCGGTGATCTCCATCCAGGCCCAGGTCGCGCCCCTCCTCGTCAAGGACCCGCCGGACGAGCTGAAGGAGAACCTCGCCGGCATCCGGCAGAACGCGCTGGAGGCGCTCACCGAGCTGCGCCGCGTCCTGGGCGTGCTGCGCTCCGAGCACCCGGACGCGCCGGAGGCCGTCGAGGGCGGTGACGGCACCGTCCCGCACGCCCCGCAGCCCACCCTCGACCGGCTCGACGCGCTGGTGGAGAACACCCGGGCCACCGGACTGACCGTCACCACCGAGACGGGCGGGACGCGCAGACCGCTGCCGCCCGGCGTGGAGCTGTCGGCGTACCGGATCGTGCAGGAGGCGCTCAGCAACGTGCTGCGGCACGCGCCGGGCGCGAGTGCCCGGGTCCACCTCACGCACCTTCCGATCGGGCTGCGTGTGGTGGTCTCCAACACCCGGCCGACGCGCGCGCCGGCGCCGTCGCAGGGGGCCGGGCACGGGCTGCTCGGCATGCGGGAGCGGGTGGCGATGCTCGACGGCACGCTGACGGCGCACCCGATGCCGGACGGCGGCTACCAGGTGGCGGCGTTCCTGCCGGCCGACGGCCCCGACCTGCCCACCGACCCCTCCACCGGGCCCGCTCCCGACCCTTCCCCCGAAACCACCCCCGACCCATCCACCGAGGACGACACTCCATGACGACCAGCAGCAACGGCCGCGTGATCCGCGTGCTGATCGCCGACGACCAGCAGATGGTCCGGCAGGGTTTCACCGTGCTGCTCAACACCCAGCCCGACATCGAGGTGATCGGGCAGGCGGTCGACGGCCTGGACGCGGTGGCCAAGGTCGCCGAGCTTCACCCGGAGGTCGTCCTGATGGACATCCGGATGCCCGAGCTGGGCGGTATCGAGGCCACTCGGCGCATCACCGGGGCGGCCCCGGAGATCAGGGTGCTGGTGCTGACCACCTTCGACCTCGACGAGTACGTGTACGAGGCACTGCGGGCGGGGGCCTCCGGGTTCCTGCTGAAGGACGCGTCCGCCGACCAGCTCGCCGAGGCGGTCCGGGTGGTGGCCGCCGGCGACGCCCTGCTCGCGCCGGGGATCACGCGACGGCTGATCACGGAGTTCTCCCGGCTGGACGACCGCCCGCGCGCCCCGCTCAAGGCCCGCGTCGGCGAGCTGACCGAGCGGGAGACGGAGGTGCTCGCCCTCATCGCGCAGGGCCTGTCGAACGCGGAGATCGCCGGGCGTCTGGTGGTCGCCGAGCAGACGGTGAAGACCCATGTGGGCAGGATCCTGGTCAAGTTGGGCCTCAGGGACCGCACACAGGCGGCGGTGTTCGCGTACGAGTCGGGGCTGGTGCGCCCCGCGGGCTACTGAGGAGCGACGCGCAGTACCCCCGTAGTACTTGAGACGGATGCCCGAGAACCCCTCTCCACGGGGACGACCGGTCACTCCCGGTCGGCCTACCGTGTGAGCGTGACCGAGACGACTCACCAGCAGCACGAGGGCGGGATCCGCAGCCAGGAGTACCGGCTGGCCCGGACCTCCCTGCGGGGACTGCGCCAGGACCTGTTCCACGACCCTTTCGCCTACCATCGCCTGCCGCCCCGGCAGACGGACGGTCCGTTCGTCCGCCGGCTGCCCGGCCGGCTGCGGTCGGACGCGCAGTAC
Source organism: Kitasatospora aureofaciens (assembly GCA_000720845.1). Taxonomy (GTDB): domain Bacteria; phylum Actinomycetota; class Actinomycetes; order Streptomycetales; family Streptomycetaceae; genus Streptomyces. The sequence goes on along the minus strand of JODU01000001.1, from coordinate 158,160 downwards.
CTCCCGCATGCGGTGGTGGGGGCGGTCGCGTTCATCGCCTTCGTCGTCGGTGCGGTGTCGGGCGACCTGCCCGGCGGTGACGTGCCGGCCCTGCTGACCGGCATCCTGTGCGCCCTCCCGGTGCTCCTCACCCTCTTGCGGCCGATCGGCGCGTTCTGGCTGTCCTTCGCGGTGACGCCGCTGGTCGCACTGATCAACGGCGCCGGGTGGGACTGGCCCTGGATGCCTGGCGCCTTCATCTGCCACCTTGCGGTGCTGATCATCGTGGCCCTGCGCACCCGCCCCCGCACCGCTGTCTGGATGTGGGTCCTGACGTGTGTGTACGCCTTCCTCGCGGACGCCTTTTTCGGCGGGTCGTACTACTACACGAACAGCGGACCCATGATGGTGACGTCCGCGTTCGCCCTGCTCGTGGTCTGTCTCTGGCACATACGCCAGACCGCCCGCAAGGAGGTGACCGCCCAGCAGACGGTCACCGCGCACGAGCGGTCCCGGCGGACCCTGCTGGAGGAGCGCACCACCATCGCCCGCGAGCTGCACGACGTGGTCGCGCACCACATGTCGGTGGTGGCGATCCAGGCGGAGGCCGCGCCCTACCGGGTGGAGAATCCGCCGGAGGAGCTGGAGCGGGCCTTCGCCACCATCCGGGAGAACGCGGTGGCGGCCCTCACCGAGCTGCGCCGCGTCCTGGGAGTCGTCCGCGCCGAGGACTACGAGGCCCCGGACGCCCCGCAGCCGACGCTCGCCGATCTGGACGCCCTGCTCGCCAACGTGCGCGAGGCGGGCCTGGCCGTGGACAAGGCGGTGACCGGCGCGGTGCGCGAGCTGCCGCCCGGGGTGGAGCTGTCGGCGTACCGGATCGTGCAGGAGGCGCTGAGCAACAGCCTGCGCCACGCGCCCGGCGCGACGGCCCGCGTCGAGGTCTCCTACGTCCTGGGCGGCCTGGGGCTGCGCGTGGTCAACACCGCCGTCCCACCGAACACCCTGGTCAAGCCGTCGCCCGGCGCCGGACACGGCATCACCGGCATGCGCGAGCGCGTCTCGATGCTGAACGGCGAGATGACGGCGGGGCCGACGGACGACGGCGGGTACGAGGTGGCGGTGTTCCTGCCGGTCACCGTGCGGACCGAGGGTGAAGCATGACGATCCGCGTACTGATCGCCGACGACCAGATGATGGTGCGCGAGGGCTTCTCGGTCCTGCTGAACGCGATGCCGGACATCGAGGTGGCCGGCGAGGCGGTCAACGGCCGGGAGGCGGTGGCGAAGGTCCGCGAGCTGGCCCCGGACGTCGTCCTGATGGACATCCGCATGCCCGAGCTGAACGGCATCGAGGCGACCCGGGAGATCGTGGCGGCGGACGGCACCTCGAAGGTGCTGGTCCTCACCACCTTCGACCTGGACGAGTACGTCTACCAGGCGCTGCGGGCGGGCGCGTCCGGCTTCCTCCTCAAGGACGCCTCGGCCCGCCAGCTCGCGGACGGCGTCCGGGTGGTGGCGTCCGGCGAGGCCCTCCTCGCGCCCTCGGTCACCAGGCGCCTGATCACCGAGTTCTCCAAGCTCTCCGACGCCCCGCGCCTGATGCCCTCGGCCCAGGCGGCCTACGGCGACCTGACCGAACGCGAGACGGAGGTCCTGGTCCTGATCGCGCAGGGCCTGTCCAACTCGGAGATCGCCGAGCGCCTGGTGGTCGCCGAGTCGACGATCAAGACCCATGTCAGTCGGATCCTGGTGAAGCTGGGCCTGCGCGACCGCACCCAGGCGGCGGTCTTCGCCTACGAGGCCCGCCTGGTGACCCCGGGTTAGGTCCGAGGGCAGGGCCCGGCGCCCGGAACCCGGCGTTCGGTACGCCTTCGGCGGGGCCCGGCCCCTTCCGCGGACGCCCGTCGTTTCCTATCGTCCGTCCATGACGGCTGCATCCGAAGAACCCGCCCTGGCGTTCGACCCGTGGGACCCCGCCTTCGTCGACGACCCGTACCCCGCCTTCGCCGAGCTGCGGGCCCGGGGGCGCGTGCTCTACTACGAGCCGAGCGACCAGTGGCTGGTCCCGCACCACGCGGACGTCTCGGCGCTGCTGCGCGACCGCCGGCTCGGCCGGACCTACCGGCACCGTTTCACGCACGAGGACTTCGGCCGCACTCCGCCCCCGCCGGAGCAGGAGCCCTTCCACACGCTCAACGACCACGGCATGCTCGACCTGGAGCCGCCGGACCACACCCGTATCCGGCGCCTGGTGTCGAAGGCGTTCACGCCGCGCACGGTGGAGCGGCTGAAGCCGTACGTGCACGGGCTGGCGGACGAGCTGGTGTCCCGGCTGGTCGTGGCGGGCGGCGGCGACCTGCTCACGGACGTGGCCGAGCCGCTGCCGGTCGCCGTGATCGCCGAGATGCTCGGCATCCCGGAGTCCGACCGGGCCCCGCTGCGCCCCTGGTCGGCGGACATCTGCGGGATGTACGAGCTGAACCCGTCCGAGGAGACGGCGGCGAGGGCGGTCCGCGCCTCGCTCGACTTCTCGGACTATCTGCGCGCACTGATCGCCGCCCGCCGCAAGGAGCCCGGCGACGACCTGATCTCCGGTCTGATCGCGGCCCACGACGAGGACGACGACCGCCTCACCGAGCAGGAGATGATCTCGACCTGCGTCCTGCTCCTGAACGCCGGTCACGAGGCCACGGTGAACGCGACCACCAACGGCTGGCTGGCGCTCTTCCGCCACCCGGACCAACTGGCGGCCCTGCGCGCCGACCACTCCCTGGTCCCGTCCGCCGTGGAGGAGCTGATGCGCTACGACACCCCGCTCCAGCTCTTCGAACGCTGGGTCCTCGACGAGATCGAGATCGACGGGACGACCCTCCCGCGCGGCGCGGAGGTGGCGATGCTGTTCGGCTCGGCCAACCACGACCCGGCGGTCTTCACCGACCCGGACCGCCTCGACCTCGCCCGCCGGGACAACCCGCACATCTCCTTCAGCGCCGGGATCCACTACTGCATCGGCGCACCGCTGGCCCGCATCGAGCTGGCGGCGTCCATGACGTCCCTGCTGGAGCGGGCCCCCCGCCTGCGCCTGGCGGCGGAACCGGAACGCAGGCCGAACTTCGTGATGCGCGGGCTGACGGGACTACGCGTGGAACTCTGAGGACCCCGAGGACGCCGAGCCCCTCGACGGCTCCGAGCCGCCCGACGGCTCCGGCGATCCCGTCGTCTCCGGGCGCCGTCGCCGCCCCAGCAGCCAGGCGCCGAGCCCGTAGACCACGGCGGGCACGACGGCCCCGGCGAGGAAGACCAACGGCAGCTCGGTGAGCACGGCGCCGAAGTCCTGCCCGTTGTTCTCGAACTCGTTGCCCAGGTGCCGCTGGGTCCGGGCGGTCTGCCACCAGACCACCACCGCACCCACGGCCCCGGCCAACGAGACCGCACAGCCACCACCCGTCACCGCGTCCCGACTCATACCTGCCCTGACGCAATCGCCCGCACGGCCGGTTTCACCTCAGGCCGTCAGGTCCCGCCGCCGCAGTCCCGCCAGCCCCGCCCCGGCCAGCACCGCCGCGATCAGGACCAGCACCAGAACCGGGGGCCAGCTCATCCCCCCGCCGGGCAGCTTCGGCAGGTGCCCGTACGGGGACGCGTCCAGGACGGACCGCGGCACGTCCAGCGCCGGTCCGACCCACCCGAGCAACAGCACCGCGCCCGCGACGGCCCACGCGGCCACCGCCGCCCGGGGCAGCAGCCCGTGCAGCAGCACCGCCGCCCCGCCGATCACCCACACCGCCGGCAACTGCACCAGACACGCGCCCAGGATCGGCCCGAGGTCCCGCCCGTACCCGGCCGCGAAACCGAGCCCGGCGAGCAGCATGATGAGCGCCGCACCGCCGAAGGCGATCACCAGATGGCCCGCGGCCCACCGCAGTCGGCCCACCGCGCCCGCGAGCACCGGTTCCGCCCGCCCGGAGGTCTCCTCGCCGCTGAGCCGCAGTACCGACGCCACGACGTACAGCGCGGCGATCAGCCCGAGCATCCCGATCATCGCCGAGACGAACGCGTCGGTGAGTCCGGCCTGTCCGCCCATCCGCTCGATGATCCCGCGTGCCTGCTCGTTGTCCCCGACCAGATCGGCCGCGCCCTCCGTCATCCCGCCGTAGACGACGCCGGCGAGGAAGAAGCCGATGCTCCAGCCGAGGACGCTGCCGCGCTGGAGGCGCCAGGCCAGCGCACCGGACGTCCGCAGGCGTCCGGCGGCCGGTCCCGGCCGGGTCGGCAGGAAGCTCATGCCGAGGTCCCGGCGCCCGGCCAGGGCGTAGGCCACCGCCCCCTGCGCCACCGTCGCGCCCGCGATCAGCACGAGTACCCACCAGCGTTCACCGGCGAAGGCCCGCACGTTCTCCAGCCAGCCCAGCGGCGACACCCAGGTCAGGACCGAGGAGCCGTCGTCCGTCGCCGAGTCGCCCGCCGCCCGCAGCACGAAGGCCCCGCCCAGCACCGCCGCCGTCAGCCCCCGGGCCAGCCGCGCGCTCTCGGTGAGCTGGGCGACGATCGCCGCCATGGTCGCGAAGAGCATCCCGACGGCCGCGACCCCGAGTCCGAGGGCCAGTGCGCCGGCCGCCCCCTGCCCGGCCAGTCCGACGGCGATCAGCAGGGCCAGGACGGCGTTGGCGACCGCCGCCGCCAGCAGCGCCGCCGTCAGCGGGGCCCGGCGGCCGACCATCCCGGAGGCGACGACCTCCTGCCGTCCGCTCTCCTCCTCGTCCCGGGTGTGCCGTACGACGATCAGCAGGCTCGTCACGGCGGCGAGCGCACCGGCGTACAGGCCGACGCGCCAGGCGGTGAGCGCGCCGAGACCGTCGTCGAAGACGGGGCCGACCAGCGCGCGCAGCGATGAGTTGGTCTCCATCTGCCGCATCAGGTCGGCGCGTTCGGCGGCGGTGCCGTACAGGCCCTTGATGGTGCCCGGCATCGACAGCACCATGAGCGCGTTCACGGCGACCCAGACGGGGATCAGCACGCGGTCGCGGCGCAGGGCGAAGCGCAGCAGCGTGCCGGTGCCGGCCAGTCGGCGCGCGCCGCCGGGCCTGGCCGCGAAGGCCGTGGCGGTGGCGTCGGCGGTGGTGGTCATCGTGCCGTCACCGCCGTCCCGGTCTCCGCGTCCCCGGTCTGGTAGTGCCGCAGGAACAGCTCCTCCAGCGTCGGCGGCGTCGACGTCAGCGACCGCACCCCCGTCTCGCTCAGCGACCTGAGGACGGCGTCCAGCTTGTCGGTGTCGACCTGGAGCCGGACCCGGTGGCCCTGGACGTCGAGGTCGTGGACGCCGGGCAGGTGGGCGAGGCCGTTCGGGGCGCCCGCGAGTTCGGCGGTGACGCTGGTCCGGGTCAGGTGGCGCAGGTCGGCGAGCGAGCCGCTCTCGACGGTCCGCCCCTTGCGGATGATGCTGACCCGGTCGCACAGCTCCTCGACCTCGCTGAGGATGTGGGAGGAGAGCAGCACCGTCCGGCCGCGCTCGCGCTCCTCCTCCACGCACTGCTGGAAGACCTCCTCCATCAGCGGGTCGAGGCCGGAGGTGGGTTCGTCGAGGATCAGCAGGTCGACGTCCGAGGCGAACGCGGCCACCAGGGCCACCTTCTGCCGGTTGCCCTTGGAGTACGTGCGGCCCTTCTTGGTCGGGTCGAGTTCGAACCGTTCGACCAGCTCCGCGCGCCGCCGGGTGTCCAGTCCGCCGCGCAGCCGGCCGTAGAGGTCGATGACCTCGCCGCCGGAGAGGTTGCGCCACAGCGTCACGTCTCCGGGGACGTACGCGATCCGCCGGTGCGCCTCCACCGCGTCCGCCCACGGGTCGCGGCCGAGGACCTGCGCGGCGCCGGAGTCGGCGCGCAGCAGGCCGAGCAGGACGCGGATGGTGGTGGACTTGCCGGCCCCGTTGGGGCCCAGGAACCCGTGGACCTCGCCGGTCTCGACCTCCAGGTCGAGCCCGTCCAGGGCATGCGTGCGGCCGAACGACTTGTGGAGTCCGGAGACGCTGATTGCCTTCGTCATGATGTGGAAAGTACGCTTCTTTCAGAAACTTGTGAAGTTAAGAAACCATCAGGATGATGAGCGGGGTGAGAGATGATCGACGGATGACGAAGGAACCAGCGGGAGCCGCCGGGGCGGCGGCGGAGACGGCGGGACCCGGGCGCGACCCGGAGGCGGTGTCGAAGTTCGTGGAGGGTTTCGCGGCCCAGCTGGTCGAGGCCGGGATGCAGCGGATGCCGGCCCGGGTCTTCGCCGCGCTGCTGGCCTCCGACTCGGGTTCGCTGACCTCCGCGGAACTCGGCGAGACCCTCCAGGTCAGCCCGGCCGCCGTCTCCGGCGCCGTGCGCTACCTCTCGCAGCAGCACATGGTCTCCCGCGAGCGGCAGCCCGGCTCGCGCCGGGAGCGCTACCGGGTGCACAGCAACCAGTGGTACGAGGCGCTCACCAACCGCGAGACCGTCCTCAAGCGCTGGGAGAGCGCGCTGAGCGAGGGCGTCGCCAGCCTCGGCGCCGACACCCCCGCGGGCCGCCGCATGGCCGAGACGCTGGCCTTCTTCGAGTTCGTCGACGGGGAGATCGCGGCCATGATGGAACGCTGGCGCGTGCACCGGGAGGAGCGGTTCGGCCAGGGCTGAACCACCGACGCCGACGCCTACCCCGCCGGCAGCGTCAGCCCCCACGCCCCCTCGCGCGCCACCCACGTCCGCGTCCCCACCGGCCCGCACACCACCGCGTCGGCGCGGTAGCGGAAGTGCGCCCCCGACACGGTCACCGTCCGCCCGCTCGCCGTCAGCGGCGCCGCCTGCGCGCCCACCGACAGGGGCCTCACCTCCACCAGGGCCACTCCTCCGGCGCCCGGCATCACCGTCACCGCCTCCACGGGCTGGTCCAGGTCCACCAGCGTCACCCCGTCGACCTCCAGCCGCAGCCGGGCCGGACCGGCCGCTCCCGGCGCGAGGGCGGTCCGGGCCGGACGCGAGGTTGCCAGCGTCCGGACCAGCGACTGACAGGTCCGCAGCCAGGGGCGGACCGGCCCCGGCCCGCCCGGCGCCGGCTCCGGGCCCGCGCCGCCCTCCGTCCCCGTGTCCTCCCGCACCGGTACCGGCACGGGAGCGGGCGGGATCCCCACCGCCCCCAACACCACCCCGTCGCTGTCGTCGACGAGCAGGTCCAGGCGCCGTTCCACCCCGTCGAGCACGGCCCGCGCCGCCGCCACCGCCCCCGTCGGCAGCCCCAGGGACCGGGCGAGGCCGAGCGCCGACCCCACCGGCACCACGGACAGCGCACAGCCCGCCAGCTCCCGCCGCCGGTGCAGCAGGGCCACGGTCCGCAGCAGCGCGCCGTCGTCACCGATCACCACCGGGCGCCGCGAACCGCGCCGCCCGAGCGCCCGCGCGAACTCCTCCGGGCCGTCCGGCAGACACACCTTCGTATGCGCCGCGCCCGCGCTGAGCACGTCCTTCGCGATTCTGACCGACTCCCCGTCCAGCCGTCGGGCGGCCGGATCGACGACCACCAGAAGCTGATCGGACCTCGCGGAAGGGTTCGCGGAAGAGCTCGCGGAAGTCGCCACCTCGGCCATGCCTCGCTTCCTCGGGTAGCATCTTTGTGCAAGAGCCCCTTGCGCTGTTGCGCCAGGGGCTTCGTCTATTCCGGGGCACCCGGTCCGACGGTTGGCGGCCAACGACGGTCGCGGTGTACGTGGCGGAAACCCACCGCATACGCCCTCGACCATGGACATGCCCCGCCCGGAAGGGGTGTACGCGCGTGCCCGCACTTGTGCTGCTCGGTGCTCAGTGGGGTGACGAAGGCAAGGGAAAGGCGACGGACCTGCTCGGTGGCTCCGTCGACTATGTGGTGCGCTACCAGGGCGGCAACAACGCCGGCCACACGGTAGTCGTGGGCGACCAGAAGTACGCCCTCCACCTGCTCCCTTCCGGGATTCTCTCCCCCGGCTGCACGCCGGTCATCGGTAACGGCGTCGTCGTCGACCCGTCGGTCCTGTTCTCCGAGCTGAGCGGGCTGAACGAGCGCGGCGTCGACACGTCCAAGCTCCTGATCAGCGGCAACGCTCACATCATCACGCCGTACAACGTCACCGTCGACAAGGTGACGGAACGCTTCCTCGGCAAGCGCAAGATCGGCACCACCGGGCGCGGCATCGGCCCGACCTACGCCGACAAGATCAACCGCGTGGGCATCCGGGTCCAGGACCTCTACGACGAGTCGATCCTCACCCAGAAGGTCGAGGCGGCGCTCGACGTCAAGAACCAGATGCTCACCAAGCTCTACAACCGCCGCGCCATCGCCACCGGCCAGGTCGTCGAGGAGCTGCTGGGCTACGCGGACAAGCTCGCGCCGTACGTCGCCGACACCGTCCTGGTCCTCAACCAGGCCCTCGACGACGACAAGGTGGTCCTCTTCGAGGGCGGCCAGGGCACGCTCCTGGACATCGACCACGGCACGTATCCCTTCGTCACCTCGTCGAACCCGACCGCGGGCGGCGCCTGCACCGGCGCCGGCGTGGGTCCGACGAAGATCAGCCGGGTCATCGGCATCCTCAAGGCGTACACGACCCGCGTCGGCGCAGGACCCTTCCCGACCGAGCTGTTCGACGAGGACGGCGAGGCCCTGCGCCGCATCGGCGGCGAGCGCGGTGTCACCACCGGCCGCGACCGGCGCTGCGGCTGGTTCGACGCGGTGATCGCCCGCTACGCCACCCGCGTCAACGGCCTCACCGACTTCTTCCTCACCAAGCTCGACGTCCTCACCGGCTGGGAGCAGATCCCGGTCTGCGTGGCCTACGAGATCGACGGCAAGCGCGTCGAGGAGCTGCCGTACTCGCAGTCCGACTTCCACCACGCGAAGCCGGTCTACGAGACGCTGCCCGGCTGGAGCGAGGACATCACCAAGGCGAAGTCCTTCTCCGACCTGCCGAAGAACGCCCAGGCGTACGTCAAGGCCCTGGAGGAGATGTCCGGCGCCCCGATCTCCGCGATCGGCGTCGGCCCGGGCCGGGACGAGACGATCGAGATCAACTCGTTCCTGTAGGAGCCGCCCGCGCACCGCGCACGCTCTCCGACGGCCGGGACCCCGCACGGGGCCCCGGCCGTCGCCGTCCGGACGGCGGATACGCTGGCCGCAGCCGCGGAGCCGCACAGCCTTCCGGCGGACGTACAGCGACGGACAGCACGGAGCGAGCGAACATGCGGAAGCCCACCACCCGGACGTGGATCTGGCTGACCGTGGCGGTCGTCGCCGTGACCGGCGGCCTCTTCTACGTCGACGGCCACCGGGTCTCCGCCGCGCCGCACGCCGACGACCCCAAGTGCGACAAGGTCGTCTCCCGCCTCCCGGACGACATACCCGGCGCCTCGCGCGACTGGGCCCTCGGGGACGGGGTCGCCTCCTGGGGCGGCCAGAAGGCGGTGTTCCGCTGCGGCGCCGAGGAGCTGCAGCCCAACGTCAACCTCTGCGTCACCGCGGACGGCGTCGACTGGGTCCTGGACGAGGCACGGCTCAAGCGCGACGGCGTGAGCGTCCTGCGGACCTACGGCCGCTCACCGGCCGTGGAGTTCACGTACTCCGGTCCGCGCGAGGAGGTGGGCGGCATCCTCGCCACGCTGGACCCGGCCGTGAAGTGGCTCCCGCAGCAGCGCAAGTGCATCGGCCTCGACGACGCCGCCACCGCCCTGTAGCCCTTCGTTCGGCCCCCTCCGCCGGGCGGCGGCGTGCTCCGTGGTGTCGGATCGGGGCATGACCGACCGCTACGCCGCTTCCTGCCGGGGGCCGTACGGCGGCGGGGCCGGGCCCGGTGAGTGCGGGGACCCGGCGCGCTTCGAGGTCGCCCGGCACCTGCGTCCGCCGCTGCGGGTGTGCCCCGTCCACCTGGGACCGGCGCTGCTGCTGGCCGACGGGGTGCTGTGGCCGCCGGGGATCACGCTGATCCGGTGAGAGGCCCTTGCCGGGACGCGTGGGCCGGATGGTTGACTTGGGGGCCCGCCCTCCAGGGCCGGTGGACGCGGAAGGAAGCCGTAGGGTGCCCGGACGACGCGATGACATGGCCCGGCAGTTCGAGCGGGACCGGCCCCGGCTGCGGGCGGTCGCGTACCGGATCCTCGGTTCGCTCAGTGAGGCGGACGACGCGCTCCAGGAGGCCTGGCTGCGGGCCGACCGGGCGGACACCTCCGAGGTGGACAATCCCTCGGGCTGGCTCACCACGGTCGTGGCCCGGGTCTGCCTCAACCTGCTCCGCGCCCGGGACACCCGCCGCGAGGATCCGCTGGACGACGGGATCCGCAGGCAGCCGGCCGTGACCGGCACCGCCGCGGACCCGGCCGAGGAGGTGCAGCTCGCCGACGAGGTCGGCATCGCGCTGCTGATCGTCCTGGACACCCTCGGCCCCGCCGAGCGGCTCGCGTTCGTGCTGCACGACATGTTCGACGTGCCCTTCGACGACATCGCCGCGATGCTCGACAAGACCCCCGCCGCCACCCGCCAGCTGGCCAGCCGCGCCCGCCGCCGGGTCCGGGGCGTCCCCGCGCCCGACGCCGATCCGCCGCGCAGGCGCCGCGCGGTCGACGCCTACCTGGCGGCCACCCGCGGCGGCGACTTCGACGCGCTGGTGGCCCTGCTCCACCCGGACGTCGTGCTGCACGCCGACGCGGCGGTCGTCCCGACGCCCGAGCCCTTCGCCGTCAGCGGTGTGGAGCAGGTGGCCAGGGGCGCGATGGCCTCGATGGGCCGGGCCAGGGCCACCGCCGTCGTCCTCGTGGACGGCCGGGCGGGCCTGGCGATGGCCGAGAACGGCAGGCTGCGCGTCGTGCTCCGGTTCGACTTCGCCGCGGACGGCCGCATCACCGGCATCGACGTGATCGCGGAACCGGCTCGCCTGAACGAACTGGACATCACGGGCATAGGCTGAAGGGGTACACGGCGCGTCGACAGGAGAAGGTGAGTGCGATGCGCGTGCTGCTCAAGGCGACGCTGGACACGGACAAGGCGAACGAGGCGATCCGCAGCGGGAAGCTGCCCGAGCTGATCAGCCGCACCCTCGACCACCTCAAGCCGGAGGCCGCCTACTTCGGCCCCCTCGGCGGCCGGCGGACGGCGCTGATGGTCTTCGACATGCAGGACAGCTCCGAACTGCCGCCCACCGGTGAGCCGTTCTTCACCGAGCTGAACGCCGAGGTCGAGGTCTCCCCGATCATGAACGCGGACGATCTGCGCAAGGGCCTGTCCCAGCTCGGCTGACCGGCGCCGGTCAGCTGAAGACGATCATCGACCCCTGGGCCAGGCTCCGGGTGGCCGCCGCGTGCAGCCCCAGCCACACATGGCGCTCCCGGGCGAACGGACTGGAGTCGTACGGCGCGGGCACCGCCGGCTCCTCCAGCTCCGTCGGGGCCGACGGCGGACGCGGCGGGGCCGGGGGGTTGGCCGGGTCGATGCCGAGGGCCGGGGCGACGGCCTCCAGCTCCCGCAGCAGGGTGTGCGAGGAGCCCAAGGGGCCGCCGCCCGCCAGGAGTTCGTCACTGGAGAGCGGGTGCGGGAAGTCGACCGGGACGTAGGCGCCCGCGTGGTCGTAGTGCCAGACCAGGTGGGACTGCTGCGCCGTCGACTCGAACATCTCCAGCAACTGCTCGTAGTCACCGCCCAGTTCGTCCACCGGCGTCACCGGGAGGCCGCACACCTGGAGGAGGTGTGCCCGGCGCAGGAAGTGCAGCGCGTCGTAGTCGAAACCGGCCACCGGGGCGACCTCGCCGGACAGACCCGGCATGTACTGGTACACCGGCACCGGCGGCAGCCCCGCCTCGGCCAGCACCTTGTCGTACTGCGCGAGTTCCTCGGCGAACGGGTTGTCCGGCGTGTGGCACAAGACGTCGACGAGCGGTACCAGCCACAGGTCACAGGCCAAAAGAGGGCTCCTCACACAGCACGGTGGTCACGGCAGCGTAGTCGGTGGGCGCAGGTGCGCGCCTGCGTGCAGGTCCCATACCCATCTGGGGCCGGGCCACGACACGTCCGGCGTTGGTCATCCGGCGGCGAGCCCCTCGATGAGGGCCAGCGAGTGGGCGTTGTAGGCGTCGACGAGGGCACGCGCGCCCGGGACGTCGCGCCGGGCCAGGGCGTCGACCAGTTCGGTGTGCCCGCACCACAGCGCGCCGCGCAGTTCGCTGAGCCGGCGCAGGTGCTGCACGGTGCACACCCAGCTCTGCACGCGCAGCCGGTGCAGGAAGTCGCAGAGGTAGGGGTTGCCGAAGAGGGTGGCCAGCTCGCGCCAGTAGCGCAGGTCGTAGCCGATCAGGACGGTCAGGTCCCCGGCGGCGGCCGCGCGCTGGGCCTCCTCGCCGCGGCGGCGGACCCCGGCGAGGGCGGCGGCGATGCGCGGGTCGGCCGGGTCGGGTCCGCCCGGCAGGTCCGCGGCGAGGGAGAGGAACATCCCGTCGGTCACCAGGCTGCGCGCCTCGATCATGCCGCGGAAGTCGTCGACCGAGTACTCGTGGACGCGGAAGCCGCGGTGGTGGTCGGCGTCCAGGAGCCCCTGCGCGGACAGGTCGACCAGGGCCTCGCGCACCGGGGTCGCGGAGACGCCGTACTGCTCGGCGATCTCCTTGACCGTGAACTCCTGCCCCGGCTGGAGCCGCCCGGCCAGCACCTCGTCGCGGAGCGCGTCGGCGATCTGCTGCCGCAGGGTGCTGCGCGTGACGGCACCGGTACCGCTGGGGCCGGGCATGGGCGGGCGTCTCCTCGTCGCGTTCGGGGCGTCGCCCGGGGGCGCCGCTCGGGGGCGTGCTCGTACACATGTCTACCGCGTACGAGCACGCAACCCTACGCGCTCCGGCCCCTGCCCCGCCCCGGCCGGTCCCGGTCCTACTCCGTGTACTCGTCCGCCACGGACAGTGCCCTGTCCAGGGCCGCCAGGCCCTCCTTCAGCTCCGCCTCGGAGACGTTGCACGGCGGGACCACATGGGTGCGGTTCATGTTCACGAACGGCCACAGGCCGTGCGCCTTGGCGGAGGCGGCGAACGCGGACATGGGCGTGGCCGCCTGCCCGGTCGCGTTGTAGGGCACCAGCGGTTCCCGGGTCTCCCGGTTCCTCACCAGCTCCAGGGCCCAGAACATGCCGGTGCCGCGCACCTCGCCCACGCTCGGGTGGCGCTCGGCCAGCTCCCGCAGCGCCGGTTCGACGACCTGGGAACCGAGCCGCGCGGCGTGCTCGACGACGCCCTCCTCGGCCATGACGTTGATGGTGGCGACGGCGGCGGCGCAGGCCAGCGGGTGCCCGGAGTAGGTCAGTCCGCCGGGGTAGGGGCGCTCGGCGAAGGTCGCGGCGATCTCGGCGGAGATCGCGACGCCGCCCAGCGGCACGTAGCCCGAGTTCACGCCCTTGGCGAAGGTCATCAGGTCGGGTACGACGTCGTACAGTCCGGCGGCGAACCAGGTGCCGGTCCGGCCGAATCCGGCCATGACCTCGTCGAGCACGAACACGATGCCGTACTTGTCGCAGATCTCGCGCACCCCGGCCAGGTAACCGGCCGGCGGCATCATGATCCCCGCGGTGCCGGGGATCGTCTCCAGGACGATCGCGGCGACCGTCCCCGGGCCCTCGAAGGCGATCGTCGTCTCCAGGTGCTCCAGCGCCCGCGCGCACTCCTGCTCCTCGGTCTCGGCGTAGAAGCGCGAGCGGTAGAGGAACGGCGCCCAGAAGTGCACCACCCCGGCCGTGCCGCTGTCGGAGGCCCAGCGGCGCGGGTCGCCGGTGACGTTGACCGCCTGCTGGGTGCCGCCGTGGTACGAGCGGTAGGCGGAGAGCACCTTGGGGCGGCCGGTGTGCAGCCGGGCCATGCGCAGGGCGTGCTCGACGGCGTCGGCGCCGCCGTTGGTGAAGAAGATCTTGTCCAGGTCGCCGGGCGTGCGCTCGGCGATGAGCCGGGCGGCCTCCGAGCGCGCCTCGACGGCGAACGCGGGCGCGAACGTCGTCATCCTCGCCGCCTGCTCCTGGATCGCGGCGACGACCTTGGGGTGCTGGTAGCCGATGTTGGTGTAGACGAGTCCGCTGGAGAAGTCGAGGTAGCGCTTGCCTTCGTAGTCCCAGAAGTAGGACCCCTCGGCGCCGGCGACGGCGAGCGGGTCGATCAGCTCTTGTGCTGACCAGGAGTGGAAGACGTGCGCGCGGTCCGCGGCCTTCACGGCTGCGCCGGCCTGAGGGGAGGGCTGAGGGGTCATGCGGCCGAGGGTAGATGTCCGCGATGCGGAAACGGAATCGGCGTCCTGTCTGCGCTCGGCGGCTTTCCACGACAGGTTGTCGACGCGTTGCCGACGCGGCGCGGTCGCTCCGTTACGGAACCGTGGACAACGCCCGCCCTCCACGCGCCCGCCCCCGCACTATCCTCGCTCTGTTGCACACGTGCGGGGGGAAGGCGGCGCAGCATGCGGGAACTGGGGGACGGGGACCCACAGCACATCGGTGCCTACCGGCTGCTGGGGAGGCTGGGCGCGGGCGGCATGGGCCACGTCTATCTGGCCCGTTCGGACCGCGGGCGCACGGTCGCCGTGAAGCTGGTGCGCGAGGAACTCGCCGCGCTGGAGGAGTTCCGCGAGCGGTTCCGGCAGGAGGTCGAGTCCGCGCGCCGGGTGGGCGGGTACTGGACTGCGCCCGTACTGGACGCCGACACCGAGGCCGCCGTGCCGTGGGTGGCCACCGGATACGTCGCGGGGCCCAGCCTCCAGCAGGTCGTCGGGCACGACCACGGCGCGCTGCCGGAACGCTCGGTCCGCACGCTGGGCGCCGGTCTGGCGCACGCGCTCCAGGACATCCACGCCGCCGGGATCATCCACCGCGACCTCAAGCCGTCCAACGTCCTGGTCACCATCGACGGCCCCCGCGTCATCGACTTCGGCATCGCCCGCGCCCTTGAGACGGTGGCCGACGGCGGCCTCACCCGCACCGGCGCGCTCGTCGGCTCGCCCGGCTTCATGGCGCCCGAGCAGGTGCGGGGCGACCGGGTCACGCCCGCGTGCGACGTCTTCTGCCTCGGCTCGGTCCTCGCCTACGCCGCCACGGGCCGGCTGCCCTTCGGCGCCGCGAACAGCGGTGTGCACGCCCTGATGTTCCGCATCGCGCAGGAGGCGCCCGACCTGGAGGGCGTGCCCGAGGGCATCGCCGACCTCGTCCGCGACTGCCTGAAGAAGGACCCCGCCGCGCGGCCGGGCCTCGCCGAGGTCCTGGAGCGCACGGGCGCGCAGGACACGGTCACCGGCGGCCGCTCCCGCGACCCGTGGCTGCCCAGCGCCCTGGTGGCCCAGCTGGGCCGCCACGCGGTCCGCCTGCTGGACACGGAGAACCCGCAAACCCCCAGCCCGGCGGGGCGCCCGGCGTCGGCCGGTGGCGCGGTGTCCGGTGGTGCGGTGGTGGGGCCTGGTGGCGCGGTGTCCGGTGGTGCGGTGGTGGGGCCTGGCGGCGCGGTGTCCGGTGGTGCGGTGGTGGGGCCCGGCGGCGCGGGGCCCGGTGGTGCGGGGGCCGACGGTGCGGGGCCAGGTGATGCGCGGTCCGGTGGTGCGCGGTCCGGTGGTGCGGTGTCTGCCGCTGCGGGTGGAGTCGCCGGGGCGGAATCCGCTGGCGTGGTGCCCGGTGGTGCGGGGCCAGCCGGCGTGGGGTCGGACGGTGTGGGTCCCGGTGGTTCGGGCCCTGGCGGTGCGGGCCCTGGCGGTGCGGGCTCCCGTGGTGTGGGGTCCGCTGGTGCGGGGTCGGACGGTGCGTGGCCCGGTGGTGCGGGGTCCGGTGGCCCGGGTGGTGATCCGGGGTCCGATGGTCCGCCGCCGCCGCGTGAGCCCGGCAGCGGCGACGGCGCACCGCTGAATCACCTCCCCACCCTGGTCGCGGGCCAGCACCCGCCGACGCCCCCACCCACCGCCCACGGCCACCCCGGATACGCCCCGGCCCCGGCATGGCACGCCTCGCAGCCCGGATACCAGCACCCGTACGGCGGCGGTCTCGGCCCCACCCCGCCGCAAGGGCCCCCGGCCCCGTACGGACCGCCGTACGGGCCCCCGCACGAGCCGGCCCGGACCGGCCGCTCCACCGCGCTGCTGATCGTCGTCGCCCTGGTCGTCGCGCTGGGCGCGGGAGGCGCGGTCTACGCCCTGATGCGCGGCGACGGCGACGACCGGGCGGGCGGTGACCCCACGCCCGCGCAGTCCACCGGCGCACCGCAGGACCCGGGGTCGGTCTCGCCCGGACCCTCCGATCCGACGGCGGGCCGGTCGCCCTCGGCCGGTTCGACCGCTCCGGCCGCCGACGAGGGCACCGTCCCGACCGGGTACGTGGGTGACTGGACGACCGCCATCGACAACGCCTCCGGCACGCACCCGCGGAAGCTGACCATCGCGCAGGGCGAGGTCGGCGACACGGTGATGACCCTCGTGGCGGACGGCCCGACGGACACCGGCACCTACCACTGCGTGTTCGACGCCGCCCTCACCGCCGAGCCGAGCGCCGACGGGCCGCTGCGGCTCGGTCCGTCCCAGGTCAGGACCGGTCCCTCCAGCAACTGCGCCCCGGGCGGGTCCACCACGGTCACCCTGCTCCCGGACGGCAGCCTGGAACGCACCAACGACGACACCGGCGAGGCCCTGGTCTACACCCGCCAGTGAGGGGACGTGATCCCGCCGCCCGGGGTCAGCGCGGCTCCGGCGGGCGCTGGCGGGGCATGTTCGGGCGGGTGCCGTTCTGCGGAGGGACCGGGAAGCGGCCGGTGGCACCCGTGCCTCCGCCGTCCGGCCGGGGCCCGTCGGCCGCCGCCGCCGAGTGCGGCCCCAGCGGTGCAGGCCCGGGGCGGAAGCACACCATCCAGTCCGCCGTCTCCGCCCGCACCAGCTCCGTCACGTCCTCCGAGAACCGCCGCAGCACCAGCAGGCACCGCTCCGCCGCCTCGCTCGCCGTCCCGTCCGCGGGACCCAGCACCTCCCGCACACTCTCCGACGCCCAGTCGAACTGGAGCGCCTGGAGCCGCCGCTGCACCGCCTGAGCCGTGGCCACGTTCCGCATCCACCCGGCCGTGACCCCGAAATACCGGTCACCCGCCACGCACGCCACCGCCCACAGCAGCGCCAGATACCCCCAGGGCGCGACCCCGCCCACCGCCCCGGACAGGTCCAGCAGCGGCAGCGCCGCCCCGGCCGCCGCCCCCACCGCGGCCCCGCACCGCAGCAGCACGGCACCGCGCCGCTTCCACACCCGGTCCGCGAGATACCAGGCCGCCGTGTCCAGCGCACCCCCCTCCACCCACCGGTACAGCTCGTCCAGCCGCTCTGCGGGCAGTGCCCAGTCCCCGAGGGGAAACGCCCGCCCGGTCAGGTCGCCCGGCCGCGTCCCGGCCGCCCCTTCACCACCGCCCGCTCCGTGCTGGGGCGGCCCCTCGGGCTGCATCTCCGGCTGACCCACCCGGCACTCCCTACTGCTCGCCACTGCTCGCCGTACCGCTCGCCGTCCGCGAGGACTCATACGCCGGAACCCTGCGCCGGAACCCTTCCTACCGCCCAATGGGTGGCGAAGAGCCGGGTTCCGCCGCTTTTCCGCCCGGAAGAGGGCGTTGATCAGGTATAGGGATCCCGTGGCATCACTCGAAAGAGTGCTGGAGCGAGGGCCGCCCGGACCACGTAGGCTCGTGCCGAACGGCAAAACCGTCGTGACCGGACGTGATGGGAGCTGAACGTGATCCCCGGTGGTGGCCAGCCCAACATGCAGCAGCTGCTCCAGCAGGCCCAGAAGATGCAGCAGGACCTGGCGAAGGCCCAGGAGGAACTGGCGCAGACCGAGGTCGACGGCCAGGCGGGCGGTGGCCTGGTGAAGGCCACGGTCACCGGCTCCGGCGAGCTGCGCGGCCTCGTCATCGACCCGAAGGCGGTGGACCCGGAGGACACCGAGACCCTCGCCGACCTGGTCGTCGCCGCCGTCCAGGCGGCCCACGAGAACGCGCAGAACCTCCAGCAGCAGAAGCTCGGCCCGCTCGCCCAGGGGCTGGGCGGTGGCGGCAGCGGCATCCCCGGCCTGCCGTTCTGATCCAGGAGGATCGATCCGGCCCTTTCCCGGTTCGCCTTCCTCAGACCGGCCGGAGCCCTCTACCGTACGTAGTGCACGAACCTCAGGAAGGACGGCAGTCCGTTGTACGAAGGCGTGGTCCAGGACCTCATCGACGAACTGGGGCGGCTGCCCGGCGTCGGTCCCAAGAGCGCGCAGCGGATCGCCTTCCACATCCTCCAGGCGGAGCCGACCGACGTACGGCGGCTCGCCCAGGCCCTCATGGAAGTGAAGGCCAAGGTCCGCTTCTGCGCGACCTGCGGGAACGTCGCGCAGGAAGAGCAGTGCAACATCTGCCGCGACACCCGGCGCGACCCTTCCGTCATCTGCGTGGTGGAGGAACCGAAGGACGTCGTCGCCATCGAGCGCACCCGCGAGTTCCGCGGGCGCTACCACGTGCTCGGCGGCGCGATCAGCCCGATCGACGGAGTCGGCCCCGACGACCTCCGCATCCGTGAGCTGCTGGCCCGCCTGGCGGACGGCACGGTCACGGAACTGATCCTGGCCACGGACCCGAATCTGGAGGGCGAGGCCACGGCCACGTACCTCGCCCGCATGATCAAGCCCATGGGCCTCAAGGTCACCCGCCTGGCCAGCGGCCTCCCTGTGGGCGGCGACCTGGAATACGCGGACGAGGTGACCCTCGGCCGCGCCTTCGAGGGGAGACGACTCCTAGATGTCTGACGCCACGCTGCACGCGACCGACCAGAACCCGGACGACTTCGCGGTCCAGATCGCCGACCAGATCGAGAGCTTCCTGGTGGCCGTCACCGAGGTGGCGAAGGGCGACGAGCCCGACTCGGCCGTCCCCTTCCTCCTCCTGGAGGTCTCCCAGCTGATGCTGGCCGGCGGCCGGCTGGGCGCCCATGAGGACATCGTCCCGGACGAGCGCTACGAGCCCGACCCGGGCCCGGAGCAGGACGTGGACCTGCTCCGCGAGAACCTGGCGCGCATCCTCGACCCGATCGACGTCTACTCCGAGGTCTTCGACCCCTACGAACCGCGCAAGGCCCCGGTCCCGGCCCGGATCTCCGACGACCTCACCGACGTCATCACCGACCTCCGCCACGGCATGGTCCACTACAAGGCCGGCCGCACCACGGAGGCCCTGTGGTGGTGGCAGTTCTCCTACTTCTCCAACTGGGGCTCCACCGCCTCCGCGACCCTGCGCGCCCTCCAGTCGGTCGTCGCCCACGTCCGCCTGAACCAGCCCCTGGAGGAGCTGGACGGCCTCGACACCGACCAGGACCTCGGCGACGACGCCCTGGAATCGGAGGCCGGCCGCGTCATGGTCCAGGAGATCGCGGGCCCGCTGGGGCTGCGCCCGGTGAAGTAGGTCCGACTACGCCCCCGGGACGTGGCGCGACACCTGCCTTCCAGGGGCACGGTGAGTGGTCGCCGCCCGACGGCGCACTGATGGCCGTGGAGGTCACCTCGTGGGACGCGGAAGCACGAGGAGAGGCTGCCCTTCGGTGCGACCGTGTACCTCCCCGCCCCCGTCGACCTCACCCTCGACACCGAGCCCCTCAAGGAGCTGGCGGACTGAGCCCGGCCGGGGACGGTGTCCCGGGCCGGTAAGCGCCGGCGGTCAGGAAACCGCCGTGTGTTCCGGGTACGTGTCCAGGACGGCGTCGGTCTTCCGGCTGCCGAAGGGCGCGCGCCAGTTGCCGGTGCCGGGGTAGTAGTACGTGCGGTCGGTGCCGTAGGCGTACAGGTCGGGGTGTCCGTCGCGGTCGGCGTCGCCGATGCCGACGGTGTACCGGTAGCCGTTCCAGCCGCCGCCGATCCGCGTGCGGGGCGCGAAGGTGCCGTCGCCCTTGCCGAGGTAGAGCCAGAGGACGCCCGCCTTGTCGCGGGCGACCAGGTCGCCCGTCGCGGCGCCGCCGATGTCGCCCGTGGCGGTCAGGTCGTTGTAGGCGCCCCACCCGCCGCCGACCCGGGTGCGCTGGGCGAAGGGGGCCCGCCAGTCGCCGGTGCCCTTGTACAGCCACAGGACGCCGCTCTTGTCGGTGGCCAGGAGGTCGGCCCTGCCGTCGTCGGTGAGGTCGCTGCCCGCGGCGATCTCGTCGTAGCCGTTCCAGCCGCCGCCGATCCGCGTGCGGGGCGCGAAGGTGCCGTCGCCCTTGCTCAGGTAGAGCCAGAGGACGCCGGCCTTGTCGCGGGAGACCAGGTCCCCGTGCGCGGCCCCGCCCAGGTTGCCGCCCGCCTCGATCCGGTCGTAGGTGTTCCAGCCGCCGCCGACGAGCTTCCGCTCCGACGCCCGGGTCAGTTGGTTGTCCAGCGTGCGGAGGTGGGAGTCGGTGCGCCACAGGCGGCCCGACGGGTCCCGGGCCAGGAGGTCCGGGCTGCCGTTGTCCGTGTAGTCGTGCGGCGCGGCCTCGCGGACGACCTTGAAGGTGCCGGACGCGGTCAGGGACGGGCCGATGCCGTTGCGCGGGACGGCCGAGATCTCCCACGTGTAGTCGCCGTTGGGTGCGCCGGCCGCCCCCTGGACGACGTCGCCGCGCCAGTCGAAGGTGAAGTCGGTCGGCTCGGGCCCGTAGAAGACATCCTGCGCGAACTCCCCGGTGCGCTTGTTCCGCAGTGTCACCCGCAGTTCCGCGTTGTCCCGCGACAGCGTCCAGCGCAGCTTGACCCGGCCGCCGTCGCGGTCCAGGTCGATCACGGCGGGGACATCGTGGCCGACGAGGGCGAGCCCGGTCGGTTCGCCGGTGCTCGCGACCATGGCCGCGGTCGGGGCGCCGTCGGCGTCGGAGGTGATGCGGTAGAGGCCCTCGCCCTGGGCGACGGTGCCGCCGCGCACGTGCAGGACGCCGTCGGGGGAGGTCGCGGCGGAGGTGAGGTGGTCCAGCAGCTTCGTCGTGGACCCGGTCTTCAGGTTTCGGGCGGTCAGCGGGTGCAGGGAGCCCTTGTAGGTGTCGGTGAGACCGCCGGGGTCGCCGTAGACCAGGTGGTCGCCCTGGAGGCCCACCTCGATGTCGCGGACCCTCGTTCCGCGCACGAGCGCGACGGTCTGGTCCTCGCCCGTGGCGCGCGTGCGGACCACGATGCGGGGCCCTTCGGAGCGGTACTCGACCCACGCGACGTACTCCGGGGAGACGGCGATGTCACCGTTGCCCTCGGTATCCTCCCGCAGGCCGGTCTCCGTCACGGCGCCGGTGGCCAGGTCGATCAGCCCCCAGTACTTCCTGCCGCCGCTGGTGTACGTGACCAGACCGTGTGCGGACGTGCCCGTCGAGACCATGGGGATCTTCGCGTCGGCCGGGAGACCGGTGACCGGGACCGGCCCGCCGTCCTTGGTGTGCATGACCAGGACGGTCTCCGCGGGAGTGCTCCGGTCCCTGACGAACAGGGCCCGGCCCGCCGCTCCCGCGTAGTCGAGCCCGGCGGCGGGCGGGATGGACACCTCGAAGACCTTGTGTCCGGTGGCCAGGTCCCGCAGTTCGGCCGTGTCGCGCCGGGGGAGCACGGCCGCGAGGTCGCCGTACCCGGTGCCCTGCATGGCAGGACCGTCGGCCAGATCGGTCACCGCGCCGTCCGAGGCCCGGACCCAGGCACGGTCGCTCTTCATGTTGTTCCAGGTCAGGTACCCGGACGCGGTCACCGCCACGATCTTGTGGCCGGCCGGGAAGGCGGGTGCGGCGGCCACGGCCGCCGGACGGGCCGGTGGGGCGGCCGCAGCCGGAAGCGCCGGAAGGGCGGCGCCGACGGTGGCGGCGAGGGCGACGGCGGCGGCGACGGCGAGCCGTCCGCGCACTGGGCGTGCGTGTGACAAGGCGGTGATCCTCCCCGGGGTGCGGCGCACCACGCGCCGCGGATGACCAGACTCGCCGCCGTCCCACGAGGTTGTGGCCGAAAGACCTTGTGAACGTGTGACACACCGCACTTTCCCGAGTGACCCGCCCCGCGATGGGCATGAGCCACCCGGAACAGTGGGCGGTCCGGAAGTCTCACCATGCGATACCGCAGGGGGGAAATCCGGACCCTCGGTAAAATGAGCCGACCGCAGTACATATACGTACGTGCGGAAAGAGACGGATTGAGCGAGGAGCGCACGTGGGCCTTGTCGTGCAGAAGTACGGAGGCTCCTCCGTAGCCGATGCCGAGGGCATCAAGCGCGTCGCCAAGCGGATCGTGGAAGCGAAGAAGAACGGCAACCAGGTGGTCGCCGTCGTTTCCGCGATGGGCGACACGACGGACGAGCTGATCGATCTCGCCGAGCAGGTATCCCCGATCCCTGCCGGGCGTGAACTCGACATGCTGCTGACCGCCGGAGAGCGCATCTCCATGGCGCTGCTGGCCATGGCGATCAAAAACCTGGGTCACGAGGCCCAGTCGTTCACCGGCAGCCAGGCCGGAGTCATCACCGACTCGGTCCACAACAAGGCCCGGATCATCGACGTCACGCCGGGGCGCATCCGCACCTCGGTCGACGAGGGCAACGTCGCCATCGTGGCCGGCTTCCAGGGCGTCAGCCAGGACAGCAAGGACATCACCACGCTGGGCCGCGGCGGCTCCGACACCACGGCCGTCGCCCTCGCCGCCGCGCTCGACGCGGACGTCTGCGAGATCTACACGGACGTCGACGGCGTGTTCACCGCCGACCCGCGCGTGGTGCCGAAGGCGAAGAAGATCGACTGGATCTCCTTCGAGGACATGCTGGAGCTCGCTGCCTCCGGCTCCAAGGTGCTGCTCCACCGTTGCGTGGAGTACGCCCGCCGGTACAACATCCCGATCCACGTGCGGTCCAGCTTCAGCGGACTGCAGGGCACGTGGGTCAGCAGCGAGCCGATCAAGCAAGGGGAAAAGCACGTGGAGCAGGCCCTCATCTCCGGAGTCGCACACGACACCTCCGAGGCCAAGGTCACGGTTGTCGGCGTGCCCGACAAGCCGGGCGAGGCGGCCGCGATCTTCCGCGCCATCGCCGACGCCCAGGTCAACATCGACATGGTCGTGCAGAACGTGTCCGCCGCCTCCACGGGCCTGACGGACATCTCGTTCACGCTTCCCAAGAGCGAGGGCCGCAAGGCCATCGACGCGCTGGAGAAGAACCGCCCGGGCATCGGCTTCGACTCGCTGCGCTACGACGACCAGATCGGCAAGATCTCCCTGGTCGGCGCGGGGATGAAGAGCAACCCGGGCGTCACCGCCGACTTCTTCACCGCGCTCTCCGACGCGGGGGTGAACATCGAGCTGATCTCGACCTCCGAGATCCGCATCTCGGTCGTCACCCGCAAGGACGACGTGAACGAGGCCGTGCGCGCCGTGCACACCGCCTTCGGGCTCGACTCCGACCGTGACGAGGCGGTCGTCTACGGGGGCACCGGACGCTGATGTCCGCCGCGCAGGACACCGGCCGGGACGGCCGTACCGGCAGGCCCACGCTCGCCGTCGTGGGCGCGACCGGTGCCGTCGGCTCGGTCATGCTCCAGATCCTGTCCCAGCACGCGGACGTCTGGGGCGACATCCGCCTCGTCGCCTCCCCGCGCTCGGCCGGCCGCAAGCTGACCGTGCGCGGGGAGGAGGTCGAGGTCGTCGCGCTGAGCGAGGAGGCCTTCGACGGGGTCGACGTCGCCATGTTCGACGTCCCCGACGAGGTCGCCGCCCAGTGGGCGCCGGTCGCCGCCGCCAAGGGCGTGGTGGTGGTCGACAACTCCGGCGCGTTCCGGATGGACCCGGACGTGCCGCTCGTCGTGCCCGAGGTCAATCCGCACGCGGTGCGGATGCGGCCGCGCGGGATCGTCGCCAACCCGAACTGCACGACGCTGTCCATGATCGTGGCGCTGGGCGCGCTGCACGCCGAGTTCGGGCTGCGCGAGCTGGTCGTCTCCTCGTACCAGGCGGTCAGCGGGGCCGGGCGGGACGGCGTGGACACGCTGCGCCGGCAGCTGTCGCTGGTGGCCGGCACCGAGCTGGGGACCCACCCCGGTGACGTACGGCGTGTCGTCGGCGACGACACCGGGCCGTTCCCGGAGCCGGTCGCGCTGAACGTCGTACCGTGGGCCGGATCGCTGCGCGAGGACGGCTGGTCCTCGGAGGAGATGAAGGTGCGGGACGAGTCCCGCAAGATCCTCGGACTGCCCCGGCTGCCGGTCGCCGTGACCTGTGTACGGGTCCCCGTGGTGACCACCCACTCCCTGACCGTGCACGCGCGCTTCGAGAGCGACGTCACCGTCGAGGGGGCCCGGGAGATCCTGGCCACCGCACCGGGCGTCGTCCTCTTCGACAACCCGGCGGCGGGGGAGTTCCCGACGCCCGCCGACGTGGTCGGCACCGATCCCACCTGGGTCGGCCGGGTGCGCCGGGCCCTGGACGATCCGACCGCGCTCGAACTCTTCGTGTGCGGGGACAATCTGCGCAAGGGCGCCGCTCTGAACACCGCGCAGATCGCGGAACTGGTGGCGGCCGAGTTCGCCTGAACCGGGACCAGTACGGCAAAAGCCTCCGGACGCTGTGGGTTTGGTTTGTAGAATCCATGGACCAGATGTGATCCGGAAGTTGGTCCGGACTACTTGTACCGGGCACCCGTGCCGTCAGAGGATTTCCTCCCCGCCCTCCGCAACCGCGCGAGCGGCGGGGAGCGTCTTTGCGGTCACCCATTCGGGGCGCGCGGGGCGTGGGTCGGCGCGGGGGCGCCGAGGACGGGCGTGGGGACGCCCGTTCACACGGACACAGGGGAAGAGCGGACGATGAGGGCCTATGACGCACCGTCAGCCGGGTGGCCGCCCAGACGGCTGTCCGACGGACTCGGGAACGTGACGCCCGGCACGTACAACCCTCACGGGGTCGGGCGTGTCCAACTGGCGTGGCAGAGGTTCTCGAATTCACCGCAGGCACGCGGGGCGCGGCTCTGCGTCCCCCCGCCCGGTCCGTCCGTCCCCGTGTGGCCGGTCCGGCCGGTGGCATGCCGGTGATCGCGCCGATGCCCGCAGCGCGGCCGGCCCGCATATCGAACCAGCGCGACGGCGCCGAGGACGTGGCGGCGGGCACCACCGTCGACCACCTCACCGAGACCTACCGGGCGCACTACCGCTCGCTGCTCGGCCTCGCCGCCCTCCTCCTCGACGACACGGCCTCCTGCGAGGACGTGGTCCAAGAGGCCTTCATCCGGGTGCACTCGGCCCGCAAACGCGTCCGTGACCCGGAGAAGACCCTGGCGTACCTGCGTCAGACGGTCGTCAACCTCTCGCGCTCGGCGCTGCGCCGCCGCATCCTCGGCCTCAAGCTCCTCTCCAAGCCCATGCCGGACATGGCGAGCGCGGAGGAGGGCGCCTACGACCAGCTGGAGCGCGACTCCCTGATCAAGGCGATGAAGGGGCTCCAGCGCCGTCAGCGCGAGGTGCTGGTCCTGCGCTACTTCGCCGACATGACGGAGGCCCAGGTCGCCGAGACGCTCGGCATATCCCTGGGCTCGGTCAAGGCGTACGGCTCACGCGGGATCGCGGCGCTCAGGGTGGCCATGGAGGCCCCGGCATGAGCGACGGCAACGACGCGCGCCGGGACGCCCACGAGGGCGACGACGCACGCCGGGACGCCCGCGAGAGGCACGGGTCCCGACCGGACGCCGGGGACGGGCACGATCCGCGCCCGGACGCCCGGGAAGGACACGATCCGCGGCCGGACGCCCGCGATAGGCGCGGGCCGCGACCGGATGCCCGGGAAGGGGACGGCGCGCGACCGGACGTCCGTCAAGGGCAGGATGGCGCGCCCGCCGGTTCGGCCGGGCGAGAGCAGCAGAAGTACACGCACGCTGGGAACGGAACTGTGAACCACGGCCCCACCTCGCAGGGCCCCGACGCCCCGGGGCCCAACGGGCCCGCCACCGACGAACCCGCCGCCGGCGGGTGGGCCACCGGCGGGTCGGCCACGGACGGGTTGATCACCGGCGGGTCGGTCACCGGCGGATCGGCCACCGAGCCCGCCGCCGGTGGGTCGGCCACCGACGAGGTCGTCCTGCGGGCGATGCTGCACCGGGCGGTCGGCGAGCTGGAGCCGAGCGACGGCACCCTGGAGCACCTGCGGCGCGCGGTCCCCGCCCGGCGGGCCCGCAAGCGCCAGGCGGTCGTCGGCGTCGCGGCCGCCGCCCTCTTCCTCGGCACGGCGGTCCCGGCCCTCGTGCACGTCTCCAACTCCACCGGCGCGAGCGCCGACCCGTCCGTCGCGGGCAACGCCTCACAGGCCCACGGCGGCGCGTCCCAGGGCAAGGACCCGGCCGGCGGCCAGAGCGGCATCGCCGGTTCCGGGGACACCGCCGAGGGCAAGGACAAGGCCGACCCCAAGGAGACGCCCGGCGGCAAGGAGTCCGGCGCCGCGACGGGCTCGGCCCCCTCGGGCGTCCCCAGCGCCAGCAGCCCCGCCGACATCCCGGCGTGCGCCCCCGGGTCGCTCGGCCCGGCCGTCGCGAGCAGCGCGGCCCCCGACTCCACGGGCGTGGTCTACGGCTCCTTCCGGGTCACCAACGTCTCCTCGGACGGCTGTACCGTCACGGGCCCCGGCAGCGTGACCACCGCCTCGCTGGGCGCGGCGGACGCCACCCGGATCGGCACCGCGCGGCACGCCGCCGGGGACGCCGCGGCCGGACTGCCCGACCCCTCGTTGGAGGCCGCCTCGCTGACCCTGGCGCCGGGCGCCGCGTACGAGGTGCAGTTCGCCTGGGTGCCCTCCGAGACCTGCCCCACCACCGGCGGCACCACGGGGGGCAGCACCGGCGGGCCCTCGCCCGACCCCTCGCCCACCGGGGACACGACCGCCGCCGGCGGTACCTCCGCGGGCGGCGGAGGCGGTGGCGGTGGCGAGGCCGGGCCCACCACCCAGCTGATCACCGAGGACGGTCCGGCCGAGGGGAGCGTGTCGGTGACCTACACCCCGCAGAGCGGTTCCGGCTCGGCGACGGCCACGGTGTCCAACGCGTGTGTGGGGACCGTGTACTGGACGGGCCTGCTGGCGGACTCGGGCTCGGGAGCGTAGCCCCGGGGGAGCGGCCCCGCGGCGATCAGGAGACGAGCCCCGCCCTGGCCCCGTCGGCCCGGTCCCCGGACTCGCCGCCCTCCCCGTCGGTGTCGTTCGCGTCGTCCCGCGTGTCCAGGCCCAGCTCGGCGTCGCGGGCGAGTTCGACCTCGCGGCGCAGCAGACGGAACCACATGAAGATCACGAAGCCGACGAAGGCGAACCACTCCGCGGTGTAGCCGAGGTTCTGGAAGGCCTTCAGGTCGAGGCCCGAGTTCTGCGGCGCGCTCACGGGCACGGCCCGCATCCCGGAGTCGCCCTCGTTCAGCGTGACCCACGCGTCGTACACGTCGTACGGCACCAGGTTCAGCAGTGTCGCCGCGCTGATCGCGCCGGTCTGCCCGGCGGGCCAGCCGGAGCGGCCGCTGACGCCGTTGCTGCCGGGGGACTCGGCGGCCTGGAGCGCCCCGGTGACGGTGACCTCGCCGGTGGGCGGGGCCGGGGCCTTCGCCGGGTCCGGCTCGCCGGGCAGCCAGCCGCGCACGACCGGCAGGGCCTCGCCGCCGTCGGTGCGCAGCAGGGTGAGGACGTAGAAGCCCTCCCGGTCGTCCAGCTTCCGCTCCGGGACCAGCAGCTGATCCTCGTACCGGCCGGTCACGGTGGTCTGCTTGCCGACCGTCGCCTTGTCCACGGGCAGCAGCTCGGTCAGCGGGCGCGCCGCTTCCCGGCGGGCCGACTCGTGCTGTGTGGAGGCGGTCTCGTGGTCCTGCACCCGGTCCTCGAACCGGCCGAGCTGCCAGGAACCCATGAAGATGCAGAACGGGATGGCCAGGACGACGAAGACGTTGATCCCCCACCATCGGGGCGTCAGCAGAAACCGGTACACGCCCTCCACGGTACGGTGCGCGCCGGACGGTCCCGCAGCGGGGCTGTGGAAAACATGGCGGCGAGGGAGCGACCCGGGGGAGGTTGTCCACAGGCTGGGGATCTCTTCTGCGCGCTGTCGCCCGGTCGGGGCAGTATGGGGCCATGACTGAGAGCAACGGGTCCGTTCCGCCGGACAGGGATGCGGCCGTGGACGGGGACATGTGTGTGGACGAGCGGGCCGAGGACGGGCGGCAGACGCGGGGCGGGCAGGTGCCCGACTGGGAGAAGCGGTTCCGGGCGCCGAGGGTGTCGCTGCCCGACTGGGCCGAGGACGCCCCGGACCGCTCCCTGTTCGTGTCGAACGCGACGGGGACGTACGAGCTGTACGCCTGGGACCGGTCGAGCGGCGAGCAGCGCCAGGTCACCGACCGGCCCAACGGCACGACGGACGGCGTGCTCGCGCCGGACGGCGACTGGATCTGGTGGTTCGACGACAAGGACGGCGACGAGTTCGGCGTCTGGCGCCGCCAGCCCTTCGCGGGCGGTGCGGACGAGGAGGCCGTGCCCGGCCTCGACCCCTCCTACCCGGCGGGCCTCGCCCTCGGCCGCGACGGCCGCACGGCGGTGATCGGCCGCTCCACCGACGAGGACGGTACGACGATCCACCTCGCGCGCGGTGACGGCGGCGCCCCGGTGGAGATCTACCGGCACCGCGAGTCCGCGGGCGTCGGCGACCTCTCGCACGACGGGTCCCTGATCGCGATCGAGCACACCGAGCACGGCGACGCCATGCACTCGGCGCTGCGCGTCCTGCGCCCCGACGGCAGCACGGTCGCCGAGCTGGACGACACCGAG
Source organism: Kitasatospora aureofaciens (assembly GCA_000720845.1). Classification (GTDB taxonomy): domain Bacteria; phylum Actinomycetota; class Actinomycetes; order Streptomycetales; family Streptomycetaceae; genus Streptomyces. The sequence continues at coordinate 129,411 of JODU01000001.1, read as the reverse complement.
GGCGGCGAGAAGGAGCTGGGCCTGGAGGTGCTGGGCTTCGCGCCGGTCGACGGCGACACCCGCCTGCTCATCGGCCACCAGCGCCGGGGCCGCTGGGAGCCCCTGGTGTGGGACGTGGCGACGGGGGAGCAGACCGACCTCGCGCTGGAGCTGCCGGGCGACGTGAGCGCGGAGTGGTATCCGGACGGGTCCGCCCTGCTGATCGTGCACGGCTTCGAGGCCCGCAGCGAGCTGTTCCGCTACGACTTCGCCGAGCGCGGCCTGACGGAGATCGACACCCCCGCCGGCACCGTCTCCGGGGCCACGGCCCGCCCGGACGGCAGTGTGGAGTACCTGTGGTCCTCGGCCGCCGAGCCGTCGGCCGTCCGCTCCACCACCGGCCGCGTCGTCCTGGACCCGCCCGGCCCGAAGTCGCCGGGCTCGGTCCCGGTGGAGGACGTGTGGGTGGAGGGGCCGGGAGGCCGCATCCACGCCCTGGTCCAGAAGCCGGCCGGGGCGGCCGGTCCGCTCCCGACGGTCTTCGACATCCACGGCGGCCCGACCTGGCACGACAGCGACTCCTTCGCCGCGGGCCCCGCCGCCTGGGTCGACCACGGGTACGCGGTGGTCCGCGTCAACTACCGGGGCTCCACCGGGTACGGCCGCGCGTGGACCGACGCCCTCAAGCACCGGGTGGGCCTCATCGAGCTGGAGGACATCGCGGCGGTGCGGGAATGGGCGGTCACCTCGGGCCTCGCGGACCCCGAGCGCCTGATCCTCACCGGCGGTTCCTGGGGCGGCTACCTCACCCTCCTCGGCATCGGCACCCAGCCCGAGGCGTGGGCGCTGGGCATCGCGGCCGTGCCGGTCGCCGACTACGTCACCGCGTACCACGACGAGATGGAGGGCCTGAAGGCCCTGGACCGCACCCTGCTGGGCGGTACCCCCGAGGAGGTCCCCGAGCGCTTCGAGGCGTCCTCCCCGCTGACCTACGTCGACCAGGTCAAGGCCCCGGTGTACATCTCGGCGGGCGTCAACGACCCGCGCTGCCCGATCCGCCAGGTCGAGAACTACGTCAAGCGCCTGGAGGCCAGAGGCGCCGTCCACGAGGTCTACCGCTACGACGCGGGCCACGGCTCCCTGGTCGTCGACGAACGCATCAAGCAGGTGGCGCTGGAACTGGACTTCGCGAGAAGGCACCTGCCGGAGAGCTAGCTTCTCGGCCCACCGAGTCGGGTGGCGGGTGGGCACAGGCCGGGGGCCCAGAGGGCGGAGCCCCCGGCGGGGTGGTAGGGGCGGCGCCCCTACACGTCCGACCCCTGCCGCGCCCGCCGCCCGAGCAACTCCGCGAGCCCCCGCCGCGTGGCCGCCAGCACCACCCGGTCCGACCCCCGCAGGACATACGTCTCGGGCAGCTCCCACACCAACCGCGCACCGCGCCCCGACGACATCCCGTCCTCCGGATCGACGCGCCCCGCCCGCTCACCGTCGACGACCCCCTCGGAGACCTCGAGCGCCAGCACCCGCCAGGCCCCCGCCCGGAACGCCTCGCCGACCGTCTTCCCCTCCAGCTGCGGATGCCCCGCCACCTCCACCGCCGCGAACAGCAGCACCCGCCGTTCCACGGGGATCGCCCCCAGGATCTGGCGGCCCATCATCGCCCCGGCGAAGGACGGTGCCGCCAGGTGCGTCACGCTCCGGCTCCGGGTGAGCGCGTGGGGGTGCGCGGCACGCAGCGTGCGGTACACGGCGGTCGCGAAGTCGTCGTCGTACAGGCGCAGCACCACCCGCAGCCGCGACCGCACGGACCGGGCGTACAGCACCGCCTCCAGGTTCGTCGTGTCCACACTGGTCAGCGCGAGCAGCGAGTGCGCCCGGTGGATCTTGGCGGCCTCCAGGACGCCTTCCTGGGTGACGTCCCCGAGCACCACCGGCACCCGCAGCCGCCGCGCGGTCGCCATGCCGCGCGCCTCGGGGTCGGCCTCGACGCACACCACGGGGATGTCCATCTCCCGCAGCCGGGTCAGGACCCGCGTGCCGATCTTGCCGAGGCCCAGCAGGACGACGTGCCCGCCGAGCCCGCGCGGCGGCTTCCGCAGTGCGGACGCGCTGCGGAAGGTCCCGAGGGCCTCCAGGACGGCCGCCAGCAGGACGGGCAGCAGCAGCAGTCCGACGAAGCCGGACAGCAGCTGGAGGATCTGCCGCCCGACGTCGTCGTTGTGGGCGGGCTCGTTGATGGAGAACAGGTCGAGCAGCGTCACGTACGTGGCGTGCAGCGGATGATCGCCGGTGACGACCATCAGCGCCACGGCGAGGGCGACCACGCAGGCCGCCAGACCGGCCAGCGACCACCGCAGCCGCCGCGAGAACAGCTCCCCGAAGGCGGGCACCCCGGCCCGCCCGGCGGGCAGCGGCGGCCCGGAGTACGACACGTGCTCCAGGGCCACGGTCCCGCGTCCGGTGGCCGCCCGCACCGCCGCCGCGTCCGGCAGCAGTTGCGGCCCTTGTTCGCCGCTGCCCTCCGAACCGTCCGCACCGGCCGGGTCGTTGCTCGTCGCCGACAGCAGCGCGAGGGTGCACAGACCCGGGTCGGCCACCTCACCGGGCCGGGGCGGTTGGCGTTCCACGGCGCGCAGCATCAGGCCGTCCGTCTCGACGACCTTGCTGGTGCCGACGAGCGCGGTGGCCGCGAGCGCGGGCGCGGCGGTGTCGGCGTCGGACAGCACGGTCGTGGACCCGGATCCGGAGCCGGGACCGCCACCGGTCGCCAGCGCGGCGCTCTGGTCGAGGAGTTCCTCGATGTGCTGGCCCAGACGCCGGTTGTACAGGCGCAGGACCAGCCGCAGACGGGGGTTGAGCCGGCGCGCGGTCAGGGCGGCGCGGATGTTCGTCTCGTCGTCGTCGTACACCAGCGCCAGCGCGGTGGCCCGCTCGACACCGGCGTCCGCGAGCACGTCCTCGGTCGGCTCGGTGGCCTCCAGTTCGCGGCCGGTGCCTGCGGAGTCGCCGTTGCCCGCCCGGTTGACCGCCGCGTTGACCATGTCCAGCAGGGCCGCCGAGGCCGCCCGGGCCCGTCCGACCACCGGTTGACGCACCCTGCGCCCGGAGGGCGGGACGACGAGTGTGACCTGTTCGCGGTAGACACCGCGCAGTTCGGCGGCCAGCCGGTGGGCCAGCCCGTCGTCGCCGCACACCACCATGTGCGCGTACCCGTCGCCCTGCGGAACCTGGTTCGGAACGCTCCCCGTATGAGTCCCCATTTGGAGAAGGACAGTACAGGCACCGTGGTCGGTTGCAGCAGCGCCGGAACGGACCGGGGGCGGCATCAAAGGAGCGTAAAGATTGCCGGAACACGGCAATGACCTGCCGTCCCGCCCCGTGTGACCATTCCTCTCACCGAAGCTCAGCGACGGGCGAGAGGGGGACGGCACGCATGGCCTGGTTTCTCGGGCTGGGTATCACGGGGGTCGTGCTGCTCGCCCTGTCGCTGGTCTTCGACGGAGTGCTGGAAGGCGTGTTCGGGGGAGCGCTGGACGGGCTCCTGGAGGGGTGGCTGTCGCTGCCGGTCGTCGCCGGGTTCACGGCGATGACCGGCTTCGCCGGCGCCATCGCCCTCGGCACCGGCTGGGCCGGTCCCGCGGGCGCCGCCGGGGTCGGCGCGGTCGCCGGAGTGGGGGCCGGCTGGCTGACGTACCGGTTCAGCCGCGCCCTGATGCGCGACCAGACGGCCGTCACGCCCCGTACCGACGACCTCCTCGGCACGTCCGGCAGGGTCGTGACCGCCATCCCGGCGGACGGCTACGGCGAGGTCATGCTCCGGCTCGCCGGCCAGCCGCTGAAGTGCGCGGCGCGCAGCGCGGTGCCGGTGGCGCGGGGTGCCGAGGTGTGGGTCGAGGCGGCGCCGACCGGGACGTCGGTCGTGGTCCGCCCGGTGGACCGCTGAACGCCCCGGGAACCCCCGGCTCCTCCTCCCTCTTGCTTCTTGCCTCTTCCTCTTCCTGTTCTTGTTCTTGTTCTTCGCACAACTCTGAATCGGGGGCGTTGCCATGAGTCCTGTCGTCATCGCGGTGCTGGGGGTCGTCGTACTCCTGGTGCTGCTCGCGCTGGTGGTGGTCAGCCGGTACAAGGTGGCCGGTCCGAGCGAGGCGTTCATCGTCACGGGGCGGCGCGGAAAGAAGTCCACCGATCCGGAGACGGGCCGCGTCTTCACCGACAACAGCGGCCAGAAGGTCGTGGTCGGCGGCGGCGTGTTCGTCGTGCCGTTCGTGCAGCAGCGGTTCACCCTCGACCTCTCCTCGCGGCACATCCCGGTCGCCGTGCGCGGCGCGGTGACGCTGCGCGGAGTGAAGGCCCACCTGGAGGGCGTCGCGATCGTCAAGGTCGGGGGCACGGAGGACGCGATCCGCGCCGCGGCCCAGCGGTTCCTGATGCAGCAGGACGGCATCGTCGGCTTCACCCAGGAGGTGCTGTCCGGCGCGCTGCGTGCGATCGTCGGCCGGATGTCCGTGGAGGACGTCATCCGGGACCGGGCCGCGTTCGCCGGTCAGGTGGCCGAGGAGGCGGAGGCCAGCCTCTCGGGGCAGGGCCTGGTGCTCGACGCCTTCCAGATCCAGGACATCACCACCGAAGGTTCCTACCTGGAGGACCTCGGCCGTCCCGAGGCGGCCCGCGCGAAGCAGGAGGCCGACATCGCGGAGGCGGTGGCCCGGCGGGCGGCCGAGCAGGCGCGGCTGAAGGCGGAGGAGGAGATCGCCGTCGCGCAGCGGACCCTCTACCTGAAGCAGGCCGAGATCAAGGCCGAGACCGACCAGGCCGCGGCCCGCGCCAACGCCTCGGGCCCCCTCGCGGAGGCGGCCCGGCAGCAGGACATCCTCGCCGAGCAGGAGAAGGTCGCCGAGCGGCAGGCCGCGCTGAAGGACCGCCAGCTGGACACCGAGGTGCGCAAGCCGGCCGACGCCAAGCGGTACGAGGCCGAGCAGGAGGCGGAGGCCCGCAGGGTGGCGCGGGTGAAGCAGGCCGAGGCCGAGCGCGCCGCCGGTATCGCCGCGGCCCAGGCCGAGGCCGAGCGGGCCCGGCTCACCGGTGAGGGCGAGAAGCAGCGGCGCAGCGCGCTGGCCGAGGCGGAGGCCATCGAGGGCCTCAAGCAGGGTGAGGCCGAGCGGTCCCGGCGTGCGGCGATCGCCGAGGCCGTACGGCTGGAGGGCGAGGCGGAGGCCGCCGCGATCGGTGCCAAGGGCGCGGCCGAGGCCGAGGCCATGGAGAAGAAGGCCGACGCCTTCGAGCGGTACGGCGACGCGGCCGTGCTCCAGATGCTGGTAGAGGCGCTGCCGCAGGTGGTCGCCAAGGCGTCCGAGCCGCTGGCGGCCGTGGACAAGATGACCGTCATCTCCACGGACGGCGCGAGCCGGCTCACCCGTACGGTCGCCGACAACGTGGCGCAGGGCATGGAACTGCTCGGCTCGACCACGGGCGTCGACCTGGCGGCCCTGCTGAAGAACATCACGGCGAAGGGCGCCGCGGAGCCGGAGAGCGGCCCGGACCAGCGCAACGGCAAGGTCGAGATCACCGGCTGACCCGAGGAGGGGGAGCCCCGGCAGCCCGGCAGCCCGGCAGCCCGGCTGACGGGGTGTCCCCGCGGGGTGGCTCTCCTGTCGGGGTGCTCCTGCCGGGTGGGTCCTGTCGGGTGGCTCCTGCCGGGTGGTCCGATCAGATCTCCTGGTCGGGCCATCCCAGCAGTCGGGCCCCGATGACCGCGGTCTGCAGCGTGTAGCGGTGCACCGGGTCGGAGGCGTTCGCCCCCGTCAGCTGGTGGATGCGGTCCAGCCGGTAGGTGAGCGCGCGCACGCTGAGGGTGAGACGCCGGGCGGCCTCGGCCGCGGTGCAGCCCGCGTCGAAGTACACCTCCAGGGTCCGCAGCAGCGGCTCGGCACCGCCGCGGGCCTCGCGCAGCGGACCCAGCACGCTCAGCACCAGGTCGGCCATCGCCTGCCGGTCACGGGCGAGGACCGGGTAGACCAGCATGTCGGCGGCGCGCACCACCGGCTCCTCCAGGCCCAGCCGCTCGGCGAGTTCGAGGGTGCTGAGCGCCTCCTCGTAGCTGTGCACCACGCCGCCCGCGCCGCTCTGCGGTCGCCCGATGGCGACCCGGCTGCCGTCCGTGGCGGCGTAGGCCTGCTTGGCGAAGAAGGACAGGACGTCGTCCTGGTCGCCGGGCGCGATGCAGATCAACTGCCCGTTCTTGGTGGTGATCAGGATGCGCCGGTCGCCGAAGCGGGAGATGAGCGCGTTCTCCACGACCCGGGTGACCGGGGCGGTGTCGTCGTACGCCTCGGGTCCCTCGGCCACCGCGACGGCGTGGGCGCGGGAGAGGACGAGCCCGAAGCGCTCGGCCCGTTCGGCGAGGCGGCCGAGGTCGCTGCGTCCGTAGAGCAGGTCGTCGATGAACTCCCGCCGCGCGGCCTCCTCCTGGCGTACGGCGAGCCGCTGCGCGCGTTCGTAGCCCTCCGCGAAGGCGTCCACGGCCTGGGCGACGGCGGCCAGCACGGTCCGGGTGACGTCCGGGCCGGAGAACGCCGAACCGCCGCCGGGCCAGGACATGCGCGTGGCGTCCAGATGCAGCCGTACGAGACTGCGCAGACTGTGTCCCGCCTCCGCGGCCTGCTCGCCGGAGAGCCGCCGCTCCTCCAGCTCGTCGCGGGTCAGCCGGCGCCCCGTGTCGGCGACCCCCGCCAGCATCTCGGCGTACCCAGCCAGGTACGTCTCCCGCTGGTCCGTCTGCAGGTCCGTCACCCCGCGCCTCCCCTGCCGTTCACGCCCGGTGCGCGGTCTCCGGCAACGTGAGGGTAGTCAACACTGCCGGAACCCGGCAATGGACGACGGACGGCTCAGCGGCGCGCTACGGCCGCTGGTACGGCTGCTGCCCCGACGGGCCGTACACCTGGCCGCCGGTCTCCTGCGCCTGGAGCTGCTCCGCCTGTTCCTTGGTCACCTGCTGCTCGGCGCCGCAGAACGTGCACTGGGTCGCGTACTTGGTGGAGAACGGGAACAGCGGCACGAAGAACAGCGTGAACTTCGTGACGCGCTTCCTGAGCGTGTGCGCGGCGGGGTTTCCGCACCGGCCGCACACCAGCGTCAGTATCGCGAGCTGGTAGAGGTATCCCTTGGTGCCGAAGATGATCACGAGCTGGGTCCTTCCCGGTCGGCCCCCTGCGAACGCGCAGGACACCCCGATCCTCTCTCAGATCCCCGGCCCCTACAGGTCGCACGCCGCCGTATTTGGGTGCCGTCCCGGATGGCCCGGACGGGCCCGCGCGGGCGACTGTGGAGCCCACTCCCCTTACCCGGCCGCTCGGTCCCGGTGCGATCGGGATGCCCCACCCTGCAAGGAGAGCACATGGCCCGCCCCGCTGACCGCGTCGCCCGCCCGGGGCCCCGCGTCGGGAGGAGGACCTCATGCCCGTACCCGAGGACCGCAGGCTCACCGAGATCGAGTCCCGGCTGCGCCGCGAGGACCCCCGGTTCGCCAGGGCCCTCGCCGACGGCCGCCCCCGCCGCCCGCGCGAGTACCGGTACCACCGGGCCTGGCTGCTGCTCACCGTCGCCCTGGGCGCGCTGGCCGCCGGGATGTTCCTGGCCCACGGGCTGCTCATCGCCGCGGGGCTGGTCTTCGCCGGCGTCGCCGGTGAACTCTTCGACCCGCACCGGCGCGAGCGCGGCACCCGGTGCCCGCCGCCCGGGTCCTGACCCCGGCGGGTACGGACCGGCCGCGGACGGGCCTGTGACGGTGGCTGCGGACGGGCCTGTGACCGTGGCTGCGGACGGGACCGTGACGGTGGCCGTGTACCTGCCCGCGATCGTCGCCGTGCGCGGGACCGTGACGGTGGCCGTGTACCTGCCCGCGATCGTCGCCGTGCGCGGGCCCGTGACCGTGGCCGTGTACCTGCCCGCGACCGTGGCCGCGTGCGGCCCGGAGTCCGCTCGATGACCCTGTCCGAGCTGTACCTGATGCTGCTGATCGGCGGCACGGTGCTGCTGGCCAGCATCGCCGCCGCCCGCGCCGCCCACCGCATCGGCCTGCCCAGCCTGCTGCTGTTCCTGTGCGTCGGCCTCGTCGCCGGCGAGGACGGTCTCGGCCTGCGGTTCGACGACGCCCAGCTGGCCCAGGCACTGGGCGCCGCAGCCCTCGCGCTCATCCTGGTCGAGGGCGGCCTGACCACCCGGTGGAGCGACGTACGTCGTCTGCTCGCCCCCGCCGGGGTGCTCGCCACGGTGGGCGTGGCGGTCTCCGTCGTGGTGACCGCGGCGGGCGCGCACTGGCTGCTGGGGATCGAGTGGCGGCTGGCCCTGCTGATCGGCGCGATCGTCTCCTCCACCGACGCCGCCGCCGTCTTCGCCGTACTGCGCGCCCTGCCGCTGCCGCGCAAGGTGAGCGTGCTGGTGGAGGCCGAGTCCGGCTTCAACGACGCGCCCACCATCATCCTGGTCCTGCTCTTCTCCACCACCGCCGGACTGCCAGGGCCGCTCCCTGTTGTGGGCAACCTCCTCTTCCAGCTCGTGGTCGGCGGCGTCCTGGGCGTGGTGATCGGATGGCTGGGCGTCGCGGCGCTGAGGCACATCGCCCTGCCCGCGACCGGCCTGTACCCGCTGGCCACCGTCGGCTTCGGCGTCGTCGCCTTCGCCGCCGCCGGAGCGCTGGGCGCCAGCGGCATCATCGCCGCCTACCTCTCCGGGCTCGTCCTCGGCAACGCCAAGCTGCCCCACCGCGCGGCCACCCGCTCCTTCTCCGAGGGCGTCGGCTGGCTGGCCCAGATCGGCCTGTTCGTCATGCTCGGGCTGCTCGTCGACCCGACCGAGCTGCCCGCCGCGATCCTCCCGGCCCTGGTCGTCGGCCTGGTCCTGCTGCTGGTCGCCCGCCCGGTCTCGGTCCTGCTCTGCCTGCTGCCGTTCCGGGTTCCCTGGCGCGAGCAGGTCTTCATCTCCTGGGCCGGCCTGCGCGGCGCCGTCCCCATCGTGCTCACGACCTTCCCGGTCGTGGCGGGGGTGACCGGTGCGCGCGACGCCCTGAACATCGTGTTCGTCCTCGTCGTGCTGTTCACCCTGCTCCAGGGGCCCACGCTGCCCGCCGTCGCCCGGTGGACGGGGGTGACCCGTCCGGACGCGCTGCGTGAGATCCAGGTCGAGACCGCGCCGCTCGACCTCCTGGACGCCGACCTGCTCACCGTGTCCGTCCCGCCGGGCTCGCGCCTGCACGGCGTCACCGTCTCCGAACTGCGGCTGCCGCACCCGACGGTGGTCACCCTGGTCATCCGCGACAGCACCAGCCTCGTACCCGACCGCGACACCGTGCTGCGCGCCGGTGACGAGCTGCTGCTCATCACCACACCCCGGGTCAGGGAGGCGGCGGAACGCCGACTGCGCGCCATCGGCCGCCGCGGCAGACTGGCCCGCTGGCTGGGCGAGCACGGCGCACCGGAATCGGAGCACGTCGGCGCGTGAGGGCGTGAGGGCGTGAGGCTGTGAGCGCGTGAGGGCGGGCAGCGCCGTCCTCCTCGCCCCTCATGTCCCGGTCACTCCGTACCGCCCCCCGTATCACCCGGCGTACCGCCCTCCGAGCCGCCCTCCCTACCGCCCTCCTTGTCCGGCATGACGACAAGACTGATGAGGTGGCGGACGCGGCCGTCGTCCGGTCTGCGCTCGCTGCGACGGGCGACCACGGCCTCCAACTCCTCGACGAGTTCGGTGAACTCCTCGTCGGTCAGCCAGACCGCGCCCTGTCGGTAGAGGACACCCTCGCGTACGGGTTCGGTGTCGTCCCGGGAGAGATAGCGGTCGAAGTCGGCCATGAGGGCGCCGGTGAAGACGGTGAAGGCCTGTCGGTGGTCGTCCTTGGTCATGGCGGCTCGGGCGTCCTCGTCGACGAGGGCCTCGTCCTGGCGGACCCGGTAGCTGCGCTCGACGGTGCCGCGGACCCGCTTCTCGTGGCTCACCTCCAGGACACCGGCCTCGGTGAGCGTGGCCATGTGCCGGTACATGGAGGCGGGCGAGACGTCGGGGAGCCGTTCGCGCAGCTGGGCGGTGGTCAGTTCACCGGCGCCCACCAGGGTCTGGAGGATGCGCATGCGGACGGGGTGGAGGAGGAGGTTCGAGGTAGCCATGAACTCATGTTCTCACATCTGATAACGTTCTCGCAGTTGAGAACGATTGAGTTGATCGATCGATTGAGAGAGGCGGAGCCTTGCCCGAAACCGACCTGACGGTCCCCGCGGACGACGGGACCCCGCTGGCCGGCACCCTGAGCCTTCCCGCCGGCCCCGGACCGCACCCCGCCGTCCTCCTGCTGCACGGTTCGGGACCCCTGGACCGCGAGGGCAACACGCGCACCCTGCCGCTGAACCTCGGGCGCCCGCTGGCCGACGCACTGGCCGCGGCAGGCATCGCCACCCTGCGCTACGACCGGCGCGGCGCGGGAGCCACGCCCGGCGTCTGGGAGGAGACCGGCTTCACCGACAACCGCCGCGACGCGAGCGCGGCCCTGCGGGCCCTGGCCGCCCACCCGGACATCAGCCTCGACGTCGTCGGCGTCGTCGGCCACAGTGAAGGCGCCCTGCACGCGATGACCCTCGCCGCCCGGCACGAGGTGGCGGCCGCGGTACTGCTGGCCGGGTTCGCCCGTGAGGGGGAGTCGGCCTTCCGCTGGCAGGCGGCGTCGGTCTTCGGCGGCCTGCCCGCCCCGGTCCGCCTGCTGCGCCGCCCGCTGGCCGCCCTGGGCGAGCGTGTCCTGTCCTACGTCAAGCGCACCCGCACCGACGTGGCGCGCATCGCCGGTCTGCTCCCGGTCAACGCGCGCTGGATGCGCGAGATGCTCGTCCACGACAGCCGTGACGACCTGGCCGCCGTCCCGGCCGCGGTCCCCGTCCTCGCCGTCACCGGCGACAAGGACATCCAGGTCCCGCCCGCCGACCTCGACGAGATCCGACGCCTGGTGCCCGGCGGCGGCACCGAGATCCACCGCGTCCCCGACCTGACCCACCTGCTGCGCCGCGACAGCGGCCGCCCCACGATCCGCACCTACCGGCGCCTCCTGCGCGAGCCGGTCGACGCAGAGCTGCTCGCCCTCGTCGCCGCATGGCTCGGGGCGCACCTGCGAGAGCCCTCGCACGCACCCTCGGACGAACGGCCCGCGCCCCGCCCCTGACCGGCTCTCCCGCAACCCGAACACCCCCCCCCGCACGCAAGCCCCTGCGCGCACCCGCGCACGCCCCCGCGCACTTCGCACGTACGACACCACCTGACCACGGACGACCAGAGGTTTGGCATGCCCACTTCAGAGACCACGTCGCACGGCCCTGCACTCGACTCACGCAACGCCCCCGGCCCCACAACCGTCCCCGCCCCCGGCCGCTCCTACCGCGCCGACCTGACCCTCTTCATGATCATCGCCTTCGCCGTGAGCTGGCTCTCCTGGGGCGTGGCGATCGCGCTGGGCGGCACGGAGACGAACGAAGCCGCCAACGCCCCGTACATGCTCGGCGCCTTCGGCCCCTTGGTGGGCGCCCTCGTGCTCCGCGTCCGCCGCCGCCGACGTGGCGAACCGGCCCCCGAGCACGTGGTCCCCTTCCGGCCGGCGCTCCTGCCCAAGGCCCTGCTCCTGCTGGTGCTGGGCTCGGCGACCGTCCTGGCCGCCGCCCTGCTGGCGAGCCGGGCGGGCGGCCCCGAGCTGAGCCTGGACGTGGCGAAGGACGCCCTCGAGGACTTCGGCGGACCCGCGGCCTTCCTCGTCGGCATGCTGGTCAGCGGCCCACTGTCCGAGGAGCCGGGCTGGCGGGGCACCGCCTACCCCAGGCTGCGCGAGAAGCTGGGTACCTTCCGGGTCTGCCTGGTCCTGGGCGTCACCTGGGCCGTGTGGCACCTCCCGCTGTTCTTCATCGACGGCACCGTCCAGCACGACCTGGGCCTCGCCACCCCGAGCGGCGTCCTGTTCGTCGTCAGCAACATCCCGATGGCGATGCTGGTCACCGCCGCCTACGAGCGCGCCGGCATCGTCGCCTCGATCGCGGTGCACTTCGCGGTCAACACGACGATGATTCTGCTCGCCGTGGAGGAGCCGAAGGTCCAGGCCATGATCCTCGGCATCCAGACCCTCACGGTGACGGTCCTCCTCCTCACCCGCCGCACGGGCCGACGGCGCCCGTAGACTCCGCGGTCACGCGGGCGGGCGATTGGGCCCGCCCGTTGTGGCATGCGACGGGGAAGTCGAAGTAGGTGTCCGGGTGTGGTTCGTCCCTCAGCGTGTAGTGCCACCATTCGCAGTCGTAGGAGTCGAAACCGCAGGCATCCATGATCGAGCGCAGCTGCCGACGGTTCGCCGCCTCGGTCCGCGTGATTCCTGGAGCGTCATGATGCGAGACCGGGTCCATGAGGTCGTGGTCGCCGCCCATGGAGGCGAGTTCACCGGTGGTCAGGTGGTACAGCGTCAGGTCGACGGTGCCGCCCCGGCTGTGGCCCGACCTGGCGGCCACGTACCCCCGGTCGAACATCTCGGCCCTGCCGATGTTCGGATAGTGCCGCGCCTTGGTCCGGCCGTCCTCCGGCTGTCGGGACCAGCGAAGAAAGCTGTCCACGGCCCGCTGCGGGCGGTAGCCGTCCCAGAGCAGCAGCCCGAAACCGAGGGGCTTCGCCCTCTCCTCCGCCCTTCCCAGAGCCGCACACAGGGCCTTCGTGCCGACGATCCGGTTCGCCAGGTATCCGTCCACCGGTCTGCCGGTGAAGTTGTCCCAGGTGGCGTACTTGGCGTCCCACCGTATTCCGGGCACCAGCTCGTCCACGAAGGCGAAGTCCCCGGTCATCGGAGCTTCCCCGTCAACGCCAGCGACACCGTCCGGTCGATCACCTCGGAGAGCGGCAGACCGGCGGCGGCCATCATCCTCGGATAGCGGCTGTACGAGGTCATGCCGGGCAGGGTGTTGACCTCGTTGAGGACGACTTCACCATCCTCCTTGAGGAACATGTCCACTCGCGCGAGCCCTCTGCATCCCAGCGCGCGGTACACGGCCTTCGCGGTCTCCTGAACGCGCGAGCGTGCCTCGGCCGGGATGTCGGCGGGGACGATCGCCGTCGAGTTCTCCGAGCCGCTCTCGGGCTCCTCCTCCTGATGGATCCGGAAGAAACCGTGGGAGAGCGCGATGCGGTCCACCTCACCGGCGACCAGTTCCAGGTCGTTCCCCAGGATGGCGCAGCCGATCTCGCTGCCGACGACGGCCTCTTCGATCAGCACCTTCTGGTCGTACCGCCGGGCGGTCTCCACCGCCGCCGCCAGGTCTTCCAGCCGGGACACCTTGCTGACGCCGAAGGACGACCCCGAACGGGCCGGCTTCACGAAGACGGGGTACGTGAGCCGGTCGGGGTCGACGCGCTCGTCCCCCGTCACGGTCCGGAAGTCCGGCGTGGCGATCCCCGCGCTCCCGGCGACGACGTACGCGAGGGACTTGTCCATGCACACGGCGGAACTCTGGACGTCGCAGCCCACGTACGGAATGCCGGAGAGCTCCAGCAGGCCCTGCGTCGCACCGTCCTCACCGAGGGTGCCGTGCAGGACGGGCAGGACGACGTCCAGGCGGAACGTCGTGTACCGCCCCTGCTCCAGCACGAGCAGCCCGTGGACGCTCCGGTCCGGCGACAGCACTGCCGGACGGCAGTCGCCGTCCTCCCAGTCCGGCCCGGGACCGTCGCAGAGCTTCCACGCGCCGTCCCTCGTGATTCCCACGTAAAAGGGCTGGTATTTCTCTGTGTCGAGGTTGCGTGCGACCTCCTGGGCCGACTTCACGGAGACGGCGTGTTCTTCGGAAGAACCTCCGAATACGATGCCGATCCTCACCTTGGCCGACTCGTCCGACTTAGGCATGCTGTTTCCTGCTTTCGGAACTAAGGCAATTGATGATGGAGTTCTCGACCGTGTCCTTCAGGGCGTGGTCGGTGTAATAGGCGGTGTGCGGGCTGATGAGCACGTTCGGCATCTTCTGCAGCCGCGGCAGCAGTGTGTTTTCGATGGGCCTGTTCCTGCAGTCGGCGTAGAAGATCCCCTCCTCGCCTTCGAGGACGTCCAGCGCCGCCCCGCCCAATCTGCCGCTTTCCAGCGCCGGGACCAGGGCCCCGGTGTCGATGAGGGGGCCGCGTCCGGTATTGATGACGAACGCGCCCCTTTTCATCTGCCGGATGCGTCGCTCGTCGAGGAGGTGATGCGTATCCGCACTCAGCGGAACGTGCAGCGTCACGATGTCGCTCGACCTCAGCAATACGTCGAGGGGGACGTAATCGGCCGTGGTTCCGGGCCGGCCGCCGTGCGCCAGGACACGGGACCCAAAACCCCGCAGCCTGTCCACGACCGCCGCGCCGATGCGCCCCGTTCCGACCACCCCGACGGTCAGATCGCGCAGCTCTCTGCCGCGCACCTCGTGCAACCGGTAGTCGTGCAGGTCCGCGCGGCGGACGGTGGCTTTCGCATTGCGCACCGCCATCAGCATGAGCATCAGGGTGTAGTCGGCCACGCTGTCGGGGGAGTAGACGACGTTCTCGACGGAGATTCCGATACGCGCCGCGTAGTCCACGTCGATGTGATTGCAGCCGATGCTCCGGGTGGATATGTACGTCACCCCGGCTTGGCGGAGCGCGAGAAGAACGGCGGGCGTGACCGGTGCCTTGTGCCCGACGCTGATGCACCGATTTCCGGAGGCCAACTCGGCATTGCCTTCGGACACCGCGGCCTCCGTAAGGGTCGCCGTGACGCCGAAACGGGGTGCCAGCTGCCGGAACAGGTCAGCCTCGTCCTGCCCACAGCCATACACCGTGATTCCCGTCGTCGGAAGGGCCGAGGAGATCGACGGGGCCGAGGAGGCTGGGGTTGCCGGGGAAAAGGTCATGTCACCAGTCAAGGCGACGTGGTGTTGCCGTCGCGTATGCGCTTTTCGATATCCCGGCGATATATTACCGACAGGTAATGTTGGGGGGTGTGCGCGAGGCGCATCTCCTCATCGCCCGCGGCGTCTCATGTAGAGGTCGAAGGTCCGGTAGACCAGCGGCCGTAGCGGCAGGTCCCACTCGCCCACGTACCGCACCGCCTGACCGCCGGTGCCGACCTTGAACTGGATCAGCCCTACATGCGGGTCGTCGGCGTCGAGGGTCGGGGTGATGCCGCGCAGGTCGTAGACGTCGCAGCCGGTGGCCAACGCGTCGCGGATCATCGCCCACTGGCAGGCGTTGGAGCCCCGCACCTCGCGCTTCTCGGTGGACGAGGCACCGTAGGCGTACACCGCGTGGGCGCCGACGCGGACCATGACGGTGGCGGCGACCAGGTCGCCCCGGTGGCGGGCGAGGTAGAGCCTGATCCGCTCGGGATCCTCGGCGCCGAGCACCGCGAACATGGTCTCGAAGTAGCTCAGCGGCCGGGGCGTGAAGCGGTCGCGCTCGGCGGTGTGGACGTAGAGGCCGTGAAACGCCTTCACGTCTTCCCCGGTCATGCCCGGCCCGCTCACGCCCGGCCCGCCCGTGCCGGGCCCGCCTGCGATGAGCCCGTCGGTGACCTGCCCGCCCGTGACCCGGCCGCCCGTGACCTCGACGCCTTCCTTGGCCGCCTTCTTGATGTTGCGCCGCCAGAGCTGGTTCATGCTCCTGAGCAGGTCGTCCTCGGTTCGGCCGGCCAGCGGGATCTCGTACTTGAACTGCGGATGCCCGACCCCGAAGCCGTCCTCCGGGCTCTGCGGCAGCCAGCCCGCCTCCCTGAGTCGACCGGTCACCCGGGCGCCGACCGGGTCGGTCCAGTGGGCGGGCACATCGGTGAGCCGCCGCGTGCCCGGATCGGCGATGCCGTCCTTGATCGCGTCGGCGCTCCAGACGTCCGTGCGCACCGGCGGACCGAGCCGGATCGCGAACGCGCCGCGTGCCTTGAGGTGGGCGGCCAACGGGGCGAGCCACGCGTCGATGTCGCCGGTCCAGTCGATGACCGGGCCCTCGGGCAGATACGCCAGCGTGAAGCGCTCGAGCCGCGGCACCGGCCGGTGCAGCACGAGCCCGGCGCCGACCAGTCGCGGGCCGTCGTACCAACCGAGGGACTCACTGCGCCACTCGGTCTTGACGCGCCCCCAGGCCGGGGTCTGAAGGAAGCTGACCGAGCGCTGTGCCCGCACGAACGCCAGGTGCTCGGCAGCGCTGATCGGCCGGACGGTCAGGTTCACGCCCGCCGCCCCGGACGAGTACCGCCGGGGCCGGGCCGCTGGTCGTCGTCGTGGTTCGCTGTAGGACATGACGCCAGTCAAGGCGGCGCGGTGTTGCCGACACGTATGCGGTTTTCGATACGCCGACGATATGTCCCGGCCGAGCCGGTCAGGGACGGTGCCTTATCCCTCGTCGGGCGATGCTCACAGGCTGACTCCGGCCGCCACCGGCAGATGGTCGCTGCCGGTGGCGGGCAGCACCCACGAGCCGGTCGGTTCCATGCCTCGCACCAGGATCTGGTCGATCCGCGCCACCGGGAACTTCGCCGGCCAGGTGAAGCCGAAGCCGTCCCCCGCCGCGTCCTGCGCCGAGTGCAGCTGTGAGGTGATGCCCGACAGCGCGCGGTCGTCCAGGGTGCCGTTCAGGTCGCCGAGCAGCATCACCCGCTCACTCCGATCGGCGGCGAGGACCTCGCCGAGCGCCCGCGCGTTCCGGTCGCGGGAGTCCGTCCAGAAGCCCGCCCGGGGAGTGAGCCGTACGGAGCCCAGGTGGGCGACGTACACCACCAGCGGTCCCTGGTCCGTGGCCACCGTGGTCCGCAGCGCCCGGCTGCCGGCCAGCTGGACGTCGGCGGGCTTGGTGTCCGCCAGCGGCCCGTAGTCCGTCGCGATGTCGACCGGCCGCGTGTCCGACAGCGGCAGTCTGCTCCACAGCCCGACGGTCCCCTGAACGGTGTGGTACGGGTACGCCCCCGCGAGCCCCTTCTCGTACACTCCGCGGTCCTCAGGGGTGATCTCCTCCAGAGCCAGCACGTCCACCCCGGAGGCGACCAGGTCGCGGGCGGTGCCGGCCGGGTCCGGATTCTCGGCGCCGACGTTGTGGGTGGCCACGGTGAGGTCGCCGCCCGGTGCGGACTTCTCGGAGAGCAGCCCGCCGAAGAGGCTCAGCCACACCGTCACCGGAAGCACCAGCGCGATCACCACGGAGGCGGACCGGCGCCACAGCGCCCCGGCCGCCAGCACGGGGACGAAGACCCCGAACCACGGCAGGAAGGTCTCCACCAGACTGCCGAGGGCGCCGACCCGGTTCGGGATCTCGGCGTGCAGCAGCATGACCAGCCCCAGCAGGAGCGCCGCCCCCGTGAGCACCGGTCCCCGCTTCCAGGTCCCGGACCGGACGGCTCGACGGAACACGGCGCGCGGCAGCAGACCGCGCGCAGCCCCTGCACCTCTCGCGCTTCCTGTACCTGTACGTGCTTCTGTTCCCGCTTCTGTTGCCGGAGGCGGGGTCGGTGGTGAGATCTGGCGCATACGGCCAGTGAACGGGGCGCGATGTTGCCGGCACGTATGCGGTTTTCGATATGCCGACGATATGCGCCCACTCGTAATCTCGACGGCATGCGTGTGCTGATTGTCGAGGACGAGCCCTACCTGGCGGAGGCGATCCGCGACGGCCTGCGCCTGGAGGCGATCGCGGCGGACATCGCGGGGGACGGCGACACCGCGCTGACGCTGCTGAGCATCAACGCGTACGACATCGCCGTCCTCGACCGCGACATCCCCGGCCCGTCCGGCGACGAGATCGCCGCGCGCATCGTCGCCTCCGGCAGCGGTATGCCGATCCTCATGCTCACCGCGGCCGACCGCCTCGACGACAAGGCCTCCGGCTTCGGACTCGGCGCCGACGACTACCTCACCAAGCCGTTCGAACTGCAGGAGCTGGCGCTCAGGCTCAGGGCACTCGACCGCAGGCGCGCCCACAGCAGACCTCCCGTGCGGGAGATCGCCGGCCTGCGCGTCGACCCGTTCCGCCGAGAGGTCTACCGGGACGGCCGCTACGTCGCGCTGACCAGGAAGCAGTTCGCGGTACTCGAAGTGCTGGTCGCCGCCGAGGGCGGGGTCGTCAGCGCCGAAGAACTCCTGGAACGCGCGTGGGACGAGAACGCGGACCCCTTCACCAACGCCGTCCGCATCACCGTCTCGGCCCTGCGCAAGCGCCTGGGCGAACCGTGGATCATCGCCACCGTGCCGGGCGTCGGCTACCGCATCGACACGGGGTCCGACGCCGGGCACGACGGCGGTGACCGTGATTAGACAGCCCGGCCTGAGCGTCCGTCTCAAACTCACCCTCAGCTACGCCGGATTCCTCATGCTGGCGGGTGCCCTGCTGCTCGCGGCCGTGGGCGTGTTCCTCGTGCGACAGGGGTGGCTGATCACCAACGAATGGGGGGCGGTGAGAGCGACTCCGGGTACGGTCTTCCTCCGCAGCTTCGCCCCCACGGCAGCCTGGGTCATGGCGTTCCTCCTGGTGTTCGGCCTCGTGGGCGGATGGTTCCTCGCCGGACGCATGCTCGCCCCCCTGGACCGCATCACGGACGCGACCCGCACGGCCGAGGCCGGTTCGCTGTCACACCGGATCCGGTTGCCGGGGCGCAGGGACGAGTTCCGCGAACTCGCCGACGCCTTCGACACGATGCTCGCCCGCCTCGAAGCCCACGTGGCCGAACAGCAGCGCTTCGCGGCCAACGCCTCTCACGAGCTGCGCACCCCGCTGGCCGTTTCCAAGGCCCTCCTCGACGTGGCCCGCACCGACCCGGACCAGGACACCGACGAGATCATCGACCGCCTCCACACCGTGAACACCCGGGCGATCGACCTCACCGAGGCCTTGCTCCTGCTCAGCCGCGCCGGCCAGCGCTCCTTCACCCGGGAACACGTCGACCTGTCCCTCCTCGCGGAAGAGGCCACCGAAACCCTCCTCCCTCTCGCGGAGAGACACGGCATCACCCTCGAAACCGGCGGCGAGGTGACCCCCACCCTCGGATCGCCGACCCTCCTGCTGCAACTGACCACGAACCTGGTCCACAACGCGATCGTCCACAACCTCCCCGGCCGGGGCAGAGTCTGGGTCCGCACGACCCCCGGCCCTCACGCCGCCCTGCTCACCGTCGAGAACACCGGTGAACCGATCAGCCCCCACCAGGCCTCGACCCTGACCGAACCGTTCCAGCGCGGCACGGAACGCGTACACACCGACCACCCGGGCGTAGGCCTGGGCCTGGCCATCGTCGACACCATCACCCAGGCCCACGACGGCACCCTCACCCTCACCCCCCGCCCCACGGGGGGTCTCCGCATCACCGTGCACCTACCACCGACCCACCTGCCTGCCGGAAGGTGAGCGACTGAGCCCATGGAGGGAGCCCAGGAGGACCCAGGGTGGCCAGGTGCGCGGTGAACGGTCCAGCCGCGCGCCCTCAGCCCTTCCGCGACGCGACGCGACGCGACGGGACGGGACGTCCGAGGTTGCGGTCGAGAAAGTCGCCGGTGACGGCGGCGTCGTCCAGTCCGTTCAGCAGGGAGTCCAGGCGTTGCCGTACTTGCAGAGCACTTGGCCCTTGTCGTTCAGCGTGAGCGAGATCGAGTTGACACCCCTGGGCGAGGTGGGGTCCATGTTGCCCGCTGGGTCCTCGACGGCGTAGGCCACTGCCTGAAACGGCTCGAAGTCCAGGCCTTCCGCACCGCACAGGCTGAGGTCGCTCCACCAGGAGTCACCGGGATTGATGTCGATCTTCCGACGCGGTGACGACATTCCGGGGCAGTCCGCCTGCGCTCCGGAGCGGAATTGCTTGACCATGGTGCTCACCGTCACGGGTTTGACTCCGGTGTTCCACACCTGCATGCCGAAGGTGGCAGTTCGCCGGTCCGGGTTCACCTGGCTGCAGGCCCGTATTTTGATGGCCGAGGAGTACACGATGTCGCGAAAAGTCCCACAGTGGGTGTTGGCCTGCTCCGTGAAGTCGACGCTCGGTGACGTCCGCTTCTCCGTCGGCGCCGACGACGGGGCCGGCTCCGCCAGTTCTTTGGCTGGCTTCTCCACCGTCGGCTCCGTGCCCGGGCTCGCGCTGCTCGCGGTCCGCGACGCCGTCGCCGTCGCCGTCGCGGACGGACTCGGCGACGCGGACGGGCTCGTCGACTCCACGGCCGTGGTCAGCCCCCGGGCGTCCCCCGTCTCCTCAACCCGGTCGAAGGGACCGGATCCGGTCCAGGCCAGGGTGCCCACCACCAGGGCGACGGCTGCGGCGCCAGCGCCGGTGGACGTCAGCACGATCGACCGCCGCAGTCGCCGCCGCTTCGGCTCGGCTGCCGCCACGGCGGGGGCCGGGTCCGCCGGTGTGGCCTGATGGACGTTGATCGTGCCGCTGTGCGCGATGAACTGGACCGCCCGGTCGGCGGCGTTGTTCTGCTGCCCGACGCCCTGCTGTCCGGTCTCCTGCCGCCGCTCGGCGCGCGGCTGCTGCTCCTCGCTCACCTGCGCGGGACCCCGTTGACGTTGATGTCGCCGCTCTGCGTGATGTACTGCACGGCGTTGTCGTAGGCGTTGTTGACCTGCCCGGCCGGAGCCGCCGGTCGTGCCTCGATCCGCCGGCGCACCTCGTCGACCAGGGCTCGCAGCTCGTCCGCCGCGTCCGGGTGGCGGGTGAGGAACTGCGTCAGCTCCCTCGTCATGTCCTGCGCCAGCCCTTCCTCGGCCGCCTGCTGCCGCTCGGCGTCATCCTCGGCCTCGGCGATCTCGGCGGGCGCGCTGTTGAGGATGCGGGTGATCTGACGCTGCTCCTCGCGGTCGCCCCGGCGCACCAACCGAGTGAAGCCGCTCCTGACCGACTCCCAGATGTCGGACGTCACCGCGCTCACCAGCGCCGCGCCTCCGAGCACGGCAAGTTCTTCCAGCATTTCGCTCCCAGTGATGTGTGGGAGAGACGTGGACCGCTACACCTCTCCGGAAGGCACAACTTAGCGTGATACAAGGCGTGTTGTGGACCGGATAGATCGAACGCCCGTCGCAGGTGGTAACGACTGGAAAAGCCCACCGGTCACGACGGTTCTCACCCGTCCGCACCGGCCCCGTGACCCCGAACAGCCGACGCCGCCGTACCGGTGACAAGCCCCCGCAGCACCGACGGAGCCGACACGGAGCGACCGGCACGACACCGCGACGGCGCGAGGAGCCGACTGCGACAGAGCTTGCGGACACGGCGGACCCAGGCGCGTTTCCTGTCCCTGGGACCACGGCTCAGAGGGGAATGACCGCCACCCAGCCTGAGAGCTTCCGTCGCTTGACTCAGAAGCCGACTGAAGGCAGCTCCATGCGGGTGTCGTCAGTGGGGTACTGCATCATCGCGCCCATGACGACAGTAGGGCCGAGCGGTAGAACTTCCCCGTCATCAGCGCGCGGCACCCGGCGCCGAGCGTGGGTGCGGATCCGTCTGAGCGGCCGTCGTGCGATCCGCGTTCTGGAAGGGTGTCGCACCGGTCTCGCTGCGGCGCCACGCGCTCCAGGAATCGTTCGCCATTGTGCGCGGCATCGCCGCAGCCGTCACGGCTGTCGGGTGGCGTCGTGTGCGTGACTTCCTGGGAGTCCTTCCCGGTTTGTAGGCACCTCGTCCGCAACGGCCTGCGGCTGAGCATGTCGGTCCCCTCTGCGGCGTGCTGCAGAGTTCGCTCGTGCTGGCCACGGCGAGCACGATTCGGTGCTGCGGGATCGGGGATCAGTCTGTGCCGGCCTTCGTGTTCCGCGTCAGCAGCGCAACGGGAGGCGCCTCGCCAAGGCCAGCAAATCAGGCCCGGTGCTGATCTCTCAGCACCGGGCCTGACCTGGTGTTTCTCTGTCGGGGTGGCGGGATTTGAACCCACGACCTCTTCGTCCCGAACGAAGCGCGCTACCAAGCTGCGCCACACCCCGATTGTCGCTGCTCGTCGCGGCGACGTCGTTTACTTTAGCCCACCGGTGGCCGGAGACGAAATCCGGTTTACCGGGGGCGGCGGAGCGGGTCCGGGCGGATGTGGTCCAGGGCGACGAGGAGTACGGCCAGGGCGTAGAGGGCGAGGCCGATGAGGAGGGCGTTGCCGAGGACGATCTTGTAGCCGTGCTGGTCGACGTCCAGGAAGGGGTAGAGGTAGCGGTCCTGGGAGCCGGGGGCGAGCAGTGCGCCGCGGGCCAGGGTGAAGGCGAGGTAGGCCAGGGGGTACAGGAGCCATGCGGGGGCATGGCGCAGGTGCAGGTGGCCTGCGGGGGTCAGGAGGAGCCAGTCCAGGGCTGCGGCCACCGGGACGGCCGTGTGGAGGATGTGGGTCGCGGCGGTCTGCCAGGCCGTGCCGCTGCCGTCCGGCGCCGCGAAGGGGCTCGCCGCGTGGGTCAGGAGCAGATGGTGGACCAGGCCCGCGGCGACGACGTAGAACAGGGCCGCGCCCGTGAGGGCACCGGGGAGCGGGTGGTGCGCGGACCAGGCGCACCGGGCGGAGACGAGCATGACCAGCGCCAGCAGGATGCCGCTCTGGATCGTGAAGTGGCTCAGGGCCGTCGTGGGCGCACCGCCGGCGAGCAGCTCGAACGTCACGCCGGTCAGGGCCAGCGCGGCGATCAGGCCGCGGAAGACGGCGACCAGGCGACGGCGGGCCGGGATCAGTACGGCGCGGGCCGGTACGACGGTGGGCGGGAGGACGACGTGGCCCGGAATCGGGGGGAGGTCCGGGATGTCCCGGGGTATCGGGGCTGTCATGGACTCAAAGTAGACAGACCAGGCATAGCGGGCTATGTGGGTGGGCCGTGTGGGTTACTCCGGGCGGCCCCCGGTTCCTCGGACGACCGGGAGCCCCGGGAGCCCCGGGACCCCCGGGAGGCCCGGTCGGTCAGTGCTCCCGCCCCACCAGCGTCAGCAGCGTCGCCTCCGGTGGGCAGGCGAAGCGGAACGGGGTGTAGCGGTTCGCGCCGCAGCCGGCCGAGACGTGGAGGTAGGACGTGTGGCCCCCGGACGTGTGCGTGGACAGGCCCTTCACGCGGTCGGTGTCCAGGTCGCAGTTGGTGACCAAGGCGCCGTAGAAGGGGATGCACAGCTGGCCGCCGTGGGTGTGGCCGGCCAGGATCAAGGGGTAGTCGTCCGCCGCGAAGGAGTCCAGGACGCGCAGGTACGGGGCGTGGACCACGCCCATCGAGAAGTCGGCCGTGCCGGACGGGCCGCCGGCCACCTCCGCGTACCGGTCCCGCTTGATGTGCGGGTCGTCCAGTCCCGTCAGCTCGACCGACACGCCCTCGATCTTGAGCGAGCCGCGGGTGTTCGTGAGGTTCTGCCAGCCCGCCGCGTCGAAACCGTCACGCAGGTCCTCCCACGGGTTGTGGACGGCTCCCACCACCGGCGGGTTGCCGTTGAGGCCGTGGCGGCCCTGGACCTTCTCGAGCAGGTACCGGGCGGGGTTGCGCGGCCGGGGACCGTAGTAGTCGTTGGAGCCGAAGACGTAGGCGCCCGGGAACTCCATCAGGGGACCCAGGGCGTCCAGTACCTCGGGGACGCCCTCCGGGTCGGACAGGTTGTCGCCGGTGTTGATCACGAAGTCGGGGCGCAGCCCGGCCAGCGAGCGCAGCCAGCGCTGCTTCTTGCGCTGACCGCCGACCATGTGGATGTCGGAGACCTGGAGCACGCGCAGGGGGCGCATCCCGGACGGGAGGACGGGGACCGTCACCCGTCGGAGGCGGAAGGAGCGGGGCTCGATCCCCGCCGCGTAGATCAGACCGGCGGTGCCAACCGCCGTGATTCCCAGGGGTACTCCGTATCGCGCGCGCATACCTCCATCGTGTCAGAAGCCCTGGGGTAAGCGGTGGTGGGAGGCCGTCCGGGGCCACCGCCACCGAGGGCGCGGAAATCAGCGGGCGCCGTTCCTCGCGCACCTGCGACAATCAGGTCCATGACCACGCTCAAGTCGAAGCTGCACGACGACCTCAACTCCGCGATCAAGGAGCGCGACGAGCTCCGCTCCTCGACGCTCCGGCTGACGCTGGCCGCGATCACCAAGGAGGAGGTCGCCGGGAAGGAGAAGCGAGAGCTCTCCGACGACGAGGTGCAGAAGGTGATCACCCGCGAGGCGAAGAAGCGCCGTGAGGCCGCCGAGGCCTTCGCCCAGGGCGGTCGTGCCGAGCAGGCCGAGCGGGAGAAGGCGGAGGGCGAGGTGCTCGCCGCCTACCTGCCCAAGCAGCTCTCCGACGACGAGCTGAACGCGATCGTCGCGCAGGCCGTCGAGGAGGCGAAGGCGGCCGGCGCCGAGGGCCCGCGCGCCATGGGCGCCGTGATGAAGATCGTGAACCCGAAGGTGGCCGGACAGGCCGAGGGCGGCCGGGTCGCCGCCGCGGTCAAGAAGCTCCTGGCCGGCTGAGTCGCCGCGGCGCCGTTGTGACGCAGTAAGAGCGGCAAGAGCGGCAAGAGCAGTGAGTGAGGGCCCCCTCCGCGACCAGCGGAGGGGGCCCTCACTCGGTGAAGGGGTCGGTCAGCGCCGTCCGCCGGGACCGTTGCCCGGGCCCTGGATCAGGTTCCCGGGGAAGCCGCCGTCCCCGCCGCCGTTGCCGGTGCCGCCGTCGGTCAGGCCGGCGATGAAGCCCTCGTCGTCGTTCCCGTCGCCGTTGTTCCCGTCGTCGGGCTTGTCCCCGTCGCGGCCCTTGTCCCTGTCCTTGTCCTTGTCTTTGTCCTTGTTCTTGTTCTTGTCGCCGTCCGGGATGTCGACGAGGTTGAACGAGGGGGAGTCCTTGCCGTCCAGGGCGCCGGTCATGGCGTCCTTCCAGATCGGGCCCGGGACCGCGCCACCGAAGACGAGGGGGTGGTAGACGCCGCCGATCGTGATGTTCTTCATCTCGACCTCCTGGCTGGCGCTGCCGACCCACACGGCGCCCGACATGTTCGGCGTGTAGCCGACGAACCAGGCGTTCTTGCGCTCGTCGGTCGTACCCGTCTTGCCGGCGTTGTCGCGGTCGCTCAGACCGGCCGCCTTACCGGTACCGGAGTCGACCACGCCCTGCAGCAGGGTGTTCACGCTGTCCGCGGTCTTCTCCGTCATGGCGCGCGAGCACGTCGACTTCGGCACCTCGAGCGACTTCTGCTTGTTGCCGACCTTCTGGGTGATCGACTCGATCGCGACCGGCGTGCAGTACATGCCGCGCGAGGCGAAGGTCGCGTAGGCGCTCGCCATCGTCAGCGGGGACATACCGACCGAGCCGAGGGCGAGGGCGGAGGGGTTCTGCGGCAGCTTGTCGCCGTTGCCCTGGTGGACGTGGAGCTTGTCCGCCATGGAGGAGACCGGGCACAGCCCGATGTCGGCGAGCATCTGGACGAAGTAGGTGTTGACCGACTTGGCCATCGCCTCCTTCAGCCGGTACGGGCCGACCTCCGACTCGTTCTCGTTCTCGACGCGGTAGCCGTTGTCGTTGATCCAGGGCCTGTCGCAGGTCTGGATGGGGCTCGGGTAGTCCATGTCGTACGGCGACGCGTACTCCTTCGTCGCCGGTACGTTCTCCTCCAGGGCAGCGGCCGCCAGGAAGGGCTTGAACGTCGAACCCGTCGGGAAGCCGAAGTTGGAGCCGCCCACCGCGTGGTCGACCGAGTAGTTGATCTCGGTCTCGTTCTTGCCGTAGCCGTACGGCTTCGACTGGCCCATGGCGACGATCCGGCCGGTGCCCGGTTCGACCAGGGTGCTCGCCGCGGCGACCGAGTCCGACTTCTTGACGTGGTCCTTGAGCGACTGGTGCACCGACTCCTGTGCCTGCGGGTCGAGCGTCGTACGGATGGTCAGGCCGCCCTGGTTCCAGACCTTGGCCCGGTCCTTGCGGGTCTTGCCGAAGACCGGTTCGCTCAGGAAGACCTCGCGCACGTAGTCGCAGAAGAAGCTCGCGTCGTTCACGGCCGTGATGCAGCCGTTCTTGGGCTTGCTGACCTTCAGCCCGAGCGGTGCCTTCTTCGCCTTCTCGGCCTGGGCCGGGGAGATGTCGCCGACCTGGGCCATGCGCGTCAGGACGACGTTGCGCCGCTTGGTGGCCTCCGCCTCGTCGTTGACCGGGTCGTACCGGCTGGGCGACTGGACGATGCCGGCCAGGAGGGCGGCCTCCTGGACGTTGAGGTCCTTGGCGTGCTTGGAGAAGTACCGCTGAGAGGCAGCCTCGACCCCGTAGGCCTGCTGGCCGAAGAACGTGATGTTCAGGTAGTTCTCGAGGATCTTCTTCTTGCCCAGCTCCTCCTCGACCTGGATCGCGAGCTTCAGCTCCTGGATCTTGCGGCCGATGGTCTGCTGGGTGGCCTGGGCGACCTTCGTCGGGTCGTCGCCGGCCTCCTCCACGAAGACGTTCTTGACGTACTGCTGGGTGAGCGTGGACGCGCCCTCGGAGACCCCGCCGCTGCGCGCGTTCTTGTTGAGGGCGCGCAGGACGCCCTTCAGGTCGACCGCGCCGTGTTCGTAGAAGCGCGAGTCCTCGATCGCGACGATCGCCTTCTGCATGTACGGCGAGATGTCCTTGAGGTCGACCACCGTGCGGTCGCGCGAGTAGACCGTGGCGATGGTGCCGCCCTCGGCGTCGAGGATGGCGGTGCGCTGGCTCAGCGGAGGAGTCTTCAGGTTGGCCGGGAGGGCGTCGAAGCTCTCCACCGACCCCTTGGCGGCCAGGCCCAGCGCGCCCACGGCGGGCAACGCGATGCCGGCCAGCACTGCTCCCGCGAGCACACTGACACCGAGGAACTTGGCGGCCTGCTGCGTTGGCGACAGACCACCGCCCGAGCGCTTCTTTGGCATGGAGGCAGCCTACGTTCTCATTCGCCGGACACGCGTATATGCCTTGGCCTAAGCTGCACTCAACTGTCACAGCAGTGAGGCCACGTATCAATACGTCCGGCGACCCCGAATCGTTCCGGACCTGCTCGAATTTTTTTCGAGGGGGCCCCGCTGAGGGCGCGTTGGTGTGTACCGGCGCGTGTCACGGCGTGGGGGATGCGTGTCCGAATCCGCCTTGTGTGTCAACCGGTGTCCGTTGTGGCGCAACAGAGATGACCCGTATGTCGGGATCGTCGCGCATGTCGCCAGCTCACTCCCCCGGGTGATCTGCCGCTTACCCATAGTCCGTTCGGGCCATTCAAGATTGGGCCCGAAGGGGGTGTTGCGCTGTGCCCACCTTCCGTAACGTCCTCAACTGGCGGCGGTGAATATGCCGCTGCCGCCGTGGGGGAGCCTCGATTCGGGAGAGGACGGCGCCGGTATGGGCTGGGTAACCGACTGGAGTGCGCAGGCTGCCTGCCGCACTACCGATCCGGACGAACTGTTCGTTCAGGGAGCAGCGCAGAACAGGGCCAAGGCGGTGTGCACCGGATGTCCGGTGCGGACCGAGTGCCTGGCCGACGCGCTCGACAACCGCGTCGAGTTCGGCGTGTGGGGAGGCATGACGGAGCGGGAACGCCGCGCACTGCTGCGCAGGCGGCCCACCGTGACCTCCTGGCGCCGGCTCCTCGAGACGGCGCGGACGGAGTACGAACGAGGGGTCGGCATCGTGCCCCTCGACGACGACGAGGTGTACGAGAACTACGCGGCCGTGGGCTGACCCCGCAAGGGCCCCGGGGATCCGGGAGCCCGGGGGCCGGATCAGGCGCCCGGCTCGGGCAGCTCGGGCCGGCCGGTCGCGAGGCGTGCCCCGATGTCCCGCAGTCCCGCGAGGTCGTGCACGTCGCCGGGCAGCGCGGCCACCTCGGTGACCGCCACCTCGGGATGACGCGCGGTGAAGCGGTCACGTGTGCGCTGCTCGCGGGCGAGCAGGTGCATGCGCTCGGCGTGCAGCCGCAGCAGGCCGGCGGCGAGGGCGTCGACGGACCGCTCCGGTGCGTCGGGGGCCTCGGAGGAGCTGTCGGCGACCTCCGAAGAGGTGTCGGGGGCCTCGGGAGACGGGTCGGGAGCCTCGGGCGAGGCATCGGAGGCCGAGTCGTCGTGGGCGGAGTCGGCCGGTCCTGAACTGCCGTGCGTGTCGGGAGAGTTGCCGGGAGAGGTACGAACTCCAGCTTTCCCGCCGTCCTGATCCACAATGCGGGGATCCTCAAGATTTTCCGCGGCGGCGAGTGCGCGCTCGGCCGACAACCCGTCGGCACCGCTGCCGTGGACCCGGTTGAGCACCAGACCGGCCAGCGGCATGTCCTCGGCGGCCAGCCGCTCCACGAAGTACGCTGCCTCGCGCAGCGCGTCCCGCTCCGGGGCCGCGACCACCAGGAACGCCGTCCCGGACGCCTGGAGCAGCTTGTACGTCGCGTCCGCGCGCGTACGGAACCCGCCGAACATCGAGTCCATCGCGGCCACGAAGGTCTGCACGTCCTTGAGGAACGGCCCGCCCAGCACCTTTCCCAGAACGCCGGTCATCATCGACATGCCGACGTTCAGGAACTTCATGCCCGCCCGGCCGCCGACCTTGGCCGGGGCCAGCAGGACGCGAATCAGCTTGCCATCCAGGAAGGAACCGAGGCGCTTGGGGGCGTCCAGGAAGTCCAGCGCCGAGCGGGACGGCGGCGTGTCGACGACGATGAGGTCCCACTCGTCCTTCGCCCGCAGCTGCCCCAGCTTCTCCATCGCCATGTACTCCTGCGTGCCCGCGAAGCCGGCCGACAGCGACTGGTAGAAGGGGTTGCCCAGGATCGCCGCCGCCCGTTCGGGATCCGCGTGGGACTCGACGATCTCGTCGAAGGTCCGCTTCATGTCGAGCATCATGGCGTGCAGCTCGCCGCCCGCCGAGTCGTCGACGCCCTTCACCCGGCGCGGGGTGTTGTCCAGGGAGTCGATGCCCATGGACTGCGCGAGCCGCCGGGCCGGGTCGATGGTGAGGACGACCACCTTGCGGCCGCGCTCGGCCGCGCGCAGGCCCAGCGCCGCCGCCGTGGTCGTCTTGCCGACCCCGCCCGAACCGCAGCACACCACGATGCGGTTGCGCGGGTCCTCCAGCAGGCGGTCGACGTCGAGCACGCGCGCGGGGCTCAGGCGGCGCGCGCCCTCCTGGTGGCGGGCCGGGTCGTCCGGACTCATGCGATCCCCTGCTTCCGCAGCTCGGTGGCCAGTTCGTACAGGCCCGCCAGGTCCATGCCCTCCGTGAGCAGCGGCAGTTCGTGCGTCGGCAGGCCCAGCTCGCCGAGGACCGCCCGCTGCTCCTGCTCCAGCGCGTACCGCTCGGCGTACTCCCCGGCCTGGGCGAGGAGCGGGTCCACCAGCCGCTCGGCGTGCCCGCCCCGCCGCGCCCCGCCGAGCCCGGCCCCGGACAGCGACCGGGCCAGGGCCGTACGCGGTGTCTCCCGTACGAGCTCCAGGTCGGTGGCGTCCAGGGTCTGGGGCCGGACCATGTTGACGACGACCCGGCCCACCGGGAGGCGCGCGGTGCGCAGCTCGGCGATGCCGTCCACGGTCTCCTGGACCGGCATCTCCTCCAGCAGCGTCACCAGGTGCACGGCGGTCTCCCGCGACTTCAGCACCCGCATCACGGCCTGCGCCTGATTGTGTATGGGGCCGACCTTCGCGAGCCCGGCCACCTCGTCGTTGACGTTGAGGAAGCGGGTGATGCGGCCGGTCGGCGGGGCGTCCATGACGACGTAGTCGTACACGAACCGGCCCTGCTTGTCCTTGCGCCGGACCGCCTCGCACGCCTTCCCGGTCAGCAGGACGTCCCTGACCCCCGGCGCGATGGTCGTGGCGAAGTCGATGGCGCCGAGTTTCTTCAGGGCCCGTCCGGCGCTGCCCAGCTTGTAGAACATCTGGAGGTAGTCCAGAAGGGCCAGTTCGGCGTCGATGGCGAGGGCGTACACCTCCCCGCCCCCGGGAGCGACGGCGATCTTCCGCTCCTCATAAGGCAGCGCCTCCGTTTCGAAGAGCTGCGCGATGCCCTGGCGGCCCTCGACCTCGACGAGAAGCGCGCGCTTCCCCTCGGTGGCCAGGGCCAGCGCGAGGGCCGCGGCCACCGTGGTCTTGCCGGTACCGCCCTTGCCGCTGACGACTTGGAGCCTGCTCACGTATTCGAGCGTAACCAGTCCGCGCGCCGAGTACGCCGGAGGCTGTGGACAACGTCGCCGCGGACGGCGCGCGCGGATGCCCGGACAGCGGCTGCGGGGGTGCCCCGGCCAACGGCTAGAGTCGGCCGCATGACCAAGTGGGAATACGCAACCGTGCCGCTGCTCGTCCATGCCACGAAGCAGATTCTGGACACCTGGGGCGAGGACGGCTGGGAGCTCGTCCAGGTCGTGCCCGGGCCGAACAACCCCGAGCAGCTCGTCGCCTACCTGAAGCGGGAGAAGCAGGCATGAGCGCTGTCGAGGCGAAGCTCGCCGAGCTCGGTCTGACGCTGCCCGAGGTCGTCCCGCCGCTGGCCGCGTACCAGCCGGCCGTGCAGTCCGGCCCGTACGTCTACACCTCCGGCCAGCTGCCGATGCTGGGGGGCAAGCTCCCGGTCACCGGCAAGGTCGGTGCCGAGGTCACCCCGGACGAGGCCAAGGAGCTGGCCCGCACCTGCGCGCTGAACGCCCTGGCCGCCGTGAAGTCCGTCGCCGGTGACCTCGACCGCGTCGCGCGTGTCGTCAAGGTCGTCGGCTTCGTCGCCTCCGCGACCGACTTCACCGGGCAGCCCGGCGTGATCAACGGCGCCAGCGAACTCCTCCGCGAGGTCCTGGGCGACAAGGGCGTGCACGCCCGCAGCGCGGTCGGCGTGGCGGTCCTCCCGCTGGACGCGCCGGTGGAGGTCGAGATCCAGGTGGAGCTCGTCCAGCCGTAGCGGACCGGGCTCCCCGTGCGCCGACGGAGCGGGACGCCGGGACGCGGTTCTGGCTCCAACCGCCGCCCGCGGCATCACGGGCGGCCGACGGGACCGGCAGCCAGAGCGCGCCGACGGCCACGCGCGTTGCGCCGACGGCCCCGCGCGTTGCCAGGTCGGCAACAAACCTCGCCCCCGCCGCCCCGGCCCCGCAGGATCGGTTCCGGCGCCCCGTTCGGCGCGGGAGCCGGCCCTCGGTCGGTGGTCCCTGCCGTGGACGGGGGGCCGTACCGACCGTTTGCGCCAGGAGGAGCCATGCCGCAGCCGCCCGTGACCGACCGACAGGCCGACCAGCAGGAAGACCAGCGGTCCCACCGGCCCGGACGGACAGCCGGGTCGCCCGTCCACCGGCTGGTGCCCTCGCCCGCCGGCCGGATCCACCTGGTCGAGCAGGGCAGCGGACCACTGGTCCTGCTCGTGCACGGCTTCCCCGAGTCCTGGTACTCCTGGCGCCACCAGCTACCCGCGCTGGCCGCCGCCGGGTTCCGCGCCGTCGCCGTCGACGTCCGGGGCTACGGGCGCTCCTCGCGGCCGGACGCCGTCGAGGCGTACCGGATGCTCGACCTGGTGGCGGACGGCGTCGCCGTGGTGGAGGCCCTCGGCGAGAGCTCCGCCGTGATCGTCGGCCACGACTGGGGCGCGAACATCGCCGCCCACTCCGCGCTGCTGCGCCCCGACGTCTTCCGCGCGGTGGGCCTGCTGAGCGTGCCGTACACCCCGCCGGGCGGCCCGAAGCCCAGCGAGGTCTTCGCCGGCATGAGCGACCCGGCCGGGCCCTTCGCCGGGCAGGAGTTCTACGTCTCGTACTTCCAAAAGCCCGGCCGCGCCGAGGCGGAGATCGAGCCCGACGTACGCGGCTGGCTCGCCGGCCTCTACGCCGCCCTGTCCGCCGACACCATGCCCGGCCCGGCGGAGCCCGACCCGCACTTCGTCGCCCCCGGCGGCAGGATGCGCGACCGGTTCCCGGCCGCCGGGCGGCTGCCCTCCTGGCTGACCGAGGAGGACCTGGACGTCTACGCCGGGGAGTTCGAGCGGACCGGCCTGACCGGCGCCCTCAACCGTTACCGCAACATGGACCGCGACTGGGCCGACCTGGCCGCGCACGAGGGCGCCCCGATCACCCAGCCGTCGCTGTTCCTCGGCGGTGGCCTGGACGCCTCCACCACCTGGCTGACCGACGCGATCGAGGCGTATCCGGTCACCCTGCCCGGCCTGCACGCCTCGCACGTCCTCGACGGCTGCGGCCACTGGCTCCAGCAGGAGCGCCCCGAGGAGACGAACCGGCTGCTCACCGAGTGGCTGACCGGCCTGCCCTCCTGACGCCCACCGGGCCCCGGGGGCCACTCGAACATCCGCCCGTCACCGGATAGCCTCCGGCCATGGCGAATGGTCAGGCGAATGGTCAGTGGTACCCACCGGAGTGGCCGGACCGCATCCGCGCGCTGGCGGCCGGCACCCTCACCCCGGTCACGCCGAGGCGCGCGGCCACCGTCATGCTTCTCAAGGACACCGGCACCGGTTCCGGCCCCGTCGTCCACATGCTGCGTCGCCGCACCTCCATGGCGTTCGCCGGCGGCGCGTACGCCTATCCGGGTGGCGGGGTCGACCCGCGCGACGACGACCGCGACATCGGCTGGGCGGGCCCCACGCGCGCGTGGTGGGCGGACCGGCTCGGCGTCGACGAGGCGGGCGCCCAGGCGATCGTCTGTGCGGCCGTACGGGAGACGTACGAGGAGGCCGGCGTCCTGCTCGCCGGTCCGACCGGCGACTCGGTGGCCGGCGACACGACGGGCGCGGACTGGGAGGCGGACCGCGCCGCGCTGGTCGACCGTGAGCTGTCCTTCGCGGAGTTCCTGGACCGCAGGGGCCTCGTCCTGCGCTCCGACCTGCTGGGCGCCTGGGCGCGCTGGATCACCCCGGAGTTCGAGTCCCGGCGCTACGACACCTGGTTCTTCGTGGCCGCGCTTCCCGAGGGGCAGCGCACCCGCAACGCCTCCACGGAGGCCGACCGCACGGTGTGGATCACCCCGGCGGACGCGACCGCCGGGTACGACAAGGGCGAGCTGCTGATGATGCCGCCCACCGTCGCCACCCTGCGCGGCCTCGCGGAGTGCGCCACGGCGGCCGAGGCGCTGGCGTCGGCCCCCGGCCGCGACATGACACCGGTACTGGCCCGCGCCCGGCTGGCCGGCGACGAGGTCGTCCTCTCCTGGCCGGGACACGACGAGTTCACCAAGCACGTACCGAGTGCGGCGGCGACACCGGCGACACCTTCCGACCCGACCGGGGGAGCTCCCGCATGACGGACGCGACTGCACTGCCCGGACAACCGCGTGGGGGTGTCCTGTCGGGCCCGGCCACCGCGCGCGCGGTGAACGTCCTGGCACCCAACGCCTCGGCGATGACCCTGGACGGCACGAACACCTGGATCCTCGCCGAACCCGACTCCGACCTGGCCGTCGTCGTGGACCCTGGCCCAATGGACGACGCCCACCTGCGGCACGTCGTGGACACGGCCGAGCGGGCCGGCAAGCGGGTCGCGCTGACGCTCCTGACGCACGGTCACCCGGACCACGCGGAGGGCGCGGCACGCTTCGCCGAGCTGACCCGCACGAACGTAAGGGCACTGGACCCGGCCCTGCGGCTGGGCGACGAAGGTCTGGCCGCCGGTGACGTGATCGGGGTCGGCGGCCTGGAGCTGAGGGTGGTGGCGACCCCGGGGCACACGGCGGACTCCCTGTGCTTCCATCTCCCGGCCGACCGGGCGGTCCTGACGGGCGACACCGTCCTGGGCCGCGGTACGACGGTGGTGGCCCACCCCGACGGCCGTCTCGGTGACTACCTGGACTCGCTGCGCAGGCTCAGGTCGCTCACGGCCGACGACGGGGTGCACACGGTGCTCCCGGGGCACGGGCCCGTCCTGGAGGACGCCCAGGGCGCCGTGGAGTACTACCTCGCCCATCGCGCCCACCGCCTCGCCCAGGTCGAGACGGCGGTGGAGGACGGGCACCGCACGCCGGGCGAGGTCGTCGCCCAGGTGTACGCGGACGTCGACCGCTCCCTGTGGCCGGCGGCGGAGCTGTCGGTGCGGGCGCAGCTGGAGTACCTGGGCGAGCACGGGCTCATCCAGCTGCCCGAGTAGGCCCCGGAGGGCAGTGGGTCAGCGGGAGCGCTTGGCCAGCCGCTCCACGTCCAGCAGGATCACCGCGCGGGCCTCCAGGCGGAGCCAGCCGCGCTGGGCGAAGTCGGCGAGGGCCTTGTTGACCGTCTCGCGGGACGCGCCGACCAGCTGGGCCAGCTCCTCCTGCGTCAGGTCGTGCACCACGTGGATGCCCTCCTCGGACTGCACGCCGAAGCGGCGGGACAGGTCCAGCAGGGCGCGGGCGACGCGGCCGGGGACGTCCGAGAAGACCAGGTCGGACATGGCGTCGTTGGTCTTGCGCAGGCGGCGCGCGACGGCGCGCAGCAGCGCGGTGGCCACCTCGGGCCGGACGTTCAGCCAGGGCTGGAGGTCGCCGTGGCCGAGGGCGAGGAGCTTGACCTCGGTCAGCGCGGTGCCGGTCGCCGTGCGCGGGCCCGGGTCGAAGAGCGACAGCTCGCCGATCAGCTCGCTGGGGCCGACGACGGCCAGCATGTTCTCGCGCCCGTCGGGGGACGTGCGGTGGAGCTTGACCTTGCCTTCCGTGACCACGTAGAGGCGGTCTCCGGGGTCCCCCTCGTGGAACAGGGTGTCGCCG
The DNA here is from genome assembly GCA_000720845.1 of Kitasatospora aureofaciens. Lineage (GTDB taxonomy): Bacteria > Actinomycetota > Actinomycetes > Streptomycetales > Streptomycetaceae > Streptomyces. Next base: position 94,861 of record JODU01000001.1, on the reverse strand, counting down.
CGGGCGAGGGTCACCTCACTCATGGAGGCGCGGAGCTCCGCGGATTGCTCGTCGTCGAGCGCCGCGAAGAGCGGGTTGCGCCGCAGAACGTCGTCCACGAGTTCTCTCCTTGTCGACCGGCTCAGAGGATCTTGTTCCCCCGGTGTACCAGGGGTCCGTGGTGCCCATTTTGCCGGACAGTCCAAACAGTGTGATCTGTCACAAGGATGCCGCACTGATGTCCCGGGGTACGCGGCAGGGGTCCAATTGGACGCCGATCTTCGAGGTCCGGGGCGGATGTCGGTGCCGGGCCGTAGGCTGGCCGGGTGTCCAAATCGCCGGTGAGAGCACAGGCCTAGGGGGCTGCGCGGGTGGGTGTACGTCGCGATTCCGCTGTGGGCGAACAGGGTCCCGATGGCGGTAGGAAACCGGCGAAAGCGACGAAGAAGGTAGTACCTGCCAAGAGGGTGACTGCGGAGAAGGGTGCCGTGAAGAAGAGCGCCGCGAGCAAGGAGTCCGCCGCGAGTGTGAAGAGCGCCGCGAGCGGGGAGACCTCTGCGAGCAAGAAGGCCCCCGCGGCCGGGAAGTCCGCCGCGAGCGGGGAGCCTCCAGCAGCCAGGAAGACGTCCGCGGCCAAGAAGACCCCTGCGGCCAAGAAGGCGGGCGCCGCCAAGAAGGCCGCGCCCCTCAAGAGGCAGGCGCCCGCCAAGAAGCCCGCCGTCGCCCCGAAGAAGGCCACCGCCGCCGTCAAGGGCGTCGCCCCGGCGAAGACCGTCGCCCCGAAGCCGCCGCGCGGCGAGTCGCGCACCGCGCTGGTCCGCCGCGCCCGCCGTATCGACCGCGAGCTCGCCGAGGTCTACCCGTACGCCCACCCGGAGCTGGACTTCGAGAACCCGTTCCAGCTGGTCGTGGCCACGGTGCTGTCCGCCCAGACCACCGACCTCAGGGTCAACCAGACGACGCCCGCCCTCTTCGCCAAGTACCCCACCCCCGAGGATCTGGCCGCGGCCGTCCCCGAGGAGGTCGAGGAGATCCTGCGCCCGACCGGCTTCTTCCGGGCCAAGACCAAGTCGGTCATAGGGCTGTCCAAGGCCCTGACGGAGGACTTCGGCGGCGAGGTCCCCGGCCGCCTCGAAGACCTCGTCAAGCTGCCAGGCGTCGGCCGCAAGACCGCCTTCGTCGTGCTCGGCAACGCCTTCGGCCGCCCCGGCATCACCGTGGACACGCACTTCCAGCGCCTGGTGCGCCGCTGGCGGTGGACCGAGGAGACCGACCCGGACAAGATCGAGGCCGCCGTCGGCGCGCTCTTCCCGAAGAGCGACTGGACCGACCTCTCCCACCACGTGATCTGGCACGGCCGCCGCATCTGCCACGCCCGCAAGCCCGCCTGCGGCGCCTGCCCCATCGCCCCGCTGTGCCCGGCGTACGGCGAGGGCGAGACGGACCCGGAGAAGGCGAAGAAGCTGCTGAAGTACGAGAAGGGCGGCTTCCCGGGGCAGCGGCTGAAGCCCCCGCAGGCGTACCTGGACGCGGGCGGGAAGCCGGCACCGCCGCTGGGGGCCGGGTGACGGAACGATCACGGGGGCGTCGGGCGTTGGAAACGGCAGGACGGGGGTGGAGATGACACGGGCGAGCGACACGCAGGGCCCCGCGAGGGACCGCACTCGGGGCGCGATGCTCAGCAAGGAGGGTCTGCCCGACTGGCTGGACCCGGTGGTGCGGGCCGTCGAGACGGTCCGGCCCACCCAGCTCAGCCGCTTCCTGCCGCCGGCGGACGGCGCCGGGCGCCAGTCCGCCGTCCTGATCCTCTTCGGCGACGGCACGCGCGCGGGCGAGGGCGGCAAGGAGGCGGGCCGTGGCCCGGAGCTGCTGCTCATGGAGCGGGCCGGCTCCCTGCGCTCCCACCCCGGCCAGCCCGCCTTCCCGGGCGGCGCCCTCGACCCCGAGGACGGTGATCCGCGCGGTGACGGTCCGTTGCGGGCCGCCCTGCGCGAGGCCGAGGAGGAGACCGGACTCGACCCGGCGGGCGTCCAGCTCTTCGGGGCCCTGCCCAAGCTCTACATCCCGGTGAGCGGCTTCGTCGTAACCCCGGTGCTGGCCTGGTGGCGCGAGCCCACCCCGGTCGGTGTCGTCGACCCGGCCGAGACCGCGCGCGTCTTCACGGTCCCCGTGGCGGATCTCACGGACCCCGCCAACCGGGTGACGACCATCCACCCCAGCGGTCACCGAGGCCCGGCATTCCTGGTCGAATCGGCGCTCGTCTGGGGCTTCACCGCCGGCATCATCGACCGGTTGCTGCACTTCGCGGGCTGGGAGCGGCCCTGGGACCGGGAGAAGCAGGTCCCGCTGGACTGGCGCGCATGACAGGGTGGCCTGCGTACCGCAGACGACAAGACGAGGCCTGAATCGGTGAACGTGCTGGACATCCTGTTGCTGCTGGCCGCCGTCTGGTTCGCGATCGTCGGCTTCCGCCAGGGGTTCGTCGTCGGCATCCTGTCGGTGATCGGCTTCCTCGGCGGCGGACTCGTCGCCGTCTACCTGCTGCCGGTGATCTGGGACGCGCTGACGGACAACGCGGAGGTGAGCACGACCGCCGCCGTCGTCGCGGTCGTCATCGTCATCGTGTGCGCCTCCGTCGGCCAGGCCCTGACGACCCATCTGGGCAACAAGCTGCGCCGCTACATCACGTGGTCCCCGGCCCGCGCCCTGGACGCGACCGGCGGTGCCCTGGTCAACGTCCTCGCCATGCTGCTGGTGGCCTGGCTGCTGGGCTCCGCCCTCGCCCGGACCACGATGCCGACGGTCGGCAAGGAGGTACGGCAGTCCACGCTGCTGGCCGGGGTGCAGGAGGTGCTGCCCGCCGGGGCCGAGAACTGGTTCGACAGCTTCACCTCGGTCCTCGCGGAGAACGGCTTCCCGCAGGTCTTCAGCCCGTTCTCCGACGAGTCGATCCCCCCGGTGCAGGCCCCCGACCCGGCGCTGTCGGGCAGCCCGGTCGCCGTCACCGCCAAGCGTTCCATCGTCAAGGTCATGGGCACCGCCCCCGACTGCGGCAAGGTCCTCGAAGGCACCGGTTTCGTCTTCTCCGACCGCCGCGTCATGACCAACGCCCACGTCGTGGGCGGCGTCGACGAGCCCACGGTGCAGATAGGCGGCGAGGGCCGGAAGTACGACGCGACCGTGGTCCTCTACGACTGGCAGCGCGACATCGCCGTACTGGACGTGCCGGAACTGGACGCGCCCGCGCTGCGGTTCACGGACGAGGACGAGGACGCGCAGCGCGACGACGGCGCCATCGTCGCGGGCTTCCCGGAGAACGGGGCGTACGACGTCCGTGCCGCGCGGGTGCGCGGGCGCATCTCGGCCAACGGACCGGACATCTACCACCGCGACACCGTCCGCCGAGACGTCTACTCGCTGTACGCGACCGTCCGTCAGGGCAACTCCGGCGGACCGCTGCTGACGCCGCAGGGCGAGGTGTACGGCGTGGTCTTCGCCAAGTCCCTGGACGACCCCGACACCGGCTACGCGCTCACCGCGGACGAGATCCGCGAGGACATCAGCAAGGGCCGCACCGCCAGCCAGCAGGTGGACAGCGACAGCTGCGCGCTCTAGAGGCCCGCATCCGGGCAGGCCTGTGTGCGGGCAGGCCCGTGCGCGGGAGGCGTCGGAGAGTCGGGGCGGTGTGTCTCAGGTCCGCGGATGGCGCAGGCGTACGGAGACCCAGCGGGCCCGGCGGCGCAGAATGCGCGGAATGCCCACTCGAAGGTCCGCACCCGCGAGTTGCGGGGTGCCGCCGCGTCGGTGGGTGCTGCTCACGCCGCTCGTGGAGCGGCCGTCGCGTGCTACGTCACTGTAGTCGTGCGTCCAGCCCATAACCGGACGTGTGCCCCCGCCTCATGGTCGATAACCGTGCCCGGAGCCCTCAATTGGCCTATGCGCCGGGCAAGTGGCCGTTCATAGGACAAGCGTTCCGGTTCGGATACCGGGCGCGTCCGTTCGGTCACCGATCGCTCACCGATCGCTCACCGAACGGTCACCGATCGGGTTCCGGGTCCTTGAGCCAGTTGATCAGTTCGGTCGAGAACGCGACCGGGTCCTCTTCGTGCGGGAAGTGCCCGAGCCCGTCGAACAGCCGCCAGCGGTACGGCGCTTCGACGTACTCCCCCGACCCTGCGGCGCTCCGCGTCCGCATCACGGGGTCGAGGGAACCGTGCAGGTGCAGGGTCGGCACGCGCACCGGCCGCTTCATCCGGCGGTAGAACTGGACGCCGTCCGGACGGGCCAGGGACCGCACCAGCCAGCGGTACGGCTCGACCGAGCAGTGCGCCGTGGAGGGGATGCACATGGCGCGGCGGTACGCCGTCACCGCCTCGTCCTCCAGCAGTCGCGGTCCGGACCAGTCGTGGAGCAGCCGGCCTACCAGCGCGCCGTCGTCCGCGGTCAGTTGACGCTCCGGCACCCAGGGGCGCTGGAAGCCCCAGATGTACGAACCCGCCCGGCTCTGGCGGACGTCCCCGAGCATGGCCGAGCGCCAGCGCCGGGGGTGCGGCATCGAGGACACCGCGAGCCGCCGGACGAGCTTGGGCCGCATCGCGGCGGCCGTCCAGGCCAGGTAGCCGCCGAGGTCGTGACCGACCAGCGCGGCGTCCGGCTCGCCGAGGGAGCGGATCACGCCGGTGATGTCGAGGGCGAGGCCCGCGGGATCGTAGCCGCGCGGGGTGCGGTCGCTGCCGCCGACACCGCGCAGGTCCATGGCGACCGCGCGGAAACCGGCGTCGGCGAGCGCCACCAGCTGGTGCCGCCAGGTCCACCAGAACTGCGGGAAGCCGTGCAGCAGCAGCACCAGCGGCCCGTCACCCAGCTCGGCGATGTGGAAGCGGGCGCCGTTGGCCGCGACGTCCCGGTGGGTCACCTCGGGCCCGCCCGGGATGCCGAGGCGTACGACCGACGTGGGGTGCTGCGCCGAGGAGAAGTGCCCCGAAGGGGTGGTGGAGCCCGTCATGAGGACGAGCGTGCCACAGCCTCGATCGCTTCGGGGGACCGGTCCGCGGGCAGTTCCGGGCGCGGGTGCGGCTTGGCGTTCTGGAGCACGCCCGCGGACTGCTTCACCGAGGCGGCGACCTTCTGCGGGCCGCGGCCCTTCTTGGCCTTCTTCGCGAAGACGATGCCGATCAGCGCGAGGAGACCCGCGACCAGCACGTTCGCGGCGAAGGACAGCAGGAAGCAGACGGCCATGTTCCAGCCGCTCCAGGTCCGGATCCCGTAGGCCAGCGCGAAGCTCAGCATCGGCAGCGAGAAGAGCAGGAGCAGGCCCGCGGCGGAGAACGCGCCACCGCTCGTCGCCCCACGCTTGACGTCCTGCTTCAGCTGCGCCTTCGCCAGCGCGATTTCGTCGTGCACGAGCGCCGACATTTCGGTGGTCGCCGAGGCGAACAGCTGGCCGATGCTGCGTTCGGTGCCGACCGGGCTGCCGTCGGGTGCGCTCATCGCGGTCTCCCTCTCCTGCTGGCTCATCTGAGTACGGTTCCGTCTTTTGTACCGTCTCGTCAGATCATGCCGGACGGTCGTCCTCATCGCCTGCCCCGCCCGCCACTTCGGCAAGCCGCGCCGACTCCATCTCCTCGGCGATCCGGCGGTGCTCGGCGGCCTTCCTCTCGTAGACGGCGGCCACCCGCAGGTGGTATGCGGGGTCGTCCTCCTCGTAGACGTCCGGTACACCACTGAGGTCGTCGTCGCGCTCCTCCTCCGCGACCATCCCCCGGTACTTCGCGTTCCGTATCTTCAGCAGTACCGTCGCCAATGCCGCCGCGACGAGCGAACCGGTCAGTACAGCGGCCTTGACCTCGTCGGTCATCGCCTGGTCGCCCTCGAAGGCCAGCTCGCCGATGAGCAGCGAGACGGTGAACCCGATGCCGGCCAGGGTCGCCACCGCGAACACGTCCGCCCACTGGAGGTCGTCGCTGAGCGAGGCCCTGGTGAAGCGCGAGGTCAGCCAGGTGCCGAAGAAGATGCCCAGCGTCTTGCCGACGACGAGGCCGAGCACGACACCGAGGGTCTCGGGCTTGGTGAACACGTCCGCCAGTGCCCCGCCGGAGATGGCCACCCCCGCGCTGAACAGCGCGAACAGCGGAACGGCCAGACCCGCCGACAGCGGGCGCACCAGGTGCTCGATGCGCTCGCCGGGTGAGTGGTCCTCGCCCTCGCGCCGGTGGCAGCGCAGCATCAGGCCCATCGCGACGCCGGCGATGGTGGCGTGGACGCCGCTGTTGTACATCAGGGCCCAGATCACCAGGCCGAGCGGGACGTACACGTACCAGCCGCGTACGCCCTTGCGCAGCAGCAGCCAGAAGACGACGAGGCCGACGACCGCGCCGCCGAGCGCGGCGAAGTTCAGGGAGTCGGTGAAGAAGACCGCGATGATCAGGATGGCGAACAGGTCGTCGACGACGGCGAGCGTCAGCAGGAAGGCGCGCAGGGCGCTCGGCAGCGAGGTGCCGATGACGGCGAGCACGGCGAGCGCGAAGGCGATGTCGGTGGCCGTCGGCACGGCCCAGCCGGCCAGGGAGCCGCCGCCCGCGGTGTTGGTGACGGTGTAGACGACGGCCGGTACGACCATGCCGCACAGCGCCGCCACCACCGGGAGGGCGGCGGCCTTGGGGTCCTTCAGGTCACCGGCGACGAGTTCGCGTTTGAGTTCGATGCCGGCGACGAAGAAGAAGATCGCCAGGAGTCCGTCGGCGGCCCAGTGCGCGACCGACAGGTTCAGACCGAGCGCCGCGGGACCGAAGTGGAAGTGGCCGACGCTCTCGTAGCTGTCGTGCAGCGCCGGTATGTTCGCCCACACCAGGGCGGCGATCGCGGCCACGAGCAGCAGGACGCCGCCGACGGTCTCGGTGCGCAGCGCGTCCGCGAGGTAGGTGCGCTCCGGGAGGGACAGCCTTCCGAAGGCCTTGCGGGGGGTGCGGGGCGCGGTCACGGGGAGAACCTCCGGTGGGTGGGCAGCACGGAACACATGCCGACCAGACTTCCCGGCGCACCATGAGGATCTTGATGATTCTCTTACGTCCCGTCCAGCTTACCCGTGCCCCGGGCGCCGCACAGGGCGAGGGCACCCGGCGCGCGTACGGCGCCGGGTGCCCTCGGTGTCCGTGGCTCAGTCCTCGCTGGGCGCCGCCGGGAGTTTGGTCTGGATGAGGTCCATGACCGTGGAGTCCGTCAGGGTGGTGACGTCTCCGAGCTGGCGGTTCTCGGCTACGTCGCGCAGGAGGCGGCGCATGATCTTGCCGGAGCGGGTCTTGGGGAGTTCAGCGACGGGGAGGATGCGCTTGGGTTTGGCGATGGGGCCGAGGGTGGCGCCGACGTGGTTGCGCAGCTCGGTGACCAGGTCGTCGGTCTCGGAGGCGGTGCCGCGCAGGATGACGAAGGCGACGATGGCCTGGCCGGTGGTCTCGTCGGCCGCGCCGACGACGGCCGCTTCGGCGACCGAGGGGTGGGAGACGAGGGCGGATTCGACTTCGGTGGTGGAGATGTTGTGGCCGGAGACGAGCATGACGTCGTCGACGCGGCCGAGCAGCCAGATGTCGCCGTCGTCGTCCTTCTTGGCGCCGTCGCCCGCGAAGTACTTGCCCTCGAAGCGCGACCAGTACGTGTCGATGAAGCGCTGGTCGTCGCCCCAGATGGTGCGGAGCATGGAGGGCCACGGCTCGGTGAGGACGAGGTAGCCGCCCCCGCCGTTGGGTACCTCGTTGGCTTCGTCGTCGACGACGGTGGCGGAGATGCCGGGCAGCGGGCGCTGGGCGGAGCCGGGCTTGGCGTGGGTGACGCCGGGCAGCGGGCTGATCATCATCGAGCCGGTCTCGGTCTGCCACCAGGTGTCGACGACGGGGGTGGTGTCGGCGCCGATGTTCTTGCGGTACCAGATCCACGCCTCGGGGTTGATCGGCTCGCCCACCGAGCCGAGGACGCGCAGGGAGGACAGGTCGAACTTCGCGGGGATGTCGTCGCCCCACTTCATGAACGTCCGGATCGCGGTCGGCGCCGTGTACAGGATCGTCACGCCGTATTTCTGCACGATCTCCCAGAACCGGCCCTGGTGCGGGGTGTCCGGGGTGCCCTCGTACATGACCTGCGTCGCGCCGTTGGCGAGCGGGCCGTAGACGATGTACGAGTGTCCGGTGACCCAGCCGACGTCGGCGGTGCACCAGAAGACGTCGGTCTCCGGCTTGAGGTCGAAGACGGCCCAGTGGGTGTACGCCGTCTGCGTGAGGTAGCCGCCGGAGGTGTGCAGGATGCCCTTGGGCTTGCCCGTCGTGCCGGACGTGTACAGGATGAACAGCGGGTGCTCGGCGTCGAACGCCTCCGGCGTGTGCTCCGGGGACTGCCGGTCTACGGTCTCGTGCCACCACTTGTCGCGGGTGTCGTCCCAGGCGACGTCCTGGCCGGTGCGGCGGACGACGAGGACGTGCTCGACCGTCCCGGCCCGCTCGGCGGCCTCGTCGACGGCGGGTTTGAGTGCGGACGGCTTGCCGCGCCGGTAGCCGCCGTCGGCGGTGATGACGACGCGGGCGTCGGCGTCCTGGATGCGGGTGGCCAGCGCGTCTGAGGAGAAGCCGCCGAAGACCACCGAGTGGGCGGCGCCGATGCGGGCGCAGGCCAGCATCGCGATCGCGGTCTCGGGGATCATCGGCATGTAGACCGCGACCCGGTCACCCTTGCGCACGCCCAGTTCCAGCAGGGCGTTGGCGGCTTTGGAGACCTCGTCCTTGAGCTGGGCGTAGGTCAGGGCACGGCTGTCGCCGGGCTCGCCCTCGAAGTGGATGGCGACCCGGTCGCCGTGGCCGGCCTCCACGTGCCGGTCGACACAGTTGTAGGCGACGTTCAGCGTGCCGTCCTTGAACCACTTGGCGAACGGCGGGTTCGACCAGTCCAGGGTCTCGGTCGGCTCCTGCGCCCAGGTCAGCCGGCGGGCCTGCTCGGCCCAGAAGCCGAGCCTGTCAGCCTTGGCCCGTTCGTACGCCTCCGCCGTGACGTTGGCGTTCGCGGCCAGGTCGGCGGGGGGTGCGAACCTGCGTTCTTCCTTGAGCAGGTTGGCCAAGGATTCGTTGCTCACGACATCTCCCTTTCTCAGGGTTGTCCGTTGTGTCCCAGGCCACAGCTCATCAGACCCGGGGGGCCGATGACAAGGGTCGACGGGCAAATGGTTTAGACCTGTTCTGGTCGCCACCCGCCCTCGTGTCCCCTTCGTGGTCCGTGGTCACCCGTACCCACGGAAGCCGACGGCGCGGGGTTCAGTGTGTGTAACGCCCCTCACACCGGCCCGCGCCGCGGCTCCCCGGGACCGCTCCGGACGGTCGGGAGGTCAGGCGGTGGGGTTCGGCTCCCGCACGAGCTCGAACACGCCGCCGTCCGCGTCCTCGGCCAGCAGGTACGACTGGGCCTCGCCGACGTGGAAGTACATGCCGTGGAGCTCCAGGTCACCGGCGCCCAGCGCCCGGGCCACCGAATCGTGGGCGCGCAGGTGCTCTAACTGCTGGACCACGTTGGCCAGGCACAGCCGCTCGGCAGCGTCGGCCGGTGCCCCTGCGGCCAGCCGGGGCCGGGCGCGGCCGCCCTCGTCCGCGCCTGCGGGCACGCGCTCCAGGCTCGGCAGCCCGTGCCGCAGCCACCGCTGGAGGGGCGTGCGCACGCCGCCGGGGTCGGCGCCGAGCAGCGCCTGCATCGCCCCGCACCCGGAGTGACCGCACACGGTGATGGACCGCACCTTCAGCACGTCCACCGCGTATTCGATCGCGGCGGCCACCGAATCGTCGCCGCTCTCCTCGCCGGGCGGCGGCACGAAGTTGCCGACGTTGCGCACCACGAAGAGGTCACCGGGGCCACTGGAGGTGATCATCGACGTGACCACCCGGGAGTCGGCGCAGGTCAGGAACAGCTGGGACGGCTGCTGCCCTTCCCGCGCCAGCCGGGCCAGTTCGCGGCGCATCAGCGGGCCGGTGTTGCGGTGGAACGCGCTGATGCCTCGGGCGAGTTCGTGGCCGGGAGGTCCGTCGGTCGCACCGGGTGCGCCGGATGGGCCGGATACGCCAGTCGTGCCGCGCACGCCGGGGCCGGAGGGGGTGTCGGGGGTGTCGGGGGACCCGCCGGGGGGTCTGTCCGTGGTGGCCTGTCGTTCCGTGCCGGGTGCTGGTGCCTTCGGTGGGCGTTCGCACTGGTGGTTGCGCCAGGGCGTCCAGGGGCGGCAGCGGCAGCCGTCCACCTCGGCCGGTTCGGAGATACGGGTGCCGGGCCTGCGGCCGGTGATGTCGACGGAGCCGCCGTGCGCGGCGTGCGTCTTCTGCCAGTCCTGGAGCGTCTCGTACGCCGCGTGGTCCATGAAGGACCCGTCCAGCTCCACGACGGCGTCCGCCCCGTGGGGCACTTGGTGCAGGACCCGGCTGAGCCGTGGCACGGCGAGGAAGGTCAACTGCCCCCGTACGTGTACGTGGTGGACTCCTTCCGTGTCGTCGTGGGTGATCCGGGTGCGGGTGAGGCGGTGCAGGGCGACGCCGACGGCGACGGCGATGCCCAGCGCGACGCCCTCCAGGACGCCGAGGAACACCACGCCGCAGGTGGTGACCGCGTAGACCAGCACTTCGCGGTGGCGGGTCACCGTACGAATGTGGTTCAGCGACACCATCTTGAGGCCGATGGCCATGACCAGGGCGGCGAGCGAGGCGAGCGGGATGAGCTCCAGCGCCGGGACCATCAGGAGTGTGGCGATCACTACGAGAACGCCGTGCAGCATCGTGGAGTTCCGGCTGACGGCACCCGCCGCCACATTCGCCGAACTGCGCACGGCCACACCGGCGATGGGCAGCCCGCCGAGCGACCCGGAGACGATGTTGGCAGCGCCCTGACCGAGCAGTTCGCGGTCGAGGTCGGAACGCTTGACGCGGCCGGTCAGCGCGGGCCGGGCGGCGACCAGCTTGTCCACGGCGACCGCGCCGAGCAGGGACTGCACGCTGCACACGAGGGTGGTGGTGAGGACGGCGGCGACGAGTCCGAGCACCGGTCCTTCGGGCAGCGAGGCCAGGGCGTGGCTGCTCCAGGACGGCAGGTCGACCTTGGGCAGTCGGAGTCCGGTGAGGGAGGCGACCGCGGTGGCACCGGCGACGGCGATCAGGGCGGCGGGCAGCTTGCCCAGCACCTGACCGGCCCGGCCGGGGACGCGGGGCCAGAGCAGCAGCAGGGTCAGGGTCAGCACGCTCACGGCCACGTCGGCGGGGTGGAGGTTGGCCAACTGGGCGGGCAGCGCGACCAGGTTGTCGGGCACGGAGCTCTGCGGGGTGCCGCCGAGGACGATGTGCAGCTGTGCGACGGCGATGGTGACGCCGATGCCGGCGAGCATGCCGTGCACGATGGCGGGGCTCACGGCGAGCGCCGAGCGCGCCACGCGCAGGCAGCCCAGCCCCAGCTGGGCGATCCCGGCGAAGACGGTGATGGCGCAGGTCGTACGCCATCCATAGCGCTGGATGAGGTCGGCGGTGACCACGGTGAGCCCGGCGGCGGGGCCGCTGACCTGGAGCGGACAGCCGCCGATGCGTCCGGCGACGATCCCGCCCACCGCGGCGGCGACGAGGCCGGCCTGGAGGGGGGCGCCGGTGGCGAGGGCGATGCCCAGGGAGAGGGGGAGGGCGATCAGGAAGACCGCGATCGCGGCCGAGACGTCGGCGCCCGCGACGCGGAAACGCCGGGGGCCGCCGGGCGGCGGGCTGTGGGGCGGGTGGACGTGCTTGGTCCGGGCCGTATCGGCGCGGGCGGGGACGCAGGCTGACATGTTCCCGTCTCCTGAGGATCCGTTCGATTACAGCGAGTAAATAGAGAGTAATTCAGAGTAAAGAAGAGGCATAGTTTTTTAGCGCGAATGGAGTAACGGGCTGCGCATTCGGGTGGAGCAGGTATTTCATCGGCTTGTCGTACTAATTCCTTCTCATTTCCGTGTCACCTTGACGGCGCTGACGGAACGGCCCGGCTCAGCACCCGACATCGCCTAGTCGGCGTTGGCCCGAGAGAAGGAAGAAGGTGGGCGGACATGGCCGCCACCCGCAGGATGGCCTCCCACAGGATGGCCGCGCGCGCCGTGGTCGCCGCGGTCTGCGCCGCGTCGCTGGCCGGTTGCGCGATCGACAACGGCACCGGTTCCGGCGAGGGGACGCAAGGCCCGGAGAAGGAAAAGGGGAAAGCGGCACCGGCGCCCAAGAACGCGGTCCGGCTGATCGGTGACGGTTCCACCGCGTACACCGGGGCCCAGCCGCACCTGCCCCGGCCCGAACGCCTCAAGCCCGGTCAGAAGCCCCCGCAGTTCGTGGTGTTCTCGTGGGACGGCGCGGGTGAGGACAGTCAGAAACTGTTCTCCCACTTCCGCGAAGTGGCCAAGGAGAACAACGCCACGATGACGTACTTCCTGAGCGGCGTGTACATGCTGCCGACCGAGAAGCGGGACCTGTACAGCCCGCCTCAGCACTCCCCGGGCCGCTCGGACATCGGCTTCAACGACGAGCAGGGCATCACCGACACCGTGAAGCAACTGCGGCTGGCCTGGCAGGAGGGCAACGAGATCGGTACCCACTTCAACGGCCACTTCTGCGGTGCCGGCGGCGGGGTCGGCGAGTGGTCCGTCGAGGAGTGGAAGGAGGAGATCAGCCAGGCCAAGCAGTTCGTGAAGACCTGGAAGACCAACACCGGGATGAAGAACGCGGCGCCCCTTCCCTTCGACTACGACAAGGAGCTGATCGGCGCCCGCACCCCGTGCCTGGAGGGCCAGAAGAACTTCATGGAGGCCGCGAGCCAGATGGGCTTCCGCTACGACAGCAGCGGGGTGAACAACCAGGTCTGGCCGTCGAAGAAGGAGGGGCTGTGGGACCTGTCGATGCAGCTCGTGCCGTTCCCGGGCCACTCGTACGAGCAGCTCACCATGGACTACAACTACATGGTCAACCAGTCGGGCACCGCCACCCAGGGCGACCCCGCCAAGCGCGAGTTCTGGGGCGACCAGATGCGTGACAGCCTGCTCAAGGGCTTCGAACGGGCCTACGACGGGAACCGCGCGCCGTTGATCATCGGCAACCACTTCGAGTCCTGGAACGGCGGCACCTACATGCGCGCCGTGGAGGAGGTCGTCGAGACGGTGTGCACCAAGGAGGAGGTGCGCTGCGTCTCCTTCCGGCAGCTCGCGGACTGGCTGGACGCCCAGGACCCGAAGGTCCTGAAGAAACTGCGGACCCTCGGCGTCGGTGAGGCCCCCGAGAAGGGCTGGGCGTCCTTCCTGTCGGCCGCGCCCGCACCGGCGCCCAAGGGCGTGCCCGGGGCGCCGGCCGCCAAGCAGTAGCGCCGCCCGCCCTCCCGCGGGGACGGGGGAGTGGTCACGCGGGGGCGGCGACCTCCTCGCCGAGGACGAAACCGGGGTCGACCTGCGCCGCCAGGTCGTCCCCGGTGCGCTCGTTGCCCCAGCTGGCGGCGTTCTTCAGGTGGAAGTGGACCATCTGCTCGGTGTAGCGCGCCCAGTCCCGCCGCTCGTACGTCGCGTCGACGGCCGTGTGCAGCGCGCGCAGCGCCCGGCCGTTGGCCTCCTCCAGGAGCTCGAACCGGGGCGGGCGGCCCTTCTCCATGGCGCGCACCCAGTCCGAGTGCCCGACGGTGACCAGCAGGTCGTCCCCGACCTGGTCGCGCAGGAAGTCGAGGTCGTCCTGGCCCTGCACCTTGTTGCCGACGACCTTCAGGGTGACGCCGAAGTCGCGGGCGTACTCCTTGTACTGGCGGTAGACGGAGACGCCCTTCCGGGTCGGCTCGGCCACGAGGAACGTGATGTCGAAGCGGGTGAACATGCCGGAGGCGAACGAGTCCGAGCCGGCGGTCATGTCCACCACGACGTACTCGTCACGGCCGTCGACCAGGTGGTTCAGACACAGCTCCACCGCTCCGGTCTTGGAGTGGTAGCAGGCGACTCCCAGGTCGGCGTCCGTGAAGGGCCCGGTGACCATCAAACGGACGGTCCCGCCGTCGAGTTCCACCGGCCGGGCGCAGGCGTCGTAGACCGGGTTGTCCTCGCGCACGCGCAGCAGACGCGAGCCCTCGCCGGGCGGCGTCGTCTTGATCATCTTCTCGGCGGAGGCGATCCGCGGATTGGTGCCGCGCAGATGGTCCTTGATCAGCGGCAGGTGCTCGCCCATCGCGGGCAGCCCGGCCGCCTCCGCGTCGTCGAGGCCCAGCGCGGCCCCCAGGTGCTGGTTGATGTCGGCGTCGATCGCGACGACGGGTGCGCCGGTGGCGGCGAGGTGGCGGACGAACAGGGAGGACAGGGTGGTCTTGCCGCTGCCGCCCTTCCCGACGAAAGCAATTTTCATGTTCACCAAGCGTAGTGGCTCGATAGCTGTAGGTGGCATGCGAGACGGGTGAGGGGTGAAGAAGACCACTCATTCGTGGGGCACGGTGCCGGGTTGCGTAGGGTCTTACTCATGAGTACGACAGGCGCGAACGCCGATCCGCTCGCGGCCCTGGGCGCCCTGCCCGGCGTGGCCGAGTCCGTGGAGTCCGTACGCAAGGCCGTGGACCGCGTCTACGGCCACCGGATCATGCGGCGCCGCAGCAACGAGATCACCTCCGAGGCGGCACTGCGCGGCGCCCGGGGCTCGGCGGCGCTGTCCGGGGCGGACTGGGCCCTGGAGGAGGTGCGCAGGCGCAGCGACTTCAGCGGTGACGACGACGCGCGCGCGGTGGGTGCCGCGCTGCGACTGACCGCGGAGGCGGGGCAGCTGCTGTCCATCTGGCGCCAGTCGCCGCTGCGGGTGCTGGCCCGGCTGCACCTGGTGGCGGCCGCCGACAAGGCCGACGAGGTGGGTCGTCCGCGCCAGAAGGGCGAGCCGGTGGACGAACCGCTCGTCGAGCTGCCGCTGCCCGACGCCGAGGAGGCGCACGGCCGCCTGGAGGGACTGGCCGCGCTGGTCACGGCCGGCGGTTCGGCGCCGGCGCTGGTGACGGCCGCCGTGGTGCACGGGGAACTCCTGGCGCTGCGTCCCTTCGCCTCCCACAACGGGCTGGTCGCGCGCGCCGCGGAGCGCATCGTCCTGGTCGGCAGCGGACTGGACCCCAAGTCGGTGTGCCCGGCCGAGGTCGGCCACGCCGAGCTGGGGCGCGCGGCCTACCTCGCGGCGCTCGACGGCTACGTCTCCGGGACGCCGGAGGGCATGGCCGCCTGGATCGCCCACTGCGGCAAGGCCGTCGCGCTGGGCGCCCGCGAGTCGACGGCGGTGTGCGAGGCGCTCCAGCGCGGGGCGGCGTAGCACGACGAGGCGGCGTAGCGCGAACGCGCGCTGTCCGGCGGACGGGACAGAAATGCGGCGGCACGAGTGCTCGTGCCGCCGCTGGCACGACCACCGGGGTACCAAGCGTCCTCGATATATGCCCATCAGGTCGGGAACTTCGCCCGTCACCTGGTGTGGCTGGCCCGTAATCGACGGGTCGACGTCGCGTGGGTGCCCGGTGTCCGTGCTCGGTCCGTGGGGCCAAATGCGTGTTTAAGGCGATCCTTTCGGAGGGCCTTGGTCTCGCGGGCCGTTGAGTCCTTTGTACTACTGGGCCCCAGTAAGCGGAAGCCCTCACCGCAGTTCTTTACTTTTGCGCTCATACGCGGGTGAAAGGGTCGAGCGGGCGACCGGCCGCCGGTCGGGTGGCCGGTGGGGTGGCCGATCCGGCGGCCGGTCAGGTGGTCGATCAGGCCGCGGTGGACCGCCGTCGGCTCGCGTACCAGACGAGACCCGCGGTCGCCGCCGCGGCGCCTATCGCGGCGGCGGCGACGAGCGCGGGCCGCGGCGGCACGGAGAATCCCCCGAGCCGCTGCTTGAGCCGTACGGGGCGGTGGAAATCGAGAATCGGCCACTCGCGCGCGAGGGCCTCGCGGCGCAGCGCCCGGTCCGGGTTGACCGCGTGCGGGTGGCCGACGGCCTCCAGCATCGGCAGGTCGGTCGCCGAGTCGCTGTAGGCATAGCAGCGGGAGAGGTCGTACCCCTCCGAGGCGGCCAGCTCCCGGATCGCCTCCGCCTTGGTCGGGCCGTACGCGTAGTACTCCACCTCTCCGGTGAAGCAGCCGTCCTCGCCCACGATCATGCGGGTCGCCACCACCCGGTCCGCGCCCAGCAGCTCGCCGATCGGTTCGACGACCTCGGCGCCCGACGTCGAGACGATCACCACGTCGCGGCCGGCGGTGTGGTGCTCCTCGATCAGGGAGGCCGCCTCGTCGTAGATGATCGGGTCGATCAGGTCGTGCAGGGTCTCCGCGACCAGCTCCTTGACCAACTGGACGTTCCACCCGCGGCACAGCGCGGAGAGGTACTCACGCATCCGCTCCATCTGGTCGTGGTCGGCGCCGCCGGCGAGGAAGACGAACTGGGCATACGCGGTACGCAACACAGCCCTGCGGTTGATCAGCCCGCCTTGGTAGAACGACTTGCTGAACGTGAGCGTGCTCGACTTCGCAATGACCGTCTTGTCCAGGTCAAAGAAGGCCGCCGTGCGTGGCGTGGAGTGAGGCGCGGAGTGGCGCGAGGAGTGGTTTTCCACAACCCTGAGCATAGGCGCAGCCCATTCGGCGTAAGGTGTGGCGCGTGGGTTTGCCTGAGAAGGCTCTCGGGTATACCATGGAAGTCACGGATCGTTCGCGACCGTGCTAACCCGGTCCGACTCCTCCCCCCCCGAGTCGGCCGTGGAGACGACCCCCGCTCTCCCCCCCGGCGGGGGTCGTCGCATGTCCGGATGGGTTTCTTCGCTCATTCCATGACCTGGGCCCCGCACCGCACCGGTGCGGGGCCCAGGTTCTTTCATGCCCTTGCTCGACTACGCAGTGTAGTTGCCGGACTGCTCTGCGGGAGTCGCACGCTGGATGGAGCGGGGCAGGTCGAGGCTCACCGGTTCGAGTGAGTCGATATTCACAACCGTCGAGTTGTCCACAGTTTTTGACCAAGATCCACACGATTTCCCGGATCGCTGCACCGTGATTCCCATGCGTCCGGGCCGTGCCGAGTTCCATGGCCGGATCTGTTTGCCGGACGCGTGATGCGGACCGCTCGTGCGAAGACCTGATTCCGGTTCTTCGGGCGGCCGCATATCGCGGGTCGCGGAGGCCGCGCGAGAGACCACGAGACACAGGGCGCGACCGCGGGAGCCGCGCCGAAGGGGGAAAGGCCATGACCGGAACCATCACGCACGACCCGCCGCCCACCGCCGGAGGACGGCACGGCACACCTCTCATCGTCACCGAGGACACGGAGCTCCTCGACGACCTGCTGCGCCTGTGCGCGGCCGCGGGCGCCACACCGGAGGTGCACCACTCGGTGCCCATGACGCTTCCTTCGACGCCTTCGGCACTGACCGATGCGGCGACGTCCCCGGCACCCCGGGCGTCCGGGCGGCGGACCGGATGGGAGACCGCGCCCTTGGTCCTCGTCGGGGACGACGTGGCCCGGCGCGTGCGCGGAGCGGTGCGGAGAAGGGGCGTCGTCCTCGTGGGCCGCGATCAGGACGACTCGGGTATCTGGCAGCGAGCCGTCGAGATCGGCGCCGACCACGTCCTGATGCTCCCCGACGGTGAGCAGTGGCTGGTCGACCGCATCGCCGACGTCGCCGAGGGCGTCGGCCGTCCGGCCCTCACCGTCGGCGTCATCGGCGGCCGGGGCGGCGCCGGAGCGTCCACGCTGGCCTGCGCGCTCGCCGTCACCTCCGCGCGGGAGGGACTGCGCAGTCTGCTGGTGGACGCCGATCCCATGGGCGGCGGCCTCGACGTCCTCCTCGGCGGCGAGACGGCCGACGGGCTGAGGTGGCCGGCGTTCGCGGCCTCGCGCGGGCGGGTCGGCGGTGGCGCCCTGGAGGAGTCGCTGCCCGAGTTGCATTCGCTACGGGTGCTCAGCTGGGACCGGGGCGACTGTGTCGCGGTACCGGCACAGGCCGTGCGCGCGGTGCTCGCGGCGGCCCGGCGAAGGGGCGGCACGGTCGTCGTGGACCTGCCGCGCCGCATCGACGACGGTGTCGCCGAAGTCCTCGCGCAGCTCGACATCGGGATCCTCGTGGTCCCCGCCGAGCTGCGGGCCGTCGCGGCGGCGGGCCGGGTGGCGGCCGCGGTCGGCATGGTCCTGCGCGATCTGCGGGTCGCGGTGCGCGGACCCTACGCTTCCGGACTCGACGACCGTGAGGTGGCTCGGTTGCTCGGCCTGCCCCTGGTCGGTGAGGTGCCGGTCGAGTCCGGGCTCCTGCGTGCCACCGAGAGCAAACGCCCCCCGGGCACACCCGCGCGCGGCCCGCTGGCGCGCTTTTGCCGGGGGTTCTGGGAACGGGCGCTGGCGGAGGCGGACGGACGGGGCGGGAGCGGCTCATGAGGTACGTGACGGCGGGGCCCGTCGTGAGCGGTGGAAGGCGGGCAGAGGTGGACGTGGCGGACGCGCGGGAGCGGGGCGGGGCTTCGGGCACGCCCGCCGGACCGGCTCCAGGTCGGGGAAAGTGCGGCCCGAGCCCGGGGACGTCCGAGGGGCCGACCGTGCGGGTGGTGCCGGGCTGGGCAGTCCGGCAGTCCGTCGGATCGCCTGAGGGATCGACTGCCGGAGAGGCAGCACGCCGGACCGCCGGGGCACCGCTGGGATCGGCATCGCAGGGATCGGCACCGCTGGGACCGGCGTCCGCCGGACCGCCGCGCGCAGCCTCCGGACAGGTACGGACGCGGACAAGGAGTTCCGTGCAGCCCTCGCTGACGGTCGCGCAGAGCGGCCCGGGCGCCGCGCCCGGAATGCTCGACGGTGTGCGGCGTTGGCTCGCCGAGAGCGGGGCGGAGCCGACGCCCGCGCGTGTGGCGCAGGCACTGCGGGAGCAGGGGCGGGTGCTGGGGGACGCCGAGGTGCTCGGTGCCGCCCAACAGCTCAGGTCGGAGCTGGTCGGCAGCGGGCCGCTCGAGCCGCTGCTCGCCGATCCCTCGGTGACCGACGTACTGGTGTCGGCCCCGGACCGGGTCTGGGTGGACCGGGGCAGTGGCCTGGAGCTGGCGCCGGTCTCCTTCCCCGACGCGGGTGCGGTACGGCGGCTCGCGCAGCGCCTCGCTACCGTCGCCGGGCGCCGCCTCGACGACGCCCGGCCCTGGGTGGACGCCAGGCTGCCGGACGGCACCCGGTTGCACGCGGTGCTGCCACCGGTCGCCGTCGACTGCACCTGCCTGTCGCTGCGGGTGGTACGGCCGCGCGCGTTCACCCTCGACGAGCTGACGGCGGCGGGCACCGTGCCGCCCGGCGGTGACCGCGTGCTGCGCGCTCTGCTGCGGGCCCGGCTGTCCTTCCTCGTCAGCGGCGGTACCGGCAGCGGCAAGACGACGTTGCTCAGCGCCCTGCTGGGGCTCGTCGGACCGGACGAGCGCATCGTGCTGGCCGAGGACTCGGCGGAGCTGCGACCCGACCATCCGCACGTCGTCCGTCTGGAGACCAGACCGGCGAACCAGGAGGCCGCGGGTCTGGTCACCTTGGAGGACCTGGTGCGTCAGGCGCTGCGCATGCGGCCGGACCGGCTGGTCGTGGGCGAGGTACGCGGTCCCGAAGTGGTCCATCTGCTTGCCGCCTTGAACACGGGTCACGAAGGCGGGTGCGGCACGGTGCACGCCAATGCGGCCGTTGACGTACCGGCCCGTCTGGAGGCGCTCGGCACGGTCGCGGGCCTGGACCGTGCGGCTCTGCACAGCCAGCTCGCGGCGGCCCTCTCGGTCGTCCTCCACCTGGTCCGTGACCGCGCGGGACGGCGCCGGATCGCCGAGGTGCACGTACTGGAGCGGGACCCGTCGGGGCTGGTGCGGACGGTGCCGGCGCTGCGATGGGGCGCGGAGTCCTTCGTGGCCGAACGCGGCTGGCAGCGGCTGCGCGAGCTGCTGCGCGGTACGGGGTTCGAGGAGCGGGCCGTCGGACGGGAGGCGCAGGGGTGCTGAACGCGACGGTGGTGGGCGTGCCGGGGGCGGGTGAGCTGTTGATGGGTGCGGCTCTGGTGTGCCTGGGAGCGGCCGGCTGGCTGGCCGGTGGGTGGCACTCCGGCGTACGGCGGGCGCGGATGGTGCTCGCCGAAGGCCGAACGGGCGGAAAGAGCGGAACGGGAGGGACTGACGGTTCTAGGGGAGCGGGCAGTGCCGGACGGCCCCCGCCGCGCCGGATGACGGACGGGTTGCGGCGGGTCCGTGGCCGGCTGAGGCCCGAGTGGTGGTCACCGGCGGCCGGGCTGGTGCTGGCGCTCCTGGGCAACTCGGTGCTGCCGATCGTCGCGGGGGCGGCCGGCGTGCCGGTGCTGCGGCGGGCGCGGCTGGCCGCCAGGGAGCGACGGACCCGGGAACATCGGCAGGACGCCGTGATCGCCCTGTGCGGGACGCTCGCCGGTGAGGTGCGGGCGGGGCGGCAACCGGGCGAGGCGCTCCTGTGCGCCGTCCACGACTCCGGCGGCCTCGGAGACGGGCAGGCGGCGGTGCTGGCGGCGGCCCGGTTCGGCGGGGACGTCCCCGCGGCGCTGGCGGCGGCGGCCGGACAGCCCGGCGCCGAGGGACTGCGCGGACTCGCGGCGTGCTGGCGGGTCGCCGTCGACCAGGGGGCGGGACTCGCGGCCGGTCTCGACCGGCTGGAGGGCGCGCTGCGCGCCGAGCGGGACCAGCGCTCCGACCTGCGCGCCCAATTGGCCGGCGCTCGGGCCACCGCCGTGATGCTCGCCGGCCTGCCGGTCCTCGGCCTCCTGCTAGGCGTCGCCCTCGGGTCCGACCCGTTGCGCGTGCTGCTGCACACCGGAGCCGGGCTGGGCTGTCTGCTGGCCGGTGGGGTTCTGGAGAGCGTGGGCGTGTGGTGGGTGGCGCGGATCGTAAGCGGAGCGGAGGCGGCGTCGTGAGCGGCGACGTTGTCCACAGGCTGGGGGCGGTGGTGGGGACGGTGCTGGTCGTCGGCTGGCTGGCGCGCGGTCTCGCAGCCGCACGGCGGAAGCGGGTGGTGCGCAGACGGCTCACCGGCCTGCTCGCACCACAACCGGCCCGTCCCGCCGCGCGACGCGCCGAGGTGCTGAGCACCGTCCGCCCGTGGTTGTCGCCGGTCGGCACGGTGGGGGTCGGTTGGGCCGTGGTCGGTGGAGCGGCCGGGATCCTGGTCGGACTGGTCGGCGCGGCCGCGCTGTGGCGTTGGAGTGCCCGGCGTTCGGCGGCCGGTACGTCGGCGGCGGAAGCAGCGGCGGCGGAGGCCGCCCGCCAACTGCCGTTGGCCGCCGACCTGCTGGCCGCCTGTGTCGCGGCGGGTGCGAGCCCGGTCGCCGCGGCGAGGGCGGTCGGCGAAGCCCTGGGCGGACCGGTCGGGGACGCGCTGGGGCGCGGCGCCGCGGAGGTACGGCTCGGCGGCGAACCGGACGGCGCCTGGAGGGGGTTGGCGGCCATCGCGGGGGCCGTTCCCCTGGCGCGGCTGCTGGAGCGGGCCGAGGTCTCCGGTCTGCCCGCGGCGGGTCCGGCCGCCCGGCTTGCCGCCCAGGCCCGTGCCGACTGGGCCCGCACCACGACGGCCCGGGCCCGCCGAGCGGCCGTCATGGTCACCGCGCCGGTGGGGCTGTGCTTTCTGCCGGCGTTCATCGCGGTGGGCGTCCTGCCGGTGATCATCGGGCTGGCCGGCGGGGTGCTGGGCCGTGGGGGAGGAGGTGGCTGACGGATCGGGTCGGGCCGGCCGCAGGGCCGGCGAGTGAGTGTCCGGCGCACGAGCGACGGATCGGCAAGTGAGCAATGGGATCGAACCTTACGGGGGTTGCGATGTATCAGGTGGTACGGGCACGGCTGTGTGCCCTGGTGTGCGCAGTGGGTACGGCGTTGCGGAGGCGGGCCGGGCGGCAGGCACTTCGGCGGGACGCCGGAATGGTCACGTCCGAGTACGCGATGGGGATCGTCGCCGCGGTGGCCTTCGCCGTCGTCCTCTACAAGGTCGTGACGAGCGGCGCGGTCAGCGCGGAGTTGCAGGGCATCGTGAAGGGGGCGCTCGATGCGCGCATGTGAGCGGGCGGCGAGGACGAG
This sequence comes from Kitasatospora aureofaciens, assembly GCA_000720845.1. GTDB lineage: Bacteria > Actinomycetota > Actinomycetes > Streptomycetales > Streptomycetaceae > Streptomyces. The sequence continues at coordinate 72,810 of JODU01000001.1, read as the reverse complement.
GGCACGGGCCCCCGGCGGCGGACCGGACGGCGGCTTTGTGACGGCGGAGGCGGCCGTGGTGCTGCCCGTGCTGGTGGTGTTCGCGATGGCGCTGGTGTGGGGGCTGCTCGTGGTGGCCGCCCAGATCCAGTGTGTGGACGCGGCCCGGACGGGCGCCCGTGCGGCGGCACGACAGGACCCGGTCGACGCGGTTGTGGAGGTCGCCCGCGAGGCGGCCCCGCGCGGGGCGCGAGTCACGGTCAGCCGGGAGGCGGGGCTGGTCCGCGTGCTCGTGGTGGCCGACCCGCCGGCGCTGCACGGACTGCCCTTCGAGGTACGGGAGGAGGCCGTGGCTTCGGCGGAGCAGGCGCCAGGGGCGGGACCGGCGGCTGAGGGACAGGCGGCCGCGGAACCCGCGGTCGCGGAACCGGTGCGGGGGGAGCCGTGACGGGCGGGCCCCCCGCGGGTGGGGCCCGTGTGGGTGGGGCCCCGCTCCGGTCGGCAACCGGCCGGGGCGGCACCGGAGCGGGTACCGGCCCCGCCTCTGCGGGCGGCCACAATCAAGCCCCCGCCCCCGTGCCTGCCACCGCCCTCGCACCCGCCCCCGTGCCTGCCACCGTTCTCGCACCCGCCCCCGCGTCTGACTCCGAACCGGCGCCCGACTCCGCCCGCCCACCCGCGCAGGGCACCGCTCCTGTGCCCGCCTCGGCCCGCGCTCCCGCGCCTGTCCTCCGCACCGCCTCCGACCGAGGCTCGGCGACCGTGTGGAGTGTTGCCGCCATCGCCGTTCTGTGTGTGGTGTTCGGCGTCGTGCTGGCCCTGGGGCAGGCCGTCATGGCACGCCACCGCGCGGCAGGCGGCGCCGATCTGGCCGCGCTGGCGGCGGCGGACCACTGGGCACGGGGCGGCACGGCGGCGTGCGACAGGGCGAGCCGGGTCTCGCGGGCGCAGGGGGCGCGGTTGGTGAGGTGCGTGGTCACCGGCCAGGTCTCGGACGTGACGGCGGCGTCGGGCAGGGGACCGTTCACGGCGGAGGTCCGGGCGAGGGCGGGCCCGGCCCCGCTCACGTCACCCGCACCGGTCCCACCGCCCCTCCCCTCGCCCTCCGCACCGCCTGCTACGCCCCCGTCTGCCCTGCCTCCGCCTCCGCCTGCCCTGCCTCCGTCGCCCCCCGCAACAGCACCGTGAGGAGGCGTACCGCTCCCCGCTTGTGCAGCGGATCGTTGCCGTTGCCGCACTTGGGGGACTGGATGCAGGACGGACAGCCCGCGTCGCACTCGCAGGAGGCGATGGCCTCCCGGGTGGCCGTCAGCCAGTCGCGGGCGGTGTGGAAGGCACGCTCGGCGAAGCCCGCGCCACCGGGGTGTCCGTCGTACACGAAGACCGTCGGCAGCAGGGTGTCCGGGTGCAGGGGGACCGACACGCCGCCGATGTCCCAGCGGTCGCAGGTCGCGAACAGGGGCAGCATGCCGATCGAGGCGTGCTCGGCGGCGTGCAGGGCCCCGCCGAGGATCTCCGGGTTGATCCGGGCCGTGTCCAGCTGGTCCTCGGTGACCGTCCACCACACCGCGCGCGTGCGCAGGGTCCGGGGAGGGAGGTCGAGCTTCGTCTCGCCCAGGACCTCGCCGGTGATCAGGCGCCGGCGCAGGAAGGAGACCACTTGGTTGGTGACCTCGACGGAGCCGTAGCAGAGGCGCCCGTCGCCCCAGGGGACCTCGATGTCGGTCTCCAGGACGGAGATCGCCGTCGTGTCGCGGGCCACGGTCGAGTAGGCGGGCGTGGCCTGCTCGACCAGCGCGACGGAGTCCTCCAGGTCGAGGGAGCGGACGAGGTACGTGCGCCCCTGGTGGAGGTGGACGGCGCCCTCGTGGACGGTCGTGTGGGCGGCACCGGCGTCCACTGTGCCCAGCAGCCGTCCCGTGCCCTCCTCGACGACCTGGACCGGGCGTCCGCCCTCGCCGCGGATGTCCGTCAGGTCGGCGGCCCGCTCACGGCGTGTCCAGTGCCAGGCCCGGGTCCGCCGGCGCAGCAGCTTCGCCGCCTCCAGCTGGGGCAGCAGCTCCTCGCAGGCGGGGCCGAAGAGCTTCAGGTCCTCCTCCGTCAGGGGGAGTTCCGCCGCCGCCGCGCACAGGTGGGGGGCGAGGACGTACGGGTTGTCGGGGTCGAGGACCGTGGACTCCACCGGCTGGTCGAACAGGGCCTCCGGGTGGTGGACGAGGAAGGTGTCCAGCGGGTCGTCACGGGCGACCAGCACGGCCAGCGCCCCCTGCCCTGCCCGGCCCGCCCGGCCCGCCTGCTGCCACAGCGAGGCCCGTGTGCCCGGGTACCCGGCGATCACCACGGCGTCCAGGCCGGAGATGTCGAGGCCGAGTTCCAGGGCGTTCGTCGCCGCGAGGCCGAGGAGGTCGCCGGAGTGCAGGGCGCGTTCCAGGGCGCGGCGCTCCTCGGGGAGGTAGCCGCCGCGGTACGCCGCCACGCGCCGGGCCAGGGAGCGGTCGACCTCGGCCAGGCGTTCCTGGGCGATCACGGAGATCAGCTCCGCGCCCCGCCGGGACCGTACGAAGGTGATCGAGCGCATGCCCTGCACGGTGAGGTCGGTGAGCAGGTCGGCGGCCTCGGCGGTGGCCGTGCGGCGGACCGGTGCGCCCTTCTCGCCCTCCAGTTCGGTCAGCGGAGGTTCCCACAGGGCGAACACCAGTTCACCGCGCGGGGAGGCGTCGTCGGCGACCTCGGTCACCGGGAGTCCGGTGAGCCGGCGGGCCGCCACCGCGGGCTCGGCGGCGGTGGCGGAGGCGAGCAGGAACACGGGCGACGCGCCGTAGCGGGCACACAGTCTGCGCAGTCTGCGCACCACCTGGGCGACGTGGGAGCCGAAGACGCCCCGGTAGGTGTGGCACTCGTCGATGACGACGTACTTCAGCGCCTTCAGGAAGGACGACCAGCGGGGGTGGGAGGGCAGGATGCCGCGGTGCAGCATGTCCGGGTTGGTCAGGACGTACGTGCCGTACTGGCGGATCCACTCGCGTTCCTCGAACGGGGTGTCGCCGTCGTAGACCGCGGCCCGGACAGAAGTGCCGAGAGGTTGTGAAAGTTCCTTCACCGACCGGCACTGGTCGGCGGCCAGCGCCTTGGTGGGGGCCAGGTACAGGGTGGTGGCGCCGCGCCCGTTCGGCGCCTCGGCGCCGTCCACGAGGGCCGACAGGACCGGCACCAGATAGGCCAGGGACTTGCCCGACGCGGTGCCGGTGGCGACGACCACCGAGTCGCCGTCCAGGGCGTGCTCGGCCACACGTGCCTGGTGGGCCCAGGGGCGTTCGATGCCCGCGGCCCGCACCGCGGCCACCACCTCCGGTCGAATCCGGTCCGGCCAGACGGCATGACGGCCCGCACGTGGGGGCAAGTGCTCCGTATGAGTGATGCGCGCAGCCCGGCTCGGTCCCGCGGCGAGCCGGTCCAGGAGCATGCCCGGTTCCGGCCGGGAGCCGGGCTCCGCCGGGGATCGATCGGGTCGGTGATTCTTGGCCATCGGCACCGAGTCTGTCACTGGCGTGACGGACAATGGGACCAAGGCGTCGTGCACGCCTGCCGGTAAGTGATTGAATGCCATCGCGGCTGGCGAACCGTCCTGGGGGCTTCAAGCCGAGGTGTCCCGAGGGACGACCGCTCGATAGCAAGGTGCTGGAGGATCCGTGGACCTGTCCCTGTCGACCCGTACCGTCGGCGATCGTACGGTCGTCGAGGTCGGTGGCGAAATTGACGTATACACCGCGCCCAAGCTGCGTGAGCAGCTGGTCGAGCTCGTGAACGACGGGAGTTTCCACCTCGTCGTCGACATGGAGGGCGTGGACTTCCTCGACTCCACAGGGCTCGGCGTACTGGTGGGTGGACTGAAGCGGGTGCGTGCCCATGAGGGCTCGCTGCGGCTGGTCTGCAACCAGGAGCGCATTCTCAAGATCTTCCGTATCACCGGCCTCACCAAGGTGTTCCCCATTCACACCTCGGTCGAGGAAGCGGTGGCGGCCACCGACTGACGACCGGTCCCGGGCCTCTGAGGGGGCCCGGGACAGCAAGCAGAACGAGGGGGGTCCGGGCTGTCGGCGGCCCGGACCCTCGAAAGCACGCCCGTAGTTCCGAGGGGGATGCATGGCCACCGTCGAACTCCGCTTCAGCGCGCTGCCCGAGCACGTCCGCACCGCCCGTCTGGTGGCGGCCGCGGTGGCGCGCAGGGCCGGAGTGGACGAGGCCGTCCTCGACGAGGTCCGGCTCGCCGTCGGAGAGGCTTGTACCCGCGCCGTGGGCCTGCATCAGCACGTCGGCATCACGGCGCCGGTCAAGGTGGCGCTGATCGAGGAGGAGAAGCAGTTCTCCATCGAGGTCGGCGACGAGGCGCCGCACGCGGTCCCCGGGATGAAGACCTCGGGGGACGCCGCCGACGAGCTGGAGGCCGAGGAGGACCAGATGGGCCTCGCGGTCATCAGCGGACTCGTCGACGACGTGGAGGTCACGGCCGGCGAGGGCGGCGGGCTGATCCGCATGACCTGGCCGACCGCGCCGGCGGTGCTGCCGCCGGTCTGACTCCCGCCGTACCACCCCGTGTCACCCGAAGGGCCCCACCTGGTGGGGTCCTTCGTCATGTGCGGACCTACATTGGGCTCGTGCGGGCGTCAAGTGAATTCATTCACGATCAATCGCACAAGAATTGATCAATGAACGGATCACCAAGCAGTTCACGAGCAGATCGCCGAACGGATCACGGCATTAATGCCGAAGGGGCATTACTACTTCCCCGCCCCTTGCGGTTGACAGGTCAATTCCATTTGTCGTGCACTGTTTTGATCAGGTTCCGGTACCTACAATCCCGTCCACATCTTGAGCTCAGCCCAAGCGTCAAGGAGGACGAATGGCGGAGCTTTCCTCTCCTCATCAGTTGGGCGATCCCTCCCACCTCGCAGCCGCCGTGCTGACCGACACGAACCGCGCCCTGGTCGCGGTCATCGCGGTCGTCGCCTTGGCCGCGCTGGTGCTCGCCGGAGTCCTGGTGCGCCAGGTGCTCGCGGCGGGCGAGGGAACCGACAGCATGAAGAAGATCGCGGCGGCCGTCCAGGAAGGCGCGAACGCCTATCTGGCCCGGCAGTTGCGCACGCTCGGCGTATTCGCCGTCGTCGTGTTCTTCCTGCTCATGCTGCTGCCCGCGGACGACTGGAATCAACGTGCCGGACGTTCGATCTTCTTTCTGATCGGCGCGGCGTTCTCGGCGGCCACCGGCTATATCGGTATGTGGCTCGCCGTACGCAGCAATGTGCGCGTCGCCGCGGCGGCGCGGGAAGCGACACCGGCCCCCGGTGAACCGGAAAAGGATCTCACTCTCGTCTCGCACAAAGCGACGAAGATCGCGTTCCGTACGGGCGGCGTCGTCGGCATGTTCACGGTGGGGCTCGGCCTGCTGGGCGCCTGCTGCGTGGTGCTGGTGTACGCGGCCGACGCGCCGAAGGTCCTGGAGGGCTTCGGGCTCGGTGCCGCGCTGATCGCGATGTTCATGCGGGTCGGCGGCGGCATCTTCACCAAGGCTGCCGACGTCGGCGCCGACCTGGTCGGAAAGGTCGAGCAGGGCATTCCGGAGGACGATCCGCGCAATGCCGCGACCATCGCCGACAACGTGGGCGACAACGTCGGCGACTGCGCGGGCATGGCGGCCGACCTCTTCGAGTCGTACGCGGTCACCCTGGTGGCCGCGCTGATCCTCGGCAAGGTGGCCTTCGGCGACTCCGGGCTGGCGTTCCCGCTGCTGGTGCCGGCGATCGGCGTGCTCACCGCCATGATCGGCATCTTCGCGGTGGCCCCCCGGCGGTCCGACCGCAGCGGCATGAGCGCGATCAACCGGGGATTCTTCATCTCCGCGGTGATCTCGCTGGTGCTGGTGGCGGTCGCCGTCTACGTCTATCTGCCCGGAAAGTATTCCGACCTGGACGGTGTCACCGACGCGGCGATCGCGGGCAAGAGCGGCGACCCGCGGATCCTCGCGCTGGTCGCGGTCGCGATCGGCATCGTGCTCGCCGCCCTGATCCAGCAGCTCACCGGCTACTTCACCGAGACCACCAGGCGCCCCGTCAAGGACATCGGCAAGACCTCGCTCACCGGGCCCGCCACCGTCGTCCTCGCCGGGATCTCGCTCGGCCTCGAATCCGCCGTCTACACCGCCCTGCTGATCGGCCTCGGCGTCTACGGGGCCTTCCTGCTCGGCGGCGCGTCGATCATGCTGGCGCTGTTCGCGGTGGCGCTGGCCGGCACCGGCCTGCTCACCACGGTCGGCGTGATCGTCGCCATGGACACCTTCGGGCCGGTCTCCGACAACGCGCAGGGCATCGCCGAGATGTCCGGCGACGTCGAGGGAGCCGGCGCCCAGGTGCTCACCGACCTGGACGCCGTCGGCAACACCACCAAGGCCATCACCAAGGGCATCGCCATCGCCACCGCCGTCCTCGCGGCGGCGGCCCTGTTCGGGTCGTACCGCGACGCCATCACCACCGGCGCGGCGGACGTGGGCGAGAAACTCAGCGGCGAGGGCGCGCCGATGAGCCTGATGATGGACATTTCGCAGCCCAACAACCTCGTCGGGCTCATCGCCGGAGCGGCGGTCGTCTTCCTCTTCTCGGGACTGGCGATCAACGCGGTGTCGCGGTCGGCGGGCGCGGTGGTCTTCGAGGTGCGCCGGCAGTTCCGGGAACGGCCCGGAATCATGGACTACAGCGAGAAACCCGAGTACGGCAAGGTCGTCGACATCTGCACCAGGGACGCCCTGCGGGAACTCGCCACGCCCGGGCTGCTCGCCGTGCTGGCGCCCGTCTTCATCGGGTTCACGCTCGGCGTGGGTGCGCTCGGCGCGTTCCTGGCGGGCGCGATCGGCGCCGGCACGCTGATGGCGGTGTTCCTCGCCAACTCCGGTGGTGCCTGGGACAACGCCAAGAAACTCGTCGAGGACGGTCACCACGGCGGCAAGGGCAGCGAGGCCCACGCCGCCACCGTGATCGGCGACACGGTCGGCGACCCGTTCAAGGACACCGCGGGGCCGGCGATCAACCCGCTGCTGAAGGTCATGAACCTGGTGGCGCTGATCATCGCCCCCGCGGTCATCAAGTTCTCGTACGGGGCCGACAAGAGCATCGGTGTACGGGTGCTGATCGCCGTCGTCGCGTTCGCCGTCATCGCGGGGGCGGTCTACGTGTCCAAGCGGCGCGGGATCGCCATGGGTGACGAGGACGACGAGGACGAGGAGCCCAAGTCGGCCGACCCGGCGGTGGTTTCGTAGCCGACACCCCCGGGGCCACCGTCCGGCCCCCTGTGAGGCCCGCTTCAAAGGAGGGGCGGACGGCGCGTGTTGACGCGTCGTCCGCCCGTTCCGTGCCTGTGCGCACCCGTCACCGTGAGCCTTCTCTCTCTTGGTGCAAATGGCTTCAATACCGTCATAACGGATGTTCGTCCGGTCGATGTCCTCCATCCGGCGTGTATGTTCCGGGGCCGAGAGCCATGGAAGGGACCAATCCGGTGAACAAGAAGCTCGCGGCCGCACTGTCCGGCGGTGCGGTACTGGTACTGGCGCTGACGGGATGCAGCAGCAGCGACGACAACGAGAAGCTGGACTCCTGGGCCAAGGACGTCTGCGAGGGCGTGCAGCCGCAGGCCAAGAAGATCGAGGCGGCCAACGCGGCGATCCAGAAGGAGACCTCGGACAACAGCACCCCCGCCGAGGTCCAGAAGACCGACGCGAAGGCGTTCCAGGACATGTCCGACGCCTACAAGGCGATGGGCGCCACCGTCCAGAAGGCCGGGCCCCCGGACGTCGACGACGGCGAGAAGAAGCAGAAGGACGCGGTCACCGAGCTGAACGGCCTCTCCTCGTCGTACGCCTCCCTGCGCAAGCAGGTGGAGGAACTCGACACCAAGGACCAGGCCAAGTTCGCCGACGGCCTCAAGGACATCGCCACCGAGCTGAACAAGCTCAGCAAGAGCGGCAGCAACGCGCTGAAGACCCTGGAGGAGGGCGACGTCGGCAAGGCGATGGCCAAGCAGTCCAGCTGCAAGTCGGCCTCGGTGACGCCGTCGGCCGCCGAGGGCTGACGGGGCCGGCGTCCCCGCGCGGACGCGGGGCGGGGTGGTGACCGCCGGGCCACAATGGGGGTGTGAGTAACGCCAGCCTGTCCCCCCTGCCCTCCACCGACCGCCCCGACGTCACTGCCCGGCTGCGGGACGCCCTGCTCGGGGCGTCCTTCACCGCCGACGGACTGCTGGAGCTGCTCGGCGCCCCCGCGTACGCGGCGCTGTCGCGCAGCGAGACCGTGCCCGCGCTCCGGGCGACCCGCGGCGACACGCCGCTGGAACTGCTCGTACGGCTGTTCCTTCTCCAGCAACCCGTCCCCCGCGCGCGCGTGGCGGACGTCCTGCCCGTCGACGCCTGCCTGGAGAGCGGATGGCTCGACCGCGCGGGCGACGACGAGGTCGCGGCCACCGTGGACGTACGGCCGTACGGCGGGGCCGACGGCGAGGACTGGTTCATCGTCTCCGACCTCGGCTGCGCGGTCGGCGGCGCCGGTGGCATCGGCCGCCACGCCCGGGGCGTCGTCCTCGGCGTCGGCGGCGCCTCCACGACCCTGGCGGGCCTCACCGTCCGTACGCCCGTCTCCGCCGCCCTCGACCTCGGTACCGGCTCCGGCATCCAGGCGCTGCACGCCGCCGCGCACGCCACGCGCGTGACCGCCACCGACGTCAACCCGCGCGCGCTGCACATCACCGCGCTCACCCTCGCCCTGTCCGGAGCCCCGGCCGCCGACCTGCGCGAGGGCTCCCTCTACGAACCGGTCGCCGACGACGAGACGTACGACCTCATCGTCTCCAACCCGCCGTTCGTGATCTCGCCCGGTGCCCGACTCACCTACCGCGACGGCGGGATGGGCGGGGACGATCTGTGCCGCTCGCTCGTTCAGCAGACGGGGGAGCGCCTGAACGAGGGCGGGTTCGCGCACTTCCTCGCCAACTGGCAGCACGTGGAGGGGGAGGACTGGACGGACCGGCTGCGCTCCTGGGTGCCGCGCGGCTGCGACGCCTGGATCGTGCAGCGCGAGGTGCAGGACATCACCCAGTACGCCGAGCTGTGGCTCAGGGACGCGGGCGACCACCGCGGCGACCCGGCCGACTACGAGGCGCGGTACGACGCGTGGCTGGACGAGTTCGAGGCACGCAAGGTCAAGGCCGTCGGCTTCGGCTGGATCACGCTGCGCCGGACCGGGGCCGCCGAGCCCTCGGTCGTCGCCGAGGAGTGGCCGCACCCGGTCGAGCAGCCGCTCGGTGAGACCGTGCGCGCCCACTTCGACCGCGTCGACTACCTGCGCTCCCACGACGACGCGGCCCTGCTGGCGGCGCACTTCGCGCTGGCCGGTGAGGTCGTCCAGGAGCAGGTCGGGCTGCCCGGCGCCGAGGACCCGGAGCACGTCGTCCTGCGCCAGAACCGCGGCATGCGCCGGGCCACCCGGGTCGACACGGTCGGCGCCGGCTTCGCGGGGGTCTGCGACGGCACCATGAGCGCGGGCCGCATCCTGGACGCCATCGCCCAGCTGGTCGGCGAGGACCCGGTGGCCCTGCGCGACCGGACGCCCGCGCAGATCCGGCTGCTGGTGGAGCAGGGCTTCCTCGAACCGGCGTAGCGCGGTCCGGTCGCCGGGCGTGGGTGCGCGCACCCAATTCTTTTTCCGCGGCGGGCCACGCCGTCCGCGCCGCCCGGCGTACGGGGAACCGGTCCTGCCCGGCGACACCGGGCGGTCCCGTCGGCTCCCCGTTCACCCAGGGTTCGCCTGCCCGCCGTCCGCGCGTGACAGCCTCCCGGAGGCTGGACACGCGCGGGTTGGAGAAAAGGGGCACGGGGACCATGGAGAGCGGGCCGGCGATCTTCGCGGGATTGGTGTTCGCCCTGTTCGGGGCCGGTCTGCTGGTGTGGACCACGACGCGGGTGCGGCACGGCCGGCCCGTCGCGCACGGTGTGAGCCCGGTCGCATCGGCGACCGTCGCGACCGTCGCCGCCGTGGTCGCGCTGGGCCTCGGGGCCTGGTGCCTCACCCAGGTGTGAGCGGCCGGTTCCGGACCCCGGGCGGAGCGCGGCCCGGGTAATCGGGGGATCGCGCTCCGGATACGCGCGTCGGGGCAGGTGGGCACTCCGGGCGGCAGGAACAGGGTTCGTCGGGTTACCGTTCGAGTGGCCGTTGCGGGCTTTTCCCGTTTGACACGGGGGCGGGAGGTACCGTCACACTCCGCAGCGTCACGATCGAAACACAGAACGACCCGACCCCGGGAGCACTGCCTGGGTCAGGCCCCAGCGTCGACCGGAGAGAAGAGCGAAGTTGTCCCCGACCAGCGAGACCGCGAAGGGCGGCCGACGACTCGTCATCGTCGAGTCGCCTGCCAAGGCGAAGACGATCAAGGGCTATCTCGGCCCTGGCTACGTCGTCGAGGCGAGCGTCGGGCACATTCGCGACCTTCCCAGCGGCGCGGCGGAGGTACCGGAGAAGTACACCGGCGAGGTCCGCCGCCTCGGGGTGGACGTCGAACACGACTTCCAGCCCATCTATGTGGTCAACGCCGACAAGAAGTCCCAGGTCAAGAAGCTCAAGGACCTGCTGAAGGACTCCGACGAACTCTTCCTCGCCACCGATGAGGACCGCGAGGGCGAGGCCATCGCCTGGCACCTCCAGGAAGTCCTCAAGCCGAAGATCCCGGTCAAGCGGATGGTCTTCCACGAGATCACCAAGGACGCGATCCGCGCCGCCGTCGCCAACCCGCGCGAGCTGAACCAGAAGCTCGTCGACGCCCAGGAGACCCGGCGCATCCTCGACCGCCTCTACGGCTACGAGGTCTCGCCGGTCCTGTGGAAGAAGGTCATGCCGCGCCTGTCGGCCGGCCGCGTCCAGTCCGTCGCCACCCGGCTCGTCGTCGAGCGGGAACGCGAGCGCATGGCGTTCCGCTCCGCCGAGTACTGGGACCTCACCGGGACGTTCGCCACCGGCCGCGCGGGAGACGCCTCCGACCCGTCGTCGCTGGTCGCCCGTCTCCAGACGGTAGACGGACGGCGTGTCGCGCAGGGCCGCGACTTCGACTCCCTGGGACAGATCAAGAGCGCGAACACCCTCCACCTCGACGAGGCGAACGCCCGCGCGCTCGCCGCCGCGCTGGAGAACACCCGGTTCGCCGTCCGCTCCGTCGAGTCCAAGCCGTACCGCCGCTCGCCGTACGCCCCGTTCCGTACGACGACGCTGCAGCAGGAGGCCTCGCGCAAGCTCGGCTTCGGCGCGAAGTCGACCATGCAGGTCGCCCAGAAGCTGTACGAGAACGGCTACATCACCTATATGCGTACGGACTCCACGACCCTGAGCGACACGGCGATCACCGCCGCCCGCGCCCAGGTGACGCAGCTGTACGGCGCCGACTACCTGCCGCCCCAGCCGCGTACGTACGCCGGCAAGGTCAAGAACGCGCAGGAGGCGCACGAGGCGATCCGCCCCTCAGGCGACCGCTTCCGCACGCCCGCCGAGACCGGACTGACCGGCGACCAGTTCAAGCTGTACGAGCTGATCTGGAAGCGGACCGTCGCCTCCCAGATGAAGGACGCGACCGGGAACAGCGTCACCGTGAAGATCGGCGGCGCGGCCTCCGACGGCCGGGACGTCGAGTTCAGCGCCTCCGGCAAGACCATCACCTTCCACGGCTTCCTCAAGGCCTACGTCGAGGGCGCCGACGACCCGAACGCGGAGCTGGACGACCGCGAGCGCCGGCTGCCGCAGGTCGCCGAGGGCGACGCGCTGACGGCCGAGGAGATCACGGTCGACGGCCACGCCACCAAGCCCCCGGCCCGCTACACCGAGGCGTCGCTGGTCAAGGAGCTGGAAGAGCGCGAGATCGGACGGCCGTCGACGTACGCGTCGATCATCGGCACCATCCTGGACCGCGGCTACGTCTTCAAGAAGGGCACGGCACTCGTCCCGTCCTTCCTCTCCTTCGCCGTGGTCAACCTCCTGGAGAAGCACTTCGGGCGGCTCGTCGACTACGACTTCACCGCCAAGATGGAGGACGACCTCGACGCCATCGCCCGTGGCGAGGCCCAGGCGGTGCCGTGGCTGCGCCGCTTCTACTTCGGCGAGGGCGGCGGCGCGGGAGGCGGCGGCGCGGCCGACGCGGGCAACGGCGACGGGGACCACCTCGGCGGCCTCAAGGAACTGGTCACCGACCTCGGCGCGATCGACGCCCGCGAGGTGTCCTCCTTCCCGGTCGGCAACGACATCGTGCTGCGCGTCGGGCGCTACGGCCCCTACGTGGAGCGCGGCGAGAAGGACTCCGAGAACCACCAGCGCGCCGACGTCCCCGAGGACCTGGCACCCGACGAGCTGTCCGTGGAGCTGGCGGAGGAGCTGCTCGCCAAGCCGAGCGGCGACTTCGAGCTGGGCACCGACCCGGCCACCGGCCACGCCATCGTCGCCAAGGACGGCCGCTACGGCCCGTACGTCACCGAGGTGCTTCCCGAGGGCACCCCGAAGACCGGCAAGAACGCCGTGAAGCCGCGCACCGCCTCGCTGTTCAAGTCGATGTCCCTGGACACGGTGACCCTCGACGACGCCCTGAGGCTCATGTCGCTGCCGCGGGTCGTCGGCACCGACGCGGAGGGCGTGGAGATCACCGCGCAGAACGGCCGCTACGGCCCGTACCTGAAGAAGGGCACGGACTCGCGGTCCCTCCAGACCGAGGAGCAGCTCTTCGAGATCACGCTGGAGGAGGCGCTGGCGATCTACGCCCAGCCCAAGCAGCGTGGCCGGGCCGCGGCCAAGCCGCCGCTGAAGGAGCTGGGCACCGACCCGGTCAGCGAGAAGCCCGTCGTCGTCAAGGACGGCCGCTTCGGCCCGTACGTCACCGACGGCGAGACCAACGCGACCCTGCGCTCCGGCGACAGTGTCGAGGAGATCACGCCCGAGCGGGGCTACGAGCTGCTGGCCGAGAAGCGCGCCAAGGCTCCGGCCAAGAAGACGGCGAAGAAGACCGTGAAGAAGACGGCTGCCAAGAAGGCCCCCGCCAAGAAGGCGGCGGCGACCAAGAAGACGGCCGCCGCGAAGACCACGGCCGCCAAGAAGGCCGCGGCCAAGAGCACGGCGAAGAAGACCGTCACCAAGAAGGCGACCGCGTCGAAGGGGTCGGAGGACTGAGTCCGGCTCAGAAACGCCCGAACCGCTGAGCGGCGCCCCTTCGGCGCCGTGCACGCTCTTCGCAAAACGAACGCCCCGGCATCATTTCGGTGTCGGGGCGTGCGTACGTTCGGCCGGGCACACCGGACTGTCGGCGGCGACCGATAGGCTGAACGCATGACGCGAGCCGAGCAGCCAACGGCCCCTCACCCGGCCCCGGACGACGCACTGGTCGCGGACTCCCGCGAGCGCGCCGTCCGCGCCCTGCTGCGCCGTCCGCAGCTGAGGCGTTTGTGGAGCGCACAGCTCGTGGGGGGTGTCGGCGACATCCTCGCCCTGCTGGTGCTGGTCCTCCTCGCCGTCCAGGCCGCGATCGGCGCGGGCTCGTTCGGCGGGGGCTACCGGGGCGTGGCGTTCGCAGTGGCGACCGTTTTCGGCGTCCGCATCCTGGCGACGCTGCTCTTCGGGGCCGTGCTGCTCGGGCCCCTGACCTCACTCACCTCGCAGGACGGCCCGCTCGACCGGCGCTGGACCATGGTCGGCGCCGACGGGCTGCGGGCCGCGCTGCTGATCGTCGCGCCGCTGTGGATCGACTGGACGCCCGACGACGCGCTCGCCGTCCTCCTGGTGACCGCCTTCGTCACCGGCGTCGCCGAGCGCTTCTGGACGGTGTGCCGGGAGGGCGCCGCCCCCGCGCTGCTGCCCGCCCCGCCCCTGGAGGGCGCGACGGTACGGCCGCTGCCGGACCACATGGGCGCCCTGCGCCGCCTGTCGCTGCGCACGAGCTTCGTCGCGATCCCCCTCGCGGCCGCCGCGCTGGTCGTCGCCGGGCTCCTGAACAACCTGCTGGGCGCCGGCGTCGACTGGTTCGCCGAGCACCAGGCGGCGCTCGGCTCGTACGTGGCGGCCGGACTGTTCGCCGCGTCCCTGTCCGTGCTGAGCTTCCTGGAGCTGCCCGGAGTGCGCACCCCGCGCGCGCGGTCGCCGCTGGAGGGCCTGCGCCGTCCCAGGAGCGGCGGCGGCGTCGACCGGGGCCGTACCGGGGCGCTCCCGCTGCTGGTGTTCGCCTGCGCCGCGGTCGCCGCGGTGGTGGCCGCCACGGTCGCCGTGGCGGTGCTGCACGCCAAGGACCTGGGCGGCGGCCCGGTGCTGTACGGACTGGCGGTGGGCGCGCTGACCGGCGGCGTCGTCGTCGGCATCCGCACCGCCCCCGCCCTGCTGCCCTCCCTGTCCCGCCGGCGGCTGCTCGCCCTGGCCATCGCCTTCGTCGGCGTCACCCTGCTGGCCGCCGGACTCGTCCCGGACGACACCACGGTGCTGCTGCTCCTCGCGCTGGCCGGAGTCGGCGCGGGCGTGGCCGCGAACACCGGGCACGCGCTGCTCGACCAGGAGACCGAGGACCACCGCCGGGCCCGGACCACCGAGCATCTGCACGCGGTCGTCCGGGTCTACGTGGCGCTCGGCGCGGTCGTCGGACCGGTCGTGGCCGCGGCGATCGGACCGCACCGGCTGGAGAACGGCAAGTTCGTCTTCGCCCACGGCGGCGCCGCGTTCGTCCTGATGCTGCTCGGCGCCCTGCTGCTGCCGCTGGCCGCGCTGGTGCTGGCCAAGGTCGACGACCGCTCCGGCGTGCCGCTGCGGCACGACCTGCGGGACGCGCTGCTCGGCGGCGACGACCCGGTGCCGACGCCCGCCGGGACCGGTTTCTTCATCGCTCTGGAGGGCGGCGACGGCGCCGGCAAGTCCACCCAGGCCGAGGCCCTCGCCGAGTGGATCCGCGGCAAGGGGCACGAGGTCGTGCTCACGCGCGAGCCGGGGGCGACCCCGGTGGGCAAGCGCCTGCGCTCCATCCTGCTGGACGTCTCCAGCGCCGGACTGTCCCACCGCGCGGAGGCGCTGCTGTACGCCGCCGACCGCGCGGAGCACGTCGACACCGTGGTCCGGCCCGCCCTGGAGCGCGGCGCCGTGGTCATCTCCGACCGCTACATCGACTCCTCGGTCGCCTACCAGGGCGCCGGACGCGACCTGTCGCCGACCGAGATCGCCCGCATCAACCGCTGGGCCACCAACGGGCTCGTACCGCACCTGACCGTCCTGCTGGACGTGTCGCCGGAGGCCGCGCGCGAGCGGTTCACCGAGGCGCCGGACCGGCTGGAGTCGGAGCCCGCCGAGTTCCACGCGCGCGTGCGCTCCGGTTTCCTCACCCTGGCCGCCGCCGACCCCGGGCGCTACCTGGTCGTGGACGCCGGCCAGGAGCCGGAGGCCGTTACCACCGTCGTACGCCACCGGCTCGACCAGGTGCTGCCGCTGTCCGAGGCCGAGATCAAGGCCCAGGAGGAGGCGCGTCGCAAGGCGGAGGAGGAAGCCCGCCGCAAGGCCGAGGAAGAGGCCGCCCGCAAGGCGGATGAGGAGCGCCTGGAGCGCGAGCGCCTCGAGGAGGAGGCGCGGGTGCGCGCCGAGGAGGAGGAGCGCAAGCGCCGCGAGCTGGAGGAGGCGCAGCGGCGCGAGGCCGAGCGGCAGGCCGAGGAGGCCAGGAGGCGGGCCGAGGAGGCCCGCCGCAAGGCCGAGGAGGAGCGGGCACGGCTCCTCGCGGAGGAGAAGGCGCGCGCCGAGGAGGAAGCGCGGCTGCGGGCCGAGGAGGAGCGGCGCCGCAAGCAGGTCGAGGAGGAGGAGCGGCTGCGCGCCGAGGCCGAGGCCCGGCGCCTGGAGAAGCAGCGCAAGGCCGAGGAGGCTCTGCTGCGGGCCGAGGAGGCACGCCGGGCGGCGGAGCAGGCGGCGGCAGCGGCCGCGGCCGGTCCCAGGTCGGCGGCCCCCGCGGCGGCGGACGCGCCCCGCCCGAAGCCGGCCGCCTCGACCCCCACCGACGCGGCGACGGTGCCGACCCCGATCGTGACCCCGACCAACGCCTCCGGCGGCCCGGTGGAGGACACGGCCGTACTGCGGCCGGTCCGGGACACGCCCGACGACGGCCGGGCCGACGATGCGCAGGACGGCGGCCGGGTGTCCGGCGAGTCCGAGTCCGAGGTGACGACCGAGCTGCCCAAGCCGCCGGTGCCGTCCGGCGCGGCGGACGAGACGGCTGTGCTCCCGGCGGTGGAGCCGCGGGACCCCGAGGAGACGGCGGTCCTGCCGCCCGTGACGCCGCCGGGAGCCGCCGACGAGACGGCCGTCCTGCCTCCCGTACGCGGGGACGACCCCGCCGACCGGGTTCCGCCGGGCTACTTCCGGGAGGAGGGCCCGGCCGAGGACGCCCAGGACCGCACGCGTGAGCTGCCCCAGATCGACCCGGACCAGGAGCCGCCCCGCAGGCGCCGCTCCGACTGGGCCGAGGAGACCCCGCTGGACGATCTGCCGACGCTGGCGGACGAGCTGCTGGGGCCGCACGACGAGGCCGAGGGCGGCCCCGACGACGACGGCCGCGGTGGCCGGGGCCGGGGCAGGGGACGGCGCTGAGCACCGGGACCGCGGGTGGCCGTGCGCGCCCCGGCGGTCCCGCCGCGTTGTCAGTGGCGACCCGCACAATGGAGGACGCGGCGCGGACCGGCGCGGCGACTCGGTGTGACGGCTCCGTGCGACGGCTCGGTGACGGCTCGGTGTGACGGAAGGACGGCGTGACCCATGACCGTGTGGGACGACCTCGTCGGGCAGGAGAAGGTGTGCGAGCCGCTCGCCGCCGCTGCCCGGGATGCCGACGCCTTCGTCACCGCCGCCGCGGCCGCGGGCCCGCTGCCGCAGTCGACGAGCATGACGCACGCCTGGCTGTTCACCGGCCCGCCCGGCTCCGGCGTGGCACAGACGGCCCGGGCCTTCGCCGCCGCACTGCAGTGCGTGAGCCCCGACCGTGCCCTCGGCGGCGTCCCCGGCTGCGGCTTCTGCGACGGCTGCCACACGGCGCTGGTCGGCACCCACGCGGACGTCAGCACCGTGGTCGCCATGGGCGCCGAGATCCGCGCCCAGGACATGCGGGACACCGTCCGCAAGTCGTTCACCTCGCCCGCGAACGGCCGCTGGCAGATCATCCTCGTCGAAGAGGCCGAGCGGCTGAACGAGAAGTCGGCCAACGCCGTGCTGAAGGCCGTGGAGGAACCGGCGCCGCGGACGGTCTGGCTGCTGTGCGCCCCCTCGGTCGAGGACGTCCTGCCGACCATCCGGTCCCGCTGCCGCCACCTGAACCTGCGCACGCCGTCGGTCGAGGCCGTCGCCGACATGCTCGTACGGCGCGAGGGCGTCGAACCCGGCATCGCCGCCGCGGCGGCCCGCGCCACCCAGGGCCACATCGACCGCGCCCGCCGCCTGGCCACCGACAAGGCCGCCCGGGACCGCCGGGCCGCCGTGCTGAAGCTGCCGCTGCGGGTCGAGGACGTCGGCGGCGCCCTCAAGGCGGCCCAGGAGCTGGTCGACGCCGCGGCGGAGGACGCCAAGCAGCTCGCCGAGGAGATGGACGCCAAGGAGACCGAGGAGCTGAAGGCGGCGCTGGGCGCGGCCCAGGGCGGCCGGCTCCCGCGCGGCACGGCCGGCGTGATCAAGGACCTGGAGGCCGACCAGAAACGCCGCAAGGCGCGCACCCAGCGCAACAGCCTCGACCTGGCCCTGAGCGAGCTGACCGGCTTCTACCGCGACGTCCTCGCGCTCCAGCTCGGCTCCCGCGTGGCGATCGCCAACGCCGACGCGCAGGACGCCCTGGAGCGGCTGGCCCGCGGCAGCACGCCCGAGTCCACGCTGCGCCGCATCGAGGCGGTCGCCGCCTGCGGGGAGGCCCTGGACCGCAACGTGCCCCCGCTGCTGGCGGTGGAGGCGATGACCATGGCGCTCAGATCCGGCTGAGCGCGCGGCCCTCCCGAGTCCGTGCCGGTCGGTTGCCGCGCCGCGCCCGGTTGACGCCGTAACACGTACGGGGCACGTGAACCACGCAGCGCAATGGCGCCGTCGCGGAGAGTTACGCTCGCTGAATGCACACTAGGCGCACTCACCGCAGGACCCGCACCGGCAGCACCCGTTTCCGAGCGGCGCTGCTCGCCGCCGCGCTGCTCGCCACCGCCTGCTCGGCCGGGGGCGCGTCGACGTCCGCCGGATCCCCCGCGGCGGAGGCGGTCGGCTCGACGCAGGCGGCGACGGCGACCCTGACCCCCCTGCCGAAGACCACGCCCTCCGAGCTGTCGCCGTACTACGAGCAGAAGCTCGGCTGGCGCGACTGCGGTGTCCCCGGCTTCCAGTGCGCCACCATGAAGGCCCCGCTCGACTACGCCAAGCCCGCCGAGGGCGACGTCCGGCTCGCGGTGGCCCGCAAGAAGGCCACGGGACCGGGCAAGCGGCTCGGTTCGCTGCTGGTCAACCCGGGCGGGCCGGGCGGCTCGGCGATCGGCTACCTCCAGCAGTACGCGGGCATCGGCTACCCGGCGAAGGTCCGCGCCCAGTACGACATGGTGGCCGTCGACCCGCGGGGTGTGGCCCGCAGCGAGCCCGTCGAGTGCCTCGACGGCCGTGAGATGGACGCGTACACGCAGACCGACGTCACGCCGGACGACACGGGCGAGGCGAACAAGCTGGTCGATGCCTACAAGGAGTTCGCCGAGGGCTGCGGAGCCGACGCGCCGAAGCTGCTGCGCCACGTCTCGACGGTCGAGGCGGCGCGCGACATGGACGTACTGCGCGCGGTGCTCGGCGACGAGAAGCTGAACTACGTCGGAGCGTCGTACGGCACGTTCCTGGGCGCGACCTATGCCGGCCTGTTCCCGGACCGGGCGGGCCGCCTGGTCCTGGACGGCGCGATGGACCCCTCCCTGCCCGCTCGCCGCCTGAACCTGGAGCAGACGGAGGGCTTCGAGACGGCGTTCCAGTCCTTCGCGAAGGACTGCGTACGGCAGCCGGACTGCCCCCTCGGCGACAAGGGAACCACCCCCGGCCAGGTCGGCAAGAACCTCAAGTCCTTCTTCGACGACCTGGACGCGAAACCCCTCTCCGCAGGAGACGCCGACGGCCGCAAGCTCACCGAGTCCCTCGCCACCACGGGCGTGATCGCGGCGATGTACGACGAGGGCGCCTGGCAGCAGCTGCGCGAGGCGCTGACCTCGGCGACGAAGGAGAAGGACGGCGCCGGCCTGCTGGTCCTGTCCGACAGCTACTACGAGCGCGAGGCCGACGGCGGCTATAGCAACCTCATGTTCGCCAACGCCGCCGTGAACTGCCTCGACCTCCCCGCCGCCTTCTCCTCCCCGGACGAGGTGCGCGACGCCCTCCCCGAGTTCGAGAAGGCGTCCCCGGTCTTCGGCGAGGGCCTCGCCTGGTCCTCCCTGAACTGCGCGTACTGGCCGGTGAGGCCCACGGGGGAGCCGCACCGCATCGAGGCGGCCGGCGCCACCCCGATCGTCGTGGTCGGCACCACCCGCGACCCGGCCACCCCGTACCGCTGGGCCGAGGCCCTGTCCGGCCAGCTCTCCTCCGGCCACCTCCTCACCTACGAGGGCGACGGCCACACCGCCTACGGCCGCGGCAGCACCTGCATCGACTCGGCGATCAACACCTACCTGCTGCGCGGCACCGCCCCGGAGGACGGCAAGCGCTGCTCGTAGCCCCCCACCCGGCGCCCGCCCGCCCCGGAGCCCACGCCTCCGGGGCGGGTTCGGAGCACCCCGGGAAACTGTGTAGACTTACCGTCGTTGCTGATCGCACCATGGGTGCACGGCGCGCCGCCTTAGCTCAGATGGCCAGAGCAACGCACTCGTAATGCGTAGGTCTCGGGTTCGAATCCCGAAGGCGGCTCCACTTTTGAGACCCGTAGGTCGGACATCCGGCCTGCGGGTCTTCTGCGTTCTCCTCTTCGCTCGTGGCCCTCCTTCGTGCTCGCGGTTCTGCTCCGTGGGCCGATCGGACCGGGAGTCTGGCCGGTCGGCAGGCGCGGGGGCGGGGCGGGGGTGCCTAGCGTCGTCCGGGTAGTCCAGACCGCCGCAGTGAGGAGATGTTCGATGGGGCAGCGAGGGACGACGGCAGACCTGGCCGGGCTCGGGATGACCGTGGAGTTCGAGCCGGACGTCATGGAGGTGCTCGTCTCGACGGTGCGCCGGGCGGTGCGGAGCGAGCCGGCGTTCGCGGGGACGGACACCCTGCTGGGGGAGCTGGTGATGGGTGACTCGGAGGCGGGTGCGGCGATCGCTCCGGGGATGCGGAGGTCCGGTGGGCTCAGTGGCTTCATCCGGGCTCGGGCGGGCCTGGGCTGGGTCAGCGAGGACGAGGCGAGCGGTGGGCCGGGTGCGCAGGCCGACGAGGTCGAGGTCGAGGCCGCCTGGCGTGAGGCGTGGTGGCGGTTCGGGCAGGGGACGCGGGAGGCGGTCCCGGCCGGGCCGCCCGCGATGAGCGGGGCGCTGCGGAGCTGTCTGCTGCACGCGTCGGCGTCCGCGCGTGCCGAGGGCACGGTCTCCGTGCGCTGCCGGCATGTGGCCAGGGCGCTGCTCGAACTGCCGGACAGCAGGGCGAGGGAGGCGCTGCTGCTTCGGCGGCTGGACACGGCCGAGGCGGTGACCCGGCTGGACCGGCTGGACGCCGAGGCCGCGGGGGCCGCCGAGGAGAGCGAGCGGCCGGAGTCGTACGGTGTGCTGTTGCTGCGCCGGGCGGGGACGCTGGGCAGGAGTGGCAACCCGCTGACGCGTGCCTTCACTTCGTGGACCGCGCAGTCCGGGCTGAACGGTTCGCCGGTCCTGTTCGCCGTGAACGTCGAGGCCACGCGTCAGGCGGTGCGGTGCGGGCGGGACGTGGCGGAACCGGTGGATCTGCTGCTGGGGGTGCTGGCCCTGGACCGGGCGTTGGCCGTGGCGGGGCGTGCGCTTCCGGAAGGGCTGGCCGACGCCAATGCCGCGGCCGCCGTCCTGCGCCGCCACGGGGTACGGCAGGGCCCTCTCGTCGCCTCGGCCGTCGCTCCGGAGTCGGCCGTGTCGGCCGACGGTGGTGCCGACCGGGCCGAGGGGGAGCGGGCCAGGCTGTCCGGCGCTGCCGAACGTGCCCTCGCGGTCGCCCGGCTGCGGGCCGCCGAGCGGGAGTCGCCCACCGTCGGCACCGTCCATCTGGTGGCCGCGCTGCTCGACGACGCCGGCGTGGCGGAGCTGCTGGCCGCCGAGCAGGTCGACGTGGCCATGTTGCGGGGCGAGCTGGACGGCCTGCCGGGTGCGTGAGGGCGGGGGCGGCCGGGCGGATAGCGTTCCGGGGGTGCGGGTGCGTAGCGGTGGTCAGGAGTACGGCGGCACGGGCGCGCCTCGGCCGTCCGGGCGGGTGCGGCGCGCGGCGGCCGGTGTGCCGCACCGGGTGCGGCGGGAGGCGGTCGCAGGGTGGGCCGCGGTGCGTGGTGCCGGGCGTCGCACGGTCGTCGCCGAGGGGCTGCTCTGTCTCCTCACGGCCGCCTTCGGGCTGGTGCCGCTGTTGCTGGTGGTGCCCGCGCGGCCGGGGCTCGCCGTGCTGGAGGCCGTGTGGGCGGTGCTGCTCGTTGCCGTGCGCCGTGGCCGGCCGGTCGCCGCCGTGCTGGGGGCCTCCGTGCTGGTCGTGGGGGTCAACGTGTGGACGCTGGCGGTGGCGCCGCTCGTCGTGATGTCCGCGACGCGGCGCATCGCGCCGACCCGGCGTGCGTGGCAGGTCGTCGGGGCGGCGTCGGCCGTGGTCGGTGTGCTGACCGTCGTCACCGCCCCGTTCCGGACCGAGCGCCTTGCGTTCCAGGTGGTGGGCAACGCGGTCTCCTTGGTGCTGCTCCTGGTGCTTCCCGCCCTGGCCGGGACGCTGCTCGGCCAACGTCGGCCGCTCGTCAGCCTGTTGCGCGAACGCAACGCCTACCTGGAGCGGGCCCGCGCCCTGACCGCCGAGGCGGCCCGGACGGAGGAACGGAACCGGATCGCGGGCGAGATGCACGACCTCCTGGGCCACCGGCTGAGCCTGATATCCGTGCACGCGGGAGCTCTCGAACTGGCGGCGGCACGGCAGGCGCCGGCCCTCGCCGGACAGACCGAGCTGCTGCGTACGACCGCCGGTACGGCGATGGAGGAACTGCGGGAGATCCTGGGCGTCCTGCGCCACGCCGACCTGGCCGGCCCGGAGGACGACCGGTCCGGGAACGGCGGGTCCGGGAGCGGGCGGGGGACGCGGGAGGACATCGCCGCGCTGGTGGACGAGTCGCGGCGGACCGGCAGCGCCGTCGAGCTGGACTGGTCCGTCCCCGACGGGGCGGAGCCGGGGCCGCGGACGCGGAACGCCATTCACCGGGTGGTCCGCGAAGGACTCACCAACGTGCTGAAACACGCGTCCGGGGCGCCCACCTGGGTGCGGGTGGGGAGCGTCGGCGGGGAGATCGAGGTGTCCGTCACCAACGCCCCGCCGCCCGTGGCCGGGCCCTCCCGCGGGGGCAGTCACAGCGGACTGGCCGGGTGTGCGGAGCGGGTCGGGCTGCTCGGCGGCACGTTCGAGGCGGGCGCCCTGGTGAACGGCGGCTTCCGCGTCGCCGCCCGGCTGCCCGGGACATCGGCCGCCGGGCAGTCGGCTGCCGGTCACTCGTCCCCCGGTCGCCCCTCTTCTCCTCACCCGCCCGTCCGTCGTCCCGGTCCGGAGGGAGCCCGTGCTCCGCTGCCGGACGAGATCCTGACCTGGCCGCGCGTCCTCGGCTCGGGCTGCGCGGCGCTGGTCGTGGTGCTGCCCACGGCGGGCTTCCTCGTCGTCCTGCTGGTGCTGGCGGCCCTGGGATGAGCTGAAGACGAGCCGATGACCGGCAGTCCTAGGATGAGCCGATGATCCGAGTCCTGGTCGCCGACGACGAGGCGCTGATGCGCGCCGGAATCCGGCTCATCCTGGAGAACGCCGACGACATCGAGGTGGTCGCCGAGGCGGGCGACGGCAGGGAAGCCGCCGCGGTCTGTCGCGACCAGGACGTCGACGTCGCCCTGGTCGACGTCCAGATGCCGGTCCGGGACGGTATCGCCGCGGCCGAGGACATCTCCCGTCTCTCGCCCCGCACCTGTGTCGTGATGCTGACGGCCTTCGGGCAGGACGCGCACGTGACGCGGGCCCTGCGGGCCGGGGCGAGCGGCTTCCTCCTCAAGGACACCGGCCCCGCCGACCTGATCCGCGCCGTCCAACTCGCCGCCAAGGGCGAGCCGGTGCTGGCCCCCCGGATCACCCGGCAGCTGCTGGAACGGCATGTGCGGTCCGGCCGGGACACCGAGGCCGCGCTGCGCCGGATCGACGAACTGGCCCCGGCCGAACGGGACGTGCTGCGCCTGCTCGCCACCGGACTGTCCAACGGGGAGATCGCCGACCGGCTGTATCTGAGCGCCGGTACGGTCAAGGCGCACATCAGCCGCATCCTCACCCGCACCGGCTGCGCCAACCGCGTCCAGGCCGCCGTCCTCGCCCACGACGCGGGGCTCCTCGACGAGCCGTAGGCCACTGCGCGTCCGCCTGCCACCCGCTGGTTTCCGTCCGCCTGCCGCCCGCTCGCTTCGCTTGCCCCTGCCACCCGCTCACTTCGCGTCCGCGTAGCACTCCACCACCGCCGTCGTGAACGGGAACCGCACCGGCGTCGGCCCGAACGTCAGCCGTCCCGCCAGCTCCGCCGCGTCCCGGATCGCCGTGACGACGGTGTCGGCCTCCTCCTCGGGACAGTGCACGATCACCTCGTCGTGCTGGAAGAAGACCAGCTCGGCCGCCATGTCCGCGCAGGTCCGGCGCAGTGCGGCGAGCAGCAGCAGGGCCCAGTCGGCGGCGCTGCCCTGGACGACGAAGTTGCGGGCGAAGCGGCCCCGCGCGCGGGCGTTGGAGGACGCGTAGCCCGGCAACCACTCCTGCGGGCGGTCGCCGGAGCCGGCGGAGTCGGCAGCGCCGGAGGGGTCGTCCTGCGGCAGCCCCGCCTCCTCCGTGCCGTCGGCAGCGCCGGCCGCGGGCGGGCAGGTGCGGCCCAGCCAGGTGCGCACCAGCCGCCCCTCCTCGCCCGCGCGGGCCGCGTCGTCGACGTAGGCCACGGCCCTGGGGAAGCGGCGTCTGAGCGCGGCGAGGTTCTTCAGGCCGTCGCCGGAGGTCTGGCCGTAGACCGCGCCGAGCACGGCGAGCTTGGCCTGGGCTCGGTCGCCGGAGAAGGCGCGGTCGGAGACGGACTGGTAGAGGTCGGTCTCGCGGCCGGCCACCTCCATCAGGCCGGGGTCGCGGGAGATCGCCGCCAGCACGCGCGGCTCCATCTGGTCGGCGTCGGCGACGACCAGCCGCCAGCCCGGGTCGGCGACGACGGCCCGCCGGATCACCTTGGGGATCTGCAGCCCGCCCCCGCCGTTGGTGACCCAGCGTCCGGTGACGGTGCCGCCGGCCAGGAACTCGGGGCGGAACCGGCCGTCGCGCACCCAGTCCTGGAGCCAGGACCAGCCGTGGGCGACCCAGATGCGGTACAGCCTCTTGTACTCGATCAGCGGCTTCACGGCCGGGTGGTCCAGCGACTCCAGCTCCCAGCGGCGGGTGGAGGCGACCTTCACGCCCGCCTGCCCGAAGGCCTTGACCACGTCCGCGGGCAGGTCGGGCCGAACCCGGCGGCCGAACGCGGCCGACACCTCCTCGGCCAGCTCGGCCAGGCGGCGCGGCTCGCCCCCGCCCGCGTACCGCTCGCCCAGCAGGTCGTGCAGGACCTGGCGGTGCACGTCGGCCCGCCAGGGCAGCCCCGCGCGGTTCATCTCGGCGGCCACCAGCATCCCCGCGGACTCGGCGGCGGTCAGCAGCCGCAGCCGGTCGGGGTGCGCCGAGCGGTCGTGGCGGCGCTGCTGCCCGGCGTAGACGGCGAGCAGGTCGGACAGGGGGAGGCGGACGGCCTGCGGTTCGAACAGCGGGGACTGCGCGCCCGGCTCGGCGGAGCGCTGCGGCGGGTCGGGCGGTACGGGGCCGCCGTGCAGCCGGGCCAGGGCGGCCGCGGCCGAGCGCGGCTCCCCGTACCGCCCCTCGTGGCCGAGCAGGAGGGTCTCGGCGGCCTCCACGTCGTAGCACCGCTCCACTCGCACCCCCGCGGCGAGCAGGCGCGGCGCGATCTCGGCGGTGGACCGCCACACCCAGCGCGTCACCTCCGGTCTGGCCCGCACGGCCTCGGCGGGGCCGGGTTCCCGGCGCACCGGTCCGGCGGGCAGCCCGTCGGGGCCGAGGGCGGCGACCTCCACGCCACCGTCCTCGGCCACCGCGAGCGCCCACCTCTCGGCCATGTCGCGAGTGTCGCAGGCGGGTATGACAGTCACCTCGCGACGGACGGCCCGCGGCACCCACTCAGGACGCCTTCAGCACGCCCTCACCACGTCTCATCCCTCCGCCGCCGCGGACCCGGCCGCCCCGGTCTGCCCCGTCTCCGCCGTCTCCTCCTCGGTCTTCCCCCCGGTGATCCGGATGTACTCCGCCAGCGCGTCGACGACGTAGCGCTCGGTGGCCTCCTTGCCGAGACCGAGTCCACTGAGCACACCCTCGCCGTGTTCGTGCTCCAGCAGGGCGAGCAGGATGTGTTCCGTGCCGATGTAGTTGTGACCCAGGCGCAGGGCCTCGCGGAAGGTGAGTTCGAGGACCTTCTTGGCAGCGGGGCCGTAGGGCACCAGCTCCGGGACCTCCGCGGCGGCGGGCGGGAGCGCGGCGGTCGCCGCCGCGCGGATCGCGTCCAGGGTCACGCCCTGCGCGGCGATCGCCTTGGCGGAGAGGCTCTCGCGCTCGGTGATCAGGCCGAGGACGAGGTGTTCGGGCAGGCCCTCGGCGTTGCCGGCGGCCTTGGCCGCGTTGTGGGCGGCCATGACGGCGTTGCGCGCGCGGTCCGTGTAGCGGCTGAAGCCCTGGCTCGCGTCGAGGTCGGCCGACTCCTTGGGGACGAAGCGCTTCTGCGCCGCCTGCCGGGTGACGCCCATGCTCTTGCCGATGTCCGTCCAGGACGCGCCCGAACGCCGGGCCTGGTCAACGAAGTGGCCGATGAGGTGGTCGGCCACCTCTCCCAGGTGCTCGCCGGCGATGACGGCGTCCTGGAGCTGCGCCAGGGGCTCCGGATGCACCTTCTTGATCGCGGTGATGAGTTCGTCGAGACGTACGGATGACGTGATGCTCGGGTTCGTCGTCATGTGTCAACCGTAGGTTGCGCCCTGGTGACTGTCAACCACGGGTTGACAGTCGCTGCGTGGGCGGCGCCCTGGCAGGCCGTGGCACCATCGCCGGGTGAGTACGCCCAGCACCGTCGACCGTGCCTTCGATACCGCCCTGTACGACACCGCCGACGACGCCCTCGACACCGCCGCCTCGCTGCTCGCGGCCGATCCGGCGGCGGACGCGGAACTGGCCCGGCGCGGCGACGAGTTCGTGGCCGCGGCCTGGCGGCGCGGCTGGGAGCCCGCCGACCTCGTACGGATCGTGCGACGCGAACTGGACGACGTGCACGTACGGGTGGTGGCCGCGCTGATCCGCGCCCGGGCGCCGCACGACCGTGCGCGCGGTCCCCGCTGGGCCGCGCAGCTCGACGACGTACCGGACGCGGGCGGGACGGCGCCCTCCCGCACCGACCGCTTCTCGCACGCCACCGCGGTACTGGAGCTGTACCGCCTGCTGGTGCGGCTGCCCGGCCTCGAGCCCCTGGAGGCGGGGGAGGCGCCGCGTCGGGGCCGGGAGGCACGGCCGGAGTCCCGTGCCCTCGCCCGCATCCGCGCGCTGCTCGCCAAGGCGGAGGCGACGGGGTATCCCGAAGAGGCGGAGGCGCTGAGCGCGAAGGCGCAGGAGCTGATGGCGCGGCACAGCGTCGACGAGGCGCTGCTGGCCGCGCACGCGCCTTCGCCCGACACACCGGGCGCTCGCCGCATCGGAGTGGAGCCGCCGTACGAGCAGGCCAAGGCGGTGCTGCTGGACGCGGTGGCCGGCGCCAACCACTGCCGGGCGGTGTGGAACGAGCCCTTCGGCTTCTCCACCGTCGTCGGTTTCGAGGCCGACCTGGAGGCGGTGGAGCTCCTCTACACCTCCCTGCTGGTGCAGGCCGAGGCCGCGATGACGAAGGCGGAGGCCGGACAGCGGGCCGGCGGGCGCAAGCGCACCAAGACCTTCCGGCAGTCGTTCCTCGCCGCCTACGCCCACCGCGCGGGCACCAGGCTGCGGGCCGCGGCGGACGCGGCCACGGACGCGGCGGCGGACGCGGACCTGCTGCCGGTACTCGCCTCCCGCGAGGTCGCGGTCAGCGACCGCACGGAGCGCATGTTCCCGGAGACGACCACCACCCGTCTGCGCGGCGCCGCGGACACGGCCGGCTGGACGGAGGGCACCCGAGCCGCCGACGAGGCCCGCGTGGGCCACCACCGCCCACTGAAACGGAGCTGAGGCTCAGCCGGCCCCGACCGTCCGGCCCCGCTCAGGAACCGATGCCCGTGGTCGGCAGGCCAGGTGGCAGGGAGCCGCCCTCCGACCTGGTGTACGTCTCCTCGCCGAGGTCGCCCTCCCAGGCCACCGTGAGCGACTCGGCGTCGACCGCCCCGACCTTGCCGGTGGTCCGGTCGTCGCTGCCGTCGGTGCACTTCAGGTGGATCGTCCGGGTGCCGGAGGTCTCCGCCGTCGTGCCGCTGCACACGGTCCCGCCGGTGGCGAACAGGGCCGCCTTGTCGCCGGTCACCATCAGGGCGACGGCCTGGCCGTCGGTGGTCGCCAGCCAGCTGCCCTCCAGCTCGCCGGCGGCACCGGCGGACGGCGATCCGCCCGCGTCGCCGCCCGCCTCCGCGCTCGCCGACGCGCTGGGGGCCGCCGACGGGTTGTCGCCGCCGCCCGAGCCGCCGTCGGAGCCCCCGTCGTCGGTGCACGCGGTCAGGGCCAGCGCGCCCGCCAGCCCGAGACCGAGCGCCACGGCCCGCACGGCCCGGCGCGCCCGGCGGCGCGGGACCCCGCCGGGCGGGACGTCCGTACGCGCCACGGCCGCCCCATCCGCCGCGTCCGCCGCGCTCGCCGCGTCCGCCGCGCTCGCCGCGTCCGCCGCGCTCGCCGCGCTCGCCGCGTCCGCCGCGGTCGACGGACCCGTTCCCCGCGCCGCGAGCGCCGTGTTCTCCGTGCTCGCCGTGTTCTCCGCAGTCACCCACGTCACCGGAAGCTCCAAGCTGTAGCCGGACGGCCGTGCGGCCCCGAACAGCCGCAAGCTACCAGGAGGACTTGCGCACCCCGGGAAGATGCCCGGCATGCGCCTGCTCGCGCAGTTTCACCCGGGAGAGTCCGAAGACCCGGAAGTACCCGCGCGGGCGCCCGTCGACCTGATCGCGGTTGCGCACCCGCGTGGGGCTCGCGTCGCGCGGCTGCCGTCGCAGTTCCCGCTGGGCGGCGAGCCGTTCGGCCTCCGTCGACGAGGGCCGGCGGACGATCTCCTTCAGTTCGGCCCGGCGCGCCGCGTAGCGCTCGACGGCCGCCCGCCGCTGCTCGTTCTTCGCGATCTTGCTCTTCTTCGCCATCAGATCCTCACTCCCCGGGCACGGATGCGCGCCACGGCCGCCTCGACGCCGATCGAGTCGACCGTCCTGATCCCCTTCGTGCTCAGCCGCAGCCGCACGTGCCGGTTCTCGCTCGGCAGCCAGTAGCGCCTGGTCTGGATGTTGGGGTCGAAGCGGCGCGAGGTGCGCCGGTGGGAGTGCGAGACGCGGTTGCCGAAACCGGGCCGGGCCCCGGTCAGCATGCAGTGGGCGGACACGGTGACGTACCTCTCCTCCGGACCGGACGGGCCCTAGCTGTTAATGGAATTCATTTTCAGTAAGATACCAGCATGGCACGCAACGAACTCCGCCCGGTCATCAAGCTCCGGTCCACCGCCGGGACCGGCTACACCTACGTCACCCGCAAGAACCGCCGCAACGACCCGGACCGGCTGACCCTGCGCAAGTACGACCCGATGGCCGGCCGCCACGTCGACTTCCGAGAGGAGCGCTGAGACGCCGTGCGCAAGGGAATCCACCCCGAGTACCGCCCCGTCGTCTTCCGCGACCGGGCCGCGGACTACGCCTTCCTCACCCGCTCGACCATGACCGGCGAGCGCACGGTCGAGTGGGAGGCCGGCCACACCTACCCGGTCGTCGACGTCGAGATCTCCCACGTCAGCCACCCCTTCTACACCGGCACCGCCCGCGTCCTGGACACCGCCGGACGCGTGGAGCGCTTCGAGCGCCGGTACGGGAAGCAGGACGGGGCATGAGCGGGCCGGGCCGCTTTCCCGAACCGCCGGTGGTGATCGTCGGCGGGCTGCACGCCGACGCACGCCGGGCGGCCGTGGCCCGGCTGCTCGCCGACGTGCCCGGCAGCGTCGTCCTCCACCACGACCTGGCGACGGCCACCGCCGGCACGGTCGTACGGACCGTGCGGGACGCCACCGGCATCCTCGCCGCGGGCGAGGCGCCCCTGGTCAACGACTGCGCGTGCTGCGCGCTGCGCGAGGACCTCGTCCCCGAGCTGGTCCGGCTCGCCCAGGCGGGCGGCACCCCGCTGGCGGTCGTCGAGTTGTGGGACTCCGTCGAGCCCAAGGCGATGGCGGAGGTGGTCACGGCCGGCGGCTTCACCGTCGCCGGCGTGATCACCGCCGTCGACCCCGCCCTGGTGCTGCCGTACCTCGGCAACGGCGACGACCTCGCCGAGGGCGGCCTCGCGGCGGCGGCCACCGACCGGCGCACCGTCGCCGACACCTTCGCGCGGCAGCTGGAGTACGCCTCCGTCCTCGCGCTCGCCGAGTCCCTGCCCGGCTCTCCGGAGCCCGACGACGAGGACCGCGAGCTGCTGGCCCAGCTGCACCCGACGGCCCGCCGGGTCCCGATCGGCCGCGGGAACCCGGCGGGCGCACCGTCCGCGACCCCGGAACTGGCGCGGGCCGCCCTCGCCGGGTTCGACGTGGAGGCCGCGGCCGCGGCCCAGCACCCGGCCTGCGCCCTGCTGCCCGCGGAGGCCGACGCACACGGTGTCGCCACCCTGGTCTGGCACCGCCGCCGCCCCTTCCACCCGGAGCGGCTGTACGCCGCGCTGGAGGACCTGACCTGTGCCGCGGCCCGCAGCCGGGGGCGGTTCTGGCTCGCCGGCAAGGGGGACACGCTGCTGCACTGGGACGCCGCGGGCGGTGCCCTGTGCGTGGAGAGCGCGGGACCGTGGCTCGCCTCGCTCCCCGACGCCGCCTGGGAACTGGTGCCTCCCGTGCGCCGCGCCGCCGCCGCACTGGACTGGCACCCCGAGCACGGCGACCGCTGCCAGCACCTGGTCTTCACGTCCCCCGGCCTCGACCGCGACGGCCTGGAACGGCTCCTGGAGTCCTGCCTGCTGACCGACGCCGAGTACGCCGCGGGGCAGGCCGCCTGGGACCGGCTGCCGCCCGCCTTCGACACCCTCCTGGAGGTCTGACCCCATGCCCGGCCCCCGCAAGAACGACCGCACGCCCGCGCGGCAGCGCCCCAACCCGCTGGATAAGGCCGGAGTGACGTACGTCGACTACAAGGACACCGAGTTGCTGCGGAAGTTCATCTCCGACCGAGGCAAGATCCGCAGCCGCCGCGTCACCCGCGTGACGTCCCAGCAGCAGCGGCAGCTGGCCAGGGCGATCAAGAACGCACGCGAGATGGCGCTGCTGCCGTACGGCACGCGCTGACCCGCCCGCCGCACCTCGCGCACCGGTGACGACACCGGGGCCCGCTCGTCACGAGGGCCCCGGTGTTGTCGCATGTTGTTGCATATTCTTCGAATTCGGGGGCACATGCGGGAACGACTCTCCGGGTCTCGGCGTCGTAGTGGGCAGGGCTCGGTAAAGCGGTCGTCAAAGCTGTAACCGCGGGAACACCGCGCGTGCACGTGCATTTGCTCATGCATCTGCACGTGAACAGGGTTATGATCCGGATCAGTTGACCACTGCATCAATGGCCACATCAGCCAGTGCACACCGGGGAGCGACCTGTGGACCACGAGGTGTACGACGTGTACAACGGCATGGCCGCCACGCAGTTGCACAATGCGGCCTGGCAGAAGAGCCGACGCAGCAACTCGCAGGGTTCGTGCGTGGAGTTCGCCCGCCTGCCCGACGGCGCGGTGGCGGTGCGCAACTCCCGCTTCCCCGACGGCCCCGCGCTCGTCTACACGCGTGCCGAGATCGAGGCCATGCTGCTGGGCGTCAAGGACGGCGAGTTCGACCACCTGATCGCGAGCTGATCCCGTCGGCCGGCCGGCCGCTCAGCCGCTAGACGCGGAACAGCGCCCAGACCACCTTGCCGTTGAGTGTTCCGGCGAGCGGGTGCCAGCCCCAGCTGTCGCTGAAGGAGTCGACGAGGAACAGGCCCCGGCCCGACTCCGCCGAGAAATCGTCCGTCTCACGGGCCACCGGGCTCTCGTGGCTGGGGTCGCGCACCGCGCACACCAGCCGCTCGGTCCAGCGCATCAGGTGCAGCCGGACGGGACCGTGCCGCTCGTCGTGGCGCGGGGTGTCGGCGGGCAGCGCGTGCCGCAGGGCGTTGGTGACGAGTTCCGAGACCACCAGGCAGACGTCGTCGAAGCGGTCGCCCGTGTCCCAGCCGTCGAGCGTCCTGCGGGTGAACCTCCGGGCCTCGCGCACCGCTTCGAAACGGGGCGGCAGGGCGCAGGAGGCGGCGTTGGACACGGCTGCGGGGTCGAGTGGCGGAAGGCCCTGCCGTAACGGCTCGAGCATGGTCGATCCATTCGTCCCCATGCGAGGCACTCCCGGGAGTTCGCGGTCGTAGCGATGCGGCGCGGTGGTGCGGGGACCATGGTTTCGGATGCGTACCTCGGATGCAAGGGCAGATGCACGTGCACGTGACCGAAATGGACCTGCCCGTACCGCTTGTTGGTCAATTTTTCCGTCATCTTCGCCTCCCCTTCATCTCCTCCAACGGCCGGTTCCTGCCCACCGCGTGCTTGGTCCTGCACGTTTCCTTTGGCTCGATTCCGTTTCCGTAACCGGACGAGTACTGCTCGGAGTGTTTTAGTGGCAGACTGCGGCCCCTGAAGACGGTTGGGGAGGCTGGCGAACGTGAGCGCGGGAGAGCCCGGATCGGTGGTGCGGCGCATGCTGCTCGGATCACAACTCAGGCGACTGCGTGAGACGCGGGGGATCACTCGAGAGGCCGCGGGCTACTCGATCCGCGCCTCGGAGTCGAAGATCAGCCGGATGGAGCTGGGCCGGGTGAGCTTCAAGACCAGGGACGTCGAGGACCTGCTGACGCTGTACGGCATCACGGACGAGCAGGAGCGCGCCTCCCTGCTCTCCCTGGCCAAGGAGGCCAACGTCGCGGGCTGGTGGCACAGTTACTCCGACGTGCTGCCCAGCTGGTTCCCCACCTACGTGGGTCTGGAGGGCGCCGCCTCGCTGATCCGGGCCTACGAGGTGCAGTTCGTGCACGGCCTGCTCCAGACCGAGGAGTACGCCCGCGCGGTCGTCCGGCGCGGCATGAAGGGCGCCGGCGAGGCGGACGTCGAACGGCGTGTGGCGCTGCGACTGGAGCGGCAGAAGCACCTGGTCGCGGAGAGCGCCCCCGAGTTCCACATCGTGCTCGACGAGGCCGCCCTGCGCCGCCCGTACGGCGACCGCGAGGTGATGCGCGGCCAGCTCCAGCACCTGATCGAGGTGTCCGAACGCCCCAATGTGCGGCTCCAGATCATGCCGTTCGGCTTCGGCGGGCACTCCGGCGAGAGTGGCGCGTTCACGCTCCTCAGCTTCCCCGAGTCCGACCTCTCGGACGTCGTCTACCTGGAGCAGCTCACCAGCGCGCTGTACCTGGACAAGCACGAGGACGTCACCCAGTACGAGACGGCGCTGAAGGAACTCCAGCAGGACAGTCCGGGGCCGGACGAGAGCCGGGACCTTCTCCGGGGCCTCCTCCAACTCTCCTGAAACGTCAGTACGATGACGTCCAGTCAGGCGGCTCGCTCGCGGCGGCTGCGGCAGCTAAGGGGATTGAGGGAACACATGTCGTCGTACTTCACCGACCTCGCCCAGCAGTACATCGACGGCGAGTGGCGGCCGGGCACCGGCTCCTGGGACATCATCGACTTCAACCCGTACGACAACGAGAAGCTCGCCTCGATCACCATAGCCACGGTCGACGAGGTCGACGCCGCCTACCGGGCCGCCGAGCACGCGCAGAAGCAGTGGGCCGCGACCAACCCGTACGCGCGCCGCGCGGTGTTCGAGAAGGCCCTGCGCCTGGTGGAGGAGCGCGAGGCGGAGATCAGCGACGCGATCGTCGCCGAGCTGGGCGGCACCCGCCTCAAGGCCTCCTTCGAGCTGCACCTCGCCAAGGAGTTCCTGCGCGAGGCGGTCCACCTGGCGCTGCGCCCCGAGGGCCGGATCATCCCCTCTCCGGTCGACGGCAAGGAGAACCGCGTCTACCGGGTGCCGGTCGGCGTCGTGGGCGTCATCAGCCCCTTCAACTTCCCCTTCCTGCTCTCCCTGAAGTCGGTCGCCCCGGCCCTCGCCCTGGGCAACGGCGTGGTCCTCAAGCCGCACCAGAACACGCCGATCGTCGGCGGGACCCTGGTCGCGAAGATCCTTCAGGACGCGGGACTGCCGGGCGGCCTGCTCAACGTCGTGGTGACCGACATAGCGGAGATCGGCGACGCCTTCCTGGAGCACCCGGTCCCCAAGGTCATCTCCTTCACCGGCTCCGACAAGGTCGGCCGCCACGTGGCCACGGTCTGCGCCGCGCACTTCAAGCGCTCGGTCCTCGAACTGGGCGGCAACAGCGCGCTGGTGGTCCTCGACGACGCCGATGTCGACTACGCGGTCGACGCCGCCGTCTTCAGCCGCTACGTCCACCAGGGCCAGGTCTGCATGGCCGCCAACCGCGTGCTGGTCGACCGTACGGTGGCCGACGAGTTCACCGAGAAGTTCGTCGCCAAGGTGAAGACCCTCAAGGCCGGTGACCCGCGCGACCCGTCGACCGTCATCGGTCCGGTGATCAACTCCTCGCAGGCGGACGCGGTCTCCGGTGTCGTCGAGCAGGCCCTCGCCGAGGGCGCGACCGCCCTGGTGCGCGGCTCGGTCACGGACAACCTCGTCGAGCCGTCGGTCCTGACCGGCCTGCCCGCCGACTCCGCGCTGCTGCGGCAGGAGGTCTTCGGCCCGGTCGCCTTCCTCGTCCCCTTCGACGGCGAGGAGGAGGCCGTGCGCCTCGTCAACGACACGCCGTACGGGCTGAGCGGTGCCGTGCACACCGGGGACATCGAGCGCGGCGTCGACTTCGCCAAGCGGATCGACACCGGCATGTTCCACGTGAACGACGGGACCGTGCACGACGAGCCCATCGTGCCCTTCGGCGGCGAGAAGCACTCCGGCATCGGCCGGCTCAACGGCGACACCATGCTGGACGCCTTCACCACGCAGAAGTGGATCTCGGTGCAGCACGGGCGCAGCGGCTTCCCGTTCTGAGGGGCGTGAGGTTACCGAGGGTCCCGGCGGGCGGACCGCGGCGCCGGATCTAGGCTGGTCCCCATGTCAGCGATCCGTCTCCTCGTGCTCGGCGCGGTCCGCCAGCACGGGCGGGCCCACGGCTACCAGGTGCGCAACGACCTGGAGTACTGGGGCGCGCACGAGTGGTCCAACGCCAAGCCCGGTTCGATCTACCACGCGCTGAAGCAGATGGCCAAACAGGGGCTGCTCCGCGCGCACGAGATCGCGCCGTCCACGGTGGGCGGGCCGCCGCGGGTGGAGTACGAGATCACCGAGCAGGGCACCGAGGAGTACCTCACCCTGCTCCGCGCCTACCTCACCGCCTACGACCAGCGGCCGGACGTGCTCACCGCGGCCATCGGCTTCATGGTCGACCTCCCGCGCGAGGAGGTCCTCGCGCTCCTGGAGGAGCGGGTGCGGAAGATCGGGCAGTGGCGTGCCGCCGTCACGGAGCACTACAGGCCGGCGCAGGGACCCGGCCAGTACGGGCACATCGGCGAGATCATGAACTACTGGGTCCACTCGGCCGACTCGGGCGCCGAGTGGACCCGCGGCCTCATCGAACGCGTCCGGGGCGGCGCGTACACCTTCGCCGGCGAGGGCGAGCCGTTCGTCGGGGTGCTGGCGGACGGCGAGGAGAACCCCTTCGCGGCCGGCCCGCTGCACTACGGGGACGCTCGCCATTAGGCGGCCCAGCCTTCGGGGGCGGGCGGCCCCCGGTCGCCCGCACCGACGTACAGATCCGCCTACGCGCGCACGTCGGCCGGGCTGACGCGAAGGAGAGGGCGGGAGAGGGGTCAGTGGTGGAACCCGGTCGCCGCCGCCTTGTCCCGGGTCAGGGGGCCCGACTGGCGGCGCAGCTCAGGCAGCAGGCGCTCCAGGTCGGCCAGGAGCAGGTCCGCCATGTCGGTCGAGAAGCCGTTGCGGCACACCACCCGCAGCACGGAGAGGTCCTCGCGGTTCGGCGGGAAGGTGTACGCCGGCACCAGCCAGCCGCCCTCGCGCAGCCGCCGGGACACGTCGAAGACGTCGTACGCCGTCACGTCGTCGGCCGTCGTGAAGGCGAACACGGGCAGCTGGTCGCCGCGCGTCAGCAGCCGGAAGTCGCCGAGCGCCGCCACCCGGTCGGCGATCGAGCCCGCGATGTCCCGCGCGGACTGCTGCACGGCCCGGTACCCCTCGCGGCCCAACCGCAGGAACGTGTAGTACTGCGCGACCACCTGCGCGCCGGGCCGGGAGAAGTTCAGCGCGAAGGTGGGCATGTCGCCGCCAAGGTAGTTGACCCGGAACACCAGCTCCTCCGGAAGCGCCTCCGCGTCCCGCCACAGCGCCCAGCCCACTCCGGGGTAGACCAGCCCGTACTTGTGCCCCGAGGTGTTGATCGAGGCGACCCGCGGCAGCCGGAAGTCCCACGCCAGGTCCTCGTCCAGGAAGGGCGCGACCATGCCGCCGGAGGCCCCGTCGACGTGCACCGGGATGTCGAGTCCGGTCCGCTCCTGGAGGGCGTCCAGGGCGGCGCACAGGTCGGCGATCGGCTCGTAGGAACCGTCGAAGGTGGAGCCGAGGATGCCGACGACCCCGATGGTGTTCTCGTCGCACAGCTCGACGGCGGCCTGCGGATCGAGGTGGAAGCGGTCGCCCTCCATCGGGACCTGGCGGGCCTCCACCTCCCAGAAGTTGCAGAACTTGTCCCAGCAGACCTGGACGTTCACGCCCATCACCAGATTGGGCCGCACGTCCTTCGATGGGTACCGGCCGGCGTTGCGGATCGCCCAGCGCCGCTTCAGCGCCATGCCCGCCAGCATGCACGCCTCGCTCGACCCGGTCGTCGAGCAGCCCACGACCGCCGACGGATCGGGGGCGTGCCACAGGTCGGCGAGCATCGCCACGCAGCGCCGCTCCAGCTCGGCGGTGCGCGGGTACTCGTCCTTGTCGATCATGTTCTTGTCCCGGCACTCACTCATCAGCACCCCGGCCTGCGGCTCCATCCAGGTGGTGACGAAGGTGGCCAGGTTCAGCCGGGCGTTGCCGTCCAGCATCAGCTCGTCGTGGACCAGCCGGTACGCGCTCTCCGGCGGCAGCGGGGAGTCCGGCAGCCGGTGGGAGGGCGGGGCCTCGGTCATGCCGCCGAGCGGGTTCGCCGCCGCGTGGAAGGGGTTCACGGCGAGCCGGCGCCGGCCGCGGTCGTCGTCGTGGGGCGGGCGGGGACCCTTGTGCAGTGACATGCGACCGACGGTAGGCCGGGGTCCGGTGTCCCGCACCCGGGGACGGGCCGGGCGCGCCCCCGGACGGCACCGGGCTTGCACCTCACGTCGCGTGAGGCGGCAGCGTGGAGGGCGGCAGAGAAAGGAGCGGAAGTGAGCTACTCCGTGGGACAGGTGGCCGGCTTCGCCGCAGTGACGGTGCGCACGCTGCACCACTACGACGACATCGGCCTGCTCGTACCCAGCGAGCGCAGCCACGCGGGCCACCGGCGCTACAGCGACGCCGACCTCGACCGGCTGCAGCAGATCCTGTTCTACCGGGAGCTGGGCTTCCCGCTCGACGAGGTCGCCGCCCTGCTCGACGACCCGGCCGCGGACCCGCGCGCGCACCTGCGCCGCCAGCACGAGCTGCTGACCGCCCGGATCGAGAAGCTGCGCAAGATGGCGGCGGCCGTGGAGCAGGCCATGGAGGCACGCAGCATGGGAATCAACCTCACGCCCGAGGAGAAGTTCGAGGTCTTCGGCGACTTCGACCCCGACCAGTACGAGGAGGAGGTCCAGGAGCGCTGGGGCGACACCGACGCCTACCGCCAGTCCAAGGAGAAGACCGCCTCCTACACCAAGGAGGACTGGCAGCGCATCCAGGACGAGGCCGACGAGCTCACCCGGCGTTTCGTCGCCCTGATGGACGCGGGTGAGCCCGCCGACTCCGAGGGGGCCATGGACGTGGCCGAGGACCACCGGCAGGGCATCGTCCGCAACCACTACGACTGCGGGTACGAGATGCACACCTGCCTGGGGGAGATGTACGTGTCCGACGAACGTTTCACGCGGAACATCGACGCGGCCAAGCCGGGCCTCGCCGCCTACATGCGCGACGCGATCCTCGCCAACGCCGTCCGGCACACCGCCTGAGCGGTGGTCGTGACCCGGGTCTCACTCCCGGGTCACGACCACCGCCGTGCCGTACGCGCACACCTCGGTGCCCACGTCCGCCGCCTCCGTCACGTCGAAGCGGAAGGACAGCACCGCGTTGGCCCCGCGCGCGCGTGCCTGCTCGACCAGCCGCTCCATCGCCTGGTTGCGGGTCTCGACCAGCGTCTTGGTGAGGCCGCGCAGCTCACCGCCGACCAGCGACTTCAGCCCGGCACCGATCTGGCTCCCCAGGTGCCGGGAGCGCACGGTCAGCCCGAAGACCTCCCCGAGCACCTCCTGCACGCGGTGTCCCGGCAGATCGTTCGTGGTCACCACGAGCACGTCGGGCTGCGGACCCTGGCCGCCGCCGTATTCTTCAATACCCATGGTTCCCAGGTTTCCCCGCGGAACGTCACAGTGCACCCCAAGAAGCCCCGTGGAACCTGGGACCCCGCGGCTGCGTTGTACGTTTGGGCAGCCAGGTCCAGCCCGCCTCCCCCCAGCAGCAGGAGCCACAATCCCGTGACCACCCTTGCGCTCGGTCCCGAGTGGATCAGCCCGGACTACCTGATCGAGACGTTCAGTCTGCCCGGCATCCTGCTCATCGTCTTCGCCGAGTCAGGACTCTTCGCGTTCCTGCCCGGCGACTCGCTGCTGTTCACCGCGGGCCTGTTCGTCGCCCAGGGCGAGTTCATCAGCCAGCCGCTGTGGCTGGTGTGCACCCTGATCGTGGCCGCCGCCGTCCTCGGCGACCAAGTCGGTTACATGATCGGCAAGTTCTTTGGCCCGAGGCTCTTCAGCCGCCCCAACTCCAAGCTCTTCAAACAGGAGAACCTGGAGAAGGCGCACGAGTTCATGGACAAGTACGGCCCCAAGGCGATCGTCCTGGCCCGCTTCGTGCCCATCGTGCGCACCTTCGCCCCCATCGTGGCGGGCGCCGGCCGCATGAAGTACCGCACCTTCCTCACGTACAACGTGATCGGCGGCGTAACCTGGGGCACCGGCGTCACCCTCGCGGGCTACTGGCTCGGCCAGATCGAGTTCATCCGGACCAACGTCGAGGCCATCCTCGTCCTGATCGTCCTGGTGTCCGTCGTCCCGATCGCCGTCGAGTACCTGCGCGAGCGCAAGAAGAAGCAGCGCGCCGCCGCGGCCGCACCGACCCCGCCGGCGGCCCACCAGCCCCAGCCCCCGTACCCGGTCATGGACGACGCCACGACCCAGCTCCGCCGGGTGGACCCGTACGACCAGCCGCAGCAGCAGTACGACCAGGGCTACGGCAACCAGCCCTACGGCGGCCAGCAGCCCCCGCAGCAGCCGTATGCCCAGCAGTACCCGCAGGGCTACGGCGACCAGCCTCAGCAGTACGGCGACCAGTACCCGTACGACCAGGGCCGCTAGAACCCCCGCGTCCGCTTGGCCGCCCGGCGTCCCGCCGCACTCGCGGCGCCGGGCACCTTCAGGAACAGCCGCGAGATCTCCCCGCCCAGGTTCACCCCGATCGCGATGGCCATCGCCAGCGCCACCGCCTTGGACAGCGACAGCAGCCCCGCGTCCACCTCGCTCTGCGCGATCGCCAGCAGACCGAAGTACGTCGCCGAACCGGGCAGCAGCGGCCCGATCGCCGCGGTCGTGTACGGCAGCGCCGAGGCGAACCGGTACCGGGACATCAGCTGCCCGAACAGGCCCACCAGCCCCGCCGCGGCGGCCGTGGAGGCCACCGGTGAGATGTCGCCGGCGTAGCGCATGGCGCCGTACACGCACCAGGCGACGCCGCCGTTCAGGGTGACCGCCAGCACGGTGGAGCGTTCCTGCTGGAGCAGGATCGCGAAGGCCAGCGACAGCAGCATCGAGGCGAAGATCTGCACGAACGGTTCGTCGCCCGTGCCCAGCGCGGCGTCCGGGTTGAGCTTGGCGCCCAGCTGGACGCCGAAGTACAGCACCACCAGCACCCCGGCGACGATGCTGACGAAGAAGTACATGACCTCCAGCAGGCGTGCCGCCGCGGTGATGTAGAAGCCGGTCAGGCCGTCCTGTACGCCCGCGACCAGCGCCCGTCCGGGCAGCAGCGCGAACAGCCCACCGGTGATGACCGCGGACGCCTTCACGTCGACGTGGGTCAGCGTCAGCGCGATGCCGATCGCGGCCGGCGGCATCGCGGCCACCGCGAACTGGTAGAACTCGGGCAGCCCGCGCCCCGCGCACAGCCACGCCAGCCGGTCGCCGAGCATCGCGCCGAACATCGCCGCGAAGAACACGATCACGTCACCGCCGACCAGCAGCGAGGCCCCGCCCGCGAGCGCACCGCTCGCCGTGGTCAGCACCCAGGTGGGGTACGGGTGCCGGTTGCGGCGGATCTCCGCGAGGCGCCGGTAGGCCTCCTCCAGCGAGATGTTCGTCTCGGGGTCGCTGAGGTCGTCCACCAGCTGGAAGACGGCCGCGAGGCGGGTGTAGTCCGTACCCCGGCGGCGTACCGTGCGCGAGGCCGTCACCGGGTCCTCGACCAGGGACGGCTGGTGGGAGATCGACAGCAGGGTGAAGGTGACGTTGGGCTCGCAGCGGTCCAGGCCGTAGGACCGGCAGACGGCGAACATGGCCGCCTCCACGTCCTCGGCCCCCTCACCGCCCGCCAGCAGCAGCTCCCCGATACGCAGCGTCAGGTCCAGCACGCGCGGCACGGCGGGGCCGGTCTCGTCGTCGTGCTTCTGCGAGGGCTCGGGCGCGGGCCGCTCGGCCACCGGCATGCGCAGCATGGCGCGCATCCGGTCCTGCCAGGGCACGTCCGTCAGGTTCACCGCCGGGAAACCGCTCGCCGGGGTGAAGGCGGCCGGTGCTGACCAGGCGCTGTGGGTGCTCGGCATGGTGAACGCCGAGCCCTCGGCGTCCGCGGACGTGGCGGCCGGCGCCTCCAGGCCGTCGGGGAGCGAGAACTCCGAGGTCGTCTCGGACTCGGTGGCGGTGTGCCGGGGGACGGCGAGTCCCTGCGGGATCTCGAACTCGGACGTCGTCGACGACTCGCCGTCGATCGACGCCGTGATGCCACCGGGCTGCCGGAAGGCACTGCGGGCCTCGTCCGGCTGCGGCTTGGGGTCCTCCTCCGTCACCTGCGCAACGCTCCCTGGTACGAACTCACCCTCCTCATGACCTCAGTATGGCCACTCAAACGC
Source organism: Kitasatospora aureofaciens (assembly GCA_000720845.1). Lineage (GTDB taxonomy): Bacteria > Actinomycetota > Actinomycetes > Streptomycetales > Streptomycetaceae > Streptomyces. The sequence goes on along the minus strand of JODU01000001.1, from coordinate 31,931 downwards.
AAACGGGCCGCACGCGTGTGCGTGCGGCCCGTTACGGGAGGGGCGCCTGATCAGTGGCCGCCCTGGTCCTTGAAGCGCTTGTACGACCGCTCGATCTCGGCCTCGGCGTCGGTGCGGCCCACCCAGTCGGCGCCCTCGACGGACTTGCCGGGCTCCAGGTCCTTGTAGACCTCGAAGAAGTGCTGGATCTCCAGGCGGTCGAACTCCGAGACGTGGTGGATGTCACGCAGGTGCTCCACACGCGGGTCGGTCGACGGCACGCACAGCAGCTTGTCGTCGCCGCCGGCCTCGTCCGTCATCCGGAACATGCCGATCGCGCGGCAGCGGATGAGGCAGCCCGGGAAGGTCGGCTCGTCCAGGATGACCAGCGCGTCCAGCGGGTCGCCGTCCTCGCCGAGGGTGTTCTCGACGAAGCCGTAGTCGGTCGGGTAGGCGGTCGAGGTGAACAGTCGGCGGTCCAGGCGGATACGACCGGTCTCGTGGTCCACCTCGTACTTGTTCCGCGAACCCTTCGGGATCTCGATCGTGACGTCGAACTCCACCGGACGCTCCTCCATGATCAGCACATAGTTCTGGTGGTTAAGTGTCCCTCACGCAGGTGTGTGATCGCGAAAGGGGCTGGTGACGGTGCCGGAGCTGAGGCCTTGGCGGGCCGCGGGACCGCACATGGCGCGGGCCGCGCGTGCCGTTCGTCCCCGTCTGGCACGCTTCGCCAGGACCGCCGGACCGCGGGTCGCGCGGTCCGCACGGGCCACGGCTCCGCAGCTCGCCCGGATCACGCGGCCGAAGACCTGGCAGTACACCGCCGGTGCCGCCACCGCCGGGCTGGCACTGGCCGCCGGTGTGGTGACCGCCGCCGGCCCCTGGGACTCCACGGGTCAGCGTACGGCCGAGCGGGACCGGGCCGTCGCCCTGGACCACACGGGTGGCGCAGATCACGGCAGCGGACCCGGGGCCTCCGGTACGGCGTCCGGCTCGCCCCGCCCCGCGCCCAGCGCCGGAGCCGTACTGGCCGGCCTCGGCGGCACCGCCACCCCCGGGGGCGTCAAGGCGGCACCCGGCGACAAGGACCTCGCCGGCCTCCTCGACCCCCTGCTGAAGGACGACCCCGCGCTGGGCGGGCGCCGCGCGGCGGCCGTCGTCGACCTCACCACCGGCAAGCGCCTGTACGGCCTCGGCGTCGGTGCCCCGCTCGTCCCCGCCTCCACCACCAAGATCGCCACCGCCGTCGCCGCCCTCACCGCCCTCGGGCCCGACCACCGCCTCACCACCCGCACCGCCCTGGAGGCCGACACCGGCGAACTGGTCCTGGTCGGCGGCGGCGACCCCACCCTCACCGCGCGCGAGGACACCCGCGGCCTCGCCGACCTGCGCGCCCTCGCCGAGAAGACCGCCGCCGCCCTGAAGAAGCGCGACGTGCGCAAGGTGACGCTGTCGTACGACACGACGCTCTACGCCGGTACGGAGATGCACCCGATCGGGGTCAACGAGAACCTCGCCCGCGTCACCGCCCTGATGACCGACGAGGGCCGCACCGACGACTCCACCAGCGGCCCCGCCCCGCGCGTGGCCGACCCGGCCGCCGACGCCGCCCGCACCTTCGCCGGCCTCCTGAAGCGGCACGGCATCGTCGCGTCGGCCCCCGGCCCCTCCAAGGCCACGGCCCGCGCCGACACCCTCGCCGCGGTCTCCTCGCCCCCGCTGTCGGCCCTCGTCGAGCGGATGCTGACCAACAGCGACAACGACCTCGCTGAGGCCCTGGCCCGCCACACCGCCGTGGCGACCGGCAAGCGCGCCGACTTCGACGGGGCCGGCGCCGCCGTCACCGCCCGTCTGAAGCAGCTGGGCCTGCCGGTGCGGGGCGCGCGGTTCCACGACGGAAGCGGCCTGGACCGGACCGACCTGATCGGCGCCGACCTGCTCACCGCCCTGCTGGCCGAGGCGGCGGACCCGGCCCGCCCCCAGCTGCGCCCGGTGCTCACCGGCCTGCCCGTCGCCCACTTCACCGGCACCCTGGCCGGCCGTTACACGGACGGAGCAGCGGGGCTCGTCCGCGCCAAGACCGGCACCCTCACCGGCGTGAACACCCTCGCCGGCACGGTGACCACCCCCGACGGCCGCCTCCTGGGCTTCGCCTTCCTGGCCAACGACACGACGGACGCCTGGGCCGCCCAGTCGGCCCTGGACCGAGCGGCGACGGCGTTGGCGTCCCGGACGCCCTAGCCGCGGGCAGTCGCACCCACCGCCCGCACGACTGCCCCCAGCGGCAGCGCTCCCGTACCGTTGACGCATGACGAGCATCGGCGCAAATTCCGGCATGGTCGACTGGAACCTCGCGGTGGCGACCGCGACCCGGCTCGTACGGCCGGGCCCCGAGGTGAGCCGCGACGAGGCCCGGGCCGTCGTCGCCGAGCTCCGCCGCCATGCCAAGTCCTCGGAGGAGCACGTCCGCGGCTTCACCCGGATGGGCACCGAGGAGACCCATGACACCCCCGTCCTGGTGGTCGACCGGCCGGGCTGGGTCCGGGCCAACGTCGCCGGGTTCCGGGAGATCCTCAAACCCCTGCTGGAGAAGATGCAGGAGCGGCGCGGCGGCGGCGCGGGCAACGCGGTCCTCGGCGCCGTCGGCGGCAAGGTCACCGGCGTGGAGCTGGGCATGCTGCTGTCGTTCCTGTCCTCCCGCGTCCTCGGCCAGTACGAGACGTTCGCCCCCGCCACCCGGGAACTGCCCGCCGGCGCGAACGGCGGCGGACGGCTGCTCCTGGTCGCGCCGAACATCGTGCACGTGGAGCGCGAACTCGACGTGGAGCCGCACGACTTCCGCCTGTGGGTGACCCTGCACGAGGAGACGCACCGCACCCAGTTCACCGCCGTGCCCTGGCTGCGTGACCACCTCGAGGGCGAAATCCAGTCGTTCCTGGCCGAGACCGACGTCGACCCCATGACCGTGCTCGAACGCGTCCGCGAGGCCGCCCAGTCCCTCGCCGGGGGCCGTCCCGACGCGGAGGAGGACGACGGCGGCCGCTCGCTCGTCGAACTGGTGCAGACCCCGGCCCAGCGGGAGGTCCTCGGCCGCCTCACCGCCGTGATGTCCCTCCTGGAGGGGCACGCCGACTTCGTGATGGACGGCGTCGGACCCGCGGTCGTGCCGAGCGTCGGCGAGATCCGGGAGAAGTTCCAGCAGCGCCGCGCCAAGGGCGCCTCCCGCCTCGACATGGCGCTGCGCAAGCTGCTCGGCCTGGACGCCAAGCTCCGCCAGTACCGGGACGGCGAACGGTTCGTACGGGCCGTCGTCGACGAGTGCGGCATGGACGGCTTCAACCGCGTCTGGACCTCGCCCAACACGCTCCCCACCAAGTCGGAGATCGCCAAACCGGCGGACTGGATCGCGCGGGTGCACCGCAAGCCGGAGGCGTGAGCCGCGCGGGCGGGGCGTGAACGATTTCGGCCGACGGCAGGCGAACGACCCTCCAATCACCCGTCCGAGGGACCGTGAGCCTTCGGCAGGCGTGCGATGCTCGGAGAACGGCCCGTTTCTGTCACCATCTACACACTCTGCGTGACCGAACCTCGGGCTCACCCCCGACAACTTCATGAAGGGCACCGGACATGGGTCCCCATCCTGCGGTCGCGGCGATACGCCTGGCGGTCCGCCGCGTCCTCCACAACATCCTCACCGAACTGAACACTCCGGCCGGCGTACCCGCCGCGACGGCCGTCGAGCGTACGCCCGAGCGCGCGCCCGCGCTTCCGACGGCACCGCTCGTGCTCGTGGCGTGCTCCGGCGGTGCCGACTCCATGGCGCTCGCCTCCGCCCTCGCCTTCGAGGCCCCCCGGCTCGGCGTCCGCGCCGGCGGTGTCACCGTCGACCACGGCCTCCAGAGCGGCTCCGACCTGCGCGCCGAAGAGGTCGTCCTGCGCCTGCGCGAACTGGGCCTCGACCCCGTGGAGGCCACCGCTGTGACCGTCGGCCGCGCCGGCGGGCCGGAAGCCGCCGCCCGGGACGCACGCTATGCCGCGCTGGACGCCGCCGCCGCCCGTCACGGCGCCGCCGCCGTCCTGCTCGGCCACACCCGCGACGACCAGGCCGAGACCGTCCTGCTGGGCCTCGCCCGCGGCTCCGGCATCCGCTCCCTGTCGGGCATGGCCGCGGTCTCGGGGGCCGGCGGCCGTTACCGGCGCCCCTTCCTCCAGGTCGACCGCCAGACCGCCCGCAAGGCCTGTATGGCCCAGTCCCTCCCCGTCTGGGACGACCCGCACAACACCGACCCCGCCTACACCCGCTCCCGGCTGCGCCACGAGGGCCTGCCCGCCCTGGAGAAGGCGCTCGGCAAGGGCGTCGTCGAGGCCCTCGCCCGTACGGCCCAACTCTCCCGGGACGACGCCGACGCCCTCGACACCTGGGCCCGCCAGGCCGAGGCCGGTGTCCGCGACGCCACCGGCGGACTGGAGTGCGCCAAGCTCTACGCCCTGCCGCCCGCCGTACGCCGCCGGATCCTGCGCCGCGCCGCCCTGGAGGCCGGTGCTCCCGGGGGTGCCCTGTTCGCCCGCCACATCGAGGAAGTCGACCGGCTGATCACCGGCTGGCGCGGTCAGGGGGCCATCAACCTCCCCGGCAAAGTCGTCGCCCGGCGGCAGGGTGGCAGACTGGTGATTCGGCAAGGCTGAATCCGGACCTCCCACCGATCCGCACACGGATCGGCGGACGCTCCGGAGCGGCCGGTGGGACGGACGACCGAAAGTGATGCGGGTGGACGCGAACGACATGGGTGCCGACCTCGAGAAGGTACTCATCACCAAGGAAGAGATCGACGCGAAGCTGGCCGAGCTGGCCGCGAAGATCGACGCGGAGTACGCGGGCAAGGACCTGCTCATCGTCGGCGTCCTCAAGGGCGCCGTGATGGTCATGGCCGACCTGGCGCGCACGCTGTCCACCCCCGTCACGATGGACTGGATGGCGGTGTCCTCCTACGGCGCGGGCACCCAGTCCTCCGGTGTGGTGCGGATCCTCAAGGACCTCGACACCGACATCAAGGGCCGTCACGTCCTGATCGTCGAGGACATCATCGACTCCGGCCTGACCCTGTCCTGGCTGATCTCCAACCTCGGCTCGCGCGAGCCCGCCTCCCTCAAGGTGTGCACGCTGCTGCGCAAGCCCGACGCCGCGAAGGTCGCCATCGACGTGGAGTGGGTCGGCTTCGACATCCCCAACGAGTTCGTCGTCGGCTACGGCCTCGACTACGCCGAGAAGTACCGCAACCTCCCGTTCGTCGGTACGCTCGCGCCCCACGTGTACGGCGGCTGACGCGGCCCTGTAACGGGCTTCACGGCGTTTCGGCGGGCCACCCGGGAACCCCTCGGGACCTCGCGCCGTTGGAGCATGCAGACGGGACGTCGGCCCGCCCGTGCGGCTGACGGCCGCCACGCTGGGGTACCGTCAGAAGAACTGTCTTATCAAACTCACTATGGCAGGAGGGACGGGGCGGCACCGCTCCGTGTGGATGGACGTGAAGCGATACTTCCGTGGGCCGGTCATGTGGATCGTGCTGGCCGTCCTTGCCGTGGTCGTGTTGATGCAGGTCGTCGGCTCGTCCGGCGGCTACAAGACGGTGGACACTGGCCAGGTCGTCCAGGCGATCAACGACAACAGGGTCGAGTCGGCCAAGCTGACCACCGGTGACGAGCAGACCATCAAGGTCCAGCTCAAGGACGGCCAGAAGGTCGAGGGCAGCTCGAAGATCCAGGCGAGCTACATCGGCGACCAGGGCGTGACCCTCGCCAACACACTTCAGAACAAGTACCAGGACAAGCAGATCCCCGACGGCTACACCGTGTCGCCGTCGAAGCAGAACCCGTTCGTCGGGATTCTGCTCTCCCTGCTCCCGTTCGTCCTCATCGTGGTCGTCTTCCTGTTCCTGATGAATCAGATGCAGGGCGGCGGCTCCCGGGTCATGAACTTCGGCAAGTCCAAGGCCAAGCTCATCACCAAGGACACCCCCAAGACGACGTTCTCCGACGTCGCCGGGTCCGACGAGGCCGTCGAGGAGCTCCACGAGATCAAGGAGTTCCTCCAGGAGCCGGCCAAGTTCCAGGCCGTCGGCGCCAAGATCCCCAAGGGCGTGCTGCTGTACGGCCCGCCCGGCACCGGCAAGACCCTGCTCGCGCGTGCCGTCGCGGGCGAGGCGGGCGTGCCGTTCTACTCGATCTCCGGTTCCGACTTCGTCGAGATGTTCGTCGGTGTCGGTGCCTCCCGAGTGCGCGACCTGTTCGAGCAGGCCAAGGCGAACGCCCCGGCCATCGTCTTCGTCGACGAGATCGACGCGGTCGGCCGCCACCGCGGCGCCGGCCTCGGCGGCGGTCACGACGAGCGAGAGCAGACCCTGAACCAGCTGCTCGTCGAGATGGACGGCTTCGACGTCAAGGGCGGCGTGATCCTCATCGCCGCGACGAACCGGCCCGACATCCTCGACCCGGCGCTGCTGCGCCCCGGCCGCTTCGACCGGCAGATCGCGGTCGACCGTCCGGACATGCAGGGCCGTCTGGAGATCCTCAAGGTCCACCAGAAGGGCAAGCCGGTCGCGCCCGACGTCGACCTGTCGGCCGTCGCCCGCCGTACGCCCGGCATGACCGGTGCCGATCTGGCCAACGTGCTGAACGAGGCCGCCCTGCTGACGGCCCGCAGCGACCAGAAGCTGATCGACAACCACATGCTGGACGAGGCGATCGACCGCGTGGTCGCGGGCCCGCAGAAGCGGACCCGGATCATGTCGGACAAGGAGAAGAAGATCACCGCGTACCACGAGGGCGGTCACGCCCTGGTCGCGGCGGCCTCACCGAACTCCGACCCGGTCCACAAGATCACGATCCTGTCCAGAGGCCGGGCCCTCGGCTACACGATGGTGCTCCCGGACGAGGACAAGTACTCGACCACGCGCAACGAGATGCTCGACCAGCTCGCCTACATGCTGGGCGGCCGTGCGGCCGAGGAACTGGTCTTCCACGACCCGACGACCGGCGCGGCCAACGACATCGAGAAGGCCACCGGTCTGGCCCGGGCGATGGTCACGCAGTACGGCATGACCGAGCGCCTCGGCGCGATCAAGTTCGGCGGCGACAACAGCGAGCCGTTCCTCGGGCGCGAGATGGCCCACCAGCGCGACTACTCGGAAGAGGTCGCCGCGCTGGTCGACGAGGAGGTCAAGAAGCTCATCGAGACGGCGCACAACGAGGCCTGGGAGATCCTGGTCGAGAACCGCGACGTCCTCGACAACCTCGTCCTCGCGCTGCTGGAGAAGGAGACGCTGGGCAAGGAGGAGATCGCCGAGGTCTTCTCCCAGATCGTCAAGCGCCCGGCCCGGCCCGCCTGGACCGGCTCCTCCCGCCGTACGCCCTCGACCCGTCCGCCGGTGCTCTCCCCCAAGGAGCTCGCCCTGACGAACGGTGCGAACGGCGCGACGGCGGCGATCTCCACCGCCAAGAGCACCACGGTGGAGCCCGCTCCGGCACCGGAACGGGCACCGGAGGACCGCCCGGAGAGCTGACCCGGTCCCTCCCGGACCGCCCCCGGCGGCCCGATCAGGCCCGGAATGTATGCCGCACCCCCCAGGTTCTAGCCTGGGGGGTGCGGCATTTTCGTATGCCGACCGCAGGACGGATCAGGAACGAGGCATCAGATGACCGACCCCGTGACGTTGGACGGCGAGGGCGAGATCGGCGAGTTCGACGAGAAGCGGGCCGAGAACGCCGTACGCGAACTGCTGATCGCGGTCGGTGAGGACCCGGACCGCGAGGGCCTCAGGGAGACCCCGGCGCGCGTGGCGCGGGCGTACAAGGAGATATTCGCCGGCCTGTGGCAGGAGCCGCAGGACGTGCTGACGACGACGTTCGACCTCGGGCACGACGAGATGGTCCTGGTGAAGGACATCGAGGTGTTCTCGACCTGTGAGCATCATCTTGTGCCGTTCCGCGGTGTGGCGCACGTCGGCTACATCCCCTCCACCAGCGGGAAGATCACCGGTCTGTCCAAGCTGGCCCGTCTCGTCGACGTCTACGCGCGCCGCCCGCAGGTGCAGGAACGTCTCACCACGCAGATCGCCGACTCGCTGATGGAGATCCTCGAACCGCGCGGGGTGATCGTCGTGGTCGAGTGCGAGCACATGTGCATGTCCATGCGGGGCATCCGCAAGCCCGGCGCGAAGACGCTCACCTCGGCCGTGCGGGGTCAGCTGCGGGATGTGGCGACGCGCAACGAGGCGATGAGTCTGATCATGGCTCGCTGAGGAGGGCTTGCCGGGGCGTGGTGTGGGGTGCGGTGCCGTGCGTCACGCGGCTGTCGCTGTGCCCGGGTGGTCGTCGTCCTCGTCTTCCGGGAGTTTGCAGACCCGCTCCAGGAAGAGGGCGGCCGCTATCACGGCGATACCCGCCACGACCGAGGCACCCGCGTAGATGGACTGGTCGCGGCGGGCCGGGATGTCGAGGTACTCCAGGAGGAAGACGCCCGTGCCGCCGTACATGCCGGAGACGAGGGCGGCCACCAGGGCGCTGGCCTGGCCGAAGACCACGGCGCGGGCCGCCATCATCGGGTCGACGCCCTTGGCGCCGGGGACGCGCTCCCGCTGGGCCTTGAGGCGGGCGCGGATCGAGAGCGCCGTGGCCAGCAGGATCACCGCGATCAGGGCGAGGACGACGGGGGCGGCCAGCGGGACGCTCGGGAGGGTCCCCACCGAGTTCCACAGGCGGGCACCGGCCCAGGACAGCACTCCGGCGATGACGAACACGGCGGCCAGCACCCTGACGCGCAACTCTTTCACGGTGTTCCGGTGTCCCTTCGGCTCCCCGGCGCGGTCGTCATGACCTCGTCGTCCTCGTCGACCTTAACGACTACTCGGGCAGCCGGAGTTCCAGGTCGGCACGGGGCGCGACGCCGTCCCGGGTGACGGCCGCCAGGAGGTCCGCGACCCTGCCCTGCCCGGGCAGCGCGGCCTCGGGGTCCACGTCCAGCCAGGGGGCCAGCACGAAGGCCCGTTCGTGGGCGCGCGGGTGGGGGAGGGTGAGCTGCGGGTCGTCGGAGACGACCTCGGCGTAGGCGACGATGTCGACGTCCAGGGTGCGCGGGCCCCAGCGCTCGTCGCGGACCCGGTGGAAGGCCTCCTCGACCGCGTGCGCCCGCTCCAGGAGGGAGGACGGGGGCAGCGTCGTCTTCACGATCACGACCGCGTTGAAGTACGAGGGCTGGCTGTCGGGTGCGACGCCCCACGGCTCCGTCTCGTAGACGGGCGAGACGCCTTTGACGCGTACGCCCGGGGTGTCCTCCAGGGCGTCGATCGCGCCCTGAAGGGTCTCCAGGCGGTTGCCGAGGTTGGCGCCGAGGGCGATCACCGCGCGCTTGGGGTTGGACAGGGTGGTGTCCGCGGCGTCGACCTGCTCGATGACGGAGGCGGGCACGGGCTGTACGGTCGGGTCGCTCGGACCCTGGGCGAAGGGGGCGCTCATACACGGCTCCGGATGATGGTGACGGTCACGTCGTCGAAGGGGACGGTGATCGGCGCGTCCGGCTTGTGGACGCAGACCTCGACCTCCTGGACCCCTTCGTGCTTCAGACAGACCTGGGCGATGCGTTCGGCGAGGGTCTCGACGAGGTTGACCGGCTCGCCCTCCACGACGGCCACGACCTCCTCGGCCACGATGCCGTAGTGCACGGTCTTCGCCAGGTCGTCGTCGGCCGCGGCCGGGCGGGTGTCCAGGCCAAGGACGATGTCCACGAGGAAGGTCTGGCCGTCCTCGCGCTCCTTGGGGAACACACCGTGGTGCCCACGGGCCTTCAGGCCGCGCAGCGCGACACGATCCACGCGAATCACTCCTGCAGTCGTCGGTCTCGGCCGGTCGCACCACGTGCGGGTGGTACGGCGGCCCCAGTCGAATCTACCCGCGTGCACCGACAGCGCCGGGCCACGGGGTGCGGGGCGGGGTGGGGAGGCGGCTGTTTTCACCGGGCGTTTTCCCTGGCGGTCCCGGTGGATCACGGGTTGGTAGCCGCCCCTACCCGTCGGGCCGTGATTCCAACCACTTCTTGGTCGCTGTGGTCGGCGGCGGACGCCGGCGATGGGCGGCGGTGGGCGGCGGCGGTCGGGTCAGGGGGGTGTGTCCTCGCCGTCCTCGTCCTCGGTCTCCGCGAGTACGGGGGAGGCGTGGTGCGACCAGAGTTTCCAGCCGGCTGGGGTGCGGCGGAACGTGTTGGTGGCGACCACGAGCTGGCCGACGAGCGGGCCCAGCTCCTCGCCGCCGTCGGGTGCGGGGCCGCCGCTGAGGATGTTCTCGGTGCAGGTGACCAGGGCGGTGTCGCCGGTGACGGAGACGTGCACGTCGGTGAGGAAGAACTGGATGTAGTCCGTGTTCGCCATGATCAGGGCGTAGGACCGCAGGACCTCGCCGCGGCCGGTGAGCACCGGCCAGCCGGGGTGCACGCAGGAGACCACGCCGGCGTCGGCCGGGTCGTGGTACGACTCGTCGATGCCCAGGTCGGACGGGGTGAGCCAGAACTCCGAGACCTTCTCGAAGTCACCCTCCTCCAGGGCCTCGTAGAAGGCGGTGTTGGCGGCCTCGACCTGTTCGACGTCGAGGTGCGGGGTGCTCACCGGGCTCCTTCGACCGCACGCGCGACGCGGACGGCGTCGGCCGTGGCGCGGACCTCGTGGACGCGTACCGCCCACGCGCCGGCGTGCGCGGCGAGCGCGGAGACCGCGGCGGTGGCCGCGTCGCGCTCGCGCGCGGGGGGCGGGGCGGCTTCCGGGCCGGCGAGGACCCGGCCGAGGAAGCGTTTGCGGGAAGCGGCGACCAGGAGGGGGTGGCCGAGGGTGAGGAGGCGGTCGAGGTGGGCGAGGAGGACGAGGTCGTGCTCGGCGTCCTTGGAGAAGCCAAGGCCGGGGTCCACGACGATGCGGTCGGGGGCGATGCCGCCGTCGAGGACGGCCTCCACGCGTGCGTGCAGTTCGTCCACGACCTCGGTGACGACGTCGGTGTAGGTGCCCCGGACGTTTCCGCCCTCCAGGAGGCCGCGCCAGTGCATGACGACGAAGGGGGCGCCCGCGTCGGCGACGACGGGGATCATCCGGGGGTCGGCCAAGCCGCCGCTGACGTCGTTGACCAGGGCGGCGCCGGCCGCGAGTGCCTGCTCGGCGACGGAGGCGCGCATGGTGTCGACGGAGATCGTGACGCCCTCGGAGGCGAGGCCGCGTACGACCGGGACCACGCGCCTCAGCTCCTCGTCCTCGTCCACGCGGGTCGCGCCGGGGCGGGTGGACTCGCCGCCGACGTCCACCAGGTCGGCGCCCTCGGCGACCAGGTCGAGGCCGTGTTTGATGGCGGCCGTGGTGTCGAAGAAGCGGCCGCCGTCGGAGAAGGAGTCGGGGGTTACGTTGACGACTCCCATGACCGCGCAGCGGTCCCATGCGGTCAGTCCCGCGAGATGGCGTCGGCGGCCGGTCTGCTTGCTCATGTGTTCAGCGTATGCGGTGGGCTGCGGGGGGCGCGGGGTGCCTGCGGCGCCTGTGCGGTGGTGGGTGCGGGGTGCCTGCGGCGCCTGTGCGGGTTCGGTGGGGGTTCGCGGTGCGGGGTGCCTGCGGCGCCTGTGCGGGTTCGGTGGGGGTGCGCGGTGCGGGGTGCCTGCCAACCGCTGCGGGCGGACACCCCCCGACACGACCCCTTCTCGCCGTACGCGACTGCGGCCCGCCAACGCCGCCCTGCCCCGGCCCGCCGTACGCGGCTGCGGGCCGCCAACGCCGCCCTGCCCCGGCCCGCCGTACGCGGCTGCGGGCCGCCAACGCCCGCGCTGCCCCAGCCCGCCGTACGCGGCTCTCCCGCCGCGTCGCCACGCCGCCCCGGCTGCCGGCCGTCGCCCTCGCCGCGGGCCGTCGTGCCGCTGGGGCGACGGGGGTCCCCCCGCTCGAGCGAAGCCGAGAGTGGGGGAGGGTGGGCGCAGCGGCGCCCCGTTGCGCCGGGCCGCGCTCCTCTCGCGGCCACACCCGCGCCGGGTGTCAAGGGGACGCCGGACCACCGGTCCTCATGCCGCCCGCGCCGGTGCCTGGTGTGTGCAGGGGCGGCGCGTGGGGGTCCGGCGCTGGAGGAAGCGCGGGAGGGGGAACGTGAGGAAGCCCTCCGCCTGCATCGCCGCGAAGCCGATGCGGGGGAGGTCGGCTGAGCGGCGGTAGACGACGAAGCGCGGCTCCCACCGGGGCCGGAACTTCGCGTTGAACTTGTACAGGGACTCGATCTGGAACCAGCGGGAGAGGAAGACCAGCAGTCCCCGCCAGGCCCGGAGGACCGGACCCGCGCCGATCTTCTCGCCGCGCGCGAGCGCCGCGCGGAACATGGCGAAGTTCAGCGACACCCGCGCGATGCCCAGCTTCGGGGCGGCCTGGAGCGCGGCCACGATCAGGAGTTCGTTCATGCCGGGGTCGGCCGCGCGGTCGCGGCGCATGAGGTCGAGGGACACCCCGTCCGTGCCCCACGGCACGAAGTGCAGGATCGCCTTGAGGTCGCCGTACTCGCCGGGCTCGGTGTCCTGCTTGTGGGCCGTCGCTATCAGGCAGTCCCCGTCGGACGGGTCGCCGACGCGGCCCAGGGCCATGGAGAAGCCGCGCTCGGTGTCCGTGCCGCGCCACGCGTCGGCGGCGCGGCGGACGCGGTCCAGTTCGGCGGCCGACAGGTCAGCCACGCGCCGTACCCGGGTCTCGTAACCGGCCCGCTCGATGCGCTTGACCATCTGACGCACGTTGCGCATCGCACGGCCGGCGAGGGAGAAATCCGCCACGTCCACCACCGCCTCGTCGCCCAGTTCGAGGGCGTCGAGGCCCGTCTCGCGGGTCCAGACCTCGCCTCCGGTCTCGGAGCAGCCCATGACGGCCGGGGTCCAGGAGTGCGAGCGGGCCTCGTCCATGAAGCGTTCGATGGCGCCCGGCCAGGCCTCGACGTCACCGATCGGGTCGCCGCTGGCCAGCATCACGCCGGAGACGACGCGGTAGGTGACGGCGGCCTTGCCGCTGGGGGAGAAGACGACGGCCTTGTCGCGGCGCAGCGCGAAGTGGCCGAGCGAGTCGCGGCCGCCGTGCCGGGCGAGGAGGGCGCGCAGGCGGGTCTCGTCGTCCTCGGTGAGGCGGGCCGCGGGGTGTTCGGGGCGGAAGGCCAGGTAGATGGTGGTGATGGCGGTCAGGAGGCCGAGGGCACCGAGGGAGAAGGCGACCGTCCAGGAGGTGTTGCCCCGGTAGTCGACCGGGCCCTCGACGCCGAACAGGCCGTACAGGACCTGGGTGAGGCGGTCGGCCAGGCTCGGGTCGCCGAGCATGCGGTGCGGGTGGGCGTTGACGACGAGCAGGCCGAGCAGGACGGAACCCGCGCTCATGAGGACGAAGTTGGCCAGTGCCCGCCAGCGGCTGCGGGGGTCGGGAAGGGCGGCGAACTCGTCGCGGTGGCGCAGGAGGAGGGTCAGCAGGATCAGGGAGATCAGTACGCCGAGGAGGGAGTGGCGGTAGGTGAACTGGGCGGCGGCGCCGAGGGGGAGGAGGGCCACGGCCGCTCGCCAGGCCCGGCGCTTGCGGCGTTTGAGGCCGTGGGCGAGCAGGAGGAGCAGGACGCCGGCGCTGAGGGAGAGGGCCGCGGCGAAGGGGCCGAAGGCGCCGGGGAGGACTTCGGCGAGGGCGTGCATGCGGCTGTGCCGGAAGCGCGGGAAGGAGCCGGCCGCGATGTCCAGCAGGCCGACGAGCACACAGGCGCGGCCTACGAGGAGGGGGACCTGCTCCGGGCGGGGGCCGCGCAGTGCGCGGCGCATGCGGGTGGGTCCCGTCGGAACCGCGCCCGACATTTCCTCATCTGTCCTGACAGACATCGCACCTGTTTGTTCTGCGAGAGAGCGTGGATCCGGGCCCGTTTCGGGCATCCGGCGACATTGCGCCCTCTAGGACGGTGTCTCGGAGGGAGAGGTTCACTCCCCTGATCACAAAGCCCGGACGGACGGGCGTACGAAAGCGCGGGCAGGTAGCAAGGCATGGGGCTCACGAGCGACAAGGTGCTGGTGCTGGTGGTGGCGGCCGGTGTGCTGCTGTTCGCCGCGACGGTGTGGCTGTGGCCACGGCTGGCCCGGCGGAGCGTGCGGGCCGTTCTGGGGAGGATCGGTCTGCTGTTCGCCACCCAGGCGGCGGTCTTCGCGGCGGTGGGGCTGGTCGCCAACCAGTCCTTCGGGTTCTACGGCAGTTGGGCCGACCTGTTCGGGCGGGAGGACGGTCAGGGCGTGGTCGTGGACCACTCCGCCGGTGCGGGCGGTGGGCCGCTGCGGGTCGTCGGTGAGCGGGGGGTGACGCCCGGGGGCGGGGCGCGGCCGGAGGTCTCCGGGCGGGTCGAGGAGATACGGGTCGTCGGGCGTGCCTCTCGGATCGCGTCTCCCGCGTTCGTCTATCTGCCGCCGGAGTACTTCCAGGCGGGGCACCGTGGTCGTACGTTTCCCGCGGCCGTCGTCCTGACCGGTTATCCGGGCACCGCCGAGGCGTTGGTGGACAAACTCCATTACCCGCGTACGGCGCTGGAACTGGCGAAGACCGGTCGGATGCGGCCGATGATCCTGGTGATGCTGCGGCCCACGGTGGCGCCGCCGCGCGACACGGAGTGCGTGGACGTACCGGGCGGACCGCAGACCGAGACGTTCTTCGCCAAGGATCTTCCCGAGGCGGTGAGCGCCCACTACCGGGTGGACAAGGGGCCGCGGAGCTGGGGCGTCGTCGGCAACTCGACCGGCGGCTACTGCGCCCTCAAACTCGCCGCGCACCATCCCGAGGTGTACGCCGCCGGGGCCGGGCTGTCCGCGTACTACGACGCGCCGAGCGACCCCACCACGGGCGACCTGTTCCAGGGGGACAAGGGACTCGAGGAGCGGGCGAGTCTGTGGTGGTACCTCAAGAACGCGGCCGCTCCCGACACTTCACTGCTCGTCACCAGCAGCAGGGCCGGTGAGACGAACTACAAGGACACGCTGAAGTTCATCGAACTGGTGAAGGGCAAGAAGCCGACGCGGATCTCGTCGATCATCCTGGAAAGCGGCGGGCACAACTTCAATACCTGGCGGCGGGAGATTCCCGCGACGCTGCGGTGGCTGGATGAGCGGCTGGGCGGCGGACGGGAGGCATAAATGATCTTGAGGTCCCGGCGTAATTCGCCCGTCTTGGGGGATGTGGATTCCCGGTTCCCTGTGAACACGGGGGAGATGGCCGTGTTTTTGCGGGCCGAGGCGCCAAGATTCGCCTACGCGCGGTAAGTTTCTGGCCATGCCACGTGGACGTCACCGCCATTCCCCGCCTCTGCACAGGCTGCTTCCTCCGTCGGCGATCGCAGGCGTTTCGGTCGTCTGCGCCCTCGGGCCCTGGTTGTTCAGCGAGACCATGATCCTTCGCGTCCTGGCCGCGGCCGCCGCGGTGACGGCCGTGGTCGGCGCGGTCGTCATGCGGCACTGGGACGCGCAGGCGGGGCGGCAGGTCGCCGACCTCACGCGCGCGCGTGCGAGCGACGAGTGGCGCTTCGAGGAACGGGTCGCCGAACTGGAGTCCGACCTGGAGGAGTCGCGCGAGCTGCGGCAGAAGCTGGAGCACCGGCTGCGGGCCAAGCGCACCGAGCTTGCGGGGCTGCGCAACGAGCACGCCTCGCTGCTGCGGCGCTACGCCACGGCGGAGACCGAGCGCGCCAGCGCGCTGGAGGGCCGTCGGCTGCTGGAGATAGAGGCCGCGCCGCAGGCACCCGCGCTGCCGGCGGCACGATCCGCCCCGGCACAGGAGAGCCCGGAGAAGGAGACGCCGGAGAAGGAGACGCCGGAGGAGACGGCCCGGCAGGAGGTTTCGGCCGAGGAGAGCGGGGGCGACGAAGAGGTCTCCGCCCCCGCGGTCTTCTCGCCCGAGGGCTCCCGGCTGTTCCTGCGCGCGAACGCGGCGCTGGCCCGCCTCGTCGGGGACACGCCCGCCGACCCGGACGGTGGCGACCGGGGCGGCCGCGGCGAGGCCTCCGACGACTCCGAAGGTGATGGCGGCGGGGACGGCGGCGGGGACGGCGGCGGTGGCGAGGGCGCGGCGGCCGACGCGGGGCAGGACGGCGAGACGCAGGGGCAGCCCGAGGCGGCCGACGGCCACGAGCGCACCGCCGCCGCCTCCCCGATGGCCACCTCCGACGAGCCGCCCGCGCAGCCCACCCAGTCCACCCGGCGGACCGACGGGCACTTCGCGGTGCCGACCGCGGTGGCCGTCGTACCGCCGGCTCCGGCGCGGCGTCCGGTGGTCGAGGGCGGCTTCGACTTCTTCGGCACCAAGGCCCCCGAGGGCTCGGTGGACGGGGCGGCGGCCGCGTCCGACGCCGCTCTGGAGACCGTCCAGAACGAGGATCTCGCCGACGTGGTCGGCCAGGAAGCGCTCGCCCTGCACAAGGCCGAGGCCGAGGTCTCCTTCAAGCAGGCCGGTGAGGAGTCCCGGGGCGTGGGCCAGGTGATCGACCTGACGGCCCACGACGAGACCGAGCAGATCGACGTACAGGGGCTGCGCAGCGCGGTCTCCTGATCGCCGCGGACGCCGCGGGCGCCTCGGATCTGTGGCCTCAGGCCATCCAGCGGTCCGGCGGGGCGTCCCGGCGCCCGGTCCGGGACCGTTCCGCCTGGCTCCGCAGCAGTTCCGCGGCCTCGCCCGCGTCGCGCAGGCGGGCCGTCACGGTCTTGTTCGCCCCCGTGTCCACGTGGACGTCGGCCAGGCGCAGGGCGCGCCGCCAGGGGCCCTGGGTCAGGCGGACGCTCTGGACCTTGGCGTGCGGCACGAGCGCCAGGCTGCGGCGCAGCAGGCCGTACCGAGCGGTGAAGACCGCGTCGGTGACGGCGAGTCCGTGGCCGCGCCACCACAGCGGTCTGCACCGCGCCGCCCGCCGCGGCGGGCGCGACAGCTCCCCAGCCGTCGGTACGGTCACCCCGGGCAGCACGCGCGCGACGACCGACTCGGCGATCTCGCGCGGGGCGACCGGCAGCAGCACCGAGTTCGACGACCCGGCCACGTCCAGCTCCACCCGCACCCAGCGGCGGCGCCGCCACAGCAGCGGCTCCACGAGGCGCACGGTCTGCACCCGGCCCGGCGGCACCGTCTCGTGGGCGCGGTCCAGCAGGCCGTGGTCGATGCGGAGCCCGTCCGGGGACTCGGCCACCGTCCAGTCGTACTCACCCACGAACCGGCCCGCGCTGCGCGCGCCCGCGGCGCCCACCAGCGGCAGGGCGGTCGCCAGCACGGTCCACAGGTTGTGGGTGGCCAGCCACAGCAGTGTCGGTACGACCACGGCGGCGAGCAGCGTCCCCCAGGTCGCGCCGGTCAGCAGGAGGGAGATGGCGAGGACGCCGGGCGGTACCCGCAGCAGCCGGCGTGCGGGGGCCTCACCGACCTGGTGTGCCGTCTCGGGTGCGAAGCCCGCCGCGCGCGCGAGCAGCTCGGCCCGCAGCGCGCTCGCCTCGTCGGCGCCCAGGAAGGCCAGTTCGTCCTTCTTGCCGGTGCCTATGACGTCCAGCTTGAGCTTGGCGACCCCCGCGACCCGGGCCAGCAGGGGCTGGGTGACGTCGATCGCCTGGATGCGTTCGAGGCGGATGTGCGCGGTGCGCCGGAACAGCAGTCCGGTGCGGATGCGCAGCTCGGTGTCGGTCACCGCGTAGTGGGTGAACCACCAGGTGAGGAAGCCGTACAGGGCGGCGGCCGGGATCAGTACGGCGAGGCCGATCAGCAGGTGCGTCGTGGTCAGCCGGGTCAGCTGGCGCTGTGCCTGGTCGGGATCGTGCACGGCCCAGCCGACTAGCACGGCGACCGGCGCCCACGCCCGCCGCAGGGGCGTGACGGGGTGCAGGCGCCGCTCTGCGACGTCGTCCGCGGACGGGAGCGCGCCGGTACCGGCGCCGGGTTCGGCGGCGTCGGCGCTGTCCGCGGCTTCTGTGACCGGGTCCGGCCCGGCGGCGGGGGCGCTGTCCGGGCGTCCGTCCGCGGTGTCTCCCGTCACCGGCTTCCCGCCGATCTCTGCGCCCGGTGCGTCGGGAGCGGTGGCGTCGGGTGTGGCGTTTGTCGTACCGGCAGGTGGGCCAGGCCTGTGGTCCGGGGGCTTGGTGGTGTCGTGTCCGGCGGGCCTCAGGGGAGCGTCCCCGTGACCGGTGCGGGCTGCCGGGCGGGGGTTGCCCGCGCTGTCCGCATGCCCCGTCGTGCCGTCCTCGGCCGTGTTCTCGCCGGCCCCGGTCCCGGTCACAGTCCCGCCGATCGGGCCTCGCCCAGCTCGGTGAGGCGGTCGCGGAGGCGTTCCGCCTCGGCCGGGTCGAGGCCGGGGATGGTGGCGTCGGTCGCGGCGGCGGCCGTGTGCAGCTGCACGCTGGCCAGGCCGAAGTGCCGCTCGACCGGCCCGGAGGTCACCTCGACCAGCTGCATGCGCCCGTACGGGACGACGGTCTCCTCCCGCCACAGCACGCCCCGGCTGATCAGCAGGTCGTCGGCGCGCTCGGCGTACCGCCAGGAGCGCCAGTTGCGTCCCAGCATCACCCAGCCCCAGGCCGTCAGGGCCAGCGGCAGGAGCGCCAGGGCGGCCCAGAGGGGGGCCAGGAACAGCGCGGGCAGCACACCCGCGGCGAGCGTCAGCAGGCCGAGCCACACCACCAGCAGCAGTCGCCGCATGTGCAGCAGCCCCGGCGGCAGGCCGGTCCACACCGGCTCCTCCCGCACCGGAACCGCCGGACCCGCCGGATTCGCCGGGTCCGCCCGACCCGCCGCTCGCGTTGCCCCCGCCGTACCCGTGTCGTCCGGGCTCCCCGTCTCCATGGGGCCAGCGTACGTAGGGGAGACTGTGTCCATGACTCCTACGACGGAGACCACGGTCGGAATCGGCGGTGCCGCGGAGAGCACCGACATGGTGCTCAACATCGGCCCCCAGCACCCGTCCACCCACGGCGTGCTGCGGCTCAAGCTGGTTCTGGACGGCGAGCGCATCACGAGCGCCGAGCCGGTGATCGGCTACATGCACCGCGGCGCGGAGAAGCTGTTCGAGGCCCGTGACTACCGTCAGATCATCATGCTCGCCAACCGCCACGACTGGCTGTCGGCCTTCTCCAACGAGCTGGGCGTCGTCCTCGCCGTCGAGCGGATGCTCGGCATGGAGGTCCCCACGCGCGCGGTGTGGACGCGGACGCTGCTCGCCGAGCTGAACCGGGTGCTCAACCACCTGATGTTCCTCGGGTCGTACCCGCTGGAGCTGGGCGGCATCACCCCGGTCTTCTACGCCTTCCGGGAGCGGGAGGTCCTCCAGAACGTGATGGAGGAGGTCTCCGGCGGGCGCATGCACTACATGTTCAACCGCGTCGGCGGTCTCAAGGAGGACCTCCCCGCGGGCTGGACCACGCGCGCGCGTGGAGCCGTCGCCGCCGTGCGCTCGCGCATGGACGTCTTCGACGACCTGGTGCTCGGCAACGAGATCTTCCGGGGGCGTACGCGGGGGGTCGGCGCCCTGTCCCCGCAGGCCGTGCACGCCTACGGCGTCAGCGGACCGATCGCCCGCGCCTCCGGCGTCGACTTCGACCTGCGCCGCGACGAGCCGTACCTCGCCTACGGCGAACTCCAGGACACCCTCAAGGTCGTCACCCGTACCGAGGGCGACTGCCTGGCCCGCTTCGAATGCCTCCTGGAGCAGACGCACAACGCCCTCGGCCTCGCCGACGCCTGCCTGGACCGACTCGCCGAGCTGGCGCCGGGACCGGTGAACCAGCGGCTCCCGAAGGTGCTGAAGGCGCCCGAGGGCCACACCTACGCCTGGACCGAGAACCCGCTCGGCATCAACGGCTACTACCTGGTCAGCAAGGGCGAGAAGACCCCGTACCGGTTGAAGCTGCGCTCGGCGTCGTACAACAACATCCAGGCGCTGGCCGACCTGCTGCCGGGGACGCTGGTCGCGGACATGGTGGCGATCCTGGGGTCACTGTTCTTCGTGGTCGGCGACATCGACAAGTAGCGCGGCCGCGTCGAGCTGCCCCACCGGCTGGAGCAGCCACCAGAAGTCGCCCAGGCCGCCCGGTGCGGTCAGCTCGGCGGCCTCGGAGGCGCTCGCGAGGGCGCGCACGTACGCCGCCGGGGCCGTGGAGGCCAGCGCGAGCGGAGGGCGTGCGCCGGTGACACCGAGGGCGTGCAGGGTCTCGCGCTGGGGGCGCACGAGCGCGTCAGGGGGCGCGTGCCCCGGAGCGCACCTCGCGGTGTGGGCGGCCGCGCACGCGTCCAGCGCGACATGCGCGGTGATGTCGCAGGACCCGTCGGGCACAGGTTCGGTCTCCCGTCCCTCCCGGAAGCCCGTGAGCGTCCCGAACGGCGGGCGGGCGGCCGCGGTGTGCGCGTAGTCGGCCGCCACCGCGAGCCCGGCGTCCAGCGCCGCCACGGCCGACGCCCAGGCCTCGTCGCGGGGGAGCCCGATCTCCGCCCGCAGTCCCTCCTCGCCGGTCAGCGGCCACCACCGGGCCAGCCACTCGGCCTCCGCCCCGGCCACCGGCCCGCCGAGCCGCTCGGTCCCGTCGCGCCGGACGAGCACCCGCCGCGGCACGCCCGCCGTGTCCACCTCCGCCACGTCCACCGGTACGTTGTCCAGCCACTCGTTGGCGAACAGCAGCCCGGTGAGACCGCGCGGCGGCCCGGGGAGCCAGCTGACCCGGTGGTCGAGTCCCTCCGGGCGGGCGGCGACCTCGACGGCGTACGCGCGCGTACGCTCGGCCACCTCGGCGGGCAGGGCCGCCAGCACCCCGGTGACCAGCTCGCCCCGGCCGGCCGCCATGTCCACGAAGTCCAGCACCGCGGGCCGGCCCAGCGCCTCGTCGACCCGGCACAGCAGCCGCGCCACGGCCCCCGCGAACAGCGGCGACGCGTGCACGGACGTCCGGAAGTGCCCGGCCGGGCCCGCGGGCCCCGCGCGGTAGAAACCCTCCGGTCCGTAGAGGGCCTCGTGCGTGGCCTCACGCCAGCCCCGCCATTCCCCGTGCGCCCCCGGAGACCCACTGAGCCCTGCTGTCCCTGCCGTCCCTGGTGTCACAGACCCAGGCTAGGGGCACAGGAGAGCGGAACCTCCACCTTGCGGAGTACGCGCGGACCATGCGGATCGGCCCTCCGGTTGACCCCTGCACCTATTCCACTTCCCTACGCTGGGTTACGTGCAGCGCCTCTACGACTTCCTCCGCAGACACCCGACCGGTGTCGACTCCTTCTGGGCCCTCGTCGTGCTCGGAATCTCCCTGGTCTCCGCGGCGACTCCGGGGACGCGGGCGGACGGGACGGACAACGTGGCGCTGATCGTCCCCTTCGTGGTGCTGCTCAGTGTCGTGATGGCGCTGCGCCAGCGGGCGCCGGAGAGGATGCTGCTGCTCGCCGTCGCACTCGGCGTGGGACAACTGGCGCTCGACGTCGCGACGATGCCCGCCGACTTCGCCTTCCTGGTGATCATCTACACCGTGGCCGCGACCGGCGCCCGCTGGGCCTCCAGGACCGCGCTGGCCACCGGCCTGTGCGCGGCGCCGCTGGCCCAGCTGCGCTGGTCCGACAGCGAGCTGGGCATGGGCACCACCATCGCCGTGACGGTCTTCCAGGCGGTCCCCTTCGCCCTCGCCTGGGTGCTCGGCGACTCCATCCGCACCCGGCGCGCCTACTTCGCGCAGCTGGAGGAGCGCGCGACCCGGCTGGAGAAGGAGCGCGAGGCACAGGCCAAGGTCGCGGTCGCCGCCGAGCGCGCCCGGATCGCGCGCGAGCTGCATGACGTCGTCGCGCACAACGTCTCCGTGATGGTGGTGCAGGCCGACGGCGCCGCCTACGTCCTGGACGCGGCGCCCGACCAGGCGAAGAAGGCCCTGGAGACCATCTCCTCCACCGGCCGGCAGGCGCTCGCCGAGATGCGCCGCCTGCTGGGCGTGCTGCGCACCGGCGAGCACAAGGAGGCCGGGGAGTACGTCCCGCAGCCCGACGTCGAGCAGATCGAGGACCTCGTCGAGCAGTGCCGCACCTCCGGACTGCCGGTCGACTTCAAGGTCGAGGGCACCCCCCGGCAGCTGCCCAGCGGCGTGGAGCTGACCGCGTACCGCATCGTGCAGGAGGCGCTGACCAACACGCGCAAGCACGGTGGCGAGAACGCGGGCGCGAGCGTGCGCCTGGTCTATTTCGACGACGGGCTCGGTCTGCTCATCGAGGACGACGGCAAGGGCGCCCCGCACGAGCTGTACGAGGAGGGCGGCTTCGACGGCCAGGGCCACGGGCTGATCGGCATGCGCGAGCGGATCGGCATGGTCGGCGGAACCCTGGACGCCGGCCCGCGTCCGGGCGGAGGATTCCGCATCAGTGCGCTGCTCCCGCTGAAACCCTCACCGTGACCGCCGCGCCCGTACGCATGTACGGCATTGACACCTGTAAGGCAAAGGAAGAAGAGGCCCGATGGCGATCCGCGTGATGCTCGTCGACGACCAGGTGCTGCTGCGCACCGGGTTCCGGATGGTGCTGGCGGCCCAGCCGGACATGGAGGTCGTCGCGGAGGCGGGCGACGGCGTGGAAGCGCTCCAGGTGCTGCGCTCGACCGCCGTGGACGTCGTCCTGATGGACGTCCGCATGCCCAAGCTCGACGGCGTGGAGACCACCAGCCGGATCTGCGTGGACCCGAACGCGCCGAAGGTGCTGATCCTGACCACGTTCGACCTCGACGAGTACGCGTTCTCGGCGCTGAAGGCGGGTGCCTCCGGCTTCATGCTCAAGGACGTGCCGCCCGGCGAGCTGCTCGCCGCGATCCGCTCCGTGCACAGCGGTGACGCGGTGGTCGCGCCCTCCACCACCCGGCGGCTCCTGGACCGGTTCGCGCCGATGCTGCCGGCCACCGGGCAGGAGCCCCGGCAGAAGGAGCTCCAGCGGCTCACCGAGCGGGAGCGCGAGGTGATGGTGCTGGTGGCACAGGGCATGTCCAACGGCGAGATCGCGGCACGGCTCGTGCTGTCGGAGGCGACCGTCAAGACGCACGTGGGCCGCATCCTGACCAAGCTGGGTCTGCGCGACCGCGTCCAGGTGGTGGTCCTCGCCTACGAGACCGGGCTGGTCCGGGCCGGCGGCGGACAGGGCTGACGGGCCTGCCCGCGCCGCGTGCCGCCGCCCGGGCCGCGGACGCCCGCGGCCGGAGCCCGTCGGCCGGCGACTTCCAGGATCTGGCCTCCTGGCGGCAGGGGCGGGCTAGCGCAGTATCCCCTCCAGGAAGTCGCTGCCCAGCCGGGCCACCACCGTGACGTCCAGCTGGTGCAGGACGTACCGGCCGCGGCGCCGGGTGGTGATCAGTCCGGCCTTCTTCAGCACACCGAGGTGCCGGGATATCTCCGGGGCCGTCATGCCGTGCGCCTGAGCCAGCTCGCTCGTGGTGTACGCGCTGCGGGCCAGGTGCCGGCAGATCCGCATCCGCACCGGGTGGGACAGCGCGGTCATCCGCAGGGTGAGCTGCTCGACCGAGGGCGGTGAGGCCAGCTCGGGGGAGCCCACCGGATAGTGCAGCACCGGCTGCCAGTCGTGCCGGTGCAGGACCATCAGGTGCGGCCAGCCCAGGCTGGTCGGGACCAGCAGCAGGCCGCCGTCCGCCGTCGCCGAACGGCCGTCGCCCAGCTTGTCGACGGTGATCCGGGCGGCGGCCTCGTCCAGCGTCACCGCCGGGGACACGGCGGCCAGCGCCTCGGCGAGGCCCTTGTGGCGCAGCAGGTCCGTCTTGTGACGGGCGTCCGCCGCGAGCTGGATGCGCAGCCGGGACCAGGCCTCCGCGAAGAACGCCTCGTCGCAGTCCCGCGCGAACTGCCGCAGCCAGTCCCGGATCCGCGGCGGATCGGCCAGCAGCCGCTCGCTGAAACGCAGCTGCTGCGGTCCCCGCGCGGCGGCCAGGTCCAGCGCGCGCCGGCGCACCTCGGGGTCGTCCAGCGCCGAGACCCCACCGGTGCTGTACGGCAGCGCGCAGGTGAACTCCAGGGCCGCGTCGACGAACTGCTCGTCGGTCAGCTTGTCGAGCAGGTCCAGGTCTTCGGCGAGGGTGGCGCCGGGCAGGGTGCTGCGGCCCGGCACCCCGGCGAACGGCATGAACAGGTCCGAGAAGGTCGTCCGCCACAGGAAGTCGGCCTCGCACATCCGGTCGGCCAGATGAGAGTCGAGCCGGGCGGTCACGCCCGTCGCCCAGCCCTGCAGCCCCGGGTGGTGCCCCGGCTCGGACAGCGCGTGCAGCGCCATGCCCAGCTCGGCCAGGGGAGAGGGCACGACGGCGACGCTCTCCGGCCGCAGCCCCGTGATGTCGATGCGCACGCTCATGCCCCCATGGTGCACGTCGCCACTGACAACGCCGCCGCCGATTGACCGCCGCCGTCAATCGGCGCGACCGCGGGCACGGGCCGGAGCAGTCTGGGGTCATCGGGGCTGCCGCGGAGCCCGTACTCCACCCCTACGTCTCCATGAGAGGGCGATCCGCCATGAGCATCACGCAGCAGTACCTCCTCGACTCCTACCGTGCCCGGCAGCTCGGCGAGCCCGCGCCGCCCGCGCCCGGCACCCACGACCGGCAGGTCGTACGCGAGTGGCACGACCGCCGCCGGTTCCGGGCCGTGCTCGCCGGCCGCCCGGCGCGGGGCCGGGTACGGCGGGCCCTGCGCCGGTGGTGGTCCCTGTGGCCGCGCGCCCTGGGCTGACCGGCCGGGGCGTTCCCCGTCAGGCCGCCAGCCGGGCGGCGAAGTCGGCGACCGCGGCCCGCACGTCGTCGGCCGTCCACTCCAGGCCCGACTCGCCCACGGAGACCTCGGTGAGGGCGATCCCGGGACCGCCCGCGTCCCAGGACTGGGCGAACAGCATCGTCCCGGTCTCCTCCGCCTGGCGCAGCGCGGCCTCACCCGCGGTCTCGGGGTCGTACGGCAGCCAGACCTGGAACTCGTGCGTGTGCGGCACCTCCGGGTGCACCCGCGCCCACGGCAGCCCGGCCGCCGCGAACCCCTCGCGCAGCGCGG
The DNA here is from genome assembly GCA_000720845.1 of Kitasatospora aureofaciens. Lineage (GTDB taxonomy): Bacteria > Actinomycetota > Actinomycetes > Streptomycetales > Streptomycetaceae > Streptomyces. Next base: position 6,883 of record JODU01000001.1, on the reverse strand, counting down.
CGGCCACCACGCGCGCGTGGGCCACGTACGCGGGCAGCCGGGGCAGCTCGCGCTCCAGGCCGGCCAGGGCGGACAGCACCGTGGGGAACTGCTGGAACACCTGGCCGCCGTACCGGTGCCGCCATGCCTTCGCCTCCTCGACCAGCGTCCGGGGACCGGCCAGGGCGGCGCCGCCGTAGCCCTTGAGGGACTTGTAGAACGAGACGTACACGCTGTCCGCCAGGCCCGCGATCTCGGCCAGCGGGCGGCCGAAGTGGACGGCGCATTCCCACAGGCGGGCCCCGTCGAAGTGCACCACCGCGTCGCGCTCCCGGGCGGCCTCGACGACCTCGGTGAGCTCCTCCCAGGTGGGCAGCAGATATCCGGCCTCCCGGAGCGGCAGTTCCAGCATCAGCGCCCCGAACGGCTCCTCGAAGCCGCGCACCTCGTCGGCGGTCGGCTGCCGCGGCGCGTCGGTCAGCCGTACCGGACGCAGTCCGGCGACCCTGCTGAAGGCGCCGCGCTCGTGCACCTCGGGGTGGCCGAGCCCGTGCAGGGCGACGACCGGGTTCCCGGTGCGGCCCGCCCAGCAGCGCAGGGCCACCTGCTGGGCCATGGTCCCGGTCGGGAAGAAGGCGGCGGCCTCGGTGCCGAGCAGGGCGGCGGTCCGCTCCTCCAGCGCCGCCACGACACCGTTGCCGTACAGGTCGGACGGCTCGTCGAGGTCGTACAGCTCGTCGGCCCCGTCCAGCACGGCGAGGCGCTCCCGCAGGGTCGTGACGTAGCCCGGGCGGGCGAGGACGCGGCGCGCACCGCGGAGGGCGGCCACGCGCCGCTCGCGCAGCCGCCTGTGCCGCTGCTCCTCCGGCTCCGCCCGCTCGTCCGGTGCCCGTTCCGCCGGCCCGTCCCGTTCCGCCCGCTCTTCTTGCTCACTCATGCGGGGATCATGTCGCGCGGGGCGGGCGCCGGGCACCCGGTTTCCGCACACGTTCCCACACGCGCGCGGTGTGTGTGCTCCGGTGCCGCACGGAAACCCACAGCCTGTGGACAACCGGACGTCGCCCGGACCGATCGCGTTAACATGACGAGAAATCGTCCGGTACCCCGAGCGGACTGGAACGGGAAGGCCGTCGTCGCGTGAACACAACCCCACAGCCAGACCCCAAGGACCGCCCCGCGCGGCTCACCGTAGGCGTCGTCGGCGCCGGACGGGTGGGCCCCGCGCTGGCCGCGTCCCTCCAGCTCGCCGGGCACCGCCCGGTGGCCGTCTCGGGGGTCTCCGACGCCTCCAGGAGGCGTGCCGCCGCCCTCCTCCCCGACGTGCCGCTCATGACGCCCGCGGAAGTCCTCCAGCGCGCCGAACTGGTCCTGCTGACCGTCCCCGACGACGCCCTGCCCGGCCTGGTGACCGGGCTCGCCGAGACCGGGGCGGTGCGCCCGGGCCAGCTTCTGGTGCACACCTCCGGGCGGTACGGCGCCAGGGTCCTGGACCCCGCTCTGCGCGCAGGCGCTCTGCCGCTGGCCCTGCACCCGGCGATGACCTTCACCGGCACTCCGGTGGACGTCCAGCGCCTGGCGGGCTGCTCCTTCGGCGTCACCGCGCCCGAGGAACTGAGGCTGGCCGCGGAGGCCCTGGTCATCGAGATGGGCGGCGAGCCGGAGTGGATCGCCGAGGACCGGCGCCCGCTCTACCACGCGGCGCTGGCCCTGGGCTCCAACCACCTGATCACGTTGGTGGCCCAGTCGATGGAGCTGCTGCGCACGGCCGGCGTCGCGGCCCCCGACCGGATGCTCGGCCCGCTGCTCGGCGCCTCCCTCGACAACGCCCTGCGCTCCGGCGACGCGGCCCTGACCGGCCCCGTCGCGCGCGGGGACGCGGGCACGGTCGCCGCCCACATCGTGGAACTGCGCGAACACGCCCCCCAGGCCGTCGCCGGCTACCTGGCGATGGCCCGCGCGACCGCCGACCGCGCGCTGGACCACGGGCTGCTGAAGGCCGAACTCGCCGAGGACCTGCTCGACGTGCTCGCGGACGGAGCCAGGGGCGGCACCGAGGGCCCCGACGGAACCCCAGGCACCGAAGGCCCCGACGGCACCGACGGAGGCGCCCGATGACCACCACCCCGCCCGTCCTGCTCCGCACCGCCGACGAGCTGCACGCGCGCGTGCGGCACGGCCGCCGGGCCGTCGTGATGACCATGGGTGCCCTGCACGAGGGCCACGCCACCCTGATCCGCACCGCCCGCGGCCTCGCGGGCCCCGACGGCGAGGTCGTCGTCACGGTCTTCGTGAACCCCCTCCAGTTCGGCGCCGGCGAGGACCTCGACCGCTACCCGCGCACCCTGGACGCCGACCTGGAGATCGCCGGGCGGGCGGGCGCCGACGCCGTCTTCGCCCCCTCCGTCGACGAGGTCTACCCGGGCGGCGAACCCCAGGTGCGCATCACCGCCGGCCCCATGGGAGAACGCCTGGAGGGCGCCTCCCGCCCCGGCCACTTCGACGGCATGCTCACCGTCGTCGCCAAGCTGCTCCACCTCACCCGCCCCGACCTCGCCCTCTACGGCCAGAAGGACGCCCAGCAGCTCGCGCTGATCCGCCGCATGGTCCGCGACCTGAACTTCGGCGTGGAGATCGTCGGCGTCCCCACCGTGCGCGAGGAGGACGGCCTGGCCCTGTCCAGCCGCAACCGCTACCTCTCCGCGGCGGAGCGCCGTACCGCCCTCGCGCTCTCGCAGGCGCTCTTCGCCGGCCAGGACCGGCACGCGGCCCAGGAGGCGCTGTGCGCGCGGGCCCGCGAGGTGCCCGCCACCCGGGCGCGCGCCGAGGCGCTCAGCGCCCTGGGCGAGTCCCGCGCGGCGGCCGACGCGCACGCCGTCGCCACGTCCGCGCCCGGCAGCGCCACGGCCGTCCGGGACGCCGCCCGCCTGGTGCTGGACGACGCCGCCCGCGCCACCCCGCCCCTGGAGCTGGACTACCTCGCCCTGGTCGACCCGGCCGACTTCACCGAGATCGGCGACGACCACACCGGCGAGGCCGTCCTCGCCGTCGCGGCCCGGGTCGGCGCGACCCGCCTGATCGACAACGTCCACCTCACCTTCGGACCCCTCGGAGCCGCCTCGTGACCAGCACAGGCATACGACTGCACGCCCCCGCGCCCGGCTGGGCCATCGCCGCCGACGTGGTGGTCGTCGGCTCCGGCGTCGCGGGCCTCACCGCTGCCCTGCGCTGCGAGGCCGCCGGTCTGCGGACCGTCGTCGTCACCAAGGCCCGCCTGGACGACGGCTCCACCCGGTGGGCGCAGGGCGGCGTCGCCGCGGCCCTCGGCGAGGGCGACACCCCCGAGCAGCACCTGGACGACACCCTGGTGGCCGGCGCCGGCCTGTGCGACGCGGAAGCGGTCCGCATCCTGGCCACCGAGGGCCCCGACGCCGTACGCCGGCTCATCGCGACCGGCGCGCACTTCGACGAGTCCACCGAGGGCGGCCTGGCCCTCACCCGCGAGGGCGGCCACCACCGCCGCCGCATCGCCCACGCGGGCGGCGACGCGACGGGCGCCGAGATCTCCCGCGCCCTGGTGGAGGCGGTACGCGCGCGCGGGCTGCGCACGATCGAGAACGCCCTCGTGCTCGACCTCCTCACGGACGCCGACGGCCGCACCGCCGGCGTCACCCTGCACGTCATGGGCGAGGGCCAGCACGACGGCGTCGGAGCGGTCCACGCCCCCGCGGTCGTCCTCGCCACCGGCGGCATGGGCCAGGTGTTCTCGGCGACGACGAACCCCTCCGTCTCCACGGGCGACGGCGTGGCCCTCGCCCTGCGCGCGGGTGCCGAGGTCAGCGACCTCGAATTCGTCCAGTTCCACCCCACCGTCCTCTTCCTCGGCCCGGACGCCGAGGGCCAGCAGCCCCTGGTCTCCGAGGCGGTGCGCGGCGAGGGCGCCCACCTGGTGGACGCGGACGGCGTGCGCTTCATGCTGGGACAGCACGAACTGGCGGAACTCGCCCCACGGGACATCGTCGCGAAGGCCATCACCCGCCGCATGCAGGAGCGCGACGCCGACCACATGTACCTGGACGCCCGCCACTTCGGCAGGGCGATGTGGGAGCAGCGCTTCCCCACGATCCTCGCCGCCTGCCGCGCCCACGGCATCGACCCGGTCACCGAGCCGGTCCCCGTGGCCCCGGCCGCCCACTACGCCTCGGGCGGCGTGCGCACCGACGCCCACGGCTGTACGACGGTCCCCGGCCTGTACGCCTGCGGCGAGGTCGCCTGCACGGGGGTGCACGGCGCCAACCGCCTGGCGTCCAACTCCCTCCTGGAGGGCCTGGTCTACGCCGAACGCATCGCGGCCGACATCGCGGCCGGGACGGTCCACGCGCGCGTACCGGCCCCCCTTCCGCACCCCCAGCACCCGGAGCACCCCCTCCTCCCGCCCGAGGCCCGCCTCACGATCCAGCGGATCATGTCGGAGGGCGCCGGCGTCCTGCGCTCGGCGGACTCCCTCACGCGCGCGGCCGAGCGGCTGCACGGCCTGCACGCCGAGGCCCGCGAGGCCCTGCACGAGAACGGCAAGACCTCCGAGCCGGGTGTCGACACCTGGGAGGCCACCAACCTCCTGTGCGTGGCCCGGGTCCTGGTCGCCGCGGCGGCCCGGCGCGAGGAGACCCGCGGCTGCCACTGGCGCGAGGACCACGCGGACCGCGACGACACGACGTGGCGCCGCCACATCGTCGTACGGCTGAACCCGGACCGGACGCTCGCCGTGCACACCACGGACACGCCAGAATTCCCCCCTACCGTCCACGGCGCCCAGCCGACGCACCGTCCCCAGGAGCAGTGACAGCAGTGAACCCCTCCGACCCCTCCGAACTCCCCCTCGCCTCCGGCGGAGGCTGCGGCGACGGCTGCGCCTGCGGCGCGGACACCGAAGAAGACACCTACATGGAGTGCGGCCTCGACCCCGCGCTCGCGGCGCTCCTGCTGGACTCAGGACTCGACCCGGTCGAGGTCGAGGACATCGCGAACGTCGCCATCCAGGAGGACCTGGCGGGCGGCGTGGACGTGACGACGGTCGCGACGATCCCCGAGGACGCCGTGGCCACGGCCGACTTCACCGCGCGCGAGGCGGGCGTCGTCGCGGGCCTCCGGGTCGCCGAGGCGGTGCTGTCGATCGTCTGCACCGACGAGTTCGAGGTGGAGCGCCACGTCGAGGACGGCGACCGCGTGGAGGAGGGCCAGAAGCTCCTCTCCGTGACCACCCGCACCCGCGACATCCTGACCGCCGAACGCAGCGCGCTGAACCTCCTGTGCCGCATGTCGGGCATCGCGTCGGCCACGCGCGCGTGGGCGGACGCCCTGGACGGCACGAAGGCCAAGGTCCGCGACACCCGCAAGACCACCCCCGGGCTGCGCAGCCTGGAGAAGTTCGCGGTCCGCTGCGGCGGCGGCGTCAACCACCGCATGTCCCTCTCGGACGCGGCCCTGGTCAAGGACAACCACGTGGTCGCCGCGGGCGGCGTCGCCGAGGCCTTCAACGCCGTGCGCGAGAGCTTCCCCGACGTGCCGATCGAGGTCGAGGTCGACACCCTGCACCAGCTCCGCGAGGTCCTGGACGCCGGAGCCGACCTGATCCTCCTGGACAACTTCACCCCGGACGAGTGCGGGGAAGCCGTCGCCCTGGTCGCCGGCCGGGCCGCCCTGGAGGCCTCGGGCCGCCTGACCCTCGGCAACGCCAAGGCGTACGCGGCCACCGGCGTCGACTACCTGGCCGTGGGCGCCCTCACCCACAGCTCCCCGATCCTGGACATCGGCCTGGACCTGCGAGCGGCGGAGTAGACCATGCTGCTGACGATCGACGTAGGCAACACGCACACCGTCCTCGGCCTCTTCGACGGCGAGGACATCGTCGAGCACTGGCGCATCTCCACGGACTCGCGCCGCACGGCCGACGAGCTGGCGGTCCTCCTCCAGGGACTGATGGGCATGCACCCGCTGCTGGGCGACGAGCTGGGCGACGGCATCGACGGCATCGCCATCTGCGCGACGGTCCCCTCGGTCCTCCACGAACTCCGCGAGGTCACCCGCCGCTACTACGGCGACGTCCCCGCGGTCCTCGTCGAACCGGGCGTCAAGACCGGCGTCCCGATCCTCACCGACCACCCCAAGGAGGTCGGCGCCGACCGCATCATCAACGCGGTCGCCGCGGTCGAGCTGTACGGCGGCCCGGCCATCGTCGTGGACTTCGGTACCGCGACGACGTTCGACGCGGTCAGCGCGCGCGGGGAGTACATCGGCGGCGTCATCGCCCCCGGCATCGAGATCTCGGTCGAGGCGCTCGGCGTCAAGGGCGCCCAGCTCCGCAAGATCGAGGTGGCCCGGCCGCGGAGCGTGATCGGCAAGAACACGGTCGAGGCGATGCAGTCCGGGATCGTGTACGGCTTCGCCGGCCAGGTCGACGGCGTCGTCAACCGCATGGCCCGCGAGCTGGCCGACGACCCGGACGACGTGACGGTCATCGCGACGGGCGGACTGGCGCCGATGGTGCTGGGCGAGTCCTCGGTCATCGACGAGCACGAGCCGTGGCTGACGCTGATGGGGCTGCGACTGGTGTACGAGCGAAACGTGTCACGCATGTAGCCGACACCCGGCGCGGGTGTAGATCTGTGGCCGACCGATTCCGCGCCGTTCCGAGGACGGACACCCCCCGGCGCGGCCCCGACCCACCCACAACGCACCGCGCACCGCGCACCCCCACCACCCCGCACAGGCCGCCGCAGGCACCCCGAACCCGAACCCGCACAGGCGCCGCAGGCACCCCGCACCCGAACCGGCACAGGCGCCGCAGGCACCCCCCACCGGAGCCGCACAGGCGCCGCAGGCACCCCGCACCCGAACCCGCACAGGC